>NZ_CP117709.1:4768796-5415694 GCF_028622875.1 Streptomyces sp. MMBL 11-1 | reverse complement strand
CGGAAACGTCCGCACCGAGGGGCTGAACGATCTGGGCGAGGACTACCTGCGACGCATGGCCGCCGCCATCCCGGCCGGCCGGCTCGGCGAGACCTCCGACATCGCCCGCGCCGTGCTCTTCCTCGCGTCCGACGAAGCCTCGTTCGTCACCGGTCAGACGCTCACCGTCGACGGCGGCCAGACCCTGCCCGAGTCGCTGGACTCATTCGTCCCGTTCACCTGAGACCGGCGGGCCGGCAGTGCGGCTCTCATCGGCGCTGCGCCTCCCCGCGTGAGCCGTCGGCGCCCCGCGCGGCGTCCGGGCGGCAGTAGCGCTGGATCAGCGCCGCGTGCCGGGGAAAGCGGGCGGTCAGGTCGTCCGGGTCCCCGAGCGTCATGTCCGCGTAGTCGAAGCCGGGCGCCACCGCCTCGCTGATCAGGGCATGGTCCCCACCGTCGAGGGAGGTGGCCTTCCACACCCCGCCGGGAACGGCGAGGGTCAGCGCCTGCCCCTGGTACGGGTCCTGGCCGAGGAGCACCGACTCCGCACGGCCGTCGGGGTGGATCAGGTGATAGGTGAGGGGGGCACCGGAGTGGTGGAAGTGGAGGATGTCCGACCGGTTGAGATGCCAGTGCCCGATGGGTGACTCCTCGGTGAGCAGGTAGTGGATGGAGGTGAGCAGGAGGCGTTCGCCTCGCGGGGTCCGCACCGGCGGACGGTGGTCCGCCTGGAACGTACGCCGGAAGTACCCACCCTCCACATGCGGTTCGAGCCCCAGAGCATCGATCCATTGCTGTGCCGTGAGCACACGGTCCTCCCAGGAGTGATGCGGCCCTGCGGGGGCCGCGGGGTTGGGGCTCTCCGGTTCGGGCCCGGCTACGAGCAGGCGAAGCCACTCGGGTCGTACACCGATGACTTCGCAGCCCGCAGGTCGCTGTGAAGCCCTGCCCTCGGTCGATATATCGCCACACTCCCATCCTGTCACCCCGTCACGAGGCCGGACCCTCGGCAGCATGTTGACATGACCTTGACACTCACACCTGGCGGCCCGAGGCTCGGAATCCCCCATGGACAGCTTGACGACAATGAGGTGCAGCCCCCATGCGATCACGCCCCATCGGATTCCTCCTCTCGACTCTCGCGGGAGCGGCCCTCGCGTTCGGCGGCACCACGGCCGCCTCCGCGACCCCGCCCCCGGCCCCGGCCCCCGGTTCCGCTTCGGCCGGCAACGTCGGCACGGCCGACGCCTGTTACACCTGGAGCGGCACGCTCCGGGAGGGCTCCAGCGGTGAAGCGGTACGCCAGCTCCAGATCCGCGTCGCGGGCTATCCGGGCACCGGGAACCAGATCGCCATCGACGGAGCGTTCGGCCCGGCGACGAAGGCGGCCGTGCAGCGCTTCCAGGCCGCGTACGGGCTGGCCGCCGACGGCATCGCCGGCGCCCAGACGTTCAGCAAGATCTACGCGTTGCAGGACGACGACTGCACCCCGGTCAACTTCACCTACGCCGAGCTGAACCGCTGCAACTCCGACTGGTCCGGCGGCAGGGTCAGCGCCGGCACGGCACGCGCCAACGCCCTGGTGACCATGTGGAAGCTCCAGGCCATGCGGCACGCGATGGGAGACCGGCCGATCACCGTCAACGGCGGCTTCCGCAGCGTGTCCTGCAACAGCGCGGTCGGCGGGGCCACCAACAGCCGCCACCTGTACGGGCACGCGGCGGACCTCGGCGCGGGCTCCCAGGGCTTCTGCGCCCTCGCCCAGGCGGCGCGCAACCACGGCTTCACCGAGATCCTCGGCCCTGGCTACCCCGGCCACAACGACCACACCCACGTGGCCGGGGGCAGCGGTCGCTTCTGGTCCGCACCCAGCTGCGGCATCTGAGGCCGGGCCGCCCCATCGAGCTCCGGGAGGCCGTCGGCCGGCGGACCGGCGGCCCCGGGCTCGTGCCCGTGCCTTCCTGCCGGGGCTACCAGCCCGTCCCCGGCAGGACGGCCGGTTCCGCCAGAAGTGCGCCACGTGTCGCCGGACGGCTTCGCCGGCGCGTCTCCAGCACTGATCGCACTGCTGCGCTTCTCCGGCCGGCCCCATGGGCCCGAGGTGGCTCTTTATGCGACAACGCGCATAGTCGCGATCCCGCATGGACGCCCTTGGAGCGCGCCCGTACCTTCATGGTCAACAGGGCGGTCCCGCGCCCTCTGCCACCCCTGGGGGTTCGAGTATGGCTCGCGAAGAGTTACAGCGGCTGACCGGCGAGAACGGAAACGGCGGCCCCTGCGGGCAAGGGGACTGCCCCAACGTCTACCGCACCCCTTCCGGCTCCTTCGTCGTGCAGGGCGACCTGTCAAACGCGTTCACCCCGCCGTCCGGTGAGGGCTTGGTCGAGATCCCGGAGGCTGTACTACGGGAGGCAATCCGTGCTCTTGGCTGGTGACGCCTGGGCAGCCAAGTTCCGTGACTTCCGATCGGAAGCGTGGCGCTTGGAGACACTGCCCCAGTATCTCGTCCCGCAGGAAACGGACGAGTTCCAAGCGTTCAAGCAAGGGGCCCGCTACCCAGGGCCGTACGAGGATGACTGGATAAACATGGTCCGCACCCGAACGGTGGGGCGAGTGCGCATCGTGCACCGTCCGCTGTCCGAGTACCTGGAGTTCGAGTTCGACCGGTACTACCGGCATCAGGCCCCGGCCGGGGAAGACATTCGCATCCTCGACGTGACCGACCGCCCCAACCCTCTCCCGAGCACGTTGAGCGACTTCTGGATGTTCGACCGCTCCACGGTCGTGCTCATGAACTACGAGAAGGACGGAACGCAGCTCAACCGGCAGCTTTTCGAAGGGGACGTGTCACCGTTCCTCGAATACCAGCGGATCGCGGTAGCCGAATCGGTGCCGTTCGAGGAGTACGTCCACGGTGGCCATCGAACCTGACGCCCTCGACCAGACAGGCCTGGAGCTTGCTGCCACGCTCAGGCAACTGCGTAGACAAGCCGGGCTCTCAGGGGCCCGGCTTGCCGCACGCTGCAACATGTCACAGTCCAAGGTCAGCCGCATCGAGGGCAACAAGGTCCGCCCGTCACTCGTGGACGTGGAGCAGATCCTCAAAGGGCTCTGCGCATCCCCAGCGGTAGCCGCCGAAGTAATGGCCATGGCGCGTATTGCTCAGACGGAGTGGCAGGACCGCAAGGCACTGCATCGTAAGGGGTTGGACAAGAAGCAACTTGAGCTGGCCGGCCTTGAGGCCGCGACCACCGATTTTCGGTTCTTCCTCCTGTCCATGGTGACGGGCTTGCTTTCGACCCCGGAGTACATCCGGGCAAGCATCCTTGACGCTCCGCCGACGCAACAAGCAAGAGCCGTGGGCATGAAGCTGGAACGCCAAGCGGTCCTACTCGACCGCTCCAAGAGATTCACATTCATCCTCACGGAACAGGCGGTCCGGTACCCACTGGTCGCACCGGACGCCATGGCCATGCAGATCGACCACATATCCTCACTCGCCCGCCAAGCCAATATCAGCATTGCACTGCTTCCATTGTCGGTCCGATACAGCAGTACACCTTTGTCCACGTTCACCGTGTACGACCACCGCCTAGCCACCATCGAGACGGACCTCGGCACAGCGGTATTCCGCGACCCCAGGGACGTTCGCTCACTCCTCGACCGATTCGCGTTCTACGAAGGCCAGGCCGTCACAGGCGACGCCGCACAGGAGTTGTTGATTCAGTGGGCTTGGTCATTCCGAAACTGATCTTTAGTCCATCACGCGCATAATCCGTGACGACTTCCGTCCTCAGGGGATGAGCTCCATGAGGAAGCCGCCCCGATTCCCTGTCGAGGCGGCGGTCGGCCCCACCCCGGGCCGGTCAACCGATCAGGAAGGTACGCGCATGATCGACGGCAAGAAGCTGTACGCACTCGACATCAGCAGCGCCCGGTTCACGAAGGCGTGCGGCGGCAACACTCACCCGGACGGCGAGTCCTGCGTCACTCTCGCCCGTATCGGCGATGACGCGTGGGCCCTGGGCGACTCCAAGCGCCCCGACGCGACCCCGCTCAGGTTCACCACGGCCGAGCTGGACGCGGCCGGCATCACCCCTGCCGCGTTCGGTCTGGCCTGAGCCGCTCCGTCAACACATTGGATCAGGAGCGCCGTTGCACCACCATGGGTACCTCTGGACCGGTTCCCGGGAAGTCTTCGACCGGGAAGGCGACAGGCGTCCGCCTGCGGACGATCCTCCGCCCCCGCCGACGGGCGAGGACGACAAGGACGGGCACCGTTTGCATCAGCGGTACCGCGAGGCCGCAGCAGAATTCCGTACGGGCGGCGTGCCGCCGGTGCGGACCGCGCATTGGTTGCTGAAGCCTGCCGCTCTCGTGTGCGGTACGTGGCAAGAACCGCAGGGAGCGGTGGCATGGCTCGACGACAGGTTGAGGGAGTACGCGTCCCGGTTCGACTCCCGGCAGGAGCGGGAACCGGACCACCTGTCCACGCGCGTGGCCGGGGCGTTGGAGCGACTGTCATGGGGTGGTGACGTGTCGTGGGGGATCTATCTCGCACGGCCGTCGTACTTGTCCTTGGCGGTCGTGACCTGTTCACCGAACAGAGCTGAGCCGCACACTCCGTGCCCCGTCGGGGCGTAGGCGGCCGGGCTCCTCAACCGGCCCCGGCCCTCTCTCGGGGGTCGGGGCTCTTGTCTTCGCCGTGCCGGGCGGGCGACGGGGAGCACAGCGGGCGAAGGCCGTACCGGGCGAGCGGGGCGGCACGTGGTGGGGGCAGTTCGGCGGCGCGCACACCGGGGTCACCCGGTCGCGGTCGGCTCCGGCGGCCTTCCGGAGGCGACGGCGATCGTGCCCTGGGCCACCGCGCAGAGGGTTTCCATCCCTGCGGTGTCCACCATCAGCAGATCGCAGCGGCAGACGACCCGGGTGCGGCCGGGGCGGACCACCTGGGCCCGCGCGCGCAGCACCTCGCCCCGGGCCGGGCGCAGATAGTCGATGGTGAAACCGGCGGTCAGGACGGACGGGCCGGCGGCCGCGCCCGCCGCGAAGGTCAGGGCGTTGTCGGCCGCGTAGCTCAGGACGCCGCCGTGGACGAAGCCGTTCTGCTGGCGCAGTTCGTCCCGTACGTCCAGCTCCAGGACGGCCGCTCCGTCACCGAAGGCCGTCAGCCGCGCGCCCAGCAGGACGCTGAAGGGCTGGGCATCCAGAACCTGCCGGCCGAACGCGAGTTGCGAGGCGTGTGCCTCCATGTCCCACCTCTCATCCCTGGTGCGGTGAGCGTCGCCTCCCGGGCAGCGGTCCGTCAACATCGGGCCCCCGGAATCGCGTCGGCACCGGGCCACTACTGTCTGCCGGATGGAGAACATGATCCCCCGGGGCAGTTGGCTCGGCGACGACACCTTCCGCGAGCTGGTGCGCGAGGTCATCCCGCTCCGCTTCGGCTCGTGGAGCCTGTCGGAGTTCGAGCACGCCACCTCGGAGCTGGGCTGGGAGCTCCGGGAGCCCAAGGAGATCGTGGGCCAGGTCTGGCGCAGGTTCGCTCCCCGGAAGGGGCCCCGGAGCGGCTACGGCACGGTGATCTCCGACGCCTCGGCCCCCGATCAGGTGCGCAAACTGAACGTACGCGTCGTCGACCTGCCCGCCGACGACACAGCCTCCGCCGCCGGTCTCGTCCGCGCCGCCTGGTGGGTCATGGAGGACGAGCTGGGCCCGCCCGCGATGTGGGGAGGCGACTCCGGCCCGTGGATGCTGTGGCGGCTCCCCGGCGCCTGCCTCCTCGTGCACTCGCACGACGAGGGCGAGGTGAGCCTCGAACTCCTGCCTCCCGACGCGGACGCCGACGCCGCCGGACGCGGCTATTCCCGTGGCCGCTGGCGCGCCGCCGACCCCGCCGGTCCGCCGAGCGCGCCCGTCGCGTCGCAGGCGACCGGCACCACGTGGGACGAGGTGGAGAAGCACCTGTCCGAGACTCTGCGCTCCCTCGACTACGACACCCCGTTCTTCCCCGGCAGGTTCATCCTGCACCTGGGATCCGCCGACGATCCCCAGCGCTTCGTCCAGGGCTGGAGTCAGGATCTGGGTCTCGTCATCGAAGCCACCGGCTATCTGCACCAACCGGACGCGGCCGACCCCGACCGGCTGGCGCGGAGTGGCTGGAAGTCCTCCCCCTCGGTCTGGCAGCGCCGCTTCCCCGACGCCATGGACGACCCCGCGCACGCGGCCACGGCCGCCCGCATGCTCGTCGGGGAACTCCGGCATCTGGGCGTCGGCCTGGCCGACCTCTCCTACGACGGAACCACGACCGGTCGCGGGCGCGGCTTCCACCTCGACCTGCCGGACCTGGGAATCCCCCGCGTCCACCGGCCCGCCGTCTGAACACGGTCGCGGTTCCCCGAAGGCCCCGCACCGGGGAGCCGCTGCTCCGGGCTCATTGACAGCGGGGCGCCCCGCTGTCACCGTCTCGTCTGACGACGGCAGTCGCGGACCGAAGCCCCACCGGCCCGCCGCACGCACTTCCCACCGCCCCACGCGCCTTCCCCCCATTCACGCGTCTCCCACCCCCCATCACCTGCGCGGCCGTCGTCGGTTGGGAGCGCTCCCACAGAAGGGCCGCACGCATGAGAAGACTCCTGCGCACCCTCGCCGTATCGGCGTTCGCCTGTCTGCTGCTTCCCCTCGGCACCGGGCAGCAGGCCACGGCGGCCACCACGTCGGCCGACCCGATCGGCATGACCGACGGCTTCTACACCGACCCGCACTCGACGCCCGCCGCCTGGGTCGCGGCGAACCCCGGAGACGGGCGGGCCGCCGCCATCCGCGACAACATCTCCTCGCGCCCCATGGCCCGCTGGTTCGGCTCCTGGAGCGGGGACATCGGGGCTGCGGTCGGCTCTTACGTGGGCGCCGCCGACGCCGCCGACAAGCTGCCCGTCCTGATCGCGTACAACATCCCCGGCCGCGACGCCTGCGGCGGGCACTCCGGCGGCGGCGCGGGCACCCCGAGCGCCTACCGCACCTGGATCTCCGCGTTCGCCTCGGCCATCGGCGCGCGGCCCGCCCTGGTGGTCATCGAGCCCGACTCCCTGGGCGACTTCAGCTGCCTGAACCAGGCTCAGATCGACGAGCGCAACGGAATGCTCAAGGACGCGCTCGCCCAGTTCGCCGCCCACGCCCCCAACACCTGGACCTATCTGGACGCCGGAAACCCGGCCTGGATCGGCGCGGCCACCATGGCGCAACACCTCGACGGCGCGGGAGCCCGGCAGGCGCACGGCTTCTCACTGAACGTCTCGAACTACTACGGCACCGGCGAGAACTCCGCGTACGGCAACGCCGTCAACGGGTCCCTGGCGGCGTCCTACGGCTATACGAAGCCGTACGTCATCGACACCAGCCGCAACGGAAACGGCTCCAACGGCGCGTGGTGCAACCCGGGCGGGCGCAGGACGGGGGCGGTCAGCCAGACGGGCGGCGGGGCCGAGATGCTGCTGTGGCTGAAGACCCCCGGCGAGTCCGACGGCGACTGCGGAGTCGGCGCCGGCTCCGTGGCCGGGCAGTTCCTGCCGGAGGTCGCGTACAAGATGATCTACGGGTACTGAGGAACGGAACCGGTCCGCCCGCCCCGGCCCCGCGTCAGTTCTCTCAGGCAGAGGGAACGGCGTCGGCCGGGGCGGTGTGCCAGTTGGTGACGACCGGCCTGTCGACCGTGATGGTGCCGACCTTCAGGTACTTCCGGCCATGCGCAGATGATCGTTCCGGTGGGCGACAGCGCGACGGATATCGCAAATCCTTCACTGGCAGGGCACGTACGCGGCAAGACCTGCGCCCTCCGACGCCTCAAGCACCGGCGCGAAGCGGCACGGGAGGCCGGCGGACACTCTCTGTCCCCCCTGTGTCCGTGAAGACCTGTCCATATGAGAGCCAACCTCTTTTTCCCTGCTTATGCGGACGGTCACCCCCGTGTAGACATGATCACGGCGGCCCCGGACACCACCCGGGGGGCCGCCTCCCTCATGTTCTGGAGGTACATCCGGCATGCCCAAACCCACTCGCCGTCAGGCCCTCGGAGCCGTCATCGGCGTCGCCGCAACCGGAGCGCTCGTCGGTATGGCCGCCGCGTCCACGGAGACCGTGGCGGCCGAGGCCACGAGCAACGACCGCACACCCGGCGGGACCGGAGCACCCGGTTCCTTCGATGAGGTCTTCAAGGGCCGCCGTATCCAGGGCACGCCCACCGAGGCCCACGCGCACGCCGGACACGGTGGACACGCCGGACACGGTGCCTACCGCGTGCTGATCGACGGCCGTGAACTGCCCGTCATGCAGCACGGGAAGAGCGGCTGGAGCAGCACGATCAACCACTACGAGCGCTTCGCGACCCCGCTGGAGGCCGCTCGCACGGCGGTCATCTCGCTCAAGGGCGCCGTCATCGTTCCGTTCGACCCCACCGCCTGACCCGGGAGCAGCAGCCATGACCGTACGGAAGAACCAGGCGAACCTCACGGCCCCCGAGAAGAAGGCCTTTGTCGACGCGGTACTGGAGGTCAAACGCACGGGGGTGTACGACACATTCGTGCAGACCCACCTCACGCGGTTCTCGATAGACATGAACTCCGGCGTGTACGTGGGCCACTTCGGGCCGTCGTTCCTGCCCTGGCACCGCAAGTTCCTCATCGATTTCGAGAACGAACTGCAGAAGGTCGACGCCTCGGTCTCGATTCCCTACTGGGACTGGACCGCCGACAACACCGTCGGCTCCTCGCTCTGGGCCCCGGACTTCCTCGGGGGCACCGGACGCGTCCTGGACGATCAGGTGATGGACGGCCCCTTCGCGTATTCCGGCGGGAACTGGACGATCAGCGTCTCGGTCGACAGCCGCCCCTTCCTCGCACGCCGGCTCGCCTACCGCGTTCCCACGCTCCCGCCCCGGTCCGAGGTCGACGCGGCCCTCGCCATGCCCACCTACGATTCTCCGCCCTTCCGCGACGGCTCGGCCGGCTTCCGCTCCACCCTGGAGGGCACCGCGGGGTACATGAGCATGCACAACCGGGTGCACACCTGGGTCTGGGGCCACATGGAGACGAGCGTCTCCCCGAACGACCCGGTGTTCTGGCTGCACCACTCGTTCGTCGACAAGCTCTGGGCCGACTGGCACGCGCTCCACCCGACGAGCGCCGAGTACCTCCCCGCCGGGGGGACGGTCGATGTGATCGACCTGAACGAGACCATGCCGCCCTGGCCCAACACCACCCCGCAGGACATGCTGGACCACACGCAGTTCTACACGTACGCCTGAGTCATCGTCACGGGGCGTCCCTGGTCCCGTCCGTGACCCGGTCGAGCCCGTAGAGGTCGGCGACGCAGCCTCCGGGCCAGTACGAGCGTCCGCCCTGGCTGAACGGCTCCAGCATGTTGCTGATCACCAGGCGCTCGTACGGCAGGACCCGCTTCCCGGCCTCCGCCCCCTCGCGGAGCCGGCGGTCCTGGGCGTCCCACTTCTCGGCCCGGGCCCGCATCGCGGTCTCCAGGTTGGTCAGCGCCACGGCCGGGCCGACGCACACCAGGACGCAGAGCGCGGCGCACACGGCCTTCGCCGGGGCGGTGCGGCGGGGGTGCCGGCGCAGGGCCATGCCCAGCAGGGCACCCGCGCCGACGAGCAGGATCACGTACAGCAGGAGGTAGTCGTTCCACAGCCGGTTGGCGCCCGGGTCGCTCACCCGGTCGCCGAACACCGGATAGGCGATGACCGTGCAGAGGTAGCCGGAGACGAGGAGCGCGAGCACTCCGGCGGCGATGAGCAGGGGCACGTGGGCGGGCGGGCGGGGCGGTGTCCCGTCCGCCCGTCGGCACAGCAGCCCCAGCAGGACGCCTGCGGCGACCGCGCCGACGTACTGCCAGGTCGTGGCCACGGTGACGGCGATCTCGGCGAACGCGCGCAGCGACGCGGTGAGGGAGTCGGGGGCGAGCAGGGAGGTGGTCTCCGCGCCGAACCGGTCCCTGCGGCGCGTGGAGCCGGGTGAGGTGATGAGGACGACGGCCCCGGCCGCCGTCCCGGCGATGCCCGCCGCGCACCAGCGCCGGACGAACCCCCGGTCGGGGGCGGGGACGACCCGGCCGGAGAGCAGGAGCGCGGTCAGGAGCACCACCACGACGACGATCGCCGTCTCCTCGGACAGCGTGGCGAGGAAGGCGCCCATGAGCGCCGCGACGGCGAGCGCGAGGACCCGCCCCCGGCGGGAGCGGGCGAGCAGGAACGGGATCAGCGCGGCGCAGGCCAGGACGGGCGGCAGGGTGTGCGAGACGGACGCCGCGGGCCAGTAGAACGTCTTGTACGTGTTCGGCGTGACGAACAGGAAGAGCGCGGTGCTCAGGGCCGCGAGCAGGAGCGGCAGGCCGCGCGGGGTGCGCAGCCGGGCCCGGCGCAGGGCCAGGACGGCCACCGCCCAGAGGACCGCGAGCACCAGGGCCCCGCTGATCAGGGGGTACCACTGGTGTCCCGCGACCTGGAACTTCGCGTACGCGCCGACCAGGAGGGCGTTGGCGACCCGCCCGTTGTCGTCGAAGTAGAACTTCCCCACGAGGCCCATGACGCCGTCGTCCCGTACGGCGGGCAGGAAGCACCAGTCGTCCGCGCCGGGCCGCACCCACCGCCCGAACCAGGACGCGGCGGCGAGCAGGGCGAGCGGCGGGAGCGCGAGGGCGCTCACCCAGAGGGCGGTCCAGGGTCGGTCCGAGGGGCGCCCGGCAGCCGGGTCCGACGTCTCCTCGCCCCTCCGCGGCTTCTCCGGGGCGGCGGTCACGGGAACGTCGTCGGACATCGCGGACGTCACCCCTCCTGGGACGAGCGGGTGGGCAGCGGTCCGGGCACCGGACGGCCGGCCTGCGGTCCGGCCTGCGGCACCGCCGTGGCGGCCCTGGACCGGCCCGAGGTGATCGCCCACCGGGCCAGCAGGAACGAGACCGGGGTGACGAGGACGCCCGCCGCCAGCGCGGCGAGGTTCTTGTCCATCCCGAGGCCGCTGACCGCCCCGTAGAGCAGCGCTCCGGACGCCACCAGGTTGACCAGGCTGGAGAGGGGATAGCGGACGAACCCGTGCCAGGTCGGCCGCGTCCGGCAGGTGACGTAGGAGTTGAGCAGGAACGAGCACACGATGCTGACCGCGTAGCCGACGACGTGCGCGGTCAGGTACGGGATCCAGCGGTTCAGCGAGGCGTAGATCCCGAGGTAGACGGCGGTGTTCACGCAGCCGATGAGGACGAAGCTGCCGAACTGGCGGGCGGTACGGGACCGGCCGGGGGCGCCGGTCGCGGGGGCCGGGGCGGGGGCTTCGGCCATGGCGGCCGGGGCGGGGGGCGTGGCGCGTTCGCCCGGGCCTCCCGTGAGTCGCGGGCGCGACGGCGGGCCGGCCGGCAGCGCCCGCCGGGTCGCGTCGGTCTCCCGCACGACGTAGGGCGGGCGGTGTTTCGCCTCGTGGTAGATGCGG
Source organism: Streptomyces sp. MMBL 11-1 (assembly GCF_028622875.1). Lineage (NCBI taxonomy): Bacteria > Bacillati > Actinomycetota > Actinomycetes > Kitasatosporales > Streptomycetaceae > Streptomyces > Streptomyces sp. MMBL 11-1. Next base: position 5,404,229 of record NZ_CP117709.1, on the reverse strand, counting down.
CCCACGTACTCGCCGATGACCCCGAGCGTCACCAGCTGGATGCCGCTGAGGGCGACGACGGCGGTGAGGAGGGTGGCGTAACCGGGGGTGTCCGCGCCGTGCAGGACGACGCCCACGACCGTCCACAGGGCGTAGACCAGGGCCGAGACGAAGACCCAGAAGCCGGTGTAGATCGCGAGGCGGAGCGGCCGGTTGTTGAAGGAGAGCAGTCCGTCGATGCCGTAGTTCAGCAGCCGCTTGCTGCCCCATTTCGACCGGCCCGCCACCCGCTCGCTGTTGCGGTAGCGGAAGGTGACCGTGTCGAAGCCGATCCAGGAGAAGATCCCCTTGGAGAAGCGGTTGCTCTCGGGAAGGGACAGCACGCTCTCCACCGCTCGCCTCGACAGCAGCCGGAAGTCGCCCGAGCCGTCGATGAGCTCCACGTCCATGCAGCGGCGGACGAGCGCGTAGTAGGTGTGGCTGAGGGTGCTGCGGAGCATGCCCTCGCCCGCGCGGTCGCGGCGCGGGATGACCTGGTCGTAGCCGTGCCGGTGCAGTTCCAGCATGCGGGGGATCAGCTCGGGCGGGTGCTGGAGGTCGGCGTCCATGATCACCACGGCCGCCCCGCGCGACATGCGGAGGCCGGCGAGCATGGCGGCCTCCTTGCCGAAGTTGCGGCTGAAGGCGGTGTAGTGGATGCGCGGGTCACGGGCGGCGATGGCGCTGAGCAGCGGGCGGGTGCGGTCCCGGCTGCCGTCGTCGACGTAGCAGATCTCGAAGCTGTCCCCGAGGGAGTCCAGGACGCCGAGCAGGGCGGCGTGGAAGGACTCGATGACCTCGGCCTCGTCGAAGCACGGCACGACGACCGACAGCTGAAGGCCAGTCACACGCCACCTCCGGACTTCGGGCCCCTCGTGGGTGCCGGACCTCACCGGCGCGGGCACCGTCGGCCTCCGGCACCGGGCCCCGGAACGCGCCACGTCCGCCCATCTGACGACGGACGGCTGCCCCCGTCCCTCCGTACACGCGCGGGGGTGTCTCTTTCCCGCGCCCTTTCATGCGAACAGCCGACGCGGGTCGGCAGTACGCCGGGTCGCGAGGGTCAAAAAGCACACATAGCCTCGCAAAGGTGATATTTCATCCACGGACACGGCTCCGGAGCACCGCCCCCGGCGGTGCCCGGCTTCCCTGCCGGTCCACCGGCCCTCCGGCCGGCCCTCGCAGCGGCCCTCCCGCCGGTCCTCGCAGCGGCCTGCGCGTCGGCCGCGCTCTCGCCGGCCTCCTCGCCGTGCTGGCCGCCGTGTGCTGGCTGGTGCTCCCCGCCGCCGCGACCGCCCGTGCCGACGACCCCGTCGAGCTGTCCCGGGAGGGGCAGGTCACCGACCGGGTGGGGGCTCTGGGCGACCGGGCGGGGCAGGTGGAGGACGCGCTCGACCGGTTGTACGACGACGAGCGCCTCCAGCTCTTCGTGGTGTACGTACGTGATTTCTCCGGCCGGTCCGGACAGACGTGGAGCGACGAGACCGCCGACCGCAACGGCCTGGGCCAGGACGACGTGCTGCTCTCCGTCGCCACCCACGACCGCCAGTACGCCTACTCCGTCGACGCCGGGTCCCCGCTGACCGACGAGCAGCTGCGGGAGGTGGCGGGCACCGCGATCGAACCCGCGCTGCGGGAGAACGACTGGGCCGGGGCCGCGATCGGCGCTGCCGACGGCTACGGCTCCGTACTGGCCGGACGTCCGGTGACCGCCCCCGCCATCACCCCGGGGCCCGCCGACCCCGGTACGGACGGCTCCGGCTCCACCGGCGCCCGCGACATCATCCTGCCGGTGGTCGTCGTGGCGGGCGTGGGCGCGGTCGGCGCCTACGCGTACGCCCGGCGCAGACGGCGTACGACCACCCGCACCACCCCGGCGGCCACCGGCTGGGGCCGGGGCGCGGGGGCGGGCGGTGCGCCGGAGCCGCTGCCGGAGCTGGACGGGCGGGCCAAGGAGGCGCTGGTGGACACCGACGACGCGGTACGCACCAGCGAGGAGGAACTCGGTTTCGCCACCGCCCAGTTCGGCGAGGAGGCGGCGAAGCCCTTCACCGAGGCGGTAGCGCGGGCGAAGGACGAGCTGACGCGGTCGTTCCGGTTGCGTCAGCAGCTCGACGACGCCTTCCCCGAGGACGACGCGGCCCGCCGCCTGATGCTGGAGGAGATCCTGCGCCGGTGCGCGACCGCGAACGAAGGCCTGGACACCGTCTCCGAGGACTTCGACCGGCTGCGGGCCCTGGAACGTACCGCGCCGGAGGCCCTGGCCACCGTGGACGCCAGGCGCCGCGCCCTCGCCGGGCGGGTCGCGGCGGCCGAGTCGGGCGTCGCCGGGCTGCGCGAACGGTACGGGGAGGGCGCCGCCGCGCCCGTGGCGGCCGACGTCGAGCAGGCGAAGGACCGGCTGGCCTTCGCGGCCCCGGCCGTGGAGCAGGCCCGTACGGCGGTCGAGGACGGCGAGAACTCCCGGGCCGCGGTCTACATCCGGGGAGCCGAGGGCGCGGTGGGCCAGGCGGGCACGCTGCTGGACTCGGTGGACCGGCGGGCGGCGGAGCTGGGCGAGGCCGCGCGGAAGCTGCCCGCCGCGGTGACCGAGACGGAGACCGACCTCGCGGACGCGGGCGGGCTGCTCGAAGGGGCCGCCGAGGGAGCGTCGACCGCCGGTCTGCGCGGCCGGATCGCCCGCGCCGAAGCCGTGCTCACCGATGTGCGGGCCGCCACGGCCGCCGGACCGTACGACCCGATCGACGCGCTGCGCCGGGTGGAGGAGGCGGACGCGGCCCTGGACGAGGCGCTGGCGGGGGCCCGGGACCAGGAGCGGGGCGAGGCGAAGGCCCGGTCCCTCCTCGATCAGGCGATGCTCACCGCCCGGTCCGCGATCGGGGCGGCGGCCGACTACATCACGACCCACCGGGGTGCGGTCGGCAGCCAGGCCCGTACCCGGCTCACGGAGGCACAGCGGCGGTGGGAGCGGGCCCGGGAGCTGACGGCCACGGACGCGCGGGGGGCACTGGCCGAGGTGCGGCAGGCGGACGCGCTGGCCGGGCAGGCGATGAGCCTGGCCGAGCAGGACGTCCGCGGCTTCGGCTCCCCGCGGGGGCCCGGCTCCCCGCAGGGCGGCGGCATGGGCGGGGCGGTGCTCGGCGGCATCATCCTCGGCGGGCTGTTCGGCGGCGGCCGGGGCGGGGGCATGGGCGGCGGCTTCGGCGGCGGGTTCGGCGGCGGCCGGTCCGGCGGCTTCGGCGGCGGGCCCGGCAGCTTCGGAGGGGGCGGGACACGGGGCCGCCGGGGCGGTGGCGGCCGCTTCTGAACGACCGGCAGGGCAGGACCACAGCACATGAACCGTCTCGATCTCCAAGGAGCCATCCCATGTCCAAGCAGACCGTCCTCGGCCGCGTCACCCAGCTCGCGAAGGCCAACATCAACGCCCTGATCGATCAGGCCGAGGACCCGCAGAAGATGCTGGACCAGCTGATCCGGGACTACACGAACAACATCGCGGAGGCCGAACAGGCGGTCGCGGCCACCATCGGCAACCTCCGGCTGATGGAGCAGGACCACAAGGAGGACGTCGAGGCGGCGGCCGAGTGGGGCGGCAAGGCGCTGGCCGCCAGCCGGAAGGCCGATGAGCTGCGCGGGGCGGGGTCGGTCGCGGAGGCCGACAAGTTCGACAACCTGGCGAAGGTCGCGCTGGGCCGCCAGCTCCGGTCCGAGCAGGAGGCGAAGACGGCCGGGCCCACGATCGCCTCGCAGAGCGAGGTCGTGGACAAGCTGAAGTCGGGGCTCGACCAGATGAAGGCCAAGCTCTCCCAGCTGAAGGCCAAGCGTGACGAGCTGGTGGCCCGTTCGAAGTCCGCGCAGGCGCAGAACCGGATGATGGACGCCGTGAAGACCATCGACGTCCTCGACCCGACGAGCGAGCTGAGCCGCTTCGAGGACAAGGTGCGGCGCGAGGAGGCGAAGGCGCTGGGCAAGCAGGAGCTGGCGGCCTCCTCGCTGGACGCCCAGTTCGAGGAGCTGGACAGCCTGGGAGACAGCGCGGAGGTGGAGGCCCGGCTGGCTGCCCTGAAGACGGGCGCGTGACGCCCGGTGCGCGGGCGCCTCGCGCGCAGCGGGAGCGTCACGCCCGGTGCACGAACGCCTTGCGCGCGGGCGCGTGACGCCTGGTGCGGGGGCCGGGTGGGAAACGTGCCCTCGCGGGCGGGGGGGGTTCTCGTCAGCACCCTCGCGAGCCTCGCGGGCTCAGTACATGCTCAGCAGCTGCTCCACGGAGAGCTCGGCGGCCGGAGCCCCGTCCGGCAGGGCCAGTTCGAACCACACGGTCTTGCCGCGCGGGGTGCGGCGCGAGCCCCAGGCGGCGCTGAGCAGGCCGACCAGCTGGAGGCCGCGGCCCCCCTCGTCCGTGTCGCGGGCGCGGCGGCGGCGCGGCTGGACGAGGCCGGCGTCCCACACCTCGCAGACCAGGGTGCGGTCGCGCAGCAGCCGGAGCCGGATCTCGCCCTCGCCGTAGCGCAGGGCGTTGGTGACCAGTTCGCTGACGAGGAGTTCGGTGGTGTCGACCAGGTCGTCGAGGTCCCAGGCGACCAGCTGTGAGCGGGCCAGCTCACGGGCGCGCCCCACGGAGCGGGGTTCGCGCGGCAGCGTCCAGTCCCCGACCGCCTCCCCGGGGAGCCCCTGGATGCGGGCCATCAGCAGGGCGATGTCGTCCTCGCCGTGCCGGGTGTCGAGCGTGCTCAGCACGTGGTCGCAGGCCCCCTCCAGCTCCATCTGCGGGCCGGTGAGGACGGCCCGCAGCGCGTCCAGGCCCTCGTCCAGCGGCTGGTCGCGGGATTCGACGAGGCCGTCGGTGTAGAGGGTGAGCAGGGCGTTCTCGGCCAGCTCGACCTCGACCTCCTCGAACGGCTCGCCACCGACGCCCAGCGGCATGCCCGGCGGTACGTCGATGAGCCGGGCGGGCCGGCCGGGCTCGACGACGGCCGGAGGGAGGTGCCCGGCGTTGGCGAACGTGCAGCGCCGGGTGACCGGGTCGTAGACCGCGTACACGCAGGTCGCGAGATACACCTCGGAGAGGTCCGCCTCGCGGGACTTCTGCGCGGCGCGGGAGGGCCACTGCGCTCCCCCGCTGCCGCCGAGGCCCTCGCTGCGCTCGCCGCCGCCCGGGGAGCCGAGGCCGCGGGCCACCTCGTCCAGGGCGGAGAGCACTTCGGCCGGCTCCAGGTCGAGGAGGGCCAGGGTCCGCACGGCGGTGCGCAGTTCGCCCATGGCGACGGCGGCGCGCAGGCCGCGGCCCATGACGTCGCCGACGACGAGGGCGGTGCGGTGGCCGGGCAGCTCGATCACGTCGAACCAGTCGCCGCCGACCTCGGTGGCGGTGTTGCCCGGCAGATAGCGGCAGGCGATGTCGAGGCCGGCGGCCTCCGGGTCGCCGGGGGGCAGGAGGCTGCGCTGGAGGATGAGGGCGCGTTCGTGCTCGCGGCGGTAGAGGCGGGCGTTGTCGATGCAGACGGCGGCGCGGGCCGCCAGTTCGGTGGCGAGCGCCCGGTCGCGTTCCCCGAACGGCTCGCTGCCCTTCGTACGGGAGAACTGGACGAGGCCGACGACGGTGTCGTGCGCGACCATGGGCACGGCGAGCGTCGACTGCACGAAGCCCATCTCGTCGCCGGGGACGTCCTCGACCCGGCCGGAGCGCAGCGCGACGGCGCAGGGCGAGCCGAAGGCGAAGCGGTGGACGGAGCCGAGCGCGGGCGGCAGGTCGTCCGGGCCCGGGGGGCCGCTGCCCGCCACGGCGGTGTGCAGGGCGTCGGCGACCGCGCTGGCGTGGGCCACCCGGCGCAGCTCCGCCGAGCCTCCGGCGGACTCGCGGTGGGCGGGCGCCCAACTGCCGGGAGCGGCCTCCTCGCCGGTGAGCAGTCCCTGGTAGAGGTCGACGGCGGCGAGGTCGCAGAAGCCGGGGACGGCCACGTCGAGGAGCTCGCGGGCGGTGGTCTCCAGGTCCAGGGAATTGCCGATGCGGGCGCTGGCCTCGTTGAGGAGGGCGAGGTTGCGGCGGGCGCTGGCGGCCTCGCGGGCGGCGATGTGGCGGCGGGTGACGTCGGTGGCGAGGCCGGCGATGCCGACGGGGCGGCCGGCCCCGCTGTGCACGCGGTAGAGGTTCATGGACCAGTGGCGGCGCTCGGTGCCGCCGGGTGCGGTGCCGACGAGCTGGAGGTCGGTGACCGACTCCCCGGTCTCCAGGACCCGTTTCAGAGTGGCGGACAGCCGGTCGGCCTCGGCCCGCGGCAGATAGTCCTCCACCGTGCGGCCCCGGTGGTCCTCGGCCGCGCCGCCGAAGACCGTGGCGAAGCGCTGGTTGGCCCGAACGACGGCGAAGTCCGTGCCGAACAGAACGAAGCCGAAAGGAGATTGGCCGAATATGGCCTGGGAGGCGGCGAGGTCCGTCTCGATGCGCCGCAGGGCCCGGACGTCCACGACGATACAGAGGGCGGCCCGCTCCCCCCGGCCCGTCAGACTCGGCATCACATAGACCTCGGCGACGCCGTGCGCCCCGCCCTCGCCCGGCATCCGGAACGGGACGAGGCCCGTCCACTCCTTGCCGTCGAGGATCTCGCCGACCCGCCGATGACCGTCCGAGCGCAGCTCGGCGGGCATGAAGGCCTCCACCGGGTCACGGCCGATCGCCTCGGTCGAGGACATGCCGAACAGACCGGCGGCCCGGCTGCTCCACTGCTCGATCAGACCGTCGGGGCCGATCGAGAAGGAGGCGACCCTGATGTAGTCATAGATCGAGCCGGGCGGACTGCTCTGCCACACGACGTCGCCCGTGGTCCCGACGGCATCACCGACATCACCCGTTGTCCCAGGTATTTCGCTCACGCGACCGTCCCCTCCAGCTCACACACCGGACCGGTCCTGCCCGCAGTATTCAGCACTACGGCCCCGACCGACACGGCGTTCACGATCACAGCAAGGTCTCGGTCCCTTTCAGCCAGGTTCTGCCCGACCTCTGGTGATCGCTGCGCGTCCCCCACTCTCCTAACCAGGGAGAGCCAGCTCGAACCACACCGTCTTGCCACTCTTTCCCCGACGGGTCCCCCAGCGGCGCGCGGAACAGGCCACGAGCTGGAGTCCCCGGCCGCCTTCGTCGTCGGGACCCGCACTGCGTGCGGTGGGTGGATCCGGAAGCGGATCGGAGACTTCCACCAGCAGCACCGGGACGGTGGCAGGGCGGTCGGCGAGCGGAATTCTCCGATGGGCGAGCGGAGGACGTCCACCGGGGTGCGGAAGGTCCCCGTCCGCGTGCGACTGGACCAGGCGTACGCCGATGGGCCCGGAGGCGTAGCGGAGGGAGTTGGTCACCAGCTCGCTGACGAGCAGGACCGCCAGGTCGCCCACCGCGGCGTCGAGACCCCAGGTGCCCAGCGCTCCCCGGACGGCGTGCCGGGCGCTCCGCACGGAACCGGGTTCGGCGGGGAAGGCCCACTCGGCGCAGTCGCCTTCGGTATCGATCACACCGATCACTTCCCAGGGACGACCACGGGCGCACCCCCTATGCAAATGGGGACTAAACAGCCCATACCCACCATTTGTTACTCGCTACCGCGTAACCTGGCGTTTAGTGCAGACGGGTGAACGCACACCACGGCCGGAGGTCAGCTCAGCGCGCCCGCCGCCCTGAGATCATCGAAGAGCAACTGGTCCACGGGGGGCACGAGGGCCCGGTCGGCGAAGGAGAACCACGCCATCTCCTCGATCTCGGCGCTCGCGGCGAGCGTGCCGCGGTAGTCGCCGTAATAGCAGCTCATCCGTACGACGGCGGCGCCGGGCCGGTCGTCCACGGGCGCTTCGTACGTCCCGGCGTGGACGACGGTCTCCCGGATCAGGCCGACCGTCAGCTCCTCCTCGACCTCGCGCAGGAGGGTCTGCAGATCGGTCTCCGCGCCCTCACGCTTGCCGCCCGGGATGTAGAAGACGTCCTTGCCCCGGGGCCGCGCGCAGAGGATCCTGCCGCCCTCGATCCGTACCCACGCCACCGTGTCGATCAGCACCGCCACCACATCCGCCCCGCTCGCCCCACTTCCGGCGGCGTCCGCGCCCCGGTCCGGGCGGGACCCTACCGCCCCGGCCGGCCACCCACGGAACGCGGGGCGCGACGAGGGCGGAGGGCACGGGAGGAACGAGAGGAGCGGCAGAGGAGCGGCAGAGGCGCGACAAGGGCGCACGCGGGCGCGAAGCGCTCCGGGGAAGGCCCCGTGGAGCGTCCGGGGAGGCCGTGGGGCCCGGGAGGGCGGAACGGCCCCTCTGGGGCCCACGCCGCCGTCCGCCGCGTCAGGGCCCGGTGCCCTGACCCACACGCTCCACCCGGTAGACCTGGTGGCGATGGCGGTCGTCGAGGCCGTCGGCGACCTTCTGCGCCTCGGCCTGCGTGGCGTACCTGCCCACGCGGTAGCGGTTGCCGCCGTCGTCCTGCCGTATCACCTGCCAAGGGAGCACGGCGCCGCTGTCGCTCATCGTGTCGCTCCCCCGCATATCGCCCCTCTTCGCACCGGCATGCACGCCTCTAAGGATCCCCAGGAAACCGCAGTACGCATATGCCCGAGCGTACGCCTGACCTTCACTCAGTGCAGGCGGGTTTGCACAAAGAGATACACATCCGGCCACCACGAAAGGGGCGCATTCGAAGAAAGCGCCCCCTCGTGTCCCATGCGCCCCGGCCGGCGCGCCCCCGAACGGCCCGACGGGGCGTCACCTCACCTCATCTCACGGGCAGGTGGTACGCGACGCGGTACCGGTCCGCCGGCACCACCACGTCGGCCGTCTCCACCGCCCGGCCCGAGGCGTAGTACGTACGCCCGATGACGATGACCACATGGCCGGGCACACCGCCGAGCGCCAGGAGCTCCTCCGCCAGCCCCGGGCGCGCGCCGACCTCCTCGGCGACGTTGTCCACGACGACGTCGATCGCGGCCATCCGGTCGACCACCCCGCAGCCGCCCAGCGGCCCTTCCTCCGGAAGCATCACGGGCGTCCGGCCGGTGACGGCGAGCGGCTCCCAGGAGGTGGAGAGCATGATCGGCTCGCCCGCCTCCCGGAAGACGTAGTGCGTGCGCATCACGCGGTCGCCCGGCTCGATGCCCAGCCGCTCGGCGATCTCGGGGCTCGCCCCCTCCTGCTCACTGCGGGACTCCCAGGTCCCGCGCGCCCCCTCGGCCGTCTGCTCCTGCCGGAACGGGCTGGCGCCCTTGTCCGGCCGGTAGCCGGAGCGCGCGATCATGCGAGGTACGGGGCGCTCGCGCACATAGGTGCCGGAGCCGGAGCGGCCCTCGACCAGCCCCTCCGCCATCAGGACCTTTCGCGCCTCCAGGGCGACGGTGTCCGAGACCCCGTACTCCTCCCGGATGCGAGCCTGCGACGGCAGGCGGGTATGGGGCGGCAGCGCGCCGTTGACGATCTTCTCCCTGAGATCGCTCGCCACGCGCAGATAGGCGGGCTGCTCACCGAATGTCACAGGCCACTCCCAACAGGTTGACAGTCTGCAACAGCCTGGCAACCGTGGGTTGTACACCGCAAGCATGGGCCAGAGTTTCACCCAATGTGATGATCTGGTGGCGGTCCACGCATATCCCGGACGTGGACACCAGATCAGTACCGGACGGTCCTCGATTTCCGCCCCGCCGAGCGCCACACCGGCTCCGCCCGGCGCCGCACCGGCCCTGTCCGGCGCCGCACCGGCCGACACTGCCGCACCTGAACCGCCGCCGAAGTCGGCAACTCCCGGACTCTTGACCATTTTTGGTCCAGACCAATACCTTCCTGTGCACAGCACGGCTCCCGCACTTCCTTCCGCTCACCTTCCGCATTCCTCCCGCACCGGATCACGCACCGGATCACGCACAGGAACGAGCCTCATGCGCCGAAGAAACCTGTCCCGAATGACCACCGCCGGCGTCGCCCTGGCCCTGCTGGGGGGCATCGCACCCGCGGCCACGGCCAGCGCCGACCACGGCCGGAGCGACGGCGGCGACCGCGACAGGGGCCACCACCGCCCCGCGTACAAGAGCATCGGCTACTTCACCCAATGGGGCGTCTACGGGCGCGACTTCCAGGTCAAGGACCTGGACACCAGCGGGGCCGCGGCGAAACTGACCCACATCAACTACGCCTTCGGCAACGTCAACGCCGAGGGCAAGTGCTTCACCGGCAACATCCCCGGCCAGGCCGACGCCTGGGCGGACTACGCCCGCCCGCTCGACGCGGCGGGATCGGTCGACGGCGTCGCCGACACCGACACCCAGCCGCTCGCGGGCAACTTCAACCAGCTGCGCGAGCTGAAGGCCAAGCACCCCGGCCTCAAGGTCATGATCTCGCTGGGCGGCTGGAGCTACTCCACCCACTTCTCCGACGCGGCCCGCACGGCGGCCTCCCGCAAGGCGCTCGTCGCCTCCTGCATCGACCTGTACATCAAGGGCAACCTCCCGGTGGACGGGGCACGCGGCGGCGACGGCGCGGCGGCCGGCCTCTTCGACGGCATCGACGTCGACTGGGAGTGGCCCGGCTCGGCGGGCAACGAGGGCACCGTCTTCCGCCCGGAGGACAAGAAGAACTTCACCGCCCTGATCCACGAGTTCCGCACCCAGCTCGACGCCTACGCCAAGAGCCAGGCGAAGGCCAAGGAGAAGGCGGCCAAGGGCAAGGGCAAGGGCCACGGGCACGGGCACGGGAAGCCGAAGCCGAAGCATTACGACCTGTCGGCCTACGTGGCGGCCAACCCGAAGGCGATCGACGCGGGTTTCGACGTGAAGCGCCTCATGAAGGACTTCGACTTCGTCAACATCCAGGGTTACGACTACCACGTCTCCGGTGAGAAGAAGACGGCCCAGCAGTCGGCCCTGTACGCGAAGAACGACTTCAGCGTCGATCAGACCGTGCGCGACTGGGTACGCCGCGGCGCGCCCAGGCACAAGCTCGTGATGGGCATGCCGACCTACGGCCAGGGCTGGACCGGAGTGAGCGGTGGCGGCACGGGCATGGGGCAGCCGGCCACGGCCCCGGCTCCGGCCACCTGGGGAGCGGGCTACGAGGACTACAAGGTCCTGAAGCAGCTGGCCGCTTCGGGGGCGTACACGGTCCACCGTGATGTGAAGAACGGCCACGCGTGGCTGTTCGACGGCACGACGCTGTGGACCTACGACGACCCTCAGGTGCTGCGCGCCAAGGCCGCGTACATCCGGGACAAGGGTCTCGGCGGGGCGATGTTCTGGTCGCTGGACGGGGACACGGAGAACGGTGAGCTGATCACCGCGGTCCACCGCGGGCTCAACCGCCGCTGACACCGCGGCTGACACCGAAGGGCCGGGGCGACCGCGTCACGCGGTCACCCCGGCCCGACTCACGGGATGGATCAGGTCTCCGGTTCAGCGGTCCGGCCCGGAGCCCCTGGGCGGGTTCAGAACTGGAGCGCCCAGCTGTTGATCCGTCCGGTGTCGGCGTTCGCGTTGTCGCTGACCCGGAGCTTCCAGGTGCCGTTGGCGACCTCGGAGGAGGCGTTGACGGTGTACGTGGTGACCACGTTGTCGCTGCTGCCGCCGGAGCCGTACGCCTTCAGGTTGTAGACCGAACCGTCGGGCGCGACCAGGTCGATCCTCAGGTCGCCGATGTAGGTGTGCGAGATGTTGACCGGGACGCTCAGCGCGGCCGGGGCGTTACCGGTGACTCCGGTGACGGTGACCGGTGATTCGACGGTGGCGTTGTCGTTGATCGCGTACCCGGTGGTGTTCTCGAACTTCTTGCCCGGGGGCGGCGTGGTGCCGCCCGCGCCCACGTACAGCAGCCGGTTGGGCGAGCCGCTGCCCGGGTTGGTGACGACCCCGGTGGTGGAGGCCGCGACGAGGCCGGCGGAGACCTGGGCGGGGGTCGAGCCCGGGTTGTCGGCGAGGTAGAGGGCGGCCGCGCCGGCGACGTGCGGACTGGCCATCGACGTGCCGGAGATGGTGTTCGTGGCGGTGTCGCTGGTGTGCCACGACGAGGTGATCGAGGAGCCGGGGGCGAAGATGTCCACGATCGAGCCGTAGTTGGAGAAGCTGGAGCGGGCGTCGGTGTTGGTCGTCGAGCCCACCGTGATCGCCTCGGCGACACGCGCCGGCGACTTGGTGGAGGCGTTGGTCGACTCGTTGCCCGCCGCGACGGCGTAGGTGATGCCGGAGGCGATGGACCGGCGCACGGCGGCGTCGAGCACCGAGTCCGCGCCGCCGCCGAGGCTCATGTTGGCGACGGCCGGCTTGACGGCGTTGGCCGTCACCCAGTCGATGCCCGCGACGACCCCCGCGGTGGTGCCCGAACCGCTGTTGTTCAGCACCCGGACGCCGACGATCTTGGCCTTCTTGGCCACGCCGTACGCGCTGCCCGCCACGGTGCCCGCCACGTGCGTGCCGTGGCCGTTGCCGTCCTGCGACACGTTGTCGTTGTCCACGGCGTCGAAGCCGTTGAAGGCCCGGCCGCCGAAGTCGCTGTGGCTGATCCGTACCCCGGTGTCGATGATGTAGGCGGTGACGCCCTCGCCGGCCTTGTCGGGGTAGGTGTAGCGCTGGTCCAGCGGGAGGCTCCGCTGGTCGATCCGGTCCAGCCCCCAGGAGGGCGGGTTGTTCTGGGTGGCGGAGGCCGTGAAGGTGCGGTTCTGCGAGACGGACGCGACGGCCGGGTCGGCGGCGAACTTCTTCGCCTCGGCGGCCGATGCCTCGACCGCGTAACCGTTGAGGGCCGAGCGGTAGGTCCGTTCGATGCTCGCGCCGTACTTCTTCGCGAGGGCCTTGCCCTGGGCGGTGTGGGACTTCGCGGCCGAGTCCTTCAGCGTCACGATGTAGCTGTCGCTGATGGCGCCCGGGGCGCCCGCGTTCAGGATCACGCCTTCGGGTGCGCGCTCGGCCGCGGTCGCCGGGAGGGCGGCGGTGGCGAGGGCGACGGCGGCTGCGGTGGCTATGACGGTCGCCGCGGCGAGTCTTCGACGGGCCTGGGGGGTGTGACGCGTCACTGACATCTGAGGGGTCCTCCTCATAGGCGGTGCTCTGGTGGGGGGTGGTGCCGGAGCCACACGACGACTCCGGACAGGGGCATGACAAATCAGCCGGCCGAACGCCCCGTTTTCTGCGTCGTCCGGTGAGCCGCATGCCCTGCTGCCAGCGAAAGATTGACCGATCCATGGCGAACTCACAAGGGTGCCTTGGCATGTGGCATACGTGTGGCATTCACCTGCCATACGCCTGACATGCTGGTGCGCATGACGGCCTATCACTGCCCCGTGGACGGGACCCGGTCCGAGATCACCGCCCTGACCTGGTGCTGCCCGGTCTGCCGGGGCCCCTGGGACCTCGACTTCACCCCCGCCCGGGGCGCGGCGCCGAACCCGTCTGCCGGGCGGGCCGATTCATTGTGGCGTTACGAGGAATTCCTGCCGCTCACCGCCCCGCCGATCTCCCTGGGCGAGGGCCGCACCCCGCTCGTCCCCCTCACGGACACCGTCTCGGCGAAGCTCGACTACCTCATGCCGACGCTCTCCTTCAAGGACCGGGGCGCGGTGATGCTCGCGGAGCTGGCCCGGCGGCTGGGGCCGGAGCGGGTCGTGGCGGACAGCACCGGCAACGCGGGCACGTCGATCGCCGCGTACTGCGCGCGGGCGGGGCTCCCCTGCACGGTGTAGGTCCCCGAGGGCACGTCCCCGAAGAAGACCGAGCAGATCCGGGCCCACGGCGCGCGCCTGGTCACGGTCCCGGGCGGCCGGGAGGCGACCTCGGGGGCCGCCCGCGCGGCGGCTGACGAACCGGGGGTCTTCTACGCCTCGCACGTCTTCAACCCGTACTTCCTGCACGGGACGAAGACGTACGTGTACGAGCTGTGGGAGGACCTCGGCGGCCGGCTGCCGGACGCGCTGGCCGTCCCGGTCGGCAACGGCACCCTGCTGCTGGGCGCGGCCCTCGCCACCGCCGAACTGCACGCGCTCGGCCTGATCGAGACCCGCCCCCGGCTGGTCGCCGTGCAGGCCGAGGCGGTCTCCCCGCTGGCCGCCGCCTTCCACGCGGGCGCGGACGACCTCCCTCCGGCGGACCCGGCCGCCGTGGTTCCCGCCACCCTCGCGGAGGGCATCGCCATCCCCCGTCCGCCGCGCGCCCGGCAGATCCTGGCGGCGGTACGGGCCTCGGGCGGCACGTTCCTGACGGTGTCGGAGGACCACGTCCGCGAGGCCCAGCGGGATCTGGCCGCGCGCGGCCTCTACGTCGAGACGACGGGGGTGGCCTGCTGGGCGGCGGTGCGGGAGGGGAACGGTGCCGGGCGGGGCAGTGTGGTGGTGCCACTGTGCGGGGCGGGGCTGAAAACGGGCCTGGCGGGGTGAGGAGGCCGCGTCCCCCGGCCCGGCACCCGGGCGGGCGCGGCCGTCCGAGGAACGCGGCCCGGCCCGTGCCCGGGGCAGGAGGAAGGGGCACGGCGAGGCGGAGGTGACGGACGCGGGACCTGCTCCATCCGGCGGCCGGGCGGGCACTCGGTGCGGGGGCCGTGCGTGCCGTGACGACCGACCGCACCGGCGCGTCCCTACCTTCGTCCTGTGAGCCTCTCGCGCATCTCCGTCCTCGCGCCCCTCCTCGCGGCCGCCCTGATCGCACCGCTGCCGCCCCTCGCCGACGCCACCGAGCCCCCCGTACCGCTGCCGGGCCCGGCCGGCCCGCCCGGCTCTCCCCCGCCCCCCTCCCCGCGCCCGGCCGTGCCCGCCTGCGGCCGGACGGGCGGTGAGGGCGCCCCCGGGACCTCCTGGGCGCCGACGTCCACCCGCTTCGGGGAGGCCGCCGGCTACGACCCGTACATCGGCAACGGCTACCTCGGCCACCGCGTCCCCCCGGCCGGAGCCGGCTACGCGGCCACCGGCGAGAAGACCGGCTGGCCGCTCTACACCCCCCGCTACGACGGCGCGTTCGTCTCCGGGCTGTACGCCCGGGACAAGGCCGTGTCCGAGGGCCGCGAGGTGATCGCCGCGCTCCCGAGCTGGACGAACATCGACGTGGGCGTCGGCGGGGAGACCCTCGGCCCGGACACCCCGGCGGGCCGGATCTCGCACTACCGGCAGACGGTCTTCCTCTCCTGCGGCCTCGTCCGCACCTCGCTGCGGTGGACGACCGCCGACGGCCGCGCCACCGACCTCGTGTACGAGGTGCTGGCCGACCGGTCCGACGTCCACACCGGAGCCGTACGCCTGCGGATGACGCCGCGCTGGAGCGGCACCGCGACCGTCACCGGCCGGCTCGACGACCGCGGCGCGCGCCGGATCACACTCCGCGAGGACGGCACGTTCCGGACGCTGGGCACCGGGATCGAGGGGGCCGTCGCCCAGCTGACGCGGCGCGGTTCGGGCTCAGTTCAGAGCCTGCGGCCGGGGGGCCGTACGCCCCCGTCGGCGACCCCGGTCCGCGCGGGCCGGACGTACACCTTCGAGAAGTACGTCGGCGTCGACACCGCCCTGACCTCCCGTGCCCCGGCCGAGGACGCCCGCGAGGCGGCACGCCGGGCGGCGGGTCGCGGCTGGGACCGGGTCTTCGCGGCGAACGAGGCGGCCTGGCGCGAGGCCTGGTCCGCCGATGTGCTGGTGCCGGGGGACCGCCGGCTCCAGGGCTGGCTGCGCTCGGCCCAGTACGGGCTGCTGGCGAGCGTCCGGCGCGGCTCCTCCGACAGCATCGCCCCGGCCGGTCTGACCAGTGACAACTACGCGGGCATGGTGTTCTGGGACGCCGAGACGTGGATGTTCCCGGGCCTGCTCGCCACCCGCCCGGAGCTGGCGCGCCCGGTCGTCGAATACCGCTACCGCACCCGGGGCGCGGCCCGTGCGAACGCCGAGAAGTACGGCCACCGGGGCCTGTTCTACCCGTGGACCAGCGCGAGCCGGGGCCGGATGGACTCCGAGTGCCAGAGCTGGGACCCGCCGCACTGTCTGACCCAGAACCACCTCCAGGGCGATGTCTCGCTTGCCGTCTGGCAGTTCTACCTCGCCACCGGCGACCGCGACTGGCTGGCGTCGAGGGGCTGGCCGCTGCTCCGGGGCATCGCCGAGTTCTGGGAGTCGCGCGCCACGGCGAACGCGGACGGCAGCTACTCCGTCAACGGCGTGGCGGGCCCCGACGAGTACAGCAACGGCGTCGACGACGGCGTCTTCACCAACGCGGTCGCCGCCACCGCGCTGCGCAACGCGACCCGCGCCGCCCGGCTCCTCGGCCACAGCCCGCCCGCCGCCTGGAACACGGTGGCGGACGGCCTGCGCATCCCGTACGACGCGGAGAAGAAGGTCTTCCTCCAGTACGCGGGCTACAACGGCTCCACGATCAAGCAGGCGGACACGGTCCTGCTGACCTACCCGCTGGAATGGCCGATGGAGCCGGGCGCCGCGGCGGCCACCCTGGACTACTACGCGGCCCGCACCGACCCGGACGGCCCGGCGATGACGGACTCGGTGCACGCGATCGACGCGGCGGCGATCGGGGAGCCGGGCTGCTCGGCGTACACCTACCTCCAGCGTGCGGTGCGGCCCTTCATGCGGGGCCCGTACGACCTGTTCTCCGAGGCGCGCGGCGACAAGGCGGGCGCCGAGGACCCGCTGTCCGGCTTCCCCGCCGACGACTTCCTGACCGGGAAGGGCGGCCTCCTCCAGGTGTTCACGCACGGCCTGACGGGGCTCAGGCTCCGCGAGGACGGCGTACGCCTGGACCCGACGCTGCCGCCCCAGCTGCGCGAGGGCGTCACGCTGACGGGCCTGCGGTACCGGGACGCCGTGTACGAGGTCGGGATCGGCCCCCGGACGACCACGGTCCGCCTGACCTCCGGCGCCCCGTTCACGGTCCACACGGCGGCGGGGCCGCGCCGCCTCTCCGCCACGCTGGAGCTGCCCACCCGGCGCCCCGACCTGACCCCGACGGCCGACGCGGCGCGCTGCCGCCCGGTGACGGCGACGTCCGAGGCCCCGGGGCTGTACGCGGAGGCGGCGGTGGACGGGGCCCCGGCGACGTCCTGGTCCCCCGACGGCGCGGCCGGATCCCTGACCGTGGACCTGGGCGCCAAGCCCCTCCGGCTCACCTCCGTGACACCCGCCTGGAGCGGCACCGCCCCCGCCTCGCACACCGTGGAGACCTCCCTCGACGGCCGCTTCTGGCGCCCCTACCTGGCGGGCGACACGGCCCGCAAGGTCCGGGTGACGGTCCGCTCGGAGGACCCGGAGAAGCCGGCGGGACTGGCGGAACTGCGGGTGGAGGCGGGCGGACGGTAGAACGCGCCCGAACCCGGCATCAGGTGGAGCATGGAAGAGGGGCCACAACCGAACATCCGGAGGTGCACAAGTCATGGGCATGTACATGGATGTCCACCGGGGCATGAAGGGCATCACGTCCGACCAGCTGAAGGAAGCCCACGCGGCCGACGTGGCGATCCAGAAGGAAGAGGGAGTCCACTTCGAACACGCCTGGGCG
Organism: Streptomyces sp. MMBL 11-1; assembly: GCF_028622875.1. NCBI lineage: Bacteria > Bacillati > Actinomycetota > Actinomycetes > Kitasatosporales > Streptomycetaceae > Streptomyces > Streptomyces sp. MMBL 11-1. The sequence continues at coordinate 5,386,725 of NZ_CP117709.1, read as the reverse complement.
GACCCGCAGTCCGGGACGGTCTACTGCCTGTCCACGGCCCCCTCGGCGGAAGCGGTCCAGCGCATCCACGAACGCGCGGGCCACACGGCGGACGAGATCCACGCGGTGCCGCTGGCGGTGTGACCGGCCAGGCCCGAGCGGGGCGTCGCTCCCCTGCCCGCGTGAGCGGGCGGGGGATGTCGACGCCCCGCTCGCGCGTCGGACGCGCTCAGGCGTCGGACGCCGACGCCCGGCCCGACGCCCGGCCCGGCCGCGCCTCTCCCGCCGCCTCCGCCTCCGCCTTCGCGTCGCTCACGGCGACGGCGGCCTGTTTCGCGGCCTCGTCGGCGGCCGCGACAGCTTCCAGAGCGAGCGTGGAGTTCGCCTCGACCTCCGGGGCACCGACCTGGTCCTTGTCCGAGGCGTCGGCGTCGGCCGCGTCCTCGCGCCGCGCACCCGGCGGGGGCCCGGTGCTGGCCGGCTGGTCGCCGAACGCGCTGGTGACGGTGCGGATCGCCTCGGTCAGCTCGCCCGGGATGACCCAGAAGGTGTTGTTGTCGCTCTGCGCGAGATGCGGGAGCGTCTCCAGGTACTTGTAGGCCAGGACCTTCGCGTCGGCGTTGTTGCGGTGGACGGCCTGGAAGACGAGCTCCACCGCCTTCGACTCGCCGTCCGCCCGGAGGATCATGGCCTGCTGCGTGCCCTGCGCCTCCAGGATGTCCTTCTGCTTCGTGCCCTCCGCGGTGAGGATCTTGGCCTGCCGCTCGCCTTCGGCGTGCAGGATGGCAGCGCGCTTGTCACGCTCGGCCCGCATCTGCTTCTCCATCGCCTCCTTGATGGTGTTCGGCGGATCGATGGCCTTGATCTCGACGCGGTTGACCCGGATGCCCCACTTCCCGGTCGCGTCGTCGAGGACGGCACGGAGGCGGGCGTTGATCTCCTCGCGCGAGGTGAGCGTCCCCTCCAGGTCCATGCTGCCGATGACGTTCCGCAGGGTGGTCACGGTGAGCTGGTCGATGGCCTGCAGATAGTCGGCGACCTCGTAGGCCGCCGCCCGGGGGTCGGTGATCTGGTAGTAGAGCACCGTGTCGATGTTGACCACCAGGTTGTCCTCGGTGATCACCGGCTTGGGGTCGGACGAGTACACCTGCTCACGCACGTCGAGTTTGGTGTTGACCCGGTCCGCCACCGGCAGGACGAAGTTCAGACCGGGCTGCAGCGTCCGGCGGTACCGGCCGAACCGCTCGATGTTGTAGCGGCGCGCCTGCGGGACGATGCGTACGGTGGCGGCCACGAGAAAGACGACGACGATCGCCGCCACGAGGATCGGGATGACGATCGGATCCATGCTTCCTCCTGCGCTGCGTGTTCAGCCGTTCACGGAAGGAGCTCGCGGGGATACACGACAGCGGTGGCGCCCTCGATCTCCATGACGTCCACCAGCGCACCCACCGGAATCACCAGGCTCTCATCGAGAGAGCGCGCCGACCATTCCTCACCGGAGACCTTGATCAGGCCGTGGGTCGCGGTGACCTCCCGCACGACCTCGGCCCGCTTGCCGATCAGCGCGTCGCTGCCCTCATGGGTCAGGGGCCCCTGCGCCAGCTGACGCAGCGCGACGGGGCGGACGAGGGCGAGGCCCGCTACCGCCGCCAGTGCGAGCGCCACGAGCTGGCCGAGCAGGCCGATGCCCACACCCGCCACGACGGCCGCGACCAGCGCCGCGCCGGCCAGCAACCCGAAAACCAGCGTGAGGGTGAAGAACTCCGCAGCGCCGAGCGCCGCGGCGGCGAGCAGCCAGAAGAGCCACGGCATCGAATCAGCCTCCCCAAGGGGACTCACTCAGTTACGTACCCCTTCCGGCCCCGGACGGAACCGTTCGGTGCCCACCCGATCCGCGAGCGGGAGGGTGGGCACCGGTACGGAGCGCTGCCCGGTTCTCACGCGCGGCCCGGGACCCGCCCGCTCACGCCCCCTGCCGCTCCGTCGTCCACCGTGCCGCTGCGGCCAGGGCGTCATGGCCGTACACCCAGCGCAGCCCGTCCAGCGCCGAGCCCCGTGCCAGCTCCGCGTCGCGCGCCCGCTGGAGCGGTCCGTCCGGCAGATGCGAACCGACCGCCACGGAGCGGGCCGACTGCTGCAGGCGCTCGGTACGCGGGATCCGCAGCTCCTCGTAGCGGCGCAGCGCCTCCGGGATGTCGCCGCGCGACAGGGCGAGCGTCGCCGCCAGGGTGAAGGCGTCCTCGATCGCCTGATTGGCGCCCTGCGCGGCGAAGGGCAGCATCGGATGCGCCGCGTCGCCGAGCAGCGTGAGGGCGTCGGAGGACCAGCGCGCCAGCGGCTCGCGATCGTGCAGCGCCCAGCAGCCGATACCGCCGCCCGCCCCGAGCAGCCGGGTGACCGTGGGGTGCCACCCCCGGTAGGCCTCGGCCGCCTCGTCCGGGTCACCTGGCGCGGTCCAGGATTCGCCCGGGAGCGCGGTACCGCCGGTGGTGGCAGCGAAGCTGATCAGCCGGCCGCCGGAGACCGGGTAGCAGACGCAGTGCCGGCCAGGTCCCAGCCATACCTGGACGCGGGGCTCGGCGGCCAGTTCCGGCACCCGCTCCACCGGTACCAGTCCTCGGTAGATCCGCCGGCCGGAGAAGACCGGGGCGTCCGCGGCGAGGTGGTCCCGCACCACCGAGCGGATGCCGTCGGCACCGACCACCAGCTCCGCACGGTGCTCCGAGCCGTCGGCGAAGCGCAGCGCGACGGAGCCGGGCTCCTCCGCCAGCCCGGTCAGCCGGTGGCCGGTCCGCACCGCCGCCCCGGCCAGGCCACGCAGCGCCCGGTACAGGTCCGCGCGGTGCACGGTGACGTACGGCGCGCCGAACAGTTTCTCGCACTCCTCGCCCAGCTCGGTCCGGGCCAGCAGCCGTCCGTCGTCCCAGCGCAGCAGATCGCGGGAGAGCGGGCGGACGCCGTGCTGCCGCAGGGAGTCGGAGAGTCCAAGACGGCGAAGCAACCGGACCGCGTTCGGTCCCAACTGCACCCCGGCGCCGGTCTCGGCAGGCTGCTCGGCACGCTCGAACACCCGGCAGCCGATGCCCAGCCGCGCCAGTGCGGCGGCCAGGGTGAGGCCGCCGATGCCCGCGCCGATCACCGCGATGGCCGGCGCCGGGGTGCTACTGCTCATGGCAGAACTCGTCGATCGCGTAGCCCACATGGCGGTCGGCGGTCGGGAGATGTCCCAGCACCCGGTCCCCGGGGCGGAGTTCGGTGCTGTTCAGCACGGCGTCCCCCGGCCCCAGCACCCGGACGTGCCAGTCGTCCTGGAGGATCAGGTTGACCTCCTGGCCACCCGCGGCCACCGCGTCGATGGAGATCAGCGGGCGCGTCTCGATCTTGACCCGCCCCACCGCGACCGTCCGGGTCCGCCCCTTGGTGTCCACCGCCGTCACCTTGCTCCCGGCCCTCAGTTCACTGAGGTAGCGGGTGCGCCCCTCGTCGGCGAGGGTGTACGAGTGGATGGCGCCCGCGTTGACCCGGAAGGGGCGGGTGGGCATGTACGGCAGCGGATGGGTCTCGCTGACGCACAGGATCATGCCCTTGGAGTGCGAGCCGACCAGGATTCCCTCGTCCTTGCCCAGGTAGGAGCAGGTGTCCACACAGGCGCGCTCCCCCATGCCGATGTGGCTCACGGAGGTCACCTCCAGCTCCACCAGCTGGAGTTCGCCGGTGCCGCCGGCCGCGGTCGCCTTGAGCGCGGTGGCGTCGCCCACGCTCCGGCCGGGCATCAGCACGCCGTCGGAGCCGAGTTGGAGGCAGCCGAAGATGACAGCGGCCTCCTCGGTGTTCTTCGCCATGGTGATGATGGCGCCGTCGGCGTCGGCGGCGGCGGCGATCACGATCTCCAGCGGGATCTTGGTCGGGTCCCGGAACTCCAGCACGCTCCAGCGTTCGGTGCGGGCCGCCTCGATGGCGGCGTCCAGGCTCTCGGCGTCGGTGATCTCCACCAGCCGTCCGAACTCCACGTCGGGAGCGGCCTCGGCGGCCTGTGCCCGGGCGGCGGCGTCACCGGCGAGGATGACGACCTGGGCGGAGCCGTAGTCCGCGGGCAGCTTGCCCGCCGGAGGCATCAGCACCTTGGTGACGGTCGGCGGCAGCCCCTCCAGATCGGCCGGGTCGGCGGCGACCATGCCGTCGATCCGCTGGTGCAGCGCCTCCTCCACGATGGCCTGCCGGGCCTTGCCCGCCGAACGGATGTCAAGCCAGCACAGTTTCTCTGAGCTCACTGCCGTGCCCTTCCTCGATGTGACCGAGCGTGCTCCCGGGGCGGTTGTGGACCACTCCAGCCACCCTGGCGGCCATCGCCCCGGGGTCGGGAGACTGGAAGATGTTTCTGCCCATCGCGACTCCGGCCGCACCGCCCGCCACGGCTTCCCGGGCGAAGGCCAGCACCTCGTCCTCCGTGTCGCGCTGCGGGCCACCCGCACAGATCAGCGGGATCGGGCAGGCCGCGGTGAGGTCCCGCATCTCCGCCCGGGTGCGCAGGCAGGGGGCCTTGACCAGATCGGCGCCCAGGTCGGCCGCGAGGGTGACGGCGTGGGCGACCAGTTCGGGGTCGGCCGGGTCGGTGATCTTCGGGCCGCGTGGGTACATCATCGCCAGCAGCGGAAGGTTCCAGCGGTCGCACTGGTCGGCCACCGCGCCGAGGTCGGCCAGCTGCCGCGCCTCTTCCCGCGAACCCATGTTGATGTGCACGCTCACCGCGTCCGCGCCCAGGCGCATCGCCGCCTCCACCCCGGTGACCAGGTGTTTGGCGTCCGGGTCCGGCGCGTGCGCGGTGCTGGCGTTCAGGTGCAGGATCAGGGACATCGAGGCCAGCCGGGAGTGGTCGATGTGGCGGAGGCTGCCCTTGTGCACCACGATCGCGTCCACCCCGGCGCCGGCGAGCTGCCCGGTGAGCCGGTCGATGCTGCTGCCGCGCGGCACCACCGGGCCGTCGCTGAGCGAGTGATCGAGCGGGACGATCAGCAGCCGCTGGGGGTCGTGGTGGAACAGCCGGCGCAGCCGCACGGCTCGGCCGAAGTGCTGGTGTGTGGTCATGGAGTTCCCTTCGGCGGTGCACCGTCGTACGCCTGCCGGCCGTTACCGGAGCGCAGACAGGCCAGGTCGGGCTTGCCGCGCTCGTTGAGCGGCATCGAGTCCCAGAACGTGATCTCGGCGGGGGCGTGCAGGGGGGAGAGCCGCTCGCCGACGTGGGTGCGCAGTTCCTCCGCGGAGGCGGTCCGTCCCGCCCTGAGCACGACGGCCGCGTGGACGTACTCGGTCCGGTCCGGATCCCGTACGCCGTGGACGGCCGCGTGCCGTACCGCCGGGTGGGACAGCAGCGCGCCCTCGACCGCGGCGGGATAGACCTTCAGGCCACCGGACTTGATGACCTGGCCGCTGCGGCCGGTCAGCCGCAGATAGCCGTAGCGGTCCCAGTGGCCGAGGTCGCCGGTGTCCAGCCAGCCGTCCCGCAGGACGCGGGCGGTCAGCTCCGGGTCGTCCGGGTAGCCGGCCATGACCGTGGAGGCGCGTACCCAGATCTCCCCGGCCTCCCCGCGCGGCACCGGGCGGCCGGTGCCGGGCTCGCGCACCTCCACCTCCACCCAGGGCAGCGGCCGTCCCACACTGCCCAGGAGCTCGGGTTCCAGGTGGTCGAACGGGCTCAGATTGCTGATGCCCCCGGCCTCGGTGGTGCCGTACAGCTGGACGAGTACCGGGCCGAACACCCGCAGGGCCTCGGCGACCCGGTGCGGCGCGGCGGGGGTGCCGCTGTAGACGACGCGGCGCAGCGACCCCAGGGCGTCCCCGACGGGGCCCGAGCCGACGCCCTGCTCCTGGCCCGGCCCGTCGGCCAGGAGTTCCGTGAGCCGGTAGAGGTGCGGAACGGCCAGGTAGGTGTCGGTGACGCCGTGGTCCTCGAAGGCGCGCAGCACCTTCGGGGCGTCGAAGTCCTGGTGCAGGAGGACCTGGCCGCCGGCGGTCAGTACCGCGTCCGCCATGGCGCCGATGGTGTGGCTGAGGGGCGTCACGGCGAGGAACACCCGCCGCTCGTCCGGTTCGCCGCCGGCCGCGGACCGGACGGTGCTGTCCCAGACCCCGAAGGTCTGGTGGATGTTCTTCGGCGCACCGCTGCTTCCGCTGGTGAAGGCCACCACGGCGCGGCGGCCGGGGTCGTGGGCGGGAAGTTCTCCGAGTGGCTCGTCCCGGCAGGACAGCGCGTCGGGGCAGTCCGCGGCGCCGACTCCGTAACCCAGCAGGCGGGGGCTGCCCTCGGTCAGCGACAACAGGGCGCGGGCGCGCTCCAGATGGGGGGCGTCGACGAGGAGTACGGACGTGCCGGTCCCGTCGAGGATCCGCGCCTGGGTGGCGGCGGGCAGCGGGAACGCGTCCGAGCGGGGGTTGGCCGAGCGCACCTGGACGACGCCCGCCCCCAGGAGGTGAGCGGCGTAGCGGCCGATCAGCATCGCGGGGTGGTTGGGTTCGGTGAGCACCGCCACCGTGCCGCCGGGGGTCAGCCCGGCCCGCCGCAGGCCCACCACGGTCGCGCGTACCGCGTCGGCCAGCGTCGCGCCGTCCAGCCACCGGCCCCGGAAGTACAGGGTGGGCAGGGAGGGCTGACGGGCCAGCCGCCACAGCACACGGCGCGCGTAGTGCTCATGTCCGGCCCAGGAGTCGGGCACATCTATGGGGAAGGTCACGACCATCCGTTCGGGGCCGGGCGCCGGGCCCGCCCTCCGCTGGGCAGCCCAGCCGGTGGTGCCGCCTGCGCGGTGGGCGGTGTACCCGCCGCGCAGGCGGCACTGCGCCGCGGGATCAGCAGCAGCAGCAGGAGGACGAGGATGAGGAGCAGCAGGTGTGCGGCAGGCTCGACGCGGCCATCTCCGGCAGCGCGACGCCGTCCGCGATCTCCATCGTGTCCAGCTCCTCGATGTTGAAGGAGTCGAACATCGCGTCCACGTCCATGGTTTCCAGGGTCGATCTCATCTTGTGTGTACCCCCAAGCTCTTGGCCCGCCGGCCGGGAGGCCGGCGTGCGTGTGATTTCCAACCGGTACCCCGGCACGCGTTTTCCCCTGCCCGGCGCTGACCTCGTCAGCGGTGCACGCCGGACAGCCGCTTGCCGGATGCTTGTTGCCCAGGTGTTGCTGTCTGCTCCTGCGTCAGCAGCAGGCCGAGGAGGAGGACGAGCAGCAGAGCGGCGCGTGCGCGGTCGACGCGGCCATCTCCGGCAGCGCGACGCCGTCCGCGAACTCCATCGTGCCCAGCTCCTCGATGTCGAACGAGTCGAACATCGCGTCCGCGTCCGCGTCAGCGTCCACGGTCCCCAGGATCTTGCTCATCTTGATGTGCCCCCAAGCTGTTGGACAGTCGGCCGCGAGACCGGCGGTGCTCACGATTTCCCACCGGCACCCGGCACGCGATAACTCTCGACCGGGCGCTGATATTTGTCAGCATTTCCTGCTGGAAACCGATGTCTCCCGTCGATACTCGCCGGTGGCGCTGTCCGCGCGTCAGGAGACCCGCCGCGCGGACAGCCGGTGTCCCTGCCTCAGCAGCAGGAGGACGAGGAGGAGCAGCAGAGGGGGGCGTTCAGGTACGAGGCGCCCATCTCCGGCAGCGCGACGCCGTCCGCGATCTCCAGCGTGTCCAGCTCCTCGATGTCGAAGGAGTCGAACATCGCGTCCACGTCCATGGTCTCCATGATCTTGCTCATCTCGGTGTACCCCCAAGCTCTGGCCCGCCGGCCGGGAGACCGGCGGTGCGTGTGATTTCCAACCGCCAACGGCACACGATCGCCCTCCGGGCCTGCACTGAACTTGATCAGCAATTCCCGCCGGACAGCCGCCCGCCGAAAGCCTGGTGCGCGGGTGGTGCTGCCCGCCGCCGGACCGGCGGCAGGCTGAGAACGAGCGGAACAGCTCACGAGACCGGCGGTGCCTACGATTTCCAACCGGTACCCGGCACGCAATGACCCGTGACCGGGCGCTGACATTTGTCAGCGTTCCCCGCCGGAGACCGACGGCCTCCGCCGATGCTCACAGCTCGTCGGTGGCGCTGTCTGCGCGTCGGGAGACCCGTCGCGCAGACAGCTGGAGCACCTGCCTCAGCAGCAGGAGGAAGAGGACGAGGAGCAGCAGGTCCAGTCGCCCTTCGAGGCGCCCATCTCGGGCAGGGCGACGCCGTCCGCGAGCTCCATGGTGCCCAGCTCCTCGATGTCGAAGGAGTCGAACATCGCGTCCACGTCCATGGTCTCCACGATCTTGCTCATCTTGGTGTACCTCCAAGCTCTGGCCGCCGGCCGCGAGACCGGCGGTGCACGATTTCCAACCGGTTCGCGGCACGCAATTACCCTTGACCTGGAGCTGATATATGTCATCAATTCCTGCCGGGTAACCGCCTGCCGAGTATGCGTTTCTCCTCCGTGGCACTGTCAGCGCGCAGGGTGACCTGTCGCGCTGACAGCTGGTGCCGCTACGTCAGCAGCAGGAGGAGGACGACGAGGAGCAGCACATGGTGTTGCCCGTCGAGGCGCCCATCTCGGGCAGGGCGACGCCGTCGGCGACCTCCATGGTGTCCAGCTCCTCGATGTCGAAGGAGTCGAACAGGGCGTCCGCGTTCATCGCCTCAATGGCCATGCTCATTGACGTGTTTTCCCTTCTTGATTAAGACTGCCATTCGGTAGAAGTGGCACCATGGATAATTTCGGTCACTTCCGGCGCTGGCAATCTCTCGCGAAGCGCCGCTGACATTTGTCATCAGCCTCCGCCTGGTAGCCGCTCGAAGGGGCGCAAATGTCGCTTTGATGAATCGGTACGGTGAGCCTCGATTATCACGACTGGACCCGTACGACCCGGACACCGGGTATTCAGGACAGGAGAAGCATGAACGGGATATCTGGGTCACGCGATCGGAGCGCCGGCGCGCCGGAGGCCGATGTCCTGGTCGTCGGCTACGGGCCGGTGGGGCAGGTTCTGGCCATCCTGCTGGCCCAGAGCGGGTGGCGGGTCGTCGTCGTCGAGCGCCATCCGGAACCGTACAGTCTGCCGCGAGCGGTGGCGTTCGACGCCGAGGCCGCCCGTACGCTCGACGCCATCGGCGTCACCGGCCGGATCGGGGACATCACCGAGCCCTCGCAGGACTACGTGGTCAGCGACGCCGCCGGACGGCAGCTCCTGCGGATCGGGCTGGGCGGCTCGGACGGGACGGGCCGGCCGGACTCCACCTCCGTGTACCAGCCGGGGCTTGAGGCCGCGCTCGCGGCCCGCGGCGAGGAACTGCCCACGCTGCGCGTGCTCCGCGGCCTGCGTGCCGTGGGGCTGACCGAATCCGGCTCCGGCGCCGAGCTGGTCGCCGAGGACGAACGCGGCGGCGAGCGGCGGACGTTCACCGCCTCCTGGGTGGTGGGCTGCGACGGTGCGGGCAGCTTCGTGCGGCGCTCCCTGGGCGTCGGCTGGGCCGACTCCGGCTTCGCCCTGGACTGGCTGGCCTGCGATGTGGTGCCGGACCGCCCGGAGGACTTCCCGCCGTCCAACCTCCAGATCGCCGATCCCGCCCGGCCACGGGTGGCCGTCTCCTGCGGACCGGGCCGCCGCCGCTGGGAGTTCATGCGGATGCCCGGGGAGGACCGGGCGGAGTTCGGCACCGAGGAGAACGCCTGGCGGCTGCTGTCGATGTTCTCCGCCGGGCCGGACAACGCCACACTGACCCGCCACGCCACCTACACCTTCCGGGCCCGCAACGCCGAGCAGTGGCGACGCGGGCGGGTGCTGCTGGCCGGGGACGCGGCCCATCAGATGCCGCCGTTCGCCGGCCAGGGCATGTGCTCCGGCTTCCGGGATGCCGCGAACCTCGCCTGGAAGCTCGACCTGGTGCTGGGCGGCCGGGCCGGGGAGGCCCTCCTCGACAGCTACGAGCAGGAGCGCCGCGCCCACGTCCAGCAGGCGATCGACCTCTCCGTGCGGCTCGGGCGGCTGATCTGCGTGACCGACCCGGCCGCGGCGGCCGACAGGGACCGGGCGATGACCGCCCCCTCCCCCGGCCCGTCCCGGCCGTCCGAACCGGCGCGCCCCGCCGGCTCGACGCGCTCCGCGAGCCCGCTGGGCGAGCCCCTGGCCAAGGGCTTCCTCGCCGACGGCGGGCCTCCGGCCGGTGAACTCACCGGCCGGGCCCGGCTGACCGGCCCCGAAGGTCCGGGCCCGGCCGACTCCGTGCTCGGCCCCGGCTTCGTACTGCTGTGCCGCGAGAACCTCGCGGACACCCTGTCCCCCGCCGCGCTGGAGACGCTGCGGCTGGTACGCGGCCGGGTGGTGACCGTCGTGCGCGCCGACGGCGGTCCGACACCCGGGCCGGACACGGTGCTGGACGCCGACGGCCACTGGCTGCCCTGGCTGGAATCGCTGCCGGCCGGGGCGGTCCTGATCCGCCCCGACCGCTACCTGTTCGGCGCGGCCCCCGACGCGGACGGGCTCGCGGCGCTGCTCATGGAGTTCGGGCGGCGGCTGCGCCGGGCCACCCGGTAGCCGGGCGCAGCCGCCGGGGGCGCCCGGGCGGTCCGTCGGGGCTCAGTGGTAGCGGCGTCCCTCGTCACGCTGGTAGGCGTAGAACGCGAGGGCGGCCAGACCGGCGGTCCAGACCACGAGCGACACGATGGCGACCGGGTTGATGTCGTAGTCGCCGACGGTCGCCCACATCAGCTCGGCGGAGCCCCGCGTCGGGACGAACGGGGCGATCGCCTCGATGAATCCGGGCGCCTCGCCCGGGCCTGCCAGCAGCCCTCCCGCGAAGGCCAGGGGCAGGAAGACGAGCTGGACGGTGGCGATCGCCGCCTTGGTGGAGAGCAGGTAGCCGATCGCCAGCCCCATCATGGTGAACGGCACGGAGACGAGGATCACCACGCCGATCGCCAGCAGGAAGCGGGCCGGCGAAAGGGTGGCGGGGGTGAAGAACGCCGCCACGATCACGACCGGGACCATCGAGAACAGCATCATCGCGAGACCGGTGATGATGCGGCTGCCGAACCGCACCGCCGGGCCGATCGGCAGGGTGCGGGTGTAGGGGTCCCAGGGCTGGGAGCGGTCTTCGGCCACACCGGTGCCGTGGCCGAAGAGATTGCTGATCATCGCCGCGAAGACCACCATCGAGGCCGTGGCGAGGGTGGCCCCGACAGGGTCGTCCTTGGTGTTGGGCACCACGAAGAAGATCAGCGAGGCGGCCGGGAAGAAGGCCGCGCCGATGATCGCCATGGGGATGCGGCTGAGCTCGACCAGCTGGTAGCGGGCATGGACAAGGGTCAGTGATGACATGGCCTCAAGCACTTTCGTGGGAGGTGCGGGGGGTCAGGACTGGGAGATCACCAGGAAGGCTTCTTCGAGCGTGGCCTGCTGGACGGCGAGGCCGGAGAACTCCACGCCCTGGCGCACCAGTGCCCGGACCAGCTGATCGGCGTCGTGGGTCATCAGCTCGACCCGCTCCTCCGTCCGCTCCTCGCTGATGACGCCCGGCAGGTCCGGCAGCGGTCCGGCGTTCATGGACACCCGCTGCATATGGGCCATCCCCCGGATGGCGCCCACACTGTCGTCCGCCCGGATGCGGCCCTGGGCGATCACCACCACCCGCTTGGCCAGGGCCTCGATCTCCTCCAGGTAGTGCGTGGTGAGCAGGACGGTGCCACCGCCCTCGTGGAACTCGCGGATGCGGTCCCACAGCATCCGCCGGGACTCCACGTCCAGGCCGGTGGTCGGCTCGTCGAGGATGACCAGGCGCGGGCGCCCGACGAACGCCAGGGCGAGCGCCAGACGGCGCTTCTGGCCGCCGGAGAGTCCGCCGGTCTGGCGGCGGGCCTCCTTGGTCAGGTCGAACCGCTCCAGCAGCTCGTCCCGGTCCTCGGTCTCCTTGAAGTGCGCGGCCACGAAGTCGACCGCTTCGGCCACCCGCAGGGTCGGCGGTACGCCGCTCTCCTGCGGGGTGACGCCGATGAACCGCCGGCTGGCCGGGTTCGTGGGGGAGCCTCCGAACAGCTCGATGCGCCCGGAGGTCGGCTTGCGCAGCCCCAGCAGGGAGTTGAGCAGCGTGGTCTTGCCGGCGCCGTTCGGCCCGAGCAGGCCGATGAACTCGCCCTCCCGCACGGTGAAGTCCACGTTGTCCAGGGCGACGGTGTCCCCGTAGTGCCGGGTGACGCCGATGGCGCGGGCGATGACGGCCGGTGTGGGGGGAGCCCCTGCGCGGGCGGTGGCGGTGGTGGGGCTGGTGCTCATCGGTGCTCCTCGGGTGTCAGGACCGCGCCGCTCTGCGCCGGTCCGGAGTGGTCGGAAGGGGGCGCCCCTTCGGGGGCCGACCGGACGGGGAAGAGCCTCGCCAGCCGGGCATAGGTCTGGTATTCCTCGACCGCCCGCAGGCCGAGGCGGTTGTGCAGCATGTGGACGTGGGAGACGGTGACCTGTGCCGGGTGGAGCGGGGTCTCCCGCCGTATCCGGTCCGACAGTCCGGTGAGCGCCGCCTGCCACGGTGCCAGCGGGCCCGCGGTGTCTCCCCCCGCCACTTTGGCCCGCAGCTCGTCGGTCGGCCGGGCGGCCCGGTACAGCTCGTCGAGCTGCCGCTCCGTGTAGCCGTAGCCGGCTGCCCACGTACGCCAGGCGCGCAGTCCGTGATCGTAGAAGGCCGCCTCCTCGGCGGGGTCGTCGCCGAGCGCCCGCCCGGCGCAGACGGTGGCGCGCAGGGCCAGCAGAGCCCGGGCCCCGGCGGAGGGCCCCCGCCGGAGAAAGGAGAGAACCAGCCTGCTGGAGAGCTCGAAGAGCCGCTCGCTCTCCGGCAGGAGTTCCCGGCCGCCGTACCGCTCGTACTCCGGGTGGTAGGCGAAGCGGTGGACACCGGGCTCCAGCATGCCGGTGACCTCCTGGTGGGAGGGCTGGTCCCCGGCCGTGGTCATGGAGGAGGCGGTCCGCGCGTAGTCCGCCGGGCTCATCGCCGTCTCGCCCTCCCGCAGCCGCCCGGCGTCCGCGAGGCGCTCGGCGAGGAGCCGCTCGGCCGACGCGGCCTGCTCGTCCGTCAGATCCCCTACGCGCAGGCGGACATGGGGGCCGCCGTGCCAGTAGCGGAGGAAGAACCACGGCCGGTCCGGCAGGGTGTGGATCAGCGGCACGACCGCCTCGACCAGCACCCGGTCGTGCACGCTGCGGTCGCCGCTCGACACGTGCAGATGCCAGGTCCGCCACACGGTGCCGGAGCCGGTGTCGCCGTCCCCGGCGCGCGCGGTCTCGGATGTGTCCGTCAACTTCTGCCCTCTCGTCACAGGCGTAGGTCGCACAACAGCCCCTCGAAGCGCGGGGTCCCGGTGATGGCGGCACAGACGATCATCTCCTCGGCGTCCAGGCCGAGGAGTTGCTTCGTCGGAACTTCCTGGAAGGCCCGCGCGGGCCTCGCGTACAGACCGGTGGCGGCGGCGGCCAGCGAAATGCCCTGGGCCGCCCAGCCCGCCGCGTACTGGGCGGCGGTGAATCCGCCGGGGCCCAGCCGTTCCACGAGCCTTCGTGGGCTCGCGGAGAGGAACCACACCACGCTCGCGTGCCGGACGTCGCCCCCGGCGTACGGGGTGACGGGGTAGCCGTAGTGCTCCTCCAGTACGGACGCGGCGCCGGGCTGGGCCCGGTGCAGCACCGGCCGGCCGTCTCGCAGGTGCCAGACCCCGTCGGCATGCCCCTCGATGCCCTGGAACACGGCGGTCAGGCGCAGTTCCTCCCAGGCGGCGGCCAGGTGCGGGCCGGGGGGCGGGACGTTCAGCCAGCTGACGGCCTCGCGCAGCGTCCGCTCGGGCACCGGCCGCCTGCGGCCGGTCATGCCGTACATGCCGCGCGGCATCCGTCCCGCGCTGCGGCGCCACAGCACCTCCGCCCAGGACAGCGTCCCGTCCCGGGGCAGTCCGGCCGGGACGGACGGGCCGAGCGGGGCGGAGGGGCCCGTGAAGTCCTGGGAGCGGTTGACGGTCAGGATCCCGTCGAGGACGGGGTCGGCGGCCCGCTCCGCGGGGGGCGCGGCGGCGGGCGGCCCGCCGTCCTCCAGGGCCACGGTCAGCGGCAGGGACCACTCCGACTCGGGCGTCAGGCCGAAGTCCGTCAGCAGACCCGCCGCGTCCCGGTCCGGCAGCCGCAGCTTTCCGGACAGGCCGAACAGGTCCAAGCCCAGACACAACTGGCGGAGGTTGACGCCCAGTTCGAGGCCGATCAGGGAGCTGCGGAACCACCGGTAGGAGTCGGGCAGCCGGGTGTACCTCCCGGCCAGCGCCACCTCCAGCGGACCGGCCGCCCCGTCCTGGCGTCCCACACCGGTCAGCGCGTGCCGGTAGAGGTCGAGCACCCGGCGGTGGCGGCCGTCCCGGACGAACACCTGGACGGGAAACTTCGCCCGCACCGAGGGGTAGGGGCGGTGGTCGTTGAACGGGTTCTCCGGCTCCCGCCGTTGCAGGCCGAAGCCCGCGACCAGGGCGTGCCCGAGGGCGTCGGCCCTCTCGCGCGGGGCGCCGGCCCGGCCGTGCGGATAGGGCGCCCGCTCCAGCAGCTCCGCCGTGCCCCGGGGCAGGGGCGTCCGGTCGCCGAGCGCCGCCTCCGGGAGCGCGGGCGCGACCTCGGTGTCCGGGCGTGGCTCGGGGACGGCCGCCGGCTCCACCCGGACACCGAGCCCCGTCGCGTAGGTGAACCACCGCATGTCGCGCGACATGACATCGGCATCGTCCGGGATCGGTGACGCAGGGCCGCCCCGGTCGCTGGTATCTGTCATGGGGAACTCCGTCTGCCTCGGTGGTTCGGTGAACAACGGCGCGCGTCCGCCGCGCCTGCTGGGCCTGTGGGACGGCCGGGGGTCAGGGGAAGGCGTGCGGCTCGTAGGGCGGCGACAGATCGCCGGAGGGCGTTCCGGCCAGGGCCGCCTCCAGCCTCGGCAGCCCGGCCACTCGCTGCTGGGCCTGGCCGAAGCACATGGGGACGATGCCCGGCACCACGGCCTTGGCGGCGGCCAGGCCGATGTCGGCGTGGTCCCGTGTGGTGGAGTCCACCAGGACGATCCGGTCCAGTCCGGCCGCGGCGTACCTCCCCCGGATGTAGTCCAGCGCCCCGAGCACATCGCCCCCGGCGGCCTGTTCCAGCCGGTCCGGCCAGCCCTCGAACGCCTCCGACAGGCTCATCTCCGGCCCGCCCAGCACGGACGTGACCCGCTCCTTCATCTCGGGCAGCGCGTAGAGCCGCAGGTGGTCGTCCATCTCGTCGACCAGCCAGGGGTCGGCCAGCATCGGTTCGGCCTCGGAGCGGTCCCAGGTCAGGCGATCGGTCGCCATCTGGGTCACCTCCCACAGCGCCCCGCGGAGCGCGGAGACCGGGTCGATGCCGGAGCCCGCGGCGGAGAACGTGGCCGGGAACGGAGCGCGGGTGTTGACCGCCATCGCCCAGACCACCGGCAGGTCGATGTCCTGGGTGGCGCGGAGCAGGTGGACCCGGAAGCCGCGCGAGGCGGCGGTCGCCAGCAGCCCCCGGGCGACCGGGTCGGTGATCGAGGAGTGGGTGATCTCCGGCAGCGGGCGGGCTCGGTGGAAGCTGATCAGGAAGGCGTCCCGCTCGGCGAGTTCCAGCAGGGAGTAGAGCGCTGCCTCTTCCAGGCAGGAGCCGACCGCGCAGCCGCTGGAGGACTCCTGGTACAGGTGCCGGCGCGGCGCGGCCCCGTGCCGGCGCGCCGCCCGCTGCTCCCGTCCGTAGCGGTAGTCGTACTGGAAGAAGGCGAGTTCGGCGGGGACGAGCCGGGGCCGGCCGTCCGCCAGGTCGTGCCCCCACGCCCAGTCCATCGGCGTCTCGTCCGTCACCCGCTCGATCCGCGCGGTGGGACGTGCCGCCTGCTCCTCGGTGTACTCGCCGAACGCGGCGGGCCGCACCGCGACCTCCGCTCCGCCCTCGGCGGCGACGAGATCGGCGTACGAGACCCCCTCGACGAGCGGCGCCTGGTGCGGGAAGCCCGAAAGCCGCTCGTACACCTCCAGGATGGCGATCGGGTCCGCCTTGGCGAAGGTCGTCTCGCGGGCATAGCCGAGGGCCACCGCGTCGGGCTGGAGCGCCATGCTCATGGCAAAGGGGGCCAGCAGCTCCCGTTGCTGCGCGAGGACCGGTCCGAAGCGCGGGTCCACCAGCCGTGAGCGCAGCGCTCCGGGCCGCACCAGCGCGGCCCCGGCCGCGGCCCGGCCGGGATTGTCCGCGGCGGCGGGGCGTGGTCGCAGCGCCAGGGGCTCCGGCGGCCGGCCCACCGGCCGTTCGGGGATCTCCGGCGCGCACAGCGGGCAGGCGAAGTGGCGGGGTACGCGGTGCGTCCGCGTCCCCCGCGACCCCACCGCGTACAACTCGCCCGGCCCCAGGGGGCGGTCGGCCAGCCGTGCCAGCGCCGCGCGGGTGAGCTCGGCAAGGAACGGGCGGCGCGGGGCGACCCGCGCCGTGGGCCGGGTCAGGTCGTCGGTCAGGGGGTGGTCGATCACCAGCCGGGAGCGCAGCTCGGCGCAGCCCGCGCAGCCGGAGTCCGTCCCCGGCACCCAGCGGGGGCCGACCAGCACCTCGTCGCCGTAGACGCGGACGGACAGATGCTCGCGCTCGCCGGCCGACCGCAGCCGGTCACGTTCCCAGGCCAGGTCCCAGCCGAGGTTGACGCCGACGGTGCCGTCCCCAAAGGCGCCCAGCGGCTCCAGCACAACACGCCAGTCGGTGTCCGTGGCGTCGGACAGTGCGGGTGCGCAGACGACGGTGGTCGGGTTCTCAGCCACGGTCCGGCTCCTCGGTGCTCGCTTCCGTAACCTGCGGCTCCCCGGCCAGCGGGACGGCCCGGACAGTGCCCGACCACAGGGGCAGCGCCCCCGTCACCGGGTCCGGTCGCCGCGGGGTGCCCTCGTAGCGGAGCCCGGCGGCGGCGGCCGAGTCCGCGACCCGCTTGCGCAGCGCGGCCTGCTCCGCGGCGTCGGCGAACAGCAGGGCGTCGGTGTGCACGCCGTCGGCCAGGGGGCCCGCGCCGGGCACCCCGTGGGTCTGGTGCCGGGCCAGCGCGGTGGCCAGCGCACGGTGCACCGCCTCCGTGTCGTCACGGCCCCAGCTCACTCCGGTCCACGGCCGCGGGCCGCCGGAGACCCGTACCTCCGCCAGGGTCCAGTCCAGGCCGGGGTGGCGCAGCAGGGTCACCGCCGGGTCCGGCATGCCCTCTTCCTCCAGCATGCGCAGCAGCGGCACCGAGTGTGCCTCCACGGCCCCCACGGTCCTCGTCGCGTACGGCACGGCTTCGTCGGCCATCAGCCGCAGCGCGCCGTCCAGCAGCCAGTGCTCCTCGGTGAGCCCCGCGGCGGCTGCGCCCGGGGACGGGCAGGCCGCCCGGAGAGCGGCGAGGGCGACCGCGACCGTCGCCGTCCGCTGCTCCTCGGCCCAGGCGACCACGGAGTCGGTGCCGCCGTCGCGGGCGGCCATCTCCCGCAGGGCCAGGGGCATCTGGGGCAGTTCCTCGCCGGCCAGCAGCGCGACGGGTCCGGTCCAGCGCCCGGTGAGCGCGGTCACCGCCTCGACGGCCTCGTCGGGGGTGGGCGGCACTACGGGTTCGGCGCCGGCCGCGGGCGCGGCTGTCAGGAAGCTCCGCTCGGCGGCCTCGCCGGCGGTGGGGCCGGGGGCCGTGAGGCTCACGCTCACCCGGTCCGCCGTCAGTTCCTCACCGTGCAGGACATGTGCTTCGCCGGGCGGCGCGATGCCCGCGAGGGTGTCGAACAGCAACTGCCCCGCGAGCGCCCCGGCCAGTGCCGCGGCCGTGGGGTGAGGGGCGGGGGCGGTCGCTTCGGCCACGGCCCAGTGTGCGGCCCGGCGGACGAGCGCGGCCGAGCCGGGGAGCGAGGCTCCGCCCGGGGACACGGGACCGACGGCCGCGACGAGCCCGTCCCAGCGCACCGGGACCACGGGCGCCCCCGCCGGCAGCAGCGCGGCCAGCGCTCGCGGGGTCTCGCCGTCGTCCGCGCCGGGGCAGTAGAGGGCGGCGTCCGGCGGCACGGGCAGCTCCGCCGGGTCCGGGAGCGTCGCGGTGCCGCCGAGCGGCAGCAGCCGCATGCCCAGCCGGGAGGCGGTGGCGGCGGCCGCGTCGGGGTCCGGGGTGGCCAGCGTGAGGCCGGTGACCCCGGCCCGGTGCAGTCCGCGGGCGGCCGGCAGCACGGCATCGGCCGGACCGCACAGCAGCACCTCGGTGGTGCGCAGCCGCTGGAAGACGGCGTACGGGTCGGCGCACTCCGTCTCCAGGTGTGCCAGGGCCTCCGGGTAGCGGGCGCGGATCTCGGCCGAGGGCTCGGGCACGGTCAGCGCGTCCAGGTCGAGCAGGAGCCCGCGGGCCCGCAGCTCCTCGACGATCCGGCGGACGACGGGCCGAGCCCGTTCGCTGCCCAGGGCGGTGACCAGTTCGTCCTCGGTGGTTCCCGCTTCCAGGAGCGGCACACAGGTGTCGGCGACCCGGTAGAGCAGCTGGGGGCCGCTGATCACGAACTGGGTGCGGGGGCCGTTGATGTAGAGCCCTTCCGAGACCGGCGCATAGTGCAGATGGGGACGCGCGCGTAGCGTCATCGGGTCTTTCCTCCGTACTGGAAGGGGCCGCCGGGAGCGCGGCCGATGTCGACGATCCACTCCAGGGCGTGCGGGCTGTCCGCCACCCGGGGAAGCGCCTCCTCCACGTAGGCCGCCTCGCCCCGCTCCACCATTCGGGGCAGCACCCGCACGCTGAGGGCGCTGGCCAGGTCGACGTACTGGGGCTTCTTCTTTCTGCCCTCGCCGGCGCTCCGGCCCTCGCCGGTGGTCCGGCCCTCGCCGGTGCCGTCATCGGGCGGCGGCTTCAGGACGACCTCCTCGGGCACGCCGTGCCGGTTCCGCCACCGGGCGAGCGCCAGCAGCCGGTCGTGCTCGGCGGGCCCCGCGGCCACCGCCTCGTCCAGTTCCCGGCCCCCGTACCAGCGGCGTCGCGCCAGCACGGCCGAGCCGACCTGGAAGCGCGGGCAGGCCAGGGTGCCGACGCCGTCCCACTGCTGCTCGCCGTGGCGGATCGCCATGAAGGGTTCGCGCAGCACGCCGCCGGAGTACAGCCAGTTGGCCAGCCGGAGCGGCGCCGGGAGCCTCTCCGGGTGCCCGGTGCCGAGCGAGAGCACGTGCAGCGGGCGGTCGTCGGGGTCCCGGATGCCGAGCGTGTCCGTGTCCGGGTCGTGGCGCAGGCGCAGGCGGAACCAGTCGTCCGGCCCCAGCCGGTCCGGGAGCACCGGCGGGTGCGCGTTGACGTTGAGCCGGTGCAGCCCCAGGTCCTCGGCCAGCCGCCCGTCGTGCTCGGCGTAGCGGGCGCGGAGCTGCTCGCGGAAGTGGGGCAGGGCGCGCCCGCCGAGGGCGCGGTCCGGTCCGAGGAACCTGCCGTAGAGCATGCCGTGGCCCGCGTAGGCCTCGTTGAACAGCAGTCGCCGCTGCCAGGTCTGGGTCAGCACGCCGTAGCGGAGGTCGCCGGTCCGGAAGCGGTCGGGCAGGCCCGTCGTCAGGTCGAGTGCCTGGGAGGCGCTCCAGCTGACGGCCTCGCCGGTGGCCACCGCCCGGTCGACGGCGGCGATCGCGGTGTCGACGACGTTCGCCCGCAGCGTGTACAGCCGGTCCAGCGAGCGGTCGGCCGGGCCCAGTTCGCCGGGGGGCGCCTTCTCGGGGAGGCGGTAGGCCCGCCGGTAGGTCTCGGTGCTCAGGTAGTCCGCGTGGTCGCTGAGCGAGACCTCGGCGCCGACGCCGAACCGCTCGACGAAGACGGCGGACAGCAACGCCCGTATGTCGTGCATCCAGTCGAAGACGGACAGCAGGGCCACTCCGGCGGCGAGGTCGTCGAGCTGGCCCCGCCAGTCGGCGGTGGACAGCCGGACGTCCTCCAGCACGGCGTCCTCCTCGATGAGGATCTGCGCGGGCCGTCCCGCCTCGCGGCTCAGCTCGGCCAGTGTGGCGCGCAGCCGGCTCATCGCCTCGGGCCGCTCGTCGGCGGAGTTGTCCGCGAGCCCGCGCAGTTCGGCACCGGTCCGCTCCAGAAGCCTCCGGGCCGTCTCGGGGACGGAGTGACCGGCGGGATCGAGCAGATCCGGGAAGTCGGCCGCGCCGTCCTCCGGGCGGCTGCGGGTGCACAGGATGCCGGCGCCCACCGCACGCGCCAGGGCCTGCCAGGCGAGTTCGGGGGTACAGCCGGAACGTGCGGCGAAGCCCGCGGCGACGTCGGCCGCGCGGCGTGGGCCGACGGCGACGGCGGCCACCAACAGCCCGACCGCGCCCGTGACCTTGGCCGACAGGCGGCGCACCCCGCCGTCGGCTCCGGGCCGCAGGAAGTACAGCAGGTCGCCTTCGGCCGACAGGTCGGAGGTGGGCGGCAGTTGGAGCAGGGTGTCGGGGGTGATCTCGCCGTCCGAGGTGTGCAGCCCGCCCAGTACGTAGTCGAGCATGACGCGGTCCAGCCCCTGGAAGGGCACCACCCGCCCGAACTCCGGGGCGTCGGGGCCCGGTCCGTGCGGTTCGGGGACGGCAAGGCCGATGGCGGTGAAGCGTGCCATCGGGCTGGTGCGGATCATGGCCCGGGTGACGTACTGGACCAGCCCGCGCTCGGACTTGCGCAGCCGGGTGGGCACGGGCTCGGCGGCGGCGACGGCCGCCACGTACCGTCCCGCACCGGCTGCCGCGTCGGGAGCCACCAGGGTCATGGAGTGCCGCAGGCTCTCGTCGCCCAGCAGTCCGGCCAGCGTCCCGCGCTCGGCGTCCACCGCCCCCGGATAGCGGCCGACCACATCGGCGGCAAGTGTCTCCCGCCGCTGCCGGGCCTCCCACCAGCGGCCGACCAGGGGGTGGTCGACGAGCAGCGCCGGCCGCGGGGCTGTGTCGTTGTGGATGGCGCGGCGCAACACGATGAGCTGCCCGCGCGCCTGACGGTCGGTGGCGGCGCCGATCAGTTCGTAGAGCACGTCGGAGCACTGGCCGGCCAGCTCGCGCACCTCGGTCGTGGCCCCGTCCAGCGTGCGGAGCGCCGCCAGGAGCCCGGGGTCCGCGAGCCTTCTCCGGCGCAGCGGGTTGAGGCGCAGCATCCACAGGGGCTCCGCGGTGTCGCTCATTCCGCCGCCCCGGCGGTGGCCTGCGCCATCTCCTGTCGTGTCTGCTCCAGCCTGTCCTCCCAGGAGGAACCGAGGACGTCGTCCACCAGTTCGGCGACGGCGAAGCAGAAGTAGTAGCGGTGCATGGGCGGCACGCCCAGCAGCGGCAGCTGCTGGTAGAAGAGGTTGACGAGCAGCCGGTAGGAGGCGAACCACTTCGGCGGCGAGGCGATGACGCCGGACTCGTCCATCGTGCGGTGGAAGGCGCTGGGTTCGTGGCTCACGCGGCCGTCCCCGCCGGGCGGGCCCATGGTGTCCAGGTCGAAACCGCCGCCGAGACCGTCGATGTCGTCCAGGGTCAGCTTTCCCTGCGCGACCGTGGCGTCGAAGGCCCCCATGGAGTAGGCGAAGGCACGGGCCCAGGCCGCCGTCCCGTGGTCGGGCGTACCGGAGAGCGCCCGCTCCACGACGGGCCGCAGGCGGGGGGCGTCGGCGGCCAGCCGCTGGGCGAAGGCGGGGCGGGGGTCCTTGCGGGTGGCCGCCCAGGCGAAGAACGCCTCGGCGTGCGAGCGCATCGAGAACGCCCCGTTCCCGGCTCCGTACTGGTGCGCCGCGGCCAGCGCGATGAACGCCTCCATGAGGCGTACCGGCGCCTCGCGCGGCTCCTCGGCCAGCCGCTCGACCGTCATGGTCAGCGGCAGGTCCAGCTGGTCCAGGGCCATCTCCCGGAGGTCCTGGAGCGGCTGCGGCCAGGTCTCGACCGAGGCGAAGCTCAGCGCCTCCGTGACACCGTGCTCACGCATCGGCAGGTAGGGCGGTGCGACGCCTTCCAGCCGCCCCGTCTCACGGGCCTGGGCGAGATAGGTCTCCTCGTCCATCACGTTCGGGCCTTCGGCGGGGCCGGCGTCGAGGCCGGTGGCGATCCCCGCCCAGTCGAGCGCCGGCCGCCCGGGCACGCTCCGGGCGACGATGTCGACGTGTGGACCGTACAGCCAGCCCCGTCGCAGGTGGAGGAGGGCGGCCTGGCGGTCCTCGCGGAGGCGCCGGCTGACCGGCAGCACGTTCCGCGCCAGCCAGCGAGGGGTGATGGGCACCCGGGAGTACAGCCGTACCCCCGCCGCCTCGGACATCTCCGGACCGGCGGCTGCTGTGTCTGTGATCACGCTGCGTACCCGTTCATGATCGGAAGGCGTTTCGGGAGATGGCGGCCGCCCGACGTGGTGTGACGCGGCCCGGCAGGGCTCACAATGCCGCCGCGCAGGGCCCCGGACAACGAGCAGTGGACGGAACCTGACATCTGTCATGTGCCGCCGAACCGTCCACCGTGGCGCGGTCCCCGGACGGTGGACGGCCGAAGGCCCGCAGATGTGGCCGTACCGGGCGGCATCGGCGCCCTCCGGGCCGGGCCGCCGGGATGATAGAACCTTGGCTCCCGCAGACAGCTCGCCGAGGTCCCGACGACATGGACGGAGCATCACGATGGATACGCCGCAGATCCCTTCGACGGTGTACAGCACGGAACACGCCGAGATCTACGATTTCGTCCACGCGGCCCGGGGCCGGGACTGGTCGGCCGAGGCGGACGGCATCGCCCGGATGATCCGGGAGCGTTGTCCCGAAGCGGGTTCGCTGCTCGATGTCGCGTGCGGCACCGGTGCGCACCTGGAGCGGTTCGCCGGACACTTCGGCACCGTGGCCGGCGTCGAACTCTCCCCCGACATGCGGGAGACAGCCACGCGGAGAGTCCCCGCGGCCCGTGTGCACGAGGGGGACATGCGGCAGTTCGACCTCGGCCGGACCTTTGACGCGGTGCTCTGCATGTGTTTCTCCCTGGGATACATGAGCACCGTCGGGGAACTGCGCCGGAGCGCGGCGACCCTGGTGCGTCATCTGGCGCCCGGCGGCGTGCTCGTCGCCGAGCCCTGGTGGTTTCCGGAGCGGTTCATCGACGGGTTCATCTCGGCCTCCCTCGCCCAGGAGGAGGGCCGGGCCGTCAGCCGGCTGTCGCACTCCGTCCGGGACGGACGCATCAGCCGGATGACGGTGCGCTACACCGTCGCCGAGACCTCCGGCATCCGTGAGTTCACCGAGTACGAGACGTACTCGCTGTTCACCCAGGAGGAATACCTGGACGCCTTCGAGCAGGCGGGGTGCGCGGTGGAGTTCCTCCCCGACTGGCCGAACGGCCGGGGGCTGTTCATCGGGGTCCGCGCGTAGCGGGAGGCCGTCCCGGGACCGGTGGCGACGAGCTGTACCGGCCGTCGGGGCCCGCGCGCGGCGGGCGACCGTCCCCGCCCGGGCCGGCCACCGGGCACCCGGTGACGGGTCCGGGAGCCCTGACAGATCCGCGCCGCGACAGCAAGGCGCCGAGGCAGGTTCCTGATATGTGTCACCGCCCCCCTCACTTCGATCCCGCGGGCCCCGGGCGTGGGCTAGTTTCTCGCGGAGAATGCCGACGGCCCCTCCCGGGGCCGGCGGCGGACCGACCGCACATTCCGGGGGGAGACCATGAGCGAGCCGTCGGACCAGATCGCCGGGGTCGGCGCGCGTGAGCAGCCGGCCGACAGCGGCGTGGAGGTCTTCGAGCGTCACTACGCCGGCGCGCCGGGCGCCGGCTGGGAGATCAACCGGCCGCAGACGGTCCTCGTACGCCTCGCCGAGGAGGGCGCGCTCCGCGGCCGGGTGCTCGACGTCGGCTGCGGCAGCGGCGACAACGCCCTGCTGGCCGCCGAACACGGCCTGGAGACGACGGGCGTGGACGCCGCCCCCAGCGCGATCACCCTCGCCGCCCGCAAGGCGCGGGAACGCGGCCTGAAGGCGCGTTTCCTGGAGTGGGACGCCCTGGACCTCGCATCGCTCGGCGAGCAGTTCGACACGCTCATCGACGTCGGACTCTTCCACTGCTTCGCCCCCGAGGACCGGCCCCTCGTCGCCCGCAGCATGGCCTCCGTCGTACCGCCCGGCGGACGCTGCTTCCTGATGTGCTTCAGCGACCGGCAGCCGGGCACCTGGGGTCCGCGACGCGTTCCCGAGCAGGCCGTCCGGGAGAGTTTCACCGACGCCGGGTGGCGCGTGGACACACTCGAAGCGGCCGAACTCGACGTCGCCTTCAACCCCGGGACCGCCCAGGCCTGGTTCGCCGCCATGACCCGCCTCTGAGCGGGTCGGAGAGAAGACGACCATGCGCGTCCTGTTCTGCACCTGGCCCGCCGCGGCCCACCTCTACCCCAGTGTGCCGATGGCCCGGGCCCTGGGCGACGCGGGCCACGAGGTGCGGGTCGTCTCCCATCCGTCGCTGCTGGACACGATCAACGCGACCGGCCTTACGGGCGTGTCGCTCAGCGACGAGGAGACCCTGCCGCAGCCGCTGGGCGCCGGCCGCCCCATCGCCCCGGACACGTACGCCGACCTCGTCAGCCTCACCAAGTCCCTCGACCTGGACAGCTACGGGCGGTACGTGTGGACCTACTTCCGGGACTACATGCTGCCCGCCATCCGCGACTTCCAGCCGGAGCGCGCTCCCGCCGACGCGCCCCAGTACGCCCTCGACGCGCTGGTCGGCCTCTGCCGTTCGTGGCGGCCCGACCTGGTCCTGTGGGACCCCACGATGCCGGCCGCCGGGGTGGCCGCCCAGGTGTCCGGCGCTGCCCACGCCCGCATCCTGTGGGGCCCGGACCTGTTCGGCTGGGCGCACGAGCAGTACACCCGGTGCGCGAAGCTCTCCGGTGACGCCCTCCTGCCCGAGGAGCCGATGACCTCGTCGGTCAGACCGATGGCCGAGCGCTACGGGCTCCCCCTGACCGACGAGCTGCTGTTCGGACAGTGGACGGTCAACCCGGTGCTGGAGCGGATGCGCCTGCCCACCAGGAAGCGCACCGTGTCGGTGCGCTGGCAGCCCTACGCCGGCCCGGCCGTGCTGCCCGACTGGCTGCGGGAACCGCCCGCACGACCGCGGGTGGCCATCACCCTCGGTTCCTCGATACGGGCCTGGGGACGGGACAGTGCCCTGCTCGTCAACCGCGTACTGGAGATGGTGGACGGCCTGGACGTCGAGGCCGTCGCCACCCTGGACGCCTCCCAGCTCGCCGTGGCCGACCGGATACCCGACAACGTCCGGACCGTCGACTACGTCCCGCTGACCGAACTGCTGCCGACCTGTTCGGCGGTGATCCACCACGGCGGCCACGGAACGTTCGGCGCCGCCCTGGTCAACCGGATACCGCAGTTCGTCGTGATGGACCCCGGCTACCCCATGGAGGCCCCGCTCACGGGCCGGTTCCTCTCCGAGAGCGGCGTGGGAACGGGGGTGCGCGTCGACCGTCACACCGGCGCCGAACTGCGTGCGGGGCTGTCCCGGCTGATGACCGCGCCGTCCTTCCGCGACGCCGCGGCGGAGCTGTACACGGACCTGCTGACCGCTCCGGAGCCGGGCGAGATCGTCCCCGTCCTGGAGCGCCTCACCCGGCACCACCAGAGCCGGGACTGAACCCGCCACCTTCCCATCGTCCCCACCGCGCCAGGGAGCCACCGCGTGATCAACGTCTTCCAGCCGAGCCTGGGCGAGGCGGAACTCCTCGCCCTGTCCGAGGTGTTCGCCTCGAACTGGCTGGGCCACGGACCCCGCACCGCCGAGTTCGAAGCACGCTTCGCGGACCACCTCGGGGTCGAACCGGACCGGACGCTCTTCCTCAACTCCGGTACGGCCGGGCTCTTCCTCGCCACCGAGCTGCTCGACCTGGGCCCCGGCGACGAGGTGGTCCTGCCGTCCGTGAGCTTCGTGGCCGCTGCCAACGCCATCGCCGTGACCGGGGCGCGCCCCGTCTTCTGCGACGTCGACCCCCACGGTCTCCACCCGACCGCGGAGCACGTCGAGAGCGCCATGACACCGCGCACCAAGGCGGTCATCGTGCTGCACTACGGCGGCTACCCCGGTGAGGTCGCGGAGATCGCGGCCCTGTGCCGGCGGCGGGGGGTCCCGCTCGTCGAGGACGCGGCCTGCGCCGTGGCCTCCACGGCCGGCGGCAAGGCGTGCGGCACCTTCGGCGACATCGCCCTGTGGAGTTTCGACGCGATGAAGGTGCTGGTGACCGGTGACGGCGGCATGCTGTACGTCCGCGATCCGCAGCTCGCGCGCCGCGCCCGGGTCCTCGCCTACCACGGTCTGGAGCAGCCCAGCGGCTTCGGCCACGCGAAGGTGTCCGAGCGGTGGTGGGAGCTCGACGTACGGAGCTTCGGCCGCCGTGTCATAGGCAACGACCTGACCGCCGCGATCGGCACGGTGCAGCTCGGCCGGCTGCCCGCCAACGTCGCCCGGCGGCGCGAGGTGGCGACGGCCTACGACAGCCTGCTCGCGGACACCCCTGGCGTACGGCTGCCGCCCCCGCTGCCCGAGGGGCACCGCTCCTCCTACTACTTCTACTGGGTCCAGCTGGATCCGCTCATCCGTGACCGGGTCGCGGCGACGCTGCTGGCCCAGGACATCTACACCACCTTCAAGTACCCACCGCTGCACCGGGTGCCCGCCTACGGCGCCCACTCCACCGACCTGCCCGGCACCGACCGGGCCACCGACAGCACGCTGCTGCTCCCCCTCCACCAGGCGCTGAGCGACGCGGAGACCCGGACGGTGGCGAACGCCCTGCGCGAAGCCGTCACTCACCACCTGGCCCTGGCCGGGGCCTGACGCACGCCGACGGGAATCACCGAGGGAGGCGCCCGCCTGTGGGCATCGACGAGACAGCCGTACCAGGTGCGTACGCGCACGCGTCCTGCCGGGCGCCGCGCGCCCCGGCCCGCACCGCTCCACGGGAGGAACGCCCATGAAGGCGCTCGTACTCGCCGGGGGACTCGGGACGCGGCTGCGGCCGTTCACCGAGACCATGCCCAAGCAGCTGATACCCGTCGCCAACCAGCCCGTGCTCGAACACGTTCTGGAGAACCTCCGCGCGCTGGACGTGCGGGAGATCTGCGTGGTCGTCGGCGCGTGGGGACCCGACATCGCGGCACGGATCGGCGACGGATCGCGGTTCGGCGCCCGGATCACCTACCTCACGCAGCTCCGGCCGCTGGGCCTGGCGCACTGCGTGGCCCTCGCCCGCCCGTTCCTCGGCGACGACGACTTCGTGATGTACCTCGGCGACAACGTCGTGGAGGACGGCATAGCGGGGCCGGCCGAGGAGTTCCGGGCCCGCCGCTCCGACGCGCACCTGGTGGTGGCCAAGGTCGCCGACCCCCGCGCCTTCGGGGTGGCCGAGCTGGACGCCCGTGGCCGGGTCCGACGGCTGGTGGAGAAACCGCGCCTGCCGCTCAGCGACCTGGCACTCATCGGCGTCTACTTCTTCCGCCCCGCCATCCACCGGGCGGTCGCCGCGATCGCGCCCAGCGCACGCGGCGAGCTGGAGATCACCGACGCCGCCCAGTGGCTGGTCGACCGGGGGGCCCCGGTCACGGCCGGCGAGTACACCGGCTACTGGAAGGACACCGGACGCGTGGAGGACGTGCTGGACTGCAACCGGCGCCTGCTGGGCACCCTGGCGCGGGGCATCCACGGAACGGCCGACGCCGCCAGCCGCCTGACCGGCCCGGTGCACGTCGCCCCGGGCGCCACCGTGCTGCGCTCGGTCATCACCGGGCCGGCGATCATCGGCCCCGGCTCCCTCGTCGAGGACTGCCGTATCGGACCGGGCACGTCGATCGGCAGCGGCTGTGTACTGCGCGACACCGAACTGGAGAACTCCATCGTGATGGACGACGCGTGGGTGACGGGACGGACGGGCGCGAGCGACCTGCTCATCGGCCGCGCGATGCGGATCGGCTCGGGCCCGCCCCCGGTGCCGCTCCCCCAGGAACTGGCCGCGAACGGCGCCCGTACAGGAGGAACCCGATGAGGATCCTGGTCACCGGCGGGGCCGGATTCGTGGGCTCGCACTACGTCCGGACGATGCTGGCGCAGGGGTACCCGGGCTACGAGCGGGCCGACGTCACCGTGCTGGACAAGCTGAGCTACGCGGGCAACGCCGAGAACATTCCGCTCGGCCACCCCCGGCTGCACCTCGTCAAGGGCGACGTCTGCGACGCGCCCCTGCTGAACGAACTGCTGCCCGGACACGACGCCGTGGTGCACTTCGCGGCCGAGTCGCACGTCGACAGGTCCCTGGACGCGCCCGCCGTCTTCACCCGGACGAACGTGGTGGGCACCCAGACCCTCCTGGACGCCTGCCTGAACGCCGGGGTGGAGCGCGTGGTGCACATCTCCACGGACGAGGTGTACGGGAGCATCGCCGAGGGCTCCTGGCACGAGGAGTCGCCGCTTCTGCCCAACTCCCCCTACGCGGCCTCCAAGGCGGCGGCGGACCTGACCGTACGCTCCTACTGGCGCACCTTCGGGCTCGACGTGTCGATCACGCGCTGCTCCAACACCTACGGCCCCTACCAGCACCCGGAGAAGGCCATTCCGCGCTTCACCACCAACCTCCTGGAGGGCGAGCCGATCCCGCTGTACGGCTCGGGGCGGAACGTGCGGGACTGGATCCACGTGGACGACCACGCGCGGGCCGTCCAGCTCGTGCTGACCAAGGGAAGCGCGGGCGGCATCTACCACGTGGGCGGCGGCCACGAGCTGACCAATCTGGACCTGGCCGAGCACCTGCTCGCCCTGTGCGGCGCGGACCGGTCCATGATCCGGCATGTGACCGACCGCAAGGGACACGACCTGCGCTACTCGCTGGACGGGTCCAAAGCCCGTACGGAGCTGGGGTTCACGCCCCGGGTCGGCTTCGACGAAGGGCTGGCCGCCACCGTCGACTGGTACCGGGAGAACACGGCGTGGTGGAAGGCCGCGAAGGACCAGGCCGGGGACGAGGAGAGTCGGGCGTGAATCACGAGCACAGGGAACGGGCCCTGGAAGAGGCCAGGAAGCACCACCAAAGTGTGCGCGGCTCCGGGGAGTTCGTACCGGGTACCACGGAGATCTGGCCGTCCGGCGCCGTCCTGGACGAGGACGACCGCGCGGCGCTGGTGGAGGCCGCCCTGGATCTGCGGATCGCCGCCGGGCCGCTCTCCAAGCGCTTCGAGTCCGGCTTCGCGCGGTTGCTGAAGCGCCGCAAGGCCCATCTGACCAACTCCGGTTCGTCCGCGAACCTGCTGGCGCTCACCGCCTACACGTCCCCGCTCGTGGGCGAACGGCGCCTGCTGCCCGGCGACGAGGTCATCACCGTCGCCGCGGGGTTCCCCACCACGGTGAACCCCATCCTGCAGAACGGCCTGGTGCCGGTCTTCGTCGACATCGAGCTCGGCACCTACAACACCACCGCCGACCGCGTAGCCGCCGCCATCGGGCCGAAGACCCGCGGCATCATGATCGCGCACGCCCTCGGCAACCCGTTCGAGGTGGAGGAGATCGCCCAACTCGCGGCGGAACACAACCTGGTGTTCGTCGAGGACAACTGCGACGCGGTCGGCACGACCTACCGGGGGCGGCTGACCGGCACGTTCGGCGACGTCAGCACCGTGAGCTTCTATCCCGCGCACCATCTGACGATGGGTGAGGGCGGCATCGTGACGACCTCGGACCTCAAAGTCGCGCGGATCGTCGAGTCACTGCGGGACTGGGGGCGGGACTGCTGGTGCGAACCGGGTCACAGCGACACCTGTCTGAAGCGCTTCGACCACCAGCTCGGCGCGTTGCCGGCCGGATACGACCACAAGTACATCTTCTCCCACGTCGGCTACAACCTGAAGTCGACGGACCTGCAGGCGGCACTCGGCCTGTCACAGCTGCGGAAGCTGGACGGGTTCATCGCGGCGCGCCGCCACAACTGGCGGCGGATGCGTGAGGGCCTGGACGGCGTACGTCATCTCCTGCTGCCGGAGGCGACGGCCGGCAGCGATCCGAGCTGGTTCGGATTCGTGATGACGGTAGGGCCCGACGCCCCGTTCACGTGCGGAGAGCTGACCGGATTCCTGGAGAAGCGGAAGATCGGCACCCGCCGGCTGTTCGCGGGCAACCTCACCCGCCAGCCCGCCTACCTCCGGCAGCCCCACCGCGTCGTCGGTGAACTGACCAACAGTGACATCGTCACGGAGCGCACGTTCTGGACCGGTGTCTATCCGGGTCTCACCGACGAGATGACCGACTACGTCATCGCCTCGGTACGGGAGTTCGTGGCGGGCCGCAGGTGAGGTGCGACAGCTCCCGGCCGCAGGACACGGAGGCCGGACCGGACGGACTGGAAGCCCGGATCGCCCGCTCCGTGGCCGCCACCGGCCCGGCGACCGGCGCCCGGAGCACGACGGAGGAGATCGTCGCGTGGCTGACGGAGCGCCGCCGCGTCCACGGCACACGGATCCGGCGCATCCCGTTCGCCGAGCTGGACGGCTGGTCGTTCCAGGAGGACACCGGGAACCTGGTCCACCGCAGCGGCCGCTTCTTCACCGTCGAGGGCCTGCGCGTGCACGACGCGGACCGGGCCGGGGACCCGTGGCAGCAGCCGGTCATGATGCAGCCGGAGGTGGGCGTACTCGGCCTCCTCGCACGGGAGTTCGACGGCGTACTGCACTTCCTGGCCCAGGCCAAGATGGAACCGGGCAACCGGGACGGGATTCAGCTGTCACCGACCGTGCAGGCCACCCGCAGCAACTACCAGCGGGTGCACGGGGGCTCCGGCGTGCGGTTCCTGGAGTTCTTCACCGAGCCGGGCCGCGCCCGGCCGCTGACCGACACGCTGCAGTCCGAACACGGGGAGTGGTTCCTGTACAAGTCGAACCGCAACATCGTGGTGGAGACAGCCGAAGAGGTCGCCGAGGACCCCGCCGCCGAACCGGACTTCCGCTGGCTGACCCTCGGTCAGATCGGCGAGCTCCTGCGGCTGGACAACGTGGTCAACATGGACACCAGGACCGTACTGGCCTGTCTGCCGGCCTCCGGAGGGCCACGGCCGGCCCGGCACACCGACGCCGAGGTGTCGTCCTGGCTCGGTGACGCCCGTGCCCGCTCCCGGCTGCGGGCCGAGCCCGTACAGCTCGCCCGGGTGCGGGGCTGGCTCCGGGACGAACAGGCCATCCGCCACTGCGACGACCGCCACTTCCGTGTGGTCGCGGTCGCGGTCGAGGCGGAGGGCCGCGAGGTGGGCAGCTGGACCCAGCCCCTGTTCGAACCGTGCGGCCCCGGAGTCAGCGCGTTCCTGTTCCGCCACTTCGACGGCGTGCCGCATCTGCTGGCCCACGCCCGTGCGGAGGCGGGGCTGTCGCAGGCCGTCGAGGTCGGCCCGACCGTGTGCTACACACCCGACGACCGCGGCCGCCTCCCGGTGTACGCGGACTTCGTACGGGCGGCCGAAGGTTCACGCGTCCGCTACGCGACGGTGCTCTCCGAGGAAGGAGGACGGTTCCTGTACGCCGAGAACGACTGCCTCCTCGTGTCGCTGGACGGCGTCGACGACAGCGACCTGCTCAGCCCGCCGCCGGACCACCTCTGGATCACGCCGGGCCAGCTCGGCGCCCTGACGGGCCGGGGCCACCAGGTCACCGTCCAGGCCCGTACGCTGCTCGCCGTGCTCAACTCCGGTGCTGCGAGCCTGTCGTGAACCGGCCCGTACGGATCGCGGTGCTCGGCACCGCGGAGTTCGCCCGGCGGCGCATGCTGCCCGCGTTCAGAGCGTCCGCCGACGTCACCGTGGTCTCCGTGGCGAGCAGGGACCCGGCCAGGGCGGCGGAGCTGGCGCGGGAGTACGGCTGCCGGGCCGCCGTCGGCTATGCCGAGCCGCTGGCCGACGACGACGTGGACGCGGTCTATCTGCCGCTGCCGGCATCGATGCACGCGCGATGGGCCGGTGCGGCGCTGCTCGCGGGCAAGCACGTGCTCGTGGAGAAGCCCGCCGCGATGAGCGGGGCGGACGCCGCCGAACTGTGCGCGCTGGCCCGCTCACGAGGCCTGGCCCTGGTGGAGAACGTCCTGTTCCTCCACCATTCCCAGCACCGGGCGGTCATGCGGCACGTCGCCGACGGGGCGATCGGACGGCTCCAGGCCTTCGACGCGGCGTTCACCGTGCCGCGCCGGCCGGCCTCCGACATCCGCTACCACCCCGCCCTGGGCGGCGGAGCGCTGTGGGACCTCGGCGTGTATCCGCTGCGGGCCGCGCTCGGCCTGCTGAGACCGGCGCCCTCCCCGCGGCTGGTGGGCGCCACCGCCAGGCGGGGCCCGTCGGACAGGGTGGACACGGCGGGTACGGCGCTGCTGGACGGCGGAGACGGGCTCGCCCTCCAGCTCAGCTACGGCCTCGACCACACCTACCGCAGTACGTACACGCTCTGGGGCAGCACGGGACGGCTCACCGTCGACCGGGCGTTCACCCCACCCGCCGACCACGAACCGGTGCTCCAGCTGGAGCGGGCCGGGGTGTTGACGCGGCTCCCCCTGCCCTCGGACGACCAGGCGGGCAACGCCGTCACGGCCTTCGCCCACGCGGTCCGTACGCGCGCCCGCCCGGCACCGGAGATCCAGCGCCAGGCGGAACTGCTGGAGGCGATCGAGCTCAGCTCTTCGGCCGTCGACCAAAGCGTCCAGGCACCTCCGCGCACCGAGCGGGCTCCCACGGCGAACACCACCGGTTCATGATCCCGGCGGGTCGGCGTCCGGCTCAGATGCTGCCGAGTTCTTCCGCTATGCGTGCCGCGTCGTACCGATTGCGGGCCTGGAGCTTCTTGATGGCCGACGAGGTCAGGTTCCGCACCGTGCCGGGGGCGAGATAGAACTCGCGGGCGATCTCCTTGACGGAAGCTCCGGTCGCCGTGGAACGCAGGACGTCCCGCTCGCGTTGGCTCAGGAGGCCCGCTGCCGGGCGTGAGGCGTCCTTGGGTCTCTCGCTCCCCCGAAGGTCCTGCTGTCTCGCCTGCATGCTGCGGATGGTGCCGATCAGCTGGTTCAGCCGCGCCCCTCGCGAGATGACGCTCACCATCTCGGATTCCTGCACCTTGACCAGCGCCACCTGCCCGGGCTGCTCGGTGATGAGGGTGATCCCGCAGTGGGGCACGTGGTTCCGCACTTCGTGAACCGTTTCCACCACATTCGGGGTCACTCCGCCCAGAACCAGGGATCCGGCCGACGCCTTGCGGATCGCGGGGACCAATTCGCGGTGCGAGCTCACGACCCCCGCCACCCGGAATCCAGGAATCTGGTTCAGCAATCCAGCGAGCGCTTCCGTGTATATGACGTGATCACCCGCGACGAGAATACGTGCAGTCATTGCCATTCCCCCGTTTTGCGTCAATTCAAGGGAAATTCCGCCAGGTCACACCTCGTGCGTAAACATGAGGCTTTACCCCTCGATTCACCCGAAAGGCCTGGTCAGGCCAACAGTTCGGACGTCAAGGGCAAACCGGTCGGCCTGGGCCAAAGATCCCCTGGATGTCGCTTAGATAATATGCTCGACCGTGAACTTATGAAAGGCTTCGGCCGCTCCCCGGATACCTGCGCCAGAGGAGGTCAACGCAGCCGAGGCCAATGTGCCGGATTTCTGCGGAGTCATGGTCGGCTGCGGCGTCGATGTGGCGGGGTGCCGTACGGAATACGCATTTTTGCACAAGATATTTCCCCCCGAGGGAACCGCCCGGCGAAAACCCGCGTCACCGGGAGACCGGCTCGCGCACCCTCCCTCGCTCACGCCTCTGACGGAGCGACCGCACCTGGCCGGCGCCGGCCGCGCTCCAGGCCCGCCGCGCGCTCGCGACGGGAGGCGGGTGGCGCGGCGGCACGGGGTGACGGAGCGGGGCCCGGCGGGGACGCGACACCCGCCGATCAGGTGACGCCCGACGCTGCCGGTCCTCGAGAATCATGGACGCTCGCCGTAACTGCCCCTGCCCGTCGCAGTGTTGACGGACGTTCCGGTCGACGACGCGGGACGCCGGGCTCGCGCCCGCACTCAGGACGGCCTCCACCGAGGGGCGCGGGGCCCGGGCACGGAACCGGTGCCCGCACGACCCGAAGGGATGCTCACGGGCCCCGATCGGCTCGCCCGTCCCGCGCGCGGCCGACGGTCCATTGAAACCGCGCACGACGTTCGTGGCGTCCCACACCGGTAAGACGCCTTCCCTTTCCCCATCCGGACCAGCGTGGCGCATCACCCCATAGCCACCCAGCGGAATCAAGCCATCCGCGTCAGCGCCCTCACGCGTCGACGCAGCGCCCCCGAAGCAAACGACCACCAGCATGCCCACCCCAACACTCGCTCCAGGCCATCGGCCTGCTGCCCCGTCGGCCCACACTCAGCGATGAGATTCGGATCGCCTTACGAAAACACAGAGACCTGGGCTGTGCTCGTCGATGTCTCACCATGCGATCGCTCTCTTCGGAAGCGTAAAGGTGAATCCCGGCCAAGTGCAAGGAAAAGTAAGAGGTTGGTCTAGGTTCAGTAAAGACATGAGGGGCAACCTGCGAAGGAGCACCCTTCGCCCCAGGTCAGGGGCGTGCGCACGCGTCCGTGACGACCCTCTGCCCTCCGGTCATCGCCCTCGTTCCGGCGACGCGCCACGGCACTTCTCGGCCCCGATATCCGCGCGCGAAGGACAAACCGGCCACGGCGACACCCGGCCACCGAGCGCGGGCAACGACGCCCGGGACACCCGCAGCCCACCGCGACCCCCCGACGCGCCAACGCCCGCCCGCGGAACGCCCCTTCGCGGGGGAGCCGCCCTGAGGACACCGCCCGGCCGCACTGGCCACTCCGCGGCGTCCGCGTACAGATCAAAGACGTCTGACCATGGCGTCCACTCAGCTGGAATCCACCTGCTGATCGATTGCTGCTTCATAAAAGGCATCCGCAAGGGCGACAATGATCGCATTGATGGCCGGCCCGTCGGTGAAAAAGTATTCAGCCATCGTGTTGTGGGCGTCCTGGTTCTCTGCGACTGCCTCCGTGACGGCGGATTGGAAATCCTGTGACTCCAGGAACTGCTTCTTGGAGTTCACCTTGGTTTGCTGAACCAAGTTCAGGTCGGCGAGCAGCAGTTGCACGAGGCCTTGCACGAACTCGCTGACCTGGGAGGCAGCGAACGTATCCGCGCCGAAGAGGTCGTTCATCTTGTCTATGACGACCTGAAGCGCGACGTACTTCGGATCCTTCTTCGCTCCCGAACCGGCGGCGCTGATGCCCTTCAGCTGTCCGTCGCCCACGAGCGAGATGTCGACCGCTATCGCCTTGTTGTGCTTGACCCCCACCAGCACAACGTCGGAGAGGTCGACATCGGCTGCCCAAGCGGACTCGGCGATCACCTTCTCCAGCAGGCGCAGGAAGATCGAGAGCATCTCCATGTAGGGATCGCCGTAGTCGACGATCTGGGACATGAAGTCGTAGAGCCGTACGTAGGTGGAGACGTCCTTGCGGAACAGGTCGAGCTCCTGGAGCTTGACCTTGTCCTCCTGCTCGATCGCCCGCGTGTAGCGGCGCCGGAAGTCGTGCTGCGCCGGGCTGATCGCGGCCGAGAGCGCGTTGTTGCCCTTCCGGGTCACCCACAGCTCGGCGACCTTGCGGACGTCGTCCTCGGTGTAGATCCCGGCCTGGGCGAGCTTGTTGGCCAGGTGGACGACGACATACGGGTCGGTCTCGGTCTCCAGGGTCGCGTTCTTGAAGTACGGCTCGAAGGCCGTCCTGATGTCCTCGGGCTTGTTGGCGAAGTCAATGACGAACGTCTTGCGCTTCTGCTCCCCACCAGCGGTGCGGTGGGTGCGGTTGAGGCGCGAGAGCGTCTGCACCGCGGTAACGCCCGACAGCTTCTTGTCGACGTACATCGCCGAGAGCAGGGGCTGGTCGAAGCCGGTCTGGAACTTGTTGGCGACCAGCATGATCTTGTAGGTATCGCCCGTGAACGCGGCCGCCAGATCAGCCCCCGCGCCGGGGTTCATGTTGGCCTCGGTGAATTCGTCGTCCCTCGACGGCTGCGGGCCCCAGTCGCTGTGCCAGGTCTCGTCCTCCGGCATGGTCACCCCACCCGAAAAAGCGACCAGCGTACGGTAGTTGTACGAGGCGTCCTCGGCGCGGCGCTTGGCGATGTAGGCGTCTATCGCCACCTTGTACTTCACCGCGGACTTCCGGGAGTCGGTCACCACCATGGCCTTCGCCTTGCCTTCGAGGAGGTAGGCGACGTTGGCGTGGAAGTGCTCGACGATGATCTGCACCTTCTGGCTGACGTTCGTCGGATGAAGCTGTACCCACCTCATCAGCCCCTTGCGGGCGGTGGCCTCCTCGACCTCGCCTCCGTCGCTGGTTTCCGCCTTGCCGGCGATCTTCAGCGCGGTGTCGTAGGACTGGTACCCCTTGAGGACGTCGAGGATGTAGCCCTCCTCGATCGCCTGCTTCATCGAGTACAGGTGGAACTCGCGCGGCTTGCCGTCGGGGCCCTTGCGACCGAACAGTTCGAGAGTCTTGTTCTTCGGCGTCGCGGTGAAGGCGAAGTAGGAGATGTTCTCCGATTCGGCCCGCTCGGTCATCTCCGAGGCGAGCACCGACTCCACATCGACATCTCCGCCTTCCTCGATCTCCTTGAGCTCCTCGGCGGTCAGTACCTGCTTCAGCTTCGAGGAGATCTGCCCCGACTGCGAGGAGTGCGCCTCGTCAGCGATCACGGCGAATCGCTTGCCCTTGAGGCCCGCGTCGGTCCGGATCTCTTCCAGCGCATGTGGGAAGGTCTGCACCGTCACCGCGATGATGAGCTCGCCGCTCTTCAACGCCTGTGCCAGAAGACCCGACTTCGACTTCGCGCCGGCCTTGCGGACATCCTCGGGACTGATCGTCGCGACGATCTTCTTGTTCCCGTCGATCTGCCGGATCGCATCCTGCAGCTGGGAGTCGAGCACGGTACGGTCCACGACCACGATGACGGAGTCGAACACCTTCTTGTCGTCGGCATCATGCAGTCGGGCCAACCCGTGGGCGGTCCAGGCGATGGTGTTCGTCTTTCCCGACCCGGCCGAGTGCTCGATCAGGTACCGGTGCCCGACGCCCTCCTCCTTCACTGCGGCAACGATGCTCGTGACGGCCTCCCACTGGTGGAAGCGCGGGAAGAGCATGCTCGTACGCCGCACCGAGGTGCCGGTGGTGACGTCCCACTCCTCCTTGATCTGCACGATCATCAGCCGCCCGATGACGTTCAGCCACGCGTGCTTCTCCCAGACGCGTTCCCACAGGTAGGCCGTCGCCGACCCGCCGTCCGCGCCAGGCGGGTTGCCGGCACCACTTTCGAAGCCGATGTTGAACGGAAGGAAGTGGGTCTTCTCCCCCTCCAGCCTCGTGGTCATGGCCGCTAGGCCGTTGGAGACCGCGAAGTGCACCAGCGCCCGGTGACCGAACGACAGCAGCGGCTCCGGCCGCCCGTTCGTCAGCGGTTTGCGGTCGTGCTTGTACTGGTTGACCGCCTCGTCCAGCGACTGGGTGAAGTCGGTCTTCAGCTCCACCGTGGCCACAGGGAGCCCGTTGACGAAGAACACCAGATCAATGGTGCGCTGGTCAGCTGTCGAGAAGTGCACCTGCCGCACCACCCGCACCCGCATGGCCTCGTAGTGCACCGAGGTGGTCACGTTGAGCGAGGTATCGGGACGAAACTGCGCCATTTTCAATCGGCCGCCACCGATGTACTGCACCCCGTTGCGCAGGATGTTCAGCGTCCCGCCGCCATGTTCCAGAGGCTTGTCCAACGCTGCGGTCAGCACGTCAAGGAACTTCGCCTGCGACCCCGCCGCCTTCAGCGCCTTCTCGTACGCCGTCTTCTGCGTCGCCTTCAGCCACGCGAACAGATCTGCCGGGAACAGCGCTCTCTCGCGGTCGTACTCGCCCCCGTCGTGGTCGTTCACCGAGTACAGCCAGCCGCGTGCCTCAAGGTACTCGCAGATCTCCTTCTCGAAGACCGCCTCGTTGTGGTCGGCCATCACGCCGCCTCCCGTACGTCGACCTGGCCTGTCACGGCCGCCGTGATCAGCGCCGATCGGCGCTCGCGAGCGAGCTCGATGAACCGCTCCGTCTCGGCAATGAGCGAATCGATCTTTGCGGTCCGTTCATCCAGATAGGCAGCGATCCGCCGCTGCTCCTGGATGGCTGGAAGCGGGATGGGTGTCCGGGCCAAGGTGCCGAGGTTCAGCCGACGGAACGTCGCGCCCATGATCTGGTAGTCCCAGTACTCAGCCGTCTGCCGTGAAAGAAGCGCCCACACGAAGAATCTCGTGTCGACCAGATCCGGCCGCAGTGCGATTCGCACCGTATCTTGCGTCAGATTCGCGCCGGTCAAGTCGTCCGAGACGACGGCCACCTTCCCGTACGCCGGGCCGATCGAAACGACCACGTCACCGCTCTTGAGAACGGACCGCTTGTAGGCGCTCGCAATCTCAGGTGCTGTCGTCCGCAAGGCATCTCTATGCGGGGACAGCCCCTCGCCCTTGATGTCCGACGGCCCGATATACACCACCCCGCCCTCTACCGGCTCACCGCACTGCAGGATGCCGTAAGTCATCGGCCGATCATGATCGACCAGTCGGCGCACCTGGGTCCACTGAGAGCCGTCCAGGGTCTCGGCAACCGTCGCCACGCGCCGCTCGCCGAGCATCTCGATCAGCCGCTGCTGTTCCTCGATGAGCGTGTCGATGCGGGCTGTCTCGCGGTCGAGGTACTCGGCGATGGCGCGCTGCTCCTCCGGCAGGGGCACCGGCAGAGAGATCTTGGCGAAGTCCCGGAATTTGATCGATTGGCCGTCACGAAGCTGATTCGTGGTCGTACGCAGCTCCTGTACGTAACCGTCTGATTTCAGCAGCCAGCGGAAATAGTCCGGAACCACGATCTTGCTCGGCTTGAGCACCGTGTAGGCAGTACTGACTTTACCTTTGTAGGTCGACCGCTCGATCCCTCCCTGAAAAGAGCGTAGATGAATGATAAAATCGTCCGGATCAACATGCTTCATGTTGTCTTGGCCCTGGATGTTCTGGACAACAGAATTTCCAGTCCTGGACATGTATTCAGCTTGCGGCAACACGCCGTGAATTTGCGACGGCGTCAGGTGCACATCGTCCGGCAAATTTTGCTCGCGGCGCTCACTGAAAGAGGCTTTAGCGGGCATCAATCGCCAAGTTGACGGGATTCCGGCGAGCCATCCCACGTCGATCCCTACACTCACTTCTCAACCTCCCGCAGAAGTTCGAGAATCCTTGCGACCTGCTTTTCCAGGTCAGCATCGATATCTGCGAGTGGCCGCGGCGGAACGTACTTGTAGAAGTGACGGGTGAACGGAATTTCAAAGCCGATTTTGGTCTTGGCCCAATCGATCCAAGCATCGGGAACGTGCGGCTTCACCTCCGCGTCGAAGTACGCCTGGATGACTTCGCGCTCCGCTGCCGCGCCGGCGATCGATCCGCCATAGGTAAAAGGCACGTTCTCGGTGTCACGTTTTTTCGAATCGGGCTTCGGGTCACCCTTGCGGTTGACGACAGGTTTCCCGCCCTCGTGCAGCAGAGGGCGCTCGACGGTGATCGTCCAGTAGCCGAACTCGTCGTTGCGCAGAACCTTGGAGAACTCGGGATCGGCACCCTCGAAGTCGGCATGCAGCCGCAGCACCTTGGCGCGGTCGGCGTCGCTGATCTCGCGCCCCTTGGCACCGAGGTTCTTGCGCATCTTGGTCCAGAACGGCGTGCCGTCGATCAATTGCACCTTGCCCTGGCGGTCCGGGTGCTTGGTGTTGTCCAGGATCCAGATGTACGTGGCGATGCCGGTATTGAAGAACATGTTGGTCGGCAGAGCGACGATCGCCTCGACGAGGTCGTTCTCCAGCAGCCACCGGCGGATGTTGGAAGGGCCGGATTCGGCAGCGCCGTTGAAGAGCGGTGAGCCGTTCATGACGATGCCGACTCGGCCGCCGCCGTCCTCGGGTGCACGCATCTTGTGTGCCAAGTGGAGCAGAAAGAGCATCTGCCCGTCTGAAGTCGCGGGGAGGCCGGGCGCGAAGCGGCCGTAGGGGCCGGCGGAGTCTCGCTCCTCCTTGACCGCCTTCGCGTACTGCTTCCAGTCCACGCCATAGGGCGGGTTGGACATGCAGTAGTCGAACTGGCGGCCCTTGAAGGCGTCGTCGGTGAGTGTGTTTCCGAAGGCGATGTTGGTCGCGTAGTGGCCCTTGGCGAGGAGGTCGGACTTGCAGATGGCGTACGACTGCGGGTTGTACTCCTGGCCGTACAGGCCCAGCTTCGCGCCAGGATTCTCGGCGAGCAGGTGCTCCTCGGCCAGGGAGAGCATGCCGCCGGTGCCGGCGGTGGGGTCGTAGAGCGATCGGATGATGCCGCCCTCGGTGAGGTCGACGTCCTTCTCCGCGAAGAGCAGGTCGACCAGCAGCCGGATCGCGTCGCGAGGTGTGTAGTGATCGCCGGAGGTCTCGTTCGCTGCCTCATTGAACTTGCGGATGATGTATTCGAAGGCGTCGCCCATGTCGGAGTTCGACACCACATCCGGGTGGAGGTCGACCTTGCCGAATGACTTGACGATCTCGCGCAGGAGCCCGGCCTTCTCCAGGGCCAGGATCTCCTTCTTGAAGTCGAAGTACTCGAACACGTCCACATCGGCGGAGAACCGGTCAATGTAGTCGGCCAGGTTGTCCGCCAGCCCGTCCGCGTCGGCCAGCAAGTTCGCGAACGAGTAGTTGGAGGTGTTGTAGAAGGTCCGCCCTGTGGCCTTCTTGACCTCGACCTTGAGCCGGTTCGGGTTCTCGAACCGCGCTGCCAGTTCTCGCATCGTCGCCCGGTCGGGCTCAAGGATGCAGTCGAGCCGCCGCAGGATCGTGAACGGGAGGACCACAGTCCCGTACTGGTTGGGGCGATAGGGGCCCCGAAGTTGGTCAGCGATCAACCAGATGAAGCTACCGAGCGCGCTCACAAGTTCCTCACGAGAATCGTCTAGCAGTGCCGCTCACTTTGCCAGAACCAGCAGTCGCCATCGCACGGTTCGGTCACTCACCGGAGCAGAACCCAGCACGGCACCGTATCCACGTTCCAGCACCATCCCAGCCCGGAAACCAAGGGTCCGGCCTCGAAGAGGTCGGACCCACCCTGACCTACATGTTTGCTAGATCAGCGACGTAATGTCATGCAGCCGCTACACGTTGAAGCGGAACGCCCACCGCAACGCTCCCATCTGCGAAAACGTGCGTTCTGGAGATCCGATCCAGCACAGATCCAGCACGGTAGTGAGGCATCCAGCACGCCCCCGAGCGGCTCCCATTGTGTACACATGCGCCACCCGGTACCTTTGAGCGCATGACACAGCCGCTGCCCATAGAGTCCATCCGCGATGTCCGGGCACACCTGGCCGAGGTTGTGGAACGGGCCGACCGCGACGACGTACCCACGGTGATCACGCGCCGAGGCAAGGAGGTGGCTGCCGTGGTGTCCATCGACGTGCTCCGGAAGTACCTGGAGTGGGAAGAACGTGAGATCAACCGGATCATCGATGAGCGCATGGCCAATCCGGCATCCGGTATCCCGATCGAGGACATCATGAGGGAGACGCTGGCACGCAGTGAGTGAGTACCGCACCGTCTTCCGCCCCGAGGCTCAGGCCGAGCTCCGCAAGGTCCCGCGAGACATGGCTCTCCGCATTCTGGCCAAGCTGACGGAGCTGGAGAGCGACCCGCTGGGGTTCAACACCACGGCCCTCGTCTCCCAGCCTGACCGGCGCCGCCTGCGGGTAGGCGACTACCGCGTGATCTACACGATCGACGACGGCGAGCTGG
This sequence comes from Streptomyces sp. MMBL 11-1, assembly GCF_028622875.1. Lineage (NCBI taxonomy): Bacteria > Bacillati > Actinomycetota > Actinomycetes > Kitasatosporales > Streptomycetaceae > Streptomyces > Streptomyces sp. MMBL 11-1. Next base: position 5,344,848 of record NZ_CP117709.1, on the reverse strand, counting down.
TGGTCTGGGTCGTACACGTCGGGCATCGCTCCACCGTCTACGACACCTGAGCACTCCTGACGTCCGGTCAGAGAATCCAGCACCGATCCAGCACGGGATCGACGAAGGGGCCGGGCTTGTGAGAGCCCGGCCCCTTCTGATCTGCATGTTTGCCAGATCAGCGACGTGATGTCATGCAGCCGCTACACGTTGAAGCGGAATCCGTAGCGCAGAGCTCCCACCTGCGGAAACGCAGTTCCGGAGAGGGCCAGCACCGGCGTTCCATCCCAGCACCATGCAGGCCGGGCACCCCTCATGCACTCCCACGCAGCTTGCGCGCCACCACCCCGGCTCGCACCCTTTGAGGGGTGGGACGCTTCGTCGAGGGAGTGGCCGCACGGCGTGACGCACTTGCCTGCAACGGCTCCACGCGCTGGGCAGCAGGTGCCCCTCGCTGGACCCGCAAGAAGGGGTCCGCCTGGCCCTTGACGCTCAGGAACCACCGCTCACGACTGTCCCGGTGGCCAAGCACGCCACGGGAGGTTCAGCTTCCCGCAGACAGACGATGGCGTGTCACTGCGAGATCAATCGAGCTTATCGACAAACGCGAGGCTCACCGCCGACAATCGCCTCGTGAAAGGCCCACTCAAACCCATCTCCGCGCGATCCCTTGTCGCGGTGCAGGCGAGCGAGCTTAGCGAGCTGCCGAAACGTGACGTCCACCCGATCGCAATTGAGGTCTTCGAGATCCGCTTGCGACTTCATCGAAGTGGGCCCTCAGGATCGATCGCGACACCGCATAAAGAGCGCGACCGTACTCATCGACTGGACCAGCGGAAATACAGACCGTCGAGGCACTCGCTGGCACGGCATGCGCCGTTCCCGGTCAGTCGGCGGTGCCGGGCTCCACGACCCACTCGGCTTGCACCCCGCTCACCGAGGCGATCATGTCGAAGTCGCCGTCGTAGTGCAGGACCGTGGCCCCATGCCGTTCTGCGGTTGCCGCGATGAGGACGTCGGCCAGCGACAGCGCCCGGTGAAAGCCAGCGTTCAGCGCCAGCGCCTGGATCGCGAGCGCCTCCTCGAACTCCTCGTCGTTGCAGGGCAAGTAGTCGAAACCACGGAGCAGGGTACGCAGGCGCAGTGCCTCGGGCTTTCCACGCGCCGAGTACAGGACCTCATACTCGGTCGGGGCGCACACTGCTAGTAGTCCATCGCGGTCCAGTACATCCAGCCGCGCCCGCACTGCCGGTTTGCCCCGGCGGGCCAGCGCGGACTTGTCGATGAGGTAGCGCCCTTTCACGCCGCCGAAGCCCCGTCTTCGCGCTTAAGCGAGCCATCCGGGTTCCGCGGCCCCGTCTGCGACCGGATCTCCGCAAACACGTCATCGAACTCACCATCGTCAATGGCATCGAACAGCTCCCGGCGCAGCCGCAGCCTCACCCCCTCCTCCATGGCCGCCCGCACTGCGGCGGCCTTCGTCCTCGCCCCATACACACGCATCGCCTGCTCGACGATCTCCTCGTCCAGATCGATCACGGTCCTGGCCATCAGTTTTCCCCTTCACGGCTCGACGCTCCAACAACGATATCAATTGGGAGTAAGAAATGGCATCAAAATGCTGGAGTGTAGAGGACGCCTCGCTCAGAGCCGGGAGCACGACCTGGACTGGTTGATCAGCTTTCCGATCGGCGAGCAACCCTGGACGAGACCCTGTACGAACTCCCTGACCTGGTACTCGGCGAACGAATCGACGCCATGTTGCAGGAGCGGCCACTCCGCAAGACATCGGAAGCCGGCAAGAACGAACCCGGGCACGGCAGGCTGCGCTCCCCGCGACGATCGGCTCGTAGTCTCGGGATGCCTCATCAGAGTGGAACCTGGCACGGGCGGCGCATCCGCGTCCCAGCGCAAACCCAGCACGGTACGAATGACCAGGGATGACGACAGGTGACGAGGGGCCAGGTAACCCAGCACCATCCCAGCACCGGAAAAAGCAAAGGGCCCGACTCCGAAGAGTCGAGCCCCTCCTGAACTGCGTGTTTGCCAGATCAGTGACGTGGTGTTAAGTCAGCCGCTACACGTTGAAGCGGAACTCCACCACGTCCCCGTCCTGCATGACGTAGTCCTTGCCCTCCATGCGGGCCTTGCCCTTGGCGCGGGCCTCGGCGACCGAGCCGGTCTCCACCAGGTCGTCGAAGGAGACGATCTCCGCCTTGATGAAACCCTTCTGGAAGTCGGTGTGGATCACACCGGCCGCCTCCGGGGCCGTGGCGCCCTTCTTGATCGTCCAGGCGCGGGCTTCCTTCGGACCTGCCGTGAGGTAGGTCTGGAGGCCCAGGGTCTCGAAGCCGACGCGGCCGAGGGTGGCGAGGCCGGGCTCTTCCTGGCCCATCGACTGGAGCAGTTCGAGGGCCTCGTCGTCGTCGAGCTCGATCAGCTCGGACTCGATCTTGGCGTTCAGGAAGATCGCCTCGGCGGGGGCGACCAGGGCGCGCTGCTCGTTCTTGAAGTCCTCGTCGACCAGTTCGTCCTCGTCGACGTTGAAGACGTACAGGAACGGCTTGACGGTGAGCAGGTGCAGCTCGTGGAGGAGCCGGCCCTTCTCGGTGGCCGCCGTGATGCCCGCGGAGAACAGCGTCTGGCCGGACTCCAGGATCTTCTGGGCCTCCTCGACCGCGGCGAGGACCGCGACCTTCTCCTTCTGGAGGCGGGATTCCTTCGTCAGGCGCGGGACGGCCTTCTCGACGGACTGGAGGTCGGCGAGGATCAGCTCGGTGTTGATCGTCTCGATGTCGTCCTTCGGCGAGACCTTGCCGTCGACGTGGACGACGTTCTCGTCCTTGAAGGCCCGGATGACCTGGCAGATCGCGTCGGACTCGCGGATGTTCGCGAGGAACTTGTTGCCCAGGCCCTCGCCCTCCGAAGCGCCCCGGACGATGCCGGCGATGTCGACGAAGTCCACCGTCGCCGGGAGGAGCCGCTGCGAGCTGAAGATCTCCGCGAGCTTGTTCAGGCGCGGGTCCGGGACGCCGACCACGCCGACGTTCGGCTCGATCGTGGCGAACGGGTAGTTGGCCGCCAGCACGTCGTTCTTGGTCAGGGCGTTGAACAGGGTCGACTTGCCGACATTCGGCAGACCGACGATTCCGATCGTGAGCGACACTTTGGCGACTTCCTGGAGTGAGGAGGGGGTCAGGGGCGTCCGGGGTCCGGCTCGGCTGTTCGGCCGGGTCCCGGAGTGGACCGATTCTCCAGTTTACGGGCCGGGCCGACGGGCCGGACAGTGCGGTTTACCGAGCCCTCCCGCGGGCCCGGACAGTGCGGTTTACCCGCCCCTCCCGCCGGCCCGGACAACGCGGCTTTCGGCCGTGTGACATCGAACGCAACGCCAAGGTCGGCCAAAGCGCGTGTCCAACACCTGATTCACCGCCCCCCGCGACCTACGTTGTGCGGGTGGAGCAGCACAGGACACGTCCCCCGCAGCACAGGCAGCCCCCGCAGGCCGCGCCCGCCCCGCCCGCGCCGGGTGGTTCCGCCGGTGAGAGTTCCGCCGTGTACCGGGTACGGGTGCGCAGCGTGCCCCCCGTGGTTCTCGCGCTGCGGCGGTTCCCGAACCCCCGGCTCACCGGGATCGGGGCCGGGCTGTTCGCCGCCCTCACGATGGTGGTTCTCGCCTGTGTCGACCGGCTGCTGTTCGACAGTTCGGAGCTCGTCTACGGGCTGCTCTTCCTGCCCGTCAGCGCTCTGACCGCCCTCTGGGTCCGGCCCGCCGACCTGGTCACGGCACCGATCAGCGTGCCCATCGCCTTCGCCGTCGGAGTGTTTCCGATCTCCGGCGGGTCCGAGGGCTTCGGCGGGCAGATCATGGGCCTCGTCACCGCCCTCGCCGTGCACGCCGGCTGGCTGTACGGCGGCACGCTGATCGCGGGTCTCATCGCCTCCGTGCGCAAGGTGCGCCACATGCGCGCCCGGCGGCGGTACGTGCTGGGCCAGGGGCGTGGTGCCGCCACCGAGCCGGCGCCCCTCTCCGCCGCCGCCCCCGCCGCCGCGAAGCCCGTACGGGCCGGGGCGGGGGCGGCGGGCGCGGCTGTCCGCCGTCCTCAGCGGCCCTGAAACCGGGACCTCCCAGGCCGTCGCCGCCGGCTGTCCACCTCCGACGCGCCCGAGCGAGCCCTCCGATGCCCCCTGCCCCGTTCAGCCCCTGTCGCGTTCAGCTCCTGTCCCGTTCAGCCCTTGTCGTGTCGCGCCTGGCCCGCCGCCGCCATCGCCGCTCCCACGATGCCCGCGTTGTTCTGGAGCTGGGCCGGGACCATCTCGGCCCGGACCTTCTCGATCAGCGGCAGGAATTTCTCCGCCTTGCGGCTCACGCCGCCGCCGATGATGAACAGCTCGGGCGAGAACAGCATCTCCACGTGCAGCAGGTACTTCTGGACCCGGTGCGCCCAGTGCTGCCAGCTGAGGTCCCCGTCCTCCTTGGCCTTGGTGGAGGCGTGCTTCTCCGCGTCGTGGCCGTGCAGTTCCAGGTGGCCCAGCTCGGTGTTGGGGACGAGCCGGCCGTCGGTGAAGACCGCGCTGCCGATGCCTGTGCCGAAGGTCAGCACGATGACCGTGCCCGCGCGGCCCTTGCCCGCGCCGAACGTCATCTCGGCGACCCCGGCCGCGTCCGCGTCGTTCAGAATGGTGACGGGCTGGCCGATCCGCTCGCCCAGCAGCGCGCGGGCGTCCGTGTCGATCCAGCCCTTGTCGACATTGGCCGCGGTACGGGTGATCCCGTCGGTGACGACCCCCGGGTACGTGATGCCGATGGGGCCCGACCACCCGAAGTGGCCGACGACCTCGGCCACGCAATCGGCCACGCCGGTGGGCGTGGCCGGGTGCGGTGTCAGCACTTTGTGGCGCTCCCGCGCCAGGTCTCCGCGGTCCAGGTCCACGGGAGCACCCTTGATCCCGGATCCGCCGATGTCCACGCCGAAGATCTCCATGGGACCCACGGTACGGGCAGGCCGGGCCCCTTGCGCGGCTACTCGGCGGAAAGGGCGGCGGCCTCGGCGCGCAGGTCGCGCCGCAGCTCCTTGGGGAGGGAGAAGGTGATCGACTCGTCGGCCGTCTTCACCGTCTCCACGTCCGCGTAGCCGCGCTCTCCGAGCCATTCCAGGACGCCGTCGACGAGGACGTCCGGGACGGAGGCGCCGGAGGTCAGGCCGACCGTGGTCACGCCCTCCAGCCAGGCCTCGTCGATCTCGTCGGCGAAGTCGACCAGGTGGGCGGCGGGGGCTCCGGCGTCCAGGGCGACCTCGACCATGCGAATGGAGTTCGAGCTGTTCTTGGAGCCGACCACGATGACCAGTTCGGCGTCCTCGGCGAGCTTCTTCACCGCGATCTGACGGTTCTGCGTGGCGTAGCAGATGTCGTCGCTGGGCGGCGAGAGGAGGTTGGGGAACTTCGCCTTGATGGCGTCGACCGTCTCCATCGTCTCGTCGACGGACAGGGTGGTCTGGGAGAGCCAGACGACCTTCGACTCGTCGCGGACCTTGACGTTCGCGACGTCCTCGGGGCCGTCGACCAGGGTGATGTGGTCGGGGGCCTCGCCGGAGGTGCCGATGACCTCCTCGTGCCCCTCATGGCCGATCAGGAGGATGTCGTAGTCCTCCTTGGCGTACCGGACGGCTTCCTTGTGGACCTTGGTGACCAGCGGGCAGGTCGCGTCGATCGTCGCGAGCTTCCGTTCGGCGGCCTCCGCGTGGACGGTGGGCGCGACCCCGTGCGCGGAGAACATCACGATGGAGCCCTCGGGCACCTCCGCGGTGACGTCCACGAAGATCGCGCCCTTCTTCTCCAGGGTCTGGACGACGTACTTGTTGTGCACGATTTCGTGGCGGACGTAGATCGGGGCCCCGTACTGCTCCAGGGCCTTCTCGACGGCGATCACGGCACGGTCCACGCCCGCGCAGTAGCCACGGGGAGCGGCGAGCAGGACACGGCGGGCAGGAGTTGCAGTCATGCGTCCCATCGTAAGGCCGTGGCGAACAGGCGCGAGGACGGCCGGGTCGGGAGACTGGTCGCGGTGCGTTCATGGGAAATGGCGGATGGTGATGGAGGGGCGATGACATCGGTGCCGGAGAACGGTTCGGGCAGCGGCGCGGGGAGCAGTACGGCACCGGGCAGGCTGCGACGGACGCTGGGGTTCCGGGATCTGGTCGTCTACGGGCTCCTCTTCATCGCCCCGATGGCCCCCGTCGGGGTCTTCGGTGCCCTGGACGCGAAGTCCGGTGGCGCGGTCGCGCTCGTCTATGTGGCGGCCACGGTGGTGATGGGGTTCACCGCCTTCAGTTACGCCCAGATGGTGCGGGTCGCCCCCTTCGCCGGCTCGGTCTTCACGTATGCCCGCAAGGGGCTCGGGGAAGGGCCGGGGTTCATCGCCGGGTGGATGGCCATGCTCGACTACCTGCTGATCCCGGCCGTCGCCTACCTCTTCTCCGGGATCGCGATGAACGCGCTGGTCCCAGAGGTCTCGCGGTGGGTGTGGACCGCGATCGCGGTGCTCGTGACCACGCTGCTCAACCTGTGGGGCGTACGGGCTGCCGCCCGCGTCGGCTTCGCGGTGCTGGCCATGGAGATCGTGGTGCTCCTGGTCTTCGTGGTCTCGGCCGTGGTCGTCCTCGTACGGGACGGGGCGCAGCGCGGCTGGCTGACGCCGCTGACGGGGGACGCCGGGTTCTCCGTGGCGGCGGTGCTGGGGGCCGTATCGATCGCGGTGCTCTCCTATCTGGGTTTCGATGCCATCGCCTCGTTCGCCGAGGAGGTGACGGGCGGCTCGCGGAAGGTGGCGCGGGCGGTGCTGTTCTGCCTGGTGCTGGCCGGTGCCCTGTTCGTGGCGCAGTCGTATCTGGCGGCGTTGCTGGAGCCGGTGAGCTCGGCGGAGCTGGCGGCGGACCCGGCGGCGCAGGGGTCGGCGTTCTACGACGCGGTGGACGCCTCGGTGGGGACGTGGCTGCACGATCTGGTGGCGGTCAGCAAGGCGATCGGCGCCGCGTTCGCCGCGCTGGCGGGGCAGGCCGCCGCCGGCCGGCTCGTCTTCGCGATGGCCCGGGAGCGGCGCCTGCCGCACTTCCTCGCGAAGGTCGACCCGTCGTCGGGCGTACCGCGGGTGGCGATTCTGTGCGCGGCGGTCGTGACGCTGGTGGCCGCGGTATGGGCGGCCCGGCGCGACGACGGCCTGGACCATCTGGTCTCCGTGGTGGACATCGGCGCGCTGACGGCGTTCATCCTGCTGCACGCGTCGGTGGTCGGCTGGTTCGCCGTACGCCGGATGGAGGGCCCGCCGGTGTGGTGGCGGCACGTCCTGATCCCGGTGGTCGGCGCGGGGGTGCTGGTCGCGGTCATCGTGGAGGCGACGGCGTCCTCGCAGGTGGTGGGCGTCTGCTGGCTCGGCGTGGGGCTCGTGGTGCTGGCGGTGCAGGGGACGGGCCGGCGGGGCGGTACGGGTACGGAGGGCCCGGGTGGCGTGGAGAAGGGGGCCCCGGTCCCGTAGCACGCCAGGACTTCATGTCCCGGATGGCGTCGTGTCCCGCCGTGTCCCTCCCGTACGGCTTCACGTCCCGTACGGCTTCGCGTGGGGCGGGGGGCCTGTCGGTGGCGGCCGATACGCTCGCCCGTATGGCTCTCAACACGTCCGCGGAAGCGCCGCTGCCCGTCGGTGAGGTGTCCCGGCTCATCGGCGGGTGGATCGACCGGCTCGGCGCCATCTGGGTGGAGGGGCAGATCACCCAGCTGTCGCGGCGCCCGGGCGCCGGAGTCGTCTTCCTGACGCTGCGCGATCCGTCCCATGACATCTCGGTGAGCGTGACCTGTTTCCGGCAGGTCTTCGACCGGATCGCCGATGTGGTGACGGAGGGCGCGCGCGTCGTCGTGCTGGCCAAGCCCGAGTGGTACGCGCCCCGGGGGCAGCTGTCGCTCCGGGCGACGGACATACGGCCGGTCGGCATCGGTGAGCTGCTCGTCCGGCTGGAGCAGCTGAAGAAGTCGCTCGCCGCCGAAGGGCTCTTCGCCCTGGACCGCAAGAAGCCGCTGCCGTTCCTCCCGCAGCTCGTCGGGCTGGTCTGCGGGCGTGCTTCCGCCGCCGAGCGTGATGTGCTGGAGAACGCCCGCCGCCGCTGGCCCGCCGTGCGCTTCGAGGTCCGCAACACCGCCGTGCAGGGGGTGAACGCGGTCGCCCAGGTGGTGCGGGCGGTCGAGGAGCTGGACGCGCTGGAGGAGGTCGACGTGATCGTGGTGGCGCGGGGCGGCGGCAGCGTCGAGGATCTGCTGCCGTTCTCCGACGAGCAGCTGATCCGGACCGTGGCCGGCTGCCGTACGCCGGTGGTCTCCGCGATCGGCCACGAGCCCGACTCACCGCTGCTCGACCTGGTGGCCGACCTGCGTGCCTCCACGCCCACGGACGCGGCCAAGAAGGTCGTCCCCGACGTGGGCGAGGAGCTGGAGCGGGTGCAGCAGTTGCGGGACCGGGCACTGCGGACCGTACGGGGGTTGCTGGACCGCGAGGAACGGGGGCTCGCCCACGCGCTGGGCCGCCCCGCGATGGAGCGGCCCCAGCGGCTGGTGGACGAGCGCGAGGCCGAGGTGGACGCGCTCCTCGGGCGCGGCCGCCGGGTGCTGGGTCATCTCCTGGACCGGGCCGATTCGGAGCTGTCGCACACGCTCGCCCGGGTCGTCTCGCTGTCGCCGGCCGCGACCCTGGAGCGGGGCTACGCGGTGCTCCAGCGGCCCGACGGACATGTGGTCCGCTCCCCCGGCGAGGCCGGGGCGCCCGGTGAGCCGCTGCGGGCGCGGGTGTCGGAGGGCGAGTTCACGGTGCGGGTGGACGGGTGAGGCCGGGAAGCGGGACGGCCGGACCGCCACGCCCGCCTGAGCCGGGGAGCGGGACGGCCGGACCGCCGGAACCGGGAAGCGGGACGGCTCGACCGCCGTGTCGCAGGGGCATCAGCGCCCACATGGTCGTAACAGCTCACGCTTAGGGTGGATCACATGACGGACGACGACGGGACGACGGCGGCTGCCGCCACGGGCACGCTCGGGTACGAGCAGGCACGGGACGAGCTGATCGAGGTCGTACGCCGGCTGGAGGCGGGCGGCACGACGCTGGAGGAGTCGCTGGCCCTGTGGGAGCGGGGCGAGGAGCTGGCGAAGGTCTGCCGGCACTGGCTGGAGGGCGCCCGCGCCCGGCTGGACGCGGCCCTGGCCCGCCCGCAGGAGGACCATCAGGGCTGAGCGGGGCGTCCGCGGGCCCGGCGGGGCTCCGGCGGCGCGCACGCTCGGATGGCGCGGGGCGGCCGGCGCCAGGACGGCTCGGTGGCGGTCCCGGCGGACGGGCGTGCTGCGGCTACGGCGGACGAGGGTGCGGCGGCGGGACGGGTGATGGCGCAGGGAGAGGTGCGCTGTGCGATGAGTCACTCCCGACCCGCTTTAGTTGAAAGTTAACCTAAATCTGGCGTACGTTCGGGACGTCTCCCCGCCGCGTACGTTCGGAAGGTTCGCCCCAGATGTCCCTCGTTCTCGACCCCGCCGCCCAGGACCTCCTCTTCCGTGAGGCCCGTACCGCCAACACCTTCACCGACGAGCCGGTGACCGACGAGCAGGTCCAGGCGATCTACGACCTGGTCAAGTTCGGACCGACCGCCTTCAACCAGTCGCCGCTGCGCGTCGTCCTGGTCCGCTCCGCCGAGGGTCGCGAGCGCCTGGTGCAGCACATGGCCGAGGGCAACCGCCCGAAGACCTCCACGGCCCCGCTGGTCGCGATCCTGGCCGCCGACAACGAGTTCCACGAGGAGCTCCCGGCGCTGCTCCCGCACTTCCCGCAGGCCAAGGACATGTTCTTCTCGGAGCGCCCGGCCCGCGAGTCGGCCGCCGGCCTCAACGCCGCGCTGCAGGCCGCCTACTTCATCATCGGCGTCCGCGCCGCCGGCCTGGCCGCCGGCCCGATGACCGGCTACGACGCCGCGGGCGTCCAGAAGGAGTTCCTGGACGACGACCACGCGCCGCTGATGGTCGTCAACATCGGCAAGCCGGGCGAGGACGCCTGGTTCCCGCGCAGCCCGCGCCTCTCCTTCGACGAGGTCGTCACGACCGTCTGAGTCCTCGGCGCCGCGCGAGTCCTTGACGGCCGAGCCCGGCAGCCCGTATGCGAGGGGCCCCGGAACACCTGGTGTTCCGGGGCCCCTCGCATACGGGCTGTCGGGCTGTCGGGCTGTCGGGCTGTGGAGCGGTCGCGGCTCAGGAAGCCGGCGCGGCGGGCGGCGCCGTCTTCAGCGCGGCGGCCATCTTGACCAGGCTCTCCTTCGGCGCCGAGCCGGTCACCACCGTGGTGTGGCCCTTCCCGGGCAGGACGAGGGCGTCGTACTTCGCGCCCTCCCAGACCTGCCACTCCCGGCCGGCCACCGTCTCGGTGCGCCCGGTGTCCTTGGCCTTCTGGCTGACCTCGGGGACGTACGTCCGCGCGGCGGCGGTGGACTGCTCGACCGCGACGTACCTGCGGTCCGCGTCGAGGAAGCCCAGGTGCCAGGCGTCGCCCGCGACCTCGTCGTACCTGACGGAGGTCGCCTTCCACTCCTTCGGCAGGCCCTCGGGCGCGGCCACCGGGTAGGAGGCGGCGGTCCGCACCGTGGCCAGCTCGACGGTGAAGTCGACGGGCTTGATCGGATCGGCGTTCTCGTCCTTCGGGATGAAGAGGTAGATGACGCCCGCGCAGGCGGCGATCACCAAGGTCGACAGGATCATGTCCCGGACTGTCTGCTTGCCTCGCTTGCTTGCCACGGGATCCATGGTGGCACGCGGCCTGACACGCCCGACCGCAGGGTGCCGCTCACGGCCGCCCCTCCAGGGGCGCTCATGCGTGACCCGGCCTGCTCATTTTATCGACCTACCGATAGAGTCGCAGCACCCTCATATCCGGTCGTCGCCGTACAGAAAGGTGCGCTCCGATGTCCGAGCATCATCTGCCGTCCCCATTGGAGGTCTCCCCGGAGGCCCCCGACCGCAACCTGGCCCTGGAGTTGGTCCGGGTCACCGAGGCCGCCGCCATGGCTGCCGGGCGCTGGGTGGGCCGCGGCGACAAGATCGGCGCCGACGGCGCCGCCGTGAAGGCCATGCGGACCCTCGTCTCGACCGTCTCGATGAACGGCGTCGTCGTCATCGGCGAGGGTGAGAAGGACGAAGCGCCCATGCTGTTCAACGGCGAACGGGTCGGCGACGGCACCGGCGCCGAGGTCGACATCGCGGTCGACCCGATCGACGGCACCACGCTCAACGCCAAGGGCATGCCGAACGCCATCGCCGTGCTGGCGGCGGCCGATCGCGGCACGATGTTCGACCCGTCCGCGGTCTTCTACATGGACAAGCTGGTGACGGGGCCCGAGGCGGCGGACTTCGTCGACATCAACGCGCCCGTGTCGGTGAACATCCGGCGCGTGGCACGGGCGAAGAACGCCATGCCCGAGGACGTCACCGTCGTCATCCTCGACCGGCCCCGGCACGAGGGCATCGTCAAGGAGATCCGGGAGACGGGCGCGCGGATCAAGTTCATCTCCGACGGCGACGTCGCGGGCTCGATCATGGCGGCCCGCGAGGGCACCGGCGTCGACCTGCTGATGGGCATCGGCGGCACCCCCGAGGGCATCATCTCGGCCTGCGCCATAAAGTGCCTCGGCGGCGTCATCCAGGGCAAGCTCTGGCCCAAGGACGAGGCGGAGCGGCAGCGGGCGCTGGACGCGGGCCACGATCTGGACCGGGTGCTGTCGACCGACGACCTGGTCAGCGGCGACAACGTGTTCTTCGTGGCGACGGGGATCACCGACGGTGAGCTGATGCGCGGTGTGCGGTACCGCGCGGAGGAGGCGACCACCGAGTCGATCGTGATGCGCTCCAAGTCCGGCACGATCCGGACGATCTCCTCGACCCACCGGCTGTCGAAGCTGCGCGCCTACAGCGCCATCGACTTCGACCGCGCGAAGTAGCGCGCAGCGGTGTGAAGTAGCGCCGAGCAGTCGGGGAGTGCGTAGGGGGGTGCGGGGAGCGGGTCATCGCTCCCCGCACCCCCCCTTTTCCCGTAGGCGCGGGCCGTTTCCGGTGTACGCGGGCCGTTTCCCGTAGGCGCGGACCCTCTTCCCGTAGGCGCGGGCCCTTTCCGGTATACGCGGGCGTTTCCCGTATACGCGGGCCGTTTCCCGTAGGTGCGGGCCGCCTTCAGCCCGCTGCGGCTATGTGCTCGGCCGTCGTCGCCGCCGTGAGCTCGATGTCCCGCCGTCGTCGCCGGGCCAGCGCCACCCGGCGCTCCGCGGCGGTGAGCCCGCCCCACACCCCGTACGGCTCGGGCTGCATCAGCGCGTGCTCCCGGCAGTGCACCATGACCGGGCACCGGGCACAGACCCGCTTGGCCGCCTCCTCGCGGGCCAGCCGGGCAGCGGTCGGCTCCTTCGACGGGGCGAAGAACAGGCCCGCCTCGTCGCGGCGGCAGGCCGCATCGGAATGCCAGGGGCCCGCATCGTCCTCCCGGGCGGGGGTCCGCTGGGCCGGAACGGCGGCGACCTGCAGAGGCTGATGCGGCGGTTGCAGCACGGTCTACTCCTGACGACGGCTACGGCTTCGCGAGCGAGAGTCGATGCAGCACTCCCTACCCGCTGTGCGTACGCCTATGCACTGAGTGGCACCGACGCGCGACGCACCGCAATGCGCCCCCGCGGGTTTGTGGCCGATTACCGGAGGTCGTCCGCTCCGCCGTATTCAGTGGCCGAGATGTTTGCGCAGCCGACGCTGGAGGTCGGCGACGAACTTGCCCCGCTTCGGCCGGGCTTCCACGGTCCCGAACACCGAATAGCCGTTCACCACGACCACCGGCGCTTCCGGGTCCGGCGATTCGAGCGTCCGCACTTCGAAGGTGCCGAAGACGCCCGTGCCGTTGCCGCGCAGGGAAATGTTCTCCGGCACCCGGATGTCGACGCTGCCGAAGATGGATGTCGCGTTGATAACGGTGAGGCGTTGGCCGAAAAGCGCTTCGGTCAGATCGATCTCCACGCTGCCGAAGAGCGCGAAGGCGTTCGTCCGTCCGCCGACCCGCCAACGGCCCTTGCGGGTGGCGCTGCTGAAGACCGCGACGAGATTGTCCGCGGGGCCGTCGTCGTTCTCGGGCCCGTAGGCGTACGGCTCGGAACCGGGGCGGGCCGGGGAGCCGGAGGGCGCGGGCAGGTCCCGGATCAGCGGCTGGAGCTCGCCGACGGTCTTGGCCCGGTAGACCAGGTCGATCCGCTCCCCGTGCTCGTCCGCCGTCAGACGGCCCTCGGCCATCGCCTCCCGCAGGATGTCCGCGATCCGGTCGCGGTCGGCGTCGGAGGCGCGGATGCCATCGCCGTCCAGGACTTCGGCGGGCGGCGGGGCGGCCGGCGCGAGGGGCTGCTGGGGCTGCTTCTCTAGGTCCACCGGCCCAGCGTACCCAAACGCGATAGATCGCGACTACCCCTCCAACCCGGCGCGCCCGGCCCCCGAGCGGCGTTCCCGGGCGGCGGTCCAGGTGAGCCTTACCTCACAGGATCCTCCCGGAGGCGGCGCTCTACCCTGGTGGATGCGCTGCCCGAGGGAGGTCAGCCGCTGTCGCCGAGTGAGGAATGGCCGTCATGGCAGAGTTTGCGTACTCCGATCTGCTCCCCCTGGGGGAGGACACCACGCCGTACCGTCTGGTGACCGCCGAGGGTGTCTCCACCTTCGAGGCCGACGGCCGTACGTTCCTCAAGGTCGCCCCGGAGGCGCTGCGCACCCTGGCCGCCGAGGCGATGCACGACATCTCGCACTACCTGCGCCCGGCCCACCTGGCGCAGCTGCGGCGGATCGTCGACGATCCGGAGGCGTCCTCCAACGACAAGTTCGTGGCGCTGGACCTCCTGAAGAACGCGAACATCGCCGCGGCGGGCGTACTGCCGATGTGCCAGGACACCGGTACGGCGATCGTCATGGGCAAGCGCGGGCAGAACGTGCTGACCGAGGGCGGTGACGAGGAGGCCCTGTCGCACGGGATCTACGACGCGTACACCAAGCTCAACCTGCGCTACTCGCAGATGGCCCCGCTGACCATGTGGGACGAGAAGAACACCGGCTCCAACCTTCCGGCCCAGATCGAGCTGTACGCCACCGACGGCGGCGCGTACAAGTTCCTCTTCATGGCGAAGGGCGGCGGCTCGGCCAACAAGTCGTTCCTCTACCAGGAGACGAAGGCCGTCCTGAACGAGGCCTCCATGATGACGTTCCTGGAGGAGAAGATCCGGTCGCTGGGGACCGCGGCCTGCCCGCCGTACCACCTCGCGATCGTGGTCGGCGGCACGTCGGCGGAGTTCGCGCTGAAGACCGCCAAGTACGCCTCCGCGCACTACCTGGACGAGCTGCCCGCCGAGGGCTCCCCCACCGGGCACGGCTTCCGGGACAAGGAGCTGGAGGAGAAGGTCTTCGAGCTGACGCAGAAGATCGGGATCGGCGCGCAGTTCGGCGGCAAGTACTTCTGCCACGACGTGCGCGTGGTGCGCCTGCCCCGGCACGGGGCCTCGCTGCCCGTCGCCATCGCCGTCTCCTGCTCGGCCGACCGCCAGGCCACCGCGAAGATCACGGCCGAGGGCGTCTTCCTGGAGCAGCTGGAGAAGGACCCGGCGCGCTTCCTCCCCGACACCACCGACGAGCACCTGGACGAGGCCGGTGACGTCGTGCAGATCGACCTCAACCGGCCGATGGACGAGGTGCTGGCCGAGCTGACCAAGTACCCGGTCAAGACCCGGCTCTCGCTGACCGGCCCGCTGGTCGTGGCCCGCGACATCGCCCACGCCAAGATCAAGGAGCGGCTGGACGCGGGCGAGGAGATGCCGCAGTACCTGAAGGACCACCCGGTGTACTACGCGGGTCCGGCGAAGACGCCCGAGGGGTACGCCTCCGGCTCCTTCGGCCCGACGACGGCCGGCCGGATGGACAGTTACGTGGAGCAGTTCCAGGCGGCGGGCGGTTCCAAGGTGATGCTCGCCAAGGGCAACCGCAGCAAGCAGGTCACCGACGCCTGCGGCGCGCACGGCGGCTTCTACCTCGGCTCGATCGGCGGCCCCGCGGCCCGGCTCGCCCAGGACTGCATCAAGAAGGTCGAGGTCGTCGAGTACGAGGAGCTCGGCATGGAGGCGGTCTGGAAGATCGAGGTCGAGGACTTCCCCGCGTTCGTCGTCGTCGACGACAAGGGCAACGACTTCTTCACCGAGCCCGCCCCGGCTCCGACGTTCACCAGCATTCCGGTGCGGGGGCCGGGTCTCGGCTGACCCCGCCCGGCAGGTACGAGGGAGGGCCCGTCCGCGCGGACGGGCCCTCCCTCGCGTTCTCAGCCGTCCAGCAGACCCGAGGTCGCGACCAGATACCCCAGCTGCGCCCGGCTGTTGCTGCCCAGTTGCTCGGAGACCTTGCGCATGTGCTCGGCGACGCTGCGGCGGCTCATGCCGATCCGGCGGGCGATGGCGGCGTCCGTCTCGCCGTTGACGACGGCCTGGAGGATGGCGCGCTGGAGGTCGGAGGTGACGACGGGGGTGCGCAGCGGCGCGCGTTCGGGGCGGACCGGGACCGCGCGTGACCACGCCTCGTCGAAGTGGCGGACCAGGAAGCGGACCAGCGACGGGTGCTGGACGCGCAGCGCGGTGTGCGGCTCGTCGGAGAACGGGATGAGGGCGAGGTCCCGGTCGAAGACGATGAACCGGTCCGCGACCTCGGCCAGGGTCCTGATCTCGGCGCCCTCGGCGGTCACCTGCTCGATGTAGGCGAGCGTGGTGCGGTCCGAGCGGACGGTGTGCTGGTAGAGGGTGCGCTGCCGGATGCCGCGGCGCAGGTTGCCCAGATCGCGCGGCAGGGACTCCTCCAGGACGTGGGCGGGGCGTCCGCCGCCGGGGTGGGCGGTGCGGACCTCGGCGCGGCAGCCGCTGACCCCGGCGTCCAGGGCCTTGCCGATGACGGCCGTGCCGGAGAGCCGGGTGAGGACGGGGCGTTCCTGTCGGTGCATCTCGGCGTAGAGGCCCTCGAAGGCGGCGAGGGTGGCGCGGGCGGAACGCAGGGTTCGGCGCTGCTCGACGATCGCCTCCTCGATCGGGGCGAGGGCGGCGAACGAGGCGGTCTCCGGCGGTACGGGGATGAGGTAGCCGGGTGAATCGTGGTCGGCCACCATCAGGTGCAGGGACAGCAGGCAGGACGGCGCGGCGCCGGCCGGGAGGCCGCCCTCCGTCAGCGCACGGCGATAGGCCGCGAGCGCCGCCTCGCAGGGTTGTTCCGGTATCGACCGGTCCGAGGGTGATTCACGGCAATCACATACCGGTGAGGGGGAATGATCGTCCTTCACAAGGATGCAGATTACCTTTGTGCAAACGGGAGTCCCCCGTCCGGCACCCGCGCTCGACGAGTATGTCCCGGTGACATCTGGAATCAACAGCGCGGACGGGCCGAAGGCGGACGAGGCGGACGGCGACGCCCAGAAGGGCCGGGACACCGCGGTCTCCGAGCGCCGTTTTCGATTCCTCGTCGCCGGATACGCGGTGTCTTCCTACGGCACATTCCTGAATATGGTGGCGCTCAATCTCTTCGTCTACGAGACGACGGGACGGGCGCTGGCCATGGGCCTGTTCATGGCGGTGCGGCTCGCCTCCGGATTCGTCGCCGGTCTCGTCGTGGGCGGTCTGCTCGCCCGTTTCAGCGCGAAGAGCATCATGCTGTGGGCGAATGTCGGGCAGGGCGGCGTGATGCTGGTGCTCGTCCTGGCGCCGGACGGTCTGCTGACCGGGGCGCTGATGGCCGTCTCGGTGGTGATCGGGGCGTGCGGGACCCTGTTCATGGTGGCGTTGCGCAGTTCGATCCCGGAGATGGTCGGGGAGGACCGCAGGGCGTGGGCGAACTCCCTCTCGATCACCGGCCGTTCGCTGGCCATGGTGGCGGGGTTCGCCTCGGCGGGCGTGGTCGTCTCCCTCGTCGGGTACACCGCGGCCTTCCTTGTCGACATGGCGACGTTCATCGCCTGCGCGGTGACGGTGGCCCTGCTGCCGATCGCCGGCGGCAAGGGAGCGGGAGCCAAGGAAGCGGGAGCCAGGGGTGCCGCCGGCGAGGAAGCCGACGGATCGGCCCCCGAAGGCTCCCAGGGCTCCGGGGGCCGCGAAGGCTCCGGGGAGTCCCAGGGCTCCGGGGGCTCCCGGGCCGGGAAGGACGCCTCGGCCGGGAAGGGCGCCTCGGCCGCGAAGGGCGGCAGGCGCTGGCGGCCCGTGGCCTTCCTCGCGCTCGCCGCCGCCCCCGGGATGGGTCTGATGGTGGCCCTGCGCGGGGTCGACGCGTTCGGTTCCTCGTCCCACAACGCGGCGCTGCCGATCTATTCCACCTCGCTCGACGCGTCGAATCCCGCGGTGTTCGTCAGCGCGTTCTGGTGCGTGTGGGCGCTCGGCAACATCGGGGCCCAGCAGGTGATCCAGCGGTACGCGCAGCGCACCGGACGCTCCGTGGGGGCGCTCGGATTCGGCTATGGCACGGTGGTGATGTCGGCCGCGTTCATCGCCGCGTTCGCCGGGTTCCCGCTGGTCGTGACGGCGGTGATCGCGCTGATCGCGGGGGCCGCGGACGGCCTCACCGAGGTCGCGTACACCTCGCACCTCCAGACACTTCCGGCCACCTTGCGTGGCCATGCCTTCGGTCTTTCGGCCACTTTCGAGAACCTCGGCTTCGGCGTCGGCATGATCCTTGTGGCGGCGGCTCTCGACCAATTCTCCCCGCTGGCCGTGGTGGGCTGGTCCCACGGCGCCGCCATCGTCGTCGCCGTGGTGTTCCTGCTGAGGGTGGCGGGAGTGCGCCGGGCGGGGCGTACGGGGCGTACGGGGCAGCGAAAGGAAGAAGCCGTTGAGGGACGACCGGATCGCGGTGATCGGAACGGCGCTGAGGTTTCCGGGGGCTGACACCCCCACGGCCTACTGGCGCGACATCCGGGCGGGGACCGGCCACGTACGCCGCTTCACCCGGGCCGAGTTCGCCGCGGCGGGCGTCCCCGCGGCGGAGTACGAGCGGCCGGGGTTCGGCGGGGCGAGCGCGCTCCTGACGGGCGTGGACGGCTTCGACGCCGGGTTCTTCGGGATGAGCGGGCGGGAGGCGGAGCTGACCGATCCGCAGCAGCGGCTGTTCCTGGAGTGCTGCTTCCACGCCCTGGAGGACGGGGGCTACGCGGGCGGCGAGGAGCGTTACGCGGGCGGCGACGGCGACTCGGTACGGATCGGGGTGTACGGGAGCTCCGGATACCGCCTGTACTCGCTGCACAGCTATCTGGCGGAGAACCTGGCGGCGGAGGCCGGCTCGGGCGACTGGATGACCGCCAAGCAGGTCCAGGTCGGCAACTACCCCGACTTCATCGCGGCCCGGGCCGCCTTCCGGCTCGGTCTGACCGGGCCCGCGCTGACCGTGTCGACGGCCTGTTCCAGCGCTCTCGTCTCGGTCCATCTGGCCTGCCAGGCGCTGCGCGCCGGGGACGCGGACCTGATGCTGGTGGGCTCCGCCGCCCTGCATCTGCCCGGTGTCACCGGCCAGGTCCCGGTCAAGGGCTCCACCCTCTCCCCCACCGGCACGGTCCGGGCCTTCGACGCGGACGCGGACGGCACGGTCGGCGGGAACGGGGCCGCCGCCGTCCTCCTCAAACCGCTGGCGCGGGCGCTGGCCGACGGCGACACCGTGCACGCGGTGATCCTGGGCTCGGCGGTCACCAACGACGGCTCGGACAAAGGGACCGGCGACGGCATGGGCAGAGGCGGGTTCGCCGCCCCCGGGGTCGCCGGTCAGCGGGACGCGGTGCTCGGGGCGCTGCGCGCGGCGGACGTGGACGCGGCGTCGATCGGGTACGTGGAGGCGCACGGCACGGGCACGCTGAAGGGCGACCCGATCGAGTTCGCCGCCCTCACCGAGGCGTTCCGCGCGCATACCGACCGGACCGGCTTCTGCGCGCTCGGCTCGACGAAACCGGCCATCGGCCACCTGGACAGCGCCTCGGGGCTCGCGGGACTGATCAAGGCCGTCGAGGTGCTGCGGCACGGGGTGGTCCCGCCGCTGGTGAACTTCTCCCGGCCCAACCCGGCGCTGGCGGTGGACGAGAGCCCGTTCCTGCTGCCGGTACGGGAGAGCGCCTGGCCGCTGGCGGGGGTGCGGCGAGCCGGTGTGCACTCCATCGGCATGGGCGGTACGAACGCTCATGTGATCCTGGAACAGGCGCCGGAGGCCGCGCACGCGGCGCCGGCGCACGACGGCGCCCTCGTGCCCGCCCTGCTGCCGCTCTCGGCCGCGGACGGGGACGCGCTGCGTGCGTACGCCGCCGCCCT
Organism: Streptomyces sp. MMBL 11-1; assembly: GCF_028622875.1. Taxonomy (NCBI): domain Bacteria; kingdom Bacillati; phylum Actinomycetota; class Actinomycetes; order Kitasatosporales; family Streptomycetaceae; genus Streptomyces; species Streptomyces sp. MMBL 11-1. The sequence continues at coordinate 5,325,481 of NZ_CP117709.1, read as the reverse complement.
GCGGGACCACCTGGCGGAGGGGCCGCCCCACTCCCCCGCCGATCTGCTGACCACCACAGCGCTCGGTCGGCGGCTCCTGCCGCACCGGCTGGTCGTCACCGCCGCGGACCCGGTGGCCGGTCTCGACGCGTTTCTCTCCGGGACCCCGGAGGGCGAGGCATACACGACCGGAGTGGCCGACGGCGTACGGGAGAGGCGGCCGGTGTTCCTCTTCAGCGGCCAGGGCGGCGGGCACCCGGGCATGGGCGCGGAACTCGCCGCGCGCTTCCCGGTGGTGGCCGAGACGCTCGACGCCTGCGCCCGGGTGTACGCGGAGGAGACCGGGCGGGACGACTTCCTGGACCGGATCGTCGGCGGGCAGGGCCCCGAGCGGTGGGACACCGCCTTCGCGCAGCCCGCCCTGTTCGCCCTCCAGATCGCCCAGGCCCGGCTGTGGGAACGGCTCGGGGTCACCCCGGCCCGGGTCGCCGGGCACAGCGTCGGCGCGTACGCGGCGCTGTGCGTGGCCGGGGCCCTGGAGACCGAGGACGCGATGCGGCTGGTGTGCGGGCGCGGGCGTCTGATGCTGGAGCGGGCGGCCCCGGGCGCGATGGTCTCCGCGTTCGTCCCCCGGGACCGGGTGCGGGAGCTGCTCGCCGCCGTCCCCGGGCTGGAGCTCGCCGTGGTCAACGGCACCGCCCACCACGTGCTGGGCGGCCCGCCGGGGGCGGTGGACGCGGCACGGGCGCTGCTGGCGGCGCGAGGTGAGCCGTACGAGGTGCTGGCGGTGGACCGGGCGTTCCACACGGCGCTGCTCGATCCGGCGCTGGAGGACTTCCAGGTGCTGGCCGACAAGGTCAAACTCCACCCCTTGCACACGGAGTTCGTCGACGGCATGGACGGCACGGTCCGCCCCGCCGGGTGGCGGCCGGACGCCGCCCACCTGGTCGCGCAGGCCCGCCGCACGGCCGACTTCGCCGCCGTTCTGGACCGGCTGGCCGGGGCGCCCGAGGAGGGTGCGCCGCGGCCCGGGACCCCGCTGCTGCTGGAGCTGGGCCCGTCCGCCGTGCTGACGGGGATGGTCCGCCGGGCGCTGCCGGACGCGGTCTGCGTACCGACGCGGCGGTGGGAGCGGGCGGTGGCCGCGCTGCACTGCGCGGGGGCCGGGGTGGACTGGGCCGCGCTGCTCGACGGCTGCGGCGGCCGGCGCGTCCGGCTGCCCGCGTACCCCTTCCAGCGCCGCTCGCACTGGAGGGGCCCGGCCCCGTACCCGCCCCCGCTCACCCCCCTCACCCCGCTCACGCCCCTCACCCCGCTCCCACGTTCCACGGAGGACCGCATGACCGAACAGGCCGTACTGGACAGGGTGCTGGAGCTGACCGCGCGCCATCTCGGGCACCGGCCCGACGAGGTGGCCGCCGACCGCACCTTCGTCGGCCTCGGTGCGGACTCGCTCCAGCTGATCGGGATGGTGAGGCAGTTGGAGGCCGAGTTCGGCACGGAGATCAGCATGCGGGAGATCCTGGAGGAGGCGGGCACACCCCGGCTGACTGCCGCGCTGATAGCCGGACGGAGAACTCCGGCGATATCCGCGTCATCCGCGTCATCCGCGTCATCCGTGTCGTCCGTGTCGTCCGTGTCGTCCGCATCATCCGTGTCCGTGGAGCCGGCGCCTGCCCCCACGCCCCCGCCGGTCACCCACGCGCCCACGCCGGTCACGCCCACACCCACGTCGGTCACCGACGAGCCCGTCCACGCCACCCGGGCCGAGGTCGCCGCTCTCGCGGAGCAGATACGTCAACTGGCCGAGACGCAGGCCGCGATGCTCAACCAGCTCTCCGAGGCCGTCGCGCTGCTGACCGACCGCACCGGGGCGGGGCCGCGATGAGCGCGACAACGCGTGCGTCCGCCGACGCCGTCGCCAGGGCGGCGGAACTGTCCCGCAGGCTCACCGACCAGCTCGCGGCGGCCCGGGGCCGGATCCCGGCGAAGGACGCGGAGCCCGCCGCCGGGGAGAGGGCGCACGGCCCCCGTCTCGTCGTGGACGCGGCGGGCGGGATGGCGGGGGCGGGGGCCGACGAGGCCCAACGGGCCCACACCGCCTCCCTGATCCAGCGGTTCACCGAGCGCACCCGCACCTCCAAGGAGCTGGCCCAGCGGCACCGTTCGGTACTCGCCGACAGTCGCGCCGTCGTGGGGTTCCGCAACGCCACCAAGGAGATGCTCTACCCGATCGCGGCCCGCTCGGCGCACGGCTCCCGGCTCACCGACGTGGACGGCAACACCTACACCGACATCACCATGGGGTTCGGCGCGCTGCTCCTCGGCCACGAGGCGGAGCCCGTCACCGACGCCGTGCGCCGCCATCTCTCCGACGGGCTGCGCTTCGGCCCCCGGTCCCCCGACACCGGGGAGGCCGCGGCCCTGCTCGCCTCGCTGACCGGCCTGGAGCGGGTCGCCTTCGCCTCGTCCGGTACGGAGGCGAACTCGGCGGCGATCCGGCTGGCCCGGGCCGCGACCGGGCGCGACAAGGTCGTCATGTTCCGGGGCTCGTACCACGGGCACATCGACTCCGTCCTCGGCCGGCCCGGCGGGCCCGGGCAGCACGCCGTGCCCGTCTCCCGGGGCATCCCGGCCAGCGCGGTGGCGGAGCTGATCGTGCTGGAGTACGGGGCCCCGGAGTCCCTGGAGACGATCGACGCCCTCGGGGACACGATCGCCGCCGTGCTCGTCGAGCCCGTGCAGTGCCGCAACCCGGGCCTGCGGCCGGTGGAGTTCGTCCGGTCGCTGCGCGAACTCACCGCCCGCCGGGGCATCGTGCTGCTCTTCGACGAGATGCTGACGGGGCTCCGCCCCCACCCGCGCGGCGCCCAGGAGCACTTCGGGGTGGTGCCGGACCTCGCCACGTACGGCAAGGCGCTCGGGGCCGGCTTCCCGATCGGCGCGGTGGCGGGGCGGGCGGACCTGCTCGACGGGGTGGACGGCGGGTTCTGGCGGTACGGGGAGCCCGGCGGGCCCTCGCGCGAGACCACGTTCATCGGCGGCACCTACATGCAGCACCCGCTGTCGATGGCGGCGGCCCGCGCGGTGCTCACCCACCTCACCGAGCGGGGGCCCGGACTCCAGAGCGGGCTGAACGCCCGCACCCAGGCGCTCGCGGACCGGCTCAACCGCTTCTTCCACGACGAGGAGTTCCCGCTGGAGCTGGCCCACTTCGGGTCGATGTTCCGCTTCAAGCACCGCGCGGACCTGGAGTTGCTCTACCACCACCTCCAACTGCGCGGTGTGTACGTATGGGAGTGGCGCAGCTTCTACCTGTCCACCGCCCACACGGAGGAGGACGTGAACCGCGTCGCGGAGGCGGTGGAGGGCTCACTGCGGGAGCTGCGCGACGGCGGGTTCTTCCCCCGCGCCGTCCGCCCGGCCGCCGTGCGGCGGGCCGGAACACGGCGGCCCGCGCCCGACTTCGGCGTCTACTTCTTCGGCGACTATCCGGAGACCGGCGAGGCCGACGGCAGCGGCGGCAGCAGCAGCAACAACGGCAGCGGCACCCCGCAGGCGTACGACACCGTCCTGGAGACCGCGCGCTTCGCCGACGAGCACGGCTTCTCCTCCGTCTGGCTGCCCGAGCGGCACTTCGACTCCTTCGGCGGGATCTTCCCGAACCCCGCCGTGCTCGCCGCCGCCGTGGCCCGGGAGACCGGGAACGTCCGGATCAACGCGGGCTCGGTGGTGCTGCCGCTGCACGATCCGGTGCGGGTCGCCGAGGAGTGGTCGGTGGTGGACAACCTCTCCGGCGGTCGCGTCGGCATCGGCTGCGCCACCGGCTGGCACGCCCGGGACTTCGCCCTGCATCCCGACCGGTTCACGGACCGGCGGCGGATCGCCTTCGACCACCTCGACGAGGTGCGCCGGCTGTGGCGCGGGGACGCGGTGCGGCGGCGCACGGGCGAGGGCGCGGAGGCGGAGATCCGGATCCGGCCGCGTCCGGTACAGGAGGAGCCGCCGTTCTTCCTGGCCACCTCCGGGCAGCGGGCGTCGTACGAGGAGGCGGCCCGGCGCGGCCTCGGGGTCGTCACCAACCTGATGAGCCAGACCGTGGACGAGCTGGCCGCGAACATCGCGCACTACCGGCGTACGCGTGCGGCGTGCGGGCTCGACCCGGCGGCCGGGCGGGTGACGGTGCTGGTGCACACGTACCTCGGCGACGACCACGCCACCGCCCGGGCCGAGGCGCTGGAGCCGATGGTGCGGTATCTGCGGGCCTCGCTGCTGATGCGCTCGGCGGCCACCGCCACCGGGTCCCGGCGCGAGGACGTGGCGGCGGCGAGCGAGGAGGACCTGGACTATCTGTTCCGCCGGGCGTACGACCGCTACTGCGACCAGCGGGCCCTGATCGGCACGCCCACGAGCGTCGCCCCGTTCGTCGACGCGCTGCACGGGGCCGGGGTGGACGAGATCGCCGCCCTGGTCGACTTCGGGATGGACCGGGAGCGGCTGCGGTCGGGGCTGGAGCGCCTGGACGTGCTGCGCCGCCGGACGCGGGAGCGGGGCGCCCCGGCTCAGGACACCGTCGCGCCCGCCACCTCGGCGCAGCGGCGGCTGTGGCTGGCCGCGCGGTTGATGGAGAACCCGGCGGCGTACAACGAGACGGGGGCCGTACGGCTGCGCGGTCCGCTGGACGTGGCGGCGCTGCGGACGGCGGTGGACGGCCTGGTCGAGCGGCACGCGGGGCTGCGGACGGTGTTCCGGGCCGATGGGGAGGCGGGCGTCGTCCAGGTCGTGCGGAACGGGCTCCGTATTCCCCTGACGGTGACGGACGCCCAGGGCCAGGACGCCGAGCGGGCGATCGGGGCGCTGCTCGCCGAGGAGAGCGGCCGGGCCTACGACCTGGCCGCGGGGCCGCTGTTCACTCCCCGGCTGCTGCGGCTGGCGGAGGACGACCACGTCCTGGTCCTCGGGACGCACCACATCATCACGGACGCGCACTCGGCGGCGCTGATCGCCGGGGACCTCCGGGAGCTGTACACGGCGGCCCGCGCCGGACGCCCGCCGGCCTTCGAGCGGCCCGCCGGGACGACCGTCGGGGCCCCCGAACCCGCGGGCGACGCGGCCGACCTGGCCTGGTGGCGCGCGTTGCTGGGCGACCGGCCGCCGGTACTGGCCCTGCCGACGGACCGGCCGCGCGGCCGCCGGGTGGCGGGGCGCGGCGGGGCGGTGGCCCGGACCGTGGGCCGGGAGCGGGCCGGCCGGCTGCGGGAGTGGAGCGGGCAGCAGGGCGTGACCCTGTTCGCCACGCTGTGCACGGCCTGGCAGCTGGTGCTGCGGCGGCGGTCGGGGCAGGACGCGTTCCTGCTGGGCACGACGTTCGGGCGGCGGCCGCCCTCGACGGCGGACACGGTCGGCTTCCATGTGGCACTGCTGCCGCTGCCGCTGTCCGCCACCGACGCGACCTCCTCGCCGGAGGCCGTACGGGCCACCGGCCGGGCGCTGTTCGCGGCGGACGAGCACAGCGGGGTGGACCTGGACGCGCTCATGGCGGCCGTCCATCCGGACCCGGGGAATCCGCGCCCGCTGGTGACCGTTTCGGTCGATCTGGACCGGGCGGCGCTGGCCGGAATCGACCTGCCCGGCCTGCGGGCGGAGGGCGTGGCGGCCGGGACGGAGTCGTCGCCGCTGGAGTTCGCGCTGATGGCCACCCAGGTCGGGGACGGGAGCCTGCGGCTGCGGCTGCGCTACGACGCGGACCTGTTCGACGCGGCGACGGCGGAGGGGTATCTCGCGGAGCTGGACGCGCGGTTGGAGGCGATGTCGGAGGCGATACCGGAGGCGATGTCGAGCCCGGCCGAGGAGCGCACGGCGGAAGCGGGCACGGCGGCCGGAGCAGACGCGGCGGACACAGCGGACGCAGCGAGCGCGACGGCGGGACCGTACACGGCGGGCGCCGCCGGGTCGGACCCGGCAGGCGCCCCCGGACCGGACACGACGGAGCCGGACGCCCGCACGGCCTCCGACACCGCCGCGCTCCTGCGCGAGGTCTGGGAGTCCGTCCTCGGCCGGCGCGGATTCCCCGCCGACGCCAACTTCTTCGACCTGGGCGGCAATTCCATCGCCGCGATCCGCCTCGTGAACCGGGTCCGGGACACGCTCGGCGTCGACTACCCGCTGGCGGACTTCTTCGCCGATTCCACGCTGCGGGCCATGACCGGGCAGCTGGCCGGCGGTCCGGAGCCGGACGTCGCGGCGGTCGTCGACCGCGCCCCCGTCAGCGACCAGCAGGCCCGGATGATCGCCGGGCACCACGCCATGCCCGACCCCGCGGTGTGGAACGTGCCGACGCGCATCACGTTCACCGGGGCGCTGGACCCGGCGGCCCTGCGGTCCGCCGTCTCCGAGCTGGTCGCCCGGCACGACGGGCTGCGGACCAGGTTCACGCCGGAGGGGGCGCCGGACGGGCCGTGGTGGCAGGAGGTGCTGGCGGCGGAGCCGGTGGCACTGCCGGTGGAGGATCTGACCGGGCTGCCCGCCGGCGAGCGTCGGCCCCGGGCGGACGCCCTGTGCCGGGCGGACGCGGCGGCCCCCTTCGGCCTGGGGCGGCCCCTGCTGCCCCGGACGCGGCTGCTGCGGGTCGAGGAGGACCGCTGGGAGCTGATGTTCGTCCTGCACCACATCTGCGCCGACGGCTGGTCGCTGTCCGTGCTGCTCGCGGAGCTCGCCGCGCTGTACACGGCGGCGGCCGCGGGCGTCCCGCACGGCCTGCCCGAACCGGCGATGCAGGCGCCCGGGTACGCCCGGTGGCAGCGGGAGCAGCACGATCCCGGCGCGGAGGCGGAACGGGCCGCGTTCTGCGCCCGCTACCTGGACGGGGTGCCGTCCGCCGTCCCCGTACCGACGGACCGGCCGCGTCCGCGGAAGCTGAGCGGGCGCGGGGACACGGTGCGCGGGGTCGCGACGGGTGCCGTGCGGGCGGCGGTGGAGAAGCTGGCGGCCGAGCGGCGCACCACCCCGTTCGCGGTCGCTGCGGCGGCGCTCGGGGTGTTCCTGACCCGGCTGTCGGGGGAGGAGGACACCTTGCTGAGCGTCCCGTACGCCCACCGCGAGGGCACCGCCTCGGAGTCGCTCGTGGCGATGACGTCCACCGCGGTGATGGTCCGCGTACGACTGGATCCAGCCAATCTCGACGAGACCTGCGCGGAGCTGGCCGTCCGTACGGGCACCGGCGCGCTCGGGGCCATGGCGCATGTCCTGCCCACCGCGCGCATCATGCAGGCGATGCGGGACGCGGGCGCCGACAGCGTCCCCGACCGGGTGCCGCACGTCCTGGCGTTCCAGAACTCCGTCGACACGGACATCGAGATCCCCGGGCTCCGGGTCGAGGTGACCGATCTGGCACCGCCGCTTTCCCGCAGCGAACTGTGCTTCGGGCTTGCGCCGCGCCGGGACCCCGCCAAGGGTTATGGAACGTTCCTGGAATTCTCCACCGACCTGTGGGACCACACGACCGCCCACGACCTTCTCTCGTCGTACACCGACCTGCTCGCGGAGTTCAGCGCCCGGCCCGACCGGCCGGTGCGGGAACTCCTCGGGGAGCGCCCCTCGCCGGGGCCCTCGGGCCGAGGCTCCGGGGGCTCCGCCGGGGACGCCAGCGCCGGGCCCGACCAGCCCGGCGGACCGTCACCCTCCCAGTCACTGCCGAACACCGGAAAGGCGGACGCCGTATGACTCCGGCCCCCCACCGCAGCCACACCGACGACCTGCTCTCCTTCATCGCCGCCAGCCCTTCCCCCTACCACGTGGTGGCCAGCGCGGCCCAGCGTCTGGAGAAGGCCGGGTTCCGCGAACTGCGCGGCACGGACGACTGGACGGGGGCGACCGGCGGCTGCTTCGTCAGCCGTGCCGGTGCGCTGATCGCCTGGTACGTGCCCGAGGGCGCGCCCGCCCACACCCCGTTCCGGATCGTCGGCACCCACACCGACTCGCCGAACCTGCGGATCAAACCCGCGCCGGACACCGGCACTTCGGGGTGGCGGCAGATCGGGGTGGAGATCTACGGCGGAGTCCCGCTGAACACCTGGCTCGACCGGGATCTGGGCATCTCCGGCCGCCTCGCTCTGCGCGGCCCCGACGGCACCCCGCGCAGCCGGCTCGTGCAGATCGACGAACCCCTGCTCCGGGTCCCGCAGTTGGCCATTCACCTGGACCGTACGGTGAACGAGGGCGTGGTCCTGGACCGGCAGCGGCACATCGCGCCGATCTGGGCGCTGGGCGACCCGCGGGAGGGTGAGCTGCTGCGCCGGGTCGCGTCGGACGCCGGGGAGGACCCGGCGGACGTGCTGGGCTGGGACCTGATGCTGCACGACGTCCAGCCGCCCGGATATCTGGGTGTGGACCGGGAGTTCGTGGTGGCGCCCCGGCTGGACAACCAGGTGTCGGTGCACGCCGGGGTGACCGCGCTGGTGGACGCGGCGACGGGGGCCACGCAGCCCTCCTTCGTACCGGTGCTGGCCGCTTTCGACCACGAGGAGGTCGGCAGCGGTTCCGAGACGGGTGCGCAGAGCCCACTGCTGGAGCGGATCCTGTCGCGGTCCGTGTCGGCGCGCGGCGGCAGCGACGAGGACTGGGCGCGGGCGCTCGCGGGCGCGTTCTGCGTCTCCGCCGACATGGCGCACGCGGTGCACCCCAACTACGCGGAACGGCACGACCCCGACCATTGCCCGCTCCCCAACGGCGGCCCGACGGTCAAGGTGAACGTCAACCAGCGGTACGCCACCGACTCCACCGGCATCGCGGTGCTCACCGCGGCGGCCGAGCGGTCCGGGGCGCCCTGGCAGCCGTTCGTCTCCAACAACGCGATGCCCTGCGGTACGTCGATCGGCCCGCTCACGGCGGCGCGGCTCGGCGTCACCACGGTGGACGTCGGGGTGCCCGGCCTGTCGATGCACTCGGCGCGCGAGCTGTGCGGGGTGCGCGACCCGGGCTATCTCGCCGCGATCCTCACCACGATCATGGTCGGGGACTGACGGACCGCACGCCCTCACCGACGGGCGCGGCTCCCGGAAGTACGGACAGAGAAGTTACGGAACAGAGAAGTACGGAACAGAAGAGAACAGGACCGACCGTGGCCGACGTAGAGACCGTCCTCATCTGCCTGCCCTTCGCCGGGGCGGGCCCCTCCTTCTTCACGCCGTGGCAGGGACTCGCCCCGGAGGGTCTGCGGATCCTCCCGGTGTCGCTGCCGGGCCGCGAGAAGCGGTTCCCCGAGCCCGCCCACACCTCGGCGGCCCCGGCCGTCGACGACGCGTACGCGCAGGTGACGGCGGCCCTGGGGGGCGGGGACGGGGACGGCGGCCCGGTCGTGCTGTTCGGGCACAGCATGGGCGCGGTCCTCGCGTACGAACTGGCGCACCGGATCGAGCGGTCGGACGGGCCGGGCCGCCTGGCGGCGCTCGTCGTCAGCGGCGCCCCCGGCCCCTGGACGCCGCGCACGGACCGGGCGGACGGACTGCCGGACGAGGAGTTCGCCGCCCGGGTCCGGGCGTTCGCCGGGTACGACCACCCGGCGCTGGCCCACCCGGAGATGCGGGAGCTGCTGCTGCCGACGCTCCGGGCGGACGTCCGGCTCCACGAGACGTATGTCCCGTCCACGGACCGGCCGTTGGGTGTGCCGGTGATCTCCGTCCGGGGGCGGGAGGACACGCTGGTCACAGCGGCGGAGGCGGCCGAGTGGGGCCGGGCGACGTCGGGGAAGCTGACGGTGGCCGAGCCGGCCGGCGGGCACATGTATCTCACCGAGCGGCCGGGCGAGCTGCTGGAGCTGGTGGCCGCCGAGGTGCGCGCGGAGCGGGGCCGGTGACGGGCGACGGCGGCCCGGGGGCCGCGGGCGGCGGAGCTCGGCTCGCCGGGCGGACGGCGCTGATCACGGGAGCGGCGCGCGGTCTCGGCCGGGCCTGTGCGCTGGCCTTCGCCCGCGAGGGCGCGGACCTGGTCCTGCTGGACGTGGCGGGCGAGCTGCCCGGGGTGCCGTATCCGCTCGGTTCGGCCTCGCAGCTCGCGCACACCGGGCGGCTCTGCCGCGAGGCGGGGTCCGCCGTGCTGACCCGGCAGGCCGACGTCCGGGACCTGGCGGCGCTGGAGTCGGCGGCGGAGGCGGCCGAGGAGCGCTTCGGGCGGATCGACGTCCTGGTCAACAACGCGGGCATCGCCGCCCCTTCGGGCCGCCCGGCGCACGAGATCACCGAGGCGGAGTGGCAGCTGATGATCGATGTGGATCTGGGCGGTGCGTGGCGGGCGATCCGCGCGGTCGGCGGCCGGATGGCCGCTCAGGGGTCCGGTTCGATCGTCAACATCGCCTCGACGGCGGGCCTGGTGGGCTACCGGCACTTCGCGGGGTACGTCGCGGCCAAGCACGGGCTGGTCGGCCTGACGAGAGCGGTGGCCCTGGACTACGCGCCCCGCAAGGTTCGGGTCAACGCGGTGTGTCCGGGCTCGGTGCGGGACGACGAGGCGATGGAGGGCCGGATGCTGGCGGAGATCGCCCGCTCGCTGGAGGTGCCGGTCGCGGAGCACGAGGCCGCGTTCGTCCGGGATCAGCCGATGAACGCTCTGGTGGAGCCGGACGATGTGGCGAACGCGGTGCTCTGGCTGGCCTCGGAGGAGTCCCGGCAGGTGACCGGCAGCGTGGTCACCGTGGACGGCGGGTTCTCCGCCCGCTGACCGCCGTTTCCCCTTCCGTGGACAAGGAGTCGCGTACGTGCCGCCCGCCCATCACACCCTGACGGTCCGCCTGCCGCCGGACACCGCCGACACCGCGCTCGCCGCCGCCCTCACGGCGGCGGCGGAGCTGTGGTGGCCCGGGGGCCGCCGTCTCCGGCTGTGGACGGAGACCGTGCCCGCTCCGGCCGGGTCCGGCGCCGCCGCCCGGCGGCGCGCGGCCGAGGCCCGCCGCCCGGTCGCGTCCGGCCACCGGCTGCGGGCGGTGCTGCTGCGGTACGCGGACGGGGCGGGAGCGGACCCCGGCCCCGGCCCGGATCTCGTGCTGACCGCCGACGGGTCCGCGCTGGACGCCCGCTCGTTGCGGCTCGTCGCCCGGGTGCTGCGGGGCGGCCTGGCCCCGGACGCCGTGACGCCGCTCCACGAGTCGCTCCCCCTGGACCTGAGCGTGGCCGGGGAGACCCGACGGCTCGCCTCGGCGCTCGCGGTCACCGTCGGGCGGTACGAGGGTGCGGCCTCGGTGCGCGTAGCCGTCCCCGCGCCGGCCCGGGGCCGGCCGCCGTACGCGCTGGGGGCGCTCGACGGGTACGCGGTGTTCACGGCGGACCTGTCGCCCGGCCGTACGGTCGCGGACCTGCTCGCCACCGGGCCGGTCGTCCCGGCGGAGGGCGACGATCCGCCCGTCCTCGGCCTGGTGGCGGACGAGGAGGGCGGGCCGGCCACGCTGCCGGCCGGCCCCGACGGTCTCCCCGTGCCGCGCGGTCATGTGGAGCGGGTACACGCGGCGTTGGCGGCATGCCCGCCCGACACACCGCTCTCGGCACTGAATCCGCTGAGCGAGGCCGAGTGCGCGCGGCAACTGGCCCTGGGAGCACCACAGAAGGCGCCGGGCCCCGGGCCCCTCCGCCGCGTCGACGAGGCCTTCGCCGCTCAGGCCGCCGCCCGCCCGCGCTCGCCCGCACTCACCGTGGGGTCCACCACCCTCTCGTACGCCGAACTCGACGACCGTGCCGAGGCGTTGGCCGACGGGCTGTACGCCCACGGCGTCCGCCCCGGGGATCTCGTGGGCCTCTGTCTGCCTCGCGGAGCCGACCTGGTGGCGGCGATGCTCGCCGTGCTGAAGGCGGACGCGGTCTACGTACCGCTGGACCCGGAGCATCCGGCGGACCGCCGGGAGCGCACCGCGCGGGACGCGGGGGTCCGGCTGACGGTCCGGGACCCGGCCGTCCTCACCGGCCACCCGCCGCGCCCCGCCACGCCCCGGGGCCCGGCCACCGGTCCCGCGTACGTCATCCACACCTCGGGTTCGACCGGCCGCCCCAAGGGGGTCCTCGTCCCGCACACCGGTGTCACGGCCCTGGTCGGCTCCGTCCACGACGACTTCGGCCTCTCCCCCGACGACACCTGGACGTGCTTCCACTCGGCGGCGTTCGACTTCTCGGTGTGGGAGATCTGGGGCGCGCTGCTGACGGGCGGGCGGCTGGTCGTCGTGGACCACTGGACCTCGCGCTCGCCGGAGGACTTCCACGCCCTGCTGGCACGGGAGCGGGTGAGCGTGCTGAGCCAGACCCCGTCGGCGTTCACCCAGCTCGTGGCGGCCGACCGGACGGGCGGCACGCTGCCCGCCCTGCGGCTGGTGGTGCTGGGAGGCGAGCCGCTGGACGCCCGTCCGCTGCTGGGCTGGTTCGACCGGCACCCGGAGGACCGCTGCCGCCTGGTCAACATGTACGGGATCACCGAGACCACGGTGCATGTCACGGCGGCCACGGTGACGCGCCGCGAGGCGCTCGCCGGGTCCCGGTCGGTGGGCCGGCCCCTGCCGGGCTGGTCGGTCCGGGTCCTGGACCCGCACGGGCGGCCGGTGCCGCCGGGTGCGCCCGGGGAGATCCATGTGGGCGGGGCGGGCGTGGCGCTCGGCTATCTGCACCGGCCCGCCCTGACCGCCGAACGCTTCGTCCCGGACGTCCTGGACCCGGCCGGGCGGCTCTACCGCAGCGGCGATCTGGGGCGGCTGCTGCCCGACGGGACGCTGGAGCACCTGGGCCGGATCGACGACCAGGTGAAGGTGCGGGGCTTCCGGATCGAGCCGGGCGAGATCCGGCACGTGCTGCTGGAGGACCCGGCGGTGTCGGCGGCGGCGGTCACCGTGACCGGCGGTGAGGGCGGGGACGCGGCGGCCGTGCGGATCGACGCGTACGTGGTCCCCGCCCCGGGGACGGGCGAGGAGTCCGGACCCGTACGGGAGCGGGCCGCCCGGCTGCTTCCCCCGCACATGGTGCCCGCGACGGTGACCGTACTGTCGGCCCTCCCCCTCACCGCGAACGGCAAGCTGGACGCGGCCCGCCTGCCCACGCCCGGAGCGCGCCGGGCCCCGGCCCCCGCACCTGCGGCACCCGGAGCTCCCGAGGCCCCGGCCGCCGCCCTCGCCTCGATCTGGCAGGAGGTCCTGGGCGTCGCGTCGGTCGGCCCGGACGACGACTTCTGGGACCTGGGCGGCAATTCGTTGTACGCGATCCGGATCGGCACGCTCGCCCGGGAGCGCGGGCTGCCCGGCATACCGCTGCGGCAGCTGTATCTGACGCCGACGCTGGGGGCGCTGTCCGAGGCACTCGCCCGGCAGACGTGAGACGAAGGCGGGACGAGGGGGCGACCGCACCACGGCGGCCGCCCCCTCGCACGCGGTGGTTACACGAAGCGCTGGTTCGCGCCGCCGTCGCACGTCCGGAGCTTGAGCGGGTCCTTGGCCCCCGCCAGCGTCAGACACAGGTTCGTCGCGGCGGCCGGGCGGAGGGTGCCCGCCTGCCGGACGAACTTCTGGTTCGCCGCGCCCGAGCAGTCCCACACGACGAGCGTGGCGCCGGTGGCGTACTTCGCGCCCGGCACGTCCAGGCAGCGGTCGTGGCTGAGCGCGGTGCGGGCCGTCTGCGTACCCGCGTCGTACCACCAGTTCTGGTTGCGCCCGCCGTGGCAGTCCCAGCCGCCGATCTCCGTGCCGTTACGGGTGACCGAGGCGGGCACGTCCACACAGGTGCCGGTCGCCTCGTTCTTCAGCGGGGCGAACAGGTCGTCCCAGGCCGCTCCCGTCAGGACCGGGTCCCCGGTGCTCGCCGGGTCGGCGCAGCTCGCCTCGCGCAGCCCGGAGTCGTACAGCTGGGTGAGGCAGGACGCGAAGGCCCGGTGGCCGGCCGCGTTGGGGTGGAAGGACTGCCGGACGGAGTTCTCGTCGGGCAGGCCGGGCTTGCTCAGGTCGATGTAGAGCCCGCGCGCCCAGGCGTTCTCGGTGCAGACCTCGTGGCCGTGGAAGAGCCGGGAGTTGTCGAGGTAGGTGGCGCCGGTGGCGGTGGCTGCCTCGCGCATCCCGGCCTGGAAGGCGGGCACGGCCGTGTTGCGGCCCCAGACGGTGTCGGAGTCGTAGCCGAGTCCGCCGCAGACGAGCTTGCCGGGGAACTTCGGGTTGTCGCGGAAGTCCGGGCCGATCGGGCTCGGGTAGCCCATCAGGACGAGCTTGTAGTCGCTGTTCGCGTATCCGGCGTCCGTCATGACGGTGCGCAGGTCGCGGACGGTCCGCTCGACCTTGGGGACCAGCGCGTCGACGCGGGCCTGCCAGCCGCTCGCGTACTTCGGCTCGCAGGGGCCCTGGAGGCTGATGTAGCGGACCACGCAGTCGGTCATGACGGGGCCGAACTGGAGGTCGTCGTTGGCCCCGGCGACCAGGACGATCATCTTGATCCGGGTGTTGCGGGCCTTGATCGCGAGGCTGTCGCTCTGCACGAGCTCGTCGGCGTACTGCTTGCTCCCGCCGATTCTGATGTTTCCGGTATGGGCGCCGGAACACGAGACGTTGTACGTGAGGTCCGCCGCGATGCCCGTGCGGTGGATGGCGGCGTCCGGTGAGCGGTGGCACCAGTTGTCCGGCCCGTTGGTGCCGGGGTCGTAGGTGCCGACGCCCTCGCCGGAGATCTCGCTGTCGCCGAGCGAGATCAGTCCGGTCCTGCGGTCGCCCATCGGCCGCTCGGCGGGGCTCCCGTACAGCTGGGTGGCCTCGGCGGCCCGGACGGCTTCCAGTGCGGGCGGGAGAGGGGTGGATGCGATAGAGCTGGTACCCGACTCCGTCGCGCCCGCGGGTCCGGCGGCGGCCATACCGCCGACGGCGGCCGCGAGAGCGACGGTGGCCGCGACCGTACAGCGGAGCAGGCGAAGGCTTCCGAGCCCTCGAAGTCTGGTGCTGGTGCGCCTCATTGCGCCTCCCGGTAGTGGTTACCCCCGGTATTTACTGGTCGGTAGGCGACTTGGGAATACATGGAACAAGACAAGTGCTCATCTTTTTCAGGAGGTTTAAACACCATGGTCGACACGTCAGGTGACTCGCCCCGCGACAACGGGTTCCGGATCGAGCACGACTCGATGGGCGAGGTGAAGGTCCCCGGGACCGCCAAGTGGCGGGCCCAGACCCAGCGGGCGGTGGAGAACTTCCCCCTCTCCGGGCAGCGGCTGGAGAGGGCGCACATCGAGGCGCTGGCCCGGATCAAGGGCGCGGCGGCCAAGGTCAACGCCGAGCTGAAGGTACTGGATCCGGACATCGCCACCGCGATCCAGGAGGCCGCCGCCGAGGTCGCGTCGGGCCGCTGGGACGACCACTTCCCGGTCGACGTGTTCCAGACGGGCTCGGGCACCTCGTCGAACATGAACACCAACGAGGTGATCGCCACCCTCGCCGGCGAGCGCCTCGGCCGGGAGGTCCACCCCAACGACCACGTGAACGCCTCCCAGTCGTCCAACGACGTCTTCCCGTCCTCCATCCACATCGCGGCCACCGCCGCCGTCACCGCCGACCTGATCCCCGCCCTGGACCACCTGGCGGAATCCCTGGGGCGGAAATCGGCCGAATTCGCGGAGGTCGTGAAATCCGGCCGCACCCATCTGATGGACGCCACCCCGGTCACCCTGGGCCAGGAGTTCGGCGGTTACGCGGCCCAGATCCGCTACGGCGTGGAGCGGCTGCGCTCCTCCCTCCCCCGGCTCGCCGAACTGCCCCTGGGCGGTACGGCGGTGGGCACCGGGATCAACACCCCGCCCGGCTTCTCCGCGGCCGTGATCGCGGAGGTCGCCGACGCCACGGGGCTGCCGCTCACCGAGGCCCGCGACCACTTCGAGGCACAGGGCGCGCGGGACGGCCTGGTGGAGACGTCGGGGCAACTGCGGACCATCGCCGTCTCCCTGACGAAGATCTGCAACGATCTGCGGTGGATGGCGTCGGGGCCGCGCACCGGCCTCGCCGAGATCGCGCTGCCCGACCTCCAGCCCGGCTCCTCCATCATGCCGGGCAAGGTCAACCCGGTGGTCCCCGAGGCGGTCCTGATGGTCGCCGCCCAGGTCACCGGCAACGACGCGACAGTCGCCACGGCCGGCGCGGCGGGCAACTTCGAGCTGAACGTGATGCTCCCGGTCATCGCGAAGAACCTCCTGGAGTCCGTACGGCTGCTCGCCAACGCCTCCCGGCTGCTCGCGGACCGTACGGTCGACGGCATCACCGCCGACGTGGAGCGGGCCCGCGCCTACGCCGAGTCCTCGCCGTCCGTGGTGACCCCGCTGAACAAGTACATCGGCTACGAGGAGGCGGCGAAGGTCGCCAAGAAGTCCCTGAAGGAGGGGACGACGATCCGCGAGACGGTCCTGGCCTCGGGCTACGTCGAGCGCGGCGACCTGACGGTGGAGCAGCTCGACGAGGCGCTGGACGTGCTGCGGATGACGCGTCCGTGAGCGCGGGCGGGGCGCCCGGTGAGGCCCGGCGGCGTCCGGTGGACCGGGACCGGGTGACCTGAGTCGCAGCGGGCCGGTGGGAGCGCTCCGTAAGATCCCTCCATGACAGGTACGGGAGAGCACGCGCGCTGGGCGCCGGGGGACCAGATCCTCTGGCGCTACCGCGACAACGGCCGGGCCCATCGGACGGCCGGCGTCCCGCCCGTGCACATCTGCCGCCCGGTGACCGTCGTCCAGGACACCGACGAACTGCTCGCCGTCTGGATGGCGCCCGGGACCGAGTGCGTACGGCCGGTCCTGGCCGACGGCACCCAGGTGCACGCCGAGCCGCTGGCCACCCGCTACACCGCGCCGCGCACCACGGCCCGCTCGACCTGGTTCGGCTCCGGGGTGCTGAAGCTGGCCAGGCCCGGGGACCCGTGGTCGGTGTGGCTGTTCTGGGACCGGGGCTGGATGTTCCGCAACTGGTACGTGAACCTGGAGGAGCCCCGGACCCGGTGGTCCGGAGGGGTGGATTCCGAGGATCACTTTCTCGACATCTCCGTGAACCCCGACCGGAGCTGGAGATGGCTCGACGAGGACGAGTTCGCCCAGGCGCAGCAGGTCGGTCTGATGGACCGGGAGACCGCGGCCCGGGTCCGTGAGGCGGGCCGCGCGGCGGTCGAGGTGATCACCGGGTGGGGGCCGCCGTTCCGGGACGGCTGGGAGCACTGGCGGCCCGATCCGCGGTGGCAGGTGCCGCCGTTGCCGGATGACTGGGACCGTACCCCTGCCCGTATGCCGTCGTGAGACCCTGGAGAGACCCTTCGGGCGGTCCGGTCGGCAGGCCCGGGCGCACGGAGGGCTGATCGCCGCAACCAGCGGGCACCACACCGGAACTGACCACAAGTCACCACACCGGTCGGGCGGAGGGACGGGCCACGGACCCGGACGTTCCGCCCGGTCGCGGGAGCCACTACGAGGGGGTGGAGACGTGCACGCTGTCCGCTGCCCTCTCGCCGCGTCCGTCGCCGGAGGGGGCGTCTGTCGGCCATCTCCGCGGCGTTCGGTTTCGGCCCCTTCATCGGGGGCATCCGGTGACAGCCGTTGTTCTTCCCGCGCTTGCCGGGGCACAGTAGCGCCCCACGAGGTGACTGCCTCACACAACCGGCCCGGACGGACGGAACCCCACGCGTGACGGAGCATCCCACCTCCCACGAAGGCCGGCAGCCTCTGGCGGCCCGGCAGCAGGAGCGCACCCGGCCCCGGCAGCAGGACGCCGCGGCCGCGGCCGCCGCTGCCGGGGTCCCGGCTCCGGCCGCGGCGCCGGTCCCGGGCCCCGGAGCGGCCGCCGTCTCCGACGCACAGGCGGCCACCCGCCGCGAGGGCGACCGGCTGCGCTTCGTCGGCGCGGCGACCCGGCGGATCGCCCGGGGCATAGACCTGGACGAGATCGTCCTCGGACTGTGCCGGGCCAGCGTGCCGACGTTCTCCGACGCGATCCTGGTCTACCTCCGCGACCCGCTGCCGGTGGGCGACGAGCGCCCGGTCAGCCCGTTCGTCCTGCGGCTGCGCCGCAGCGACCGGCTGCGCGTCAGCGACGAGGAGGGCGGCGAGGCGTCCGGCTCCGAGACCGAGCGGCTGCGTCCGCTGATCCTCGACCCGCAGGCCGACCTGATGCCCGCCGCCGAGCTGTGCGAGGTGCCGGCGGGCGGGGCGCTGGCCGAGGTGCTGCGCGGGGTGCGGCCGGTCTTCGGCGACTCCGCGGCGGCGCGGGCCGCCCTGCCGGAGCTGCTCGGCCCCGGCCGGTCCGTCCCCACCGGGCACCGGGCGATCCTCGCCCCGCTGCGCGGCCGGCGCCGGGTCATCGGCGCCGCGGTGTTCGTGCGCGGCACCGAACGCACCCCGTTCGAGGCCAGTGACCTGCTGGTCGCGGCGCAACTGGCGACCCACACCGCGCTCGGCATCGACAAGGCCGTGCTGTACGGGCGCGAGGCCTACATCGCCGACGAGCTGCAGCGCACGATGCTGCCCGACTCGCTCCCCCAGCCCACCGGCGTCCGGCTCGCCTCGCGCTACCTCCCGGCGGCCGAGACGGCCCGGGTCGGCGGCGACTGGTACGACGCGATCCCGCTGCCCGGCAGCCGGGTCGCGCTGGTCGTCGGCGATGTGATGGGCCACTCCATGACGTCGGCGGCGATCATGGGTCAGCTCCGGACGACGGCGCAGACCCTGGCACAGCTCGACCTGCCGCCGCAGGAGGTCCTGCACCACCTGGACGAGCAGGCGCAGCGCCTGGGCAGCGACCGGATGGCGACCTGCCTGTACGCGGTCTACGATCCGGTCGCGCACCGGATCACCATCGCCAACGCCGGACACCCGCCGCCCGTGCTGCTCCATCTGGGCGGGCGGGCCGAGGTGCTGGTGGTGCCGCCGGGCGCCCCGATCGGGGTGGGCGGCGTCGACTTCGAGGCCGTCGAGCTGGACGCCCCGGCCGGCGCCACGCTGCTCCTCTACACCGACGGTCTGGTGGAGTCACGGCTGCGGGACGTGTGGACGGGCATCGAGCAGCTGCGGGAGCGCCTCGCGGCGACCGCGCAGCTCACCGGCCCGGACCACTCGCCGCCGCTGGAGGCCCTGTGCGACGACGTGCTGGACATGCTCGGGCCGGGCGACCGGGACGACGACATCGCGCTGCTCGCCGCCCGCTTCGACGGGATCGCGCCGAGCGATGTGGCGTACTGGTATCTGGAGCCGGAGGACGCGGCTCCGGGCCGGGCCCGCCGGCTGGCCCGGCGGGCGCTGAGCCGCTGGGGTCTGGACGATCTGGCCGACGAGGTGGAGCTGCTGGTCAGCGAGGTCGTCACCAATGCCGTGCGCTATGCGGAGCGGCCGGTGACGCTGCGGCTGCTGCGGACCGACATCCTGCGCTGCGAGGTCGGCGACGACTCCCCGCAGCTGCCCCGGCAGCGCCGGGCGCGGGAGACGGACGAGGGCGGGCGCGGGCTGTTCCTGGTCAACCGGCTGGCCCGGCGGTGGGGGGCGACGCGTCTGTCGACGGGCAAGGTCGTCTGGTTCGAGATGGCGGCCCGGGGGCAGTAGCCGCGTCCGTCGCGCGTCGGCCGACGTCATGCGTGTGGGGCGGGCCTCCGGGCCCGCCCCACACGCATGACGTCATGCCGTCAGTGGCTCACTCGCCGAACAGTGCGTTGCCGCCCGGCCGTTCGCCCGGCTGGCCGTCGCCCTCCCCGGGCTGGGGCGGCACCTCCGGGCTCGTGGGGGGCTGGGTGGTGGGCGTGCTGCTGGGCGGCGGAGGCGGCGACGACGACGGGGTGTCGCTGGGCGACTCGCTCGGCGTCTCGGAGGGCCTGTCCGACGGGGACGGCTTCTCGGACGGGGTGGGCTCCTCGCTCGGCGTCCCGGAAGGGGTCGGCGGGGCGGGCACCTCGCCGCGCTCCACGTCCTGGAGGTCGAACGTCTTGCCGGACCCGCCGCCGAGGGCGCCGAGGGTGTAGTCGGCCCAGATCCTGGCCGGGAAGCCGCTGCCGCTGGCGCGGCCGGAGTTGGCCGTACCGGTCAGGGAGACCTGCTTGCGGCCGCCGTCGCCCTCGCCGAAGAGGGCCACGACCGTGCTCAGCTCCGGGGTGTACCCGGCGAACCAGGCCGACTTGTTGTCCTCGGAGGTGCCGGTCTTGGCCGCCGCGTCATAGGCGGGGCTGTTGGCCGCGCCCCCGGAACCGGCGTCGACGACCCCGGTGAGCCCCTTGGTCACGGTGTCGGCCGAGGCGCGGCTGATGACCTGCTCGCGCTTGGGCTTCTCGGCGGTCACCGTGCGGTCGCGGTGCTCGGCGGACTGGAGGATGTGCGGGGTGACCTTCCGGCCGTGGTTGTCGAGCGTGGCGTACACGCCGGCCATGTCCCAGGTCGAGGCGTTCATGGTGCCGAGGGTGACGGCGGGGCGCTCGGGGAAGTTCTTGTCCGGTACGCCGAGGGCGAGCGCGGTCTCCTTCACGGCGGCGGGCGTCACGTCGACGATCATCTGCGCGAAGACGGAGTTGACCGAGCTGTTCAAGGCCTTCTGGACGGAGACCTGGCCGTAGCTGCGGTCGTCCTGGTTCTGCGGGGCGAACGGGGTGTCGCTGCCGACGACGGGCCGCTTGCTGGTGCCGTCGTAGACCGTGTTGAGCCCGATCAGGCTGCCGTCCTGCGTGGTCGACTCGTTCTCCAGGGCCGAGGCGAGCACCAGCGGCTTGAAGGTCGAGGCGGGCTGGTAGTCCTGGCGGGTGGCGTTGCTGATGTAGTGCTTGATGTAGTCCTGGCCGCCGTACAGGGCGACGACCTTGCCGGTCTTCGGGTCGACGGAGGTGGCGCCGGCCTGGACGGTGGCGTCGACCTTGTTGCCCTCGCGGTCGAGCTTGGACTCCAGCTGGTCGTCCACCGCCTTCTCCAGCGCCTTCTGGCGCTTCTTGTCGACGGTGAGGGTGAACGTCCAGCCGCCCGCCTCGCGGTCCGCGGCCGTGACGCCCTGCTTGTCCAGCTCCTTGTTGGCCGCCTCGACGAGGTAGCCGGCCTGCCCCTCCATGCCCTGCGCGGGCTTGGGCTTCTGGGGGACGGGGAACTCCAGGCCGGCCCTCTCGGACTCGGTCAGCCACTTCATCTCGACCATGTTGCGCAGGGTGTAGGCCCAGCGCTCCTTGACCAGCTTCTTGCCGGTGTCGGTGGCGGAGTTCCAGTCGTACTGGCTGGGGGCCTGGAGGACGGAGGCGAGGTAGGCGCCCTGGGAGACGTCCAGGTCCTTGGCGTCGACGCCGTAGTACGCCTGAGCGGCGGCCTGGATGCCGCTCGCGCCGCGTCCGTAGTAGGCGGTGTTGATGTACCCGGCGAGGATCTCGTCCTTGGACTTCTGCTGGTCGATCTTGAGCGAGATCACCAGTTCCTTGAGCTTGCGGCTCACGGTGGGGTCCTGCGTCAGGTAGAAGTTCTTGACGTACTGCTGGGTGATGGTGGAGCCACCCTGCTTGCCCTTGCCGCTGACGGTGTTGAGGAGAGCGCGGGTGGTGCCCTTCAGGTCGACGCCCTGGTCCTTGTAGAAGGACTTGTTCTCGGCGGCGACGAAGGCGTGCTGCACCTTCTTCGGCACCTCGTCCAGATCGACGATCTGACGGTTGACGCCCTTGCCGGTCCGGGCGAGGACCGTGCCGTCGCTGTACTGGTAGACGTTGCTCTGCCGCTCCGCCATGGCGTTGGCGGCGGGGACGTCGACGTACACGTAGAGCGCCCCGAAGGCTCCCATGCCCAGCAGGACGATCCCGAAGAACGTGCCCAGCAGCTTCTTCCACGTGAAGAGTCTGCGTATGCCGCCGCTCTTCGGGGCCCGGCGCGACTCCTGCGCCTGGGCTCGTCGCGCATCCGCTCGACCCATTGGTGTGTTGCTCCCGCTTCTCTGCTCGACCGGCTCGCTCGGTTTCCTCAGTTCACTCAGACCTGCCAGCTAACACCGCCGACAGGGACAAAAGACGAGCGATCCGGTCTTTTACGGACGTGAGAATCAGCACCCCTTCCCCTAGGAACCGACTCCCCAGAGGTGGACAAGGTTGCGAGAACCATTAATGTGTAATCACATTGATAGCGCGGCACGAGACCGCGCCGAACGGGGGATCCCATGACCGCACAGCACGACGACCTCCGCCCGGGCGCACCGGCGGGCGACCTCGCCATCGACGCCCCCGACCTGCCCGCGCCCCAGGTCAGGGAGGTCCCGGCGCATTCCATCGGGGGCGGGGTCGGGCTCCTGCTGACCGTGCTCGGGGTGATCGCGGGCATCTGCCTCACCATCGGCGGCGGCGTGATGAACGGGAGCGGCGCCGTGCCGCTCGGCGTCACCCTCCTCGTCCTCGGACCGCTCCTCGCGCTCACCTCGTTCTTCTGCATGAGCGGTGTGAAGATGGTCGCTCCGGGCGAGGCCCGGGTGATCCAGCTCTTCGGCCGGTACGTCGGCACCATCCGCACCGACGGGCTGCGCTGGATCAATCCGCTGACCTCCAGCCGCAAGATCTCCACCCGGGTCCGCAACCACGAGACCGCCGTCCTCAAGGTCAACGACGCCTACGGCAACCCGATCGAGCTGGCCGCGATCGTCGTCTGGAAGGTCGAGGACACCGCCCAGGCCCTCTTCGAGGTCGACGACTTCCTGGAGTTCGTCGCCACCCAGACCGAGGCGGCCGTGCGCCACATCGCCATCGAGTACCCGTACGACGCCCACGAGGAGGACGGTCTCTCGCTGCGCGGCAACGCGGAGGAGATCACCGAGAAGCTGGCGGTCGAGCTGACCGCCCGGGTGAGGGCCGCGGGCGTCCTGATCATCGAGTCGCGTTTCAGCCACCTCGCGTACGCCCCCGAGATCGCCTCCGCCATGCTCCAGCGCCAGCAGGCCGGGGCGGTCGTCGCGGCCCGCCAGCAGATCGTCGAGGGCGCGGTGGGCATGGTCGAGATGGCCCTGGCCCGGATCGCCGAGCAGGAGATCGTGGAGCTGGACTCCGAACGGAAGGCGGCCATGGTCAGCAATCTGATGGTGGTGCTGTGCGGCGACCGCGCGGCCCAGCCGGTCCTCAACACGGGCTCCCTCTACCAGTGACGGACCGGACGCCTCCCCGGCGGACTCCGGCGTCCCGGTCGCGGCAGCGCAAGCAGATGCTGCTGCGGCTGGACCCCGCGGTGCACGACGCACTCGCCCGCTGGGCCTCCGACGAGCTGCGCAGCGCCAACGCGCAGATCGAGTTCCTGCTGCGGCGGGCGCTCGCGGAGGCGGGCCGGCTGCCGGGGTCCGCGCGCCCCATCGCCCGCCGGGGGCGGCCGCCCAAGCAGTCGCCGGAGGGGCCGGAGGGGCCGGAAACCCGGCCGGAGCCCGGGTCGGGCACGCCGCCGCCCCCGCCCGGAACCGACGCCCGCGACACCCCGTAACACCGCGACCCCCGACCCGCTCCCCGGGTCGGGGGTCGCTTTCCGGACGCGTATACACGGTAGGTATACACACCGTGTACAGTTCTTCTCATGTCTATCGGTCACACCCTCCTCGGGCTCCTGGAGTCCGGCCCCCGACACGGCTACGACCTGAAGCGGACCTTCGACGAGAAGTTCGGCCAGGACCGCCCGCTCCACTACGGCCAGGTCTATTCGACGATGTCCCGACTCCTGAAGAACGGACTCGTCGAGGTCGACGGCGTCGAGAGCGAGGGAGGACCCGAGCGCAAGCGGTACGCCATCACCGACGCCGGGATCACCGATGTCTCGCACTGGCTGGCCCAGCCGGAGAAGCCCGAGCCCTACCTCCAGTCGACGCTCTACACCAAGGTCGTCCTGGCGCTCCTGACCGGTCGCAGCGCGGCCGACCTGCTGGACACCCAGCGCTCGGCGCATCTGCGGATGATGCGCGTCCTCACCGACCGGAAGCGCACGGGCGACCTCGCCGACCAGTTGATCTGCGACCACGCCCTGTTCCACCTGGAAGCCGATCTGCGCTGGCTGGAACTGACCTCTGCCCGTCTCGACCAGCTCGCCAAGGTGGTGGCTCCGTGATTCCCGAAGGCTCCCTTCTCGCCGCGCACGATCTGCGCAAGACCTACGGCTCGACGCCCGCCCTGGACGGCGCGTCGTTCTCCGTGCACCCCGGCGAGGTCGTCGCCGTGATGGGCCCCTCCGGCTCCGGCAAGTCGACGCTGCTGCACTGCCTGGCCGGGATCATCACGCCCGACTCCGGCACCATCACCTACGCGGGCCGCGAGCTGTCCGCGATGTCGGACGCCGAGCGCAGCGCCCTGCGGCGCAGCGACTTCGGCTTCGTCTTCCAGTTCGGCCAGCTCGTCCCGGAGCTGACCTGTGTGGAGAACGTCGCCCTTCCGCTGCGGCTGAACGGCGTGAAGCGCAAGGCCGCCGAGCGCACCGCCCTGGAGTGGATGGAGCGCCTGGAGGTCGACGACCTCGGGGCCAAGCGTCCCGGCGAGGTCTCCGGCGGGCAGGGCCAGCGGATCGCCGTGGCCCGTGCGCTGGCGGCGTCACCGAAGGTGATCTTCGCGGACGAGCCGACCGGTGCGCTGGACTCCCTCAACGGCGAGCGGGTGATGGAGCTGCTCACCGAGGCCGCCCGCTCCGCCAACGTCGCCGTGGTCCTGGTGACCCACGAGGCCCGCGTCGCCGCCTACTCCGACCGTGACGTCACCGTGCGCGACGGCCGGGCCCGCGACATGGAGCACGCCGTATGACGCTGCTCGAAGAAAGGCGGCCCGTGGCGCCACCGCGTCCGCCGTCGCTCTCGCGGGGCGCGATCACCCTCCGCGACCTCGGCCTCGGCATCCGTTTCGCCGCCGCCGGGGGCCGCGAGGGCTGGATCCGTACGCTGCTGACCGCCGTCGGCGTCGGCCTCGGCGTCGCCCTCCTGCTGCTCGCCTCCTCCGTACCGCATCTGCTCGACGAGCGGAACGCGCGCGAGCAGGCCCGCAGCCAGGCGCGGATCGCCGACTCCCCCGACGCGAACGCCACGAAGTCCGACAGCTCGGTGCTGCGGATCAACACGACCACCGAGTACCGCGACCGGACCGTCGCGGGATATCTGATGCGCCCGGACGGCTCGACGCCCGCCCTGCCGCCGGGGGTCGACCGCTTCCCCGCGCCGGACACGATGGCCGTCTCCCCCGCCCTGCGGGAGCTGCTCGACGAGCCGGGCAACGAGCTGCTGCGGGAGCGGCTGCCGTACGAGATCACCGGCACGATCGGCGACGCCGGGCTGCGCTCCCCCGGTGAGCTCCTCTACTACGCGGGCAGCGACACCCTGACGCCGGCCAACGGCGGCCACCGGATCGCCGGGTACGGCGACGACCGCCAGGGCGATCCCCTCCCGCCCCTGTTGATCGTGCTCGTCATCATGGTCTGCGTCGTGCTGCTGGCACCGGTCGCGATCTTCATCGCCACCGCCGTGCGCTTCGGCGGCGACCGGCGGGACCGGCGGCTGGCCGCGCTGCGCCTGGTCGGCGCGGACATCAGGGCGACCCGGCGGATCGCCGCCGGGGAGGCGCTGTTCGGTGCGCTGCTGGGGCTGCTGTTCGGCCTGGTGTTCTTCCTGGTGGGCCGGCAGTTCGTCGGCGCGGTGGAGATCTGGGACGTCAGCGCGTTCCCGGCCGACCTGGCGCCCGATCTCCGGCTGGCGTCGCTGATCGCGGTGGCCGTGCCGCTGACGGCCGTCCTCGTCACCCTGGTGGCGATGCGGGCCGTGGTGATCGAGCCGCTCGGCGTGGTGCGCCGGGGCCGTGAGCGGGGACGCCGCCTGTGGTGGCGGCTGCCGGTGCCGCTGGCGGGTCTCGTGGTGCTTGCGCTCTGGGGCCGGGTCGAGGAGTACGCCCCGGTGAACCCGTTCCCGATCACCGCGGGCGCCGTGCTGGTGCTGTTCGGGCTCGCCCTGCTGCTGCCCTGGCTGGTCGAGGCCTGTGTGCGCCGGCTGCGCGGCGGCCCGGTGCCCTGGCAGCTCGCCACCCGCAGGCTCCAGTTGAGCAGCGGGGCCGCGTCCCGCGCGGTCAGCGGGGTCACCGTCGCGGTGGCGGGGGCGATCGCCCTCCAGATGCTGTTCGCCTCGATGAACGCCGACTTCAACCGGATGACGGGTGCGGACCCCACCCGGGCCCAGTTCGCCGGCTACTCCGAGGACGTCACCGGCGAGGCTGCCACCTCGGCCATCGAGCAGTTCCGCGCCACCAAGGGCGTGGAGGTGGTCATCGGATCGGTGGCGGCGTACGCGTCCAGGCCCGGCGTCTACGCCGACGAAGACGTGCCGCCCACCACCACCCTGACCGTCGGCACCTGCGAGACCCTGCGCGAGCTGGCCCGGATCGGCGCCTGCGAGGACGGCGACACGTTCGTCGCCCACCCGCCGGGCGACAAGGACATGAGCGCCTGGATCGACCGGACCGCCCGCAAGGGCGAGGAGGTCGAGATCGGTTACGGGAAGAAGGTGATGCGGTGGACGCTGCCCGCCGACTCCCCGACCGTGCAGGGCCGCAAGGACCCGATGGGCGAGACCCACTACGGGATCATGGCCACCACCGGTGCGATCGACGCGGGCAAGCTGCCCGGAGCGACGATCACCACCCAGATCCGGGTCGACCGCAGCGTGCCGGACGTCGCCGAGCACGTACGCAACACGGCGGCCAGGATCGACCCCGGGATGCGCTTCGTCACGATCGACTCGGTGGAACGCGACCGCCAGTACGCCAGCATCCAGACCGGGCTCCAGGTCGGCGCGAGCGTGGTGCTGCTGCTGATCGCCCTGTCGATGCTGGTCTCCCAGGTGGAGCAGTTGCGTGAGCGCAGGCGGCTGCTGTCGGTGCTGGTGGCCTTCGGCACCCGGCGCTCCACGCTCGGCTGGTCGGTGCTGTGGCAGACCGCCGTGCCGGTGGCGCTCGGTCTGGCGGTGGCGGTCGCGGGCGGTCTTGGCCTCGGGGCGACACTCGTCCACCTGATCGAGAAGGACGTCTCCGACTGGTGGCTGTTCTGGCCGATGGCGGGTGCCGGGGGCGCGCTGATCCTGCTGGTCACCCTGCTGTCGCTGCCGCCGCTGTGGCGCATGATGCGCCCGGACGGACTGCGCACCGAGTGACACCCCGCACGACCGCCTACGGCAGGGGCTCCTGGAGACGGGGCCCCTGCCCGCGTTCCGCGTGAGGGCGGCCCGCTCTACGGGCCCTCCGCCACCGGCCGCACCGGGAGGGGCTCCATCGCCTCGCGCAGCGCGGCGGCGAACTCCTCGAACTCGCCGCCCCGCGCCGACCCGGTCCGCATCGCCAGCGCGACCCGCCGGGTGGGCGCCGGATCCGCGAAGTACCCGGTGGCCAGCGCCTCGTTACGGCCGGTCTCCACCGTCACCGCGGTCCGGGGCAGCAGTGTCACCCCGAGCCCTCCGGCCACCAACTGAACGAGGGTGGACAGCCCGGCGGCGGTCGTGGTCACCGGCGCGCCCTCGGTGCGGCCCGCCTCACGGCAGATGTCCAGGGCCTGGTCGCGCAGGCAGTGCCCCTCGTCCAGGAGCAGCAGCGGCAGTTCGCGCAGCGCCTCGCGCGGGATGTCCGTCCGGCCGCCGAGCTCGTGGTCCTGCTCCATGACCAGCACGAAGTCCTCGTCGAAGAGCGGGATCTCGGTGACTCCCGGCACTCCGAGCGGCACGGCGAGCAGCAGCAGGTCCAGCCGCCCCGCGGCGAGCCCCTCGAGCAGGGAGGAGGTCTGCTCCTCGTGGACCTGGAGGTCGAGGTCCGGGTAACGCTCGTGGACGAGGCGGAGCACGGTGGGCAGCAGATACGGGGCGACGGTCGGGATCACTCCGAGCCGGAGCACTCCGGTGAACGGGGCGCGGACCGCCTCCGCCTCCTCCATCAGCGCGGCGACGGCCTCCAGGACCGCACCGGCCCGCACCGCGAGCCGCTCTCCCGCGGGCGAGAGCAGCACCTTGCGCGTCGTACGCTCGATGAGCTGGACACCCAGTGCCTCCTCCAGGGTGGACACCGCTCCGGAGAGTGCAGGCTGACTCATCCCGATTGCTGCCGCCGCGTCCCGGAAGTGCAGATGCTCCGCCACGGCCTTGAAGGCGCGCAGCTGCGACAGGCTGGGCTGTCTGGCGGCCGACTTACCGGACTGCTTGGTACGTACGCCCTGATTTCCCTGGCCCACTGATAGGCACCTCCGATCATATGGACCGAGTGTAGCTATTTCCGTGATCAATGCACCCTGTGCCATGGTGGAGCTCGTCCAACCCTCAGGAACTCCCCCAAAAGGGAATTCCAGACGTTGCAAGGAGAGCGCGTGCTCACTGTCGGTGACAAGTTCCCCGAGTTCGACCTGACTGCTTGTGTTTCGCTGGAGAGCGGCAAGGAGTTCGAGCAGATCAACCACAAGACCTACGAGGGCAAGTGGAAGATCGTCTTCGCGTGGCCGAAGGACTTCACCTTCGTGTGCCCCACCGAGATCGCCGCCTTCGGCAAGCTGAACGAGGAGTTCGCGGACCGCGACGCCCAGGTCCTCGGCTTCTCCGGTGACTCCGAGTTCGTGCACCACGCCTGGCGCAAGGACCACCCGGACCTGACCGACCTTCCCTTCCCGATGCTGGCCGACTCGAAGCACGAGCTCATGCGTGACCTCGGCATCGAGGGCGAGGACGGCTTCGCCCAGCGCGCCGTCTTCATCGTCGACCAGAACAACGAGATCCAGTTCACGATGGTGACCGCCGGTTCCGTGGGCCGTAACCCCAAGGAGGTCCTGCGGGTCCTCGACGCCCTGCAGACCGACGAGCTGTGCCCGTGCAACTGGACCAAGGGCGAGAACACCCTCGACCCGGTCGCGCTCCTCTCGGGCGAGTGAGCTGATACCGACATGGCTCTCGACGAACTGAAGTCCGCCATACCGGACTTCGCCAAGGACCTGAAGCTGAACCTCGGCTCGGTCATCGGCAACAGCGACCTCCCGCAGCAGCAGCTGTGGGGCACCGTGCTGGCCTGCGCGATCGCCTCGCGTTCGCCGAAGGTGCTGCGCGAGCTGGAGCCCGAGGCGAAGGCCAACCTCTCCGCCGAGGCGTACACCGCGGCGAAGTCGGCGGCAGCGATCATGGCGATGAACAACGTCTTCTACCGGACCCGGCACCTGCTGTCGGACCCGGAGTACGGCACGCTCCGCGCGGGCCTGCGGATGAACGTCATCGGCAACCCCGGCGTGGAGAAGGTCGACTTCGAGCTGTGGTCGCTCGCCGTCTCCGCGATCAACGGCTGCGGCCAGTGCCTGGACTCCCACGAGCAGGTGCTGCGCAAGGCCGGCGTGGACCGTGAGACCATTCAGGAAGCCGTCAAGGTCGCTTCGGTGATCCAGGCGGTCGGTGTGACCCTCGACGCCGAGGCCGTACTCGCCGAGTAGTGACACCGCACCACCCCTGATACGAGAAGAGCCCCGAGGACGACCGACCGTCCCCGGGGCTCTTCTTTTCGTGTCCCTACTCCTGCGGAGGCCTGTTCTCCCGCGCGGGTTCGCCCGGCGTGTCCTGCGGACCCGGGGGCGGGGGCGGGGGCGCGGCGGCGTGCGCCGGGCTCATCGCCAGGGCGGTGGCCCCGTGGTGACCTCCCCGCTCGCCGGGCTCCCCGTACGCGCGCAGATAGCCGACCACCGTGTTGGTCACGGCGACCAGCGGCACGGCGACCACCGCGCCGCCGATGCCCGCGACCAGCCCGCCGGTCGCCACCGCGAGGACCACCGCGAGCGGATGCACCCGCACGGCGCGGCCGAGGATGAACGGCTGCAGGATGTGCCCCTCGATCTGCTGCACCGCCAGGACCACCACCAGCGCCCACAGCGCGGTCCACACCCCCTCGGTGACCAGCGCGACGACCACCGCGAGCGCCCCGGAGACCACGGCGCCGACGAGCGGGATGAAGGCGAACAGGAAGATGAAGACGGCCAGCGGCACCGCGAGCGGCACATTGAGGATGTAGAGGCCGAAGCCGATGAAGATGGCGTCGATCAGGGCGACGAGCACCGTGCCGCGCACATACGCGGTCAGGGTGCGCCAGGCGCGCGGTCCGGCGCCGGCGACCCCGGGGCGGGCCCCGGCGGGCACCAGCTTGAGCGACCACTCCCAGATGCGCCTGCCGTCGTAGAGCAGGAACAGCGTGGAGAACATCGCCAGCAGCAGCCCGGTGAGGAACTCCACCATGACGGTGACGCCCTGGAGTCCGGCGGAGGTGATCTCCTCGGTGTTGGTGCTGATGGTGTCGCTGAGGTTCTTGGCGATGTCGTTGATCTGCGACTCGGTGACATGGAAGGGGCTGTCGAGCGCCCAGCGCTTCAACTCGTCGATGCCGTCGCGGACCCGGTCGGAGAGCGTGTCGAGGTTCTCCAGCACCTGCCACACCACGAACCAGCCGACCAGGCCGATGACGACGAACCCGAGCACGGCGGTCACGGCGGTGGCGAGCCCGTGGGGCAGCCCGAACCGCTTGAGGCGGACCACGGTCGGCTGGAGCATCGCGGTGACGAGCAGCGCCGCGGCGAAGGCCAGCACCACGAGCTGGACCGCGCTGATCACCCGCATCAGCACATAGAGCGTCCCCGCGAGGACGAGGAGGCGCCAGCCGGCCTCGGCGGCGACCCGCATCCCCCAGGGGATCGCCGCCACCGGATCCGGCTTGGCGGCGACCGAGGGGGCGTACGAGGGCGGCGCGGGCACCTGCCCGGCGTCGTCGGCCTCCGGGACGGCCGGCGCCCGTGCCCCGAGGGGGTCTTCGTCATCGGCGGCGGCGTGCGCCCGGCGCTCGTCCAGTCGCGCACCCAGTTCCGTCAGTTCGGCCCCGAAGCGGCCCAGCCAGCCCGGCAGTTTCGACATGCTTGCTTTCCTTCCCCCATCTTCGCCACCCAGCGCTCCTCAGCGTGTTCCCACGCTCCCCGGTGCCGCCAGGATGCGACCGTACACGCGCGAGGCCCCTCACCGTCTGGACGGTGAGGGGCCTCGCGAGGTTGAGAGGGCGGTCCGTGGACTTCGCCCGCTCTCCCTAATACCAGGAGTTGGCCTGCCAGAAGGACCAGGCGCCGCACGGGCCGCCGTAACGGCTGTCCATGTAGCTGAGGCCCCACTTGATCTGGGTGGCCGGGTTGGTCCGCCAGTCGGCGCCGGCGGACGACATCTTGTGACCCGGGTACGCCTGCACCAGGCCGTACGCACCGGAGGACGGGTTGGTCGCGCGGTAGTTCCAGGTCGACTCGTGGTTCACGATGTTGCTGAAGCACTGGAACTGGTCCGCGGGGACCATCTGACGGGCCATGGCCTTGACCTCGGCCACGCTGTAGGAGCCCTGCGCGGAGAACGAGGCGGCGTCGCGGACGGAAGAACGGCTGGCGCGCTCGGCCTCTTCCTTCTTCTTCTTTTCCGCCTCGCGCTCGGCCTTGACCCGGTCCTCGGCCGCCTGCTTCTTGGACTTGGCGTCCTTGGCGGCCTGCAGGCGGGCCGATTCCTCGGCGGACTTCTTCGCCGCGGCGTCGGCGGCGGATGCCTGGGCATCGGCCTGCTGCGTCAGCGAAGCGGTCTGTACCTGGGCCTGCTGGCCCGCGGGGATGTCTGCGAGCAGCGTGGTGTCGGCTGCGGCCGCCTCGAAGTTGTTGTCGTCGGCGGCAGGTGTGCCGCCCGCAGCAACGCCTACGACGGCGCCAACGGTGGTGACCGCGGTGGCGGATGCCACGGCGAACCCCCGGACCGAGATCCGGCTCACATGGTGTCCTTCCAGCATCGCCCGCTTAGGTGACCTCGCGGGCGCGTTCGTGCCCCTGGCACTGGCCTCCCTACTGCGTGGGTCACGGGAGGCGCGGGCCCGATGGACAACCCCGGTGAGGAGGCTGCCGCGTGGTACTCGCGGGCGGCATACGGGCGTCTCGTGTTGAGTTGTGTGGTGCGTGGCGCCTCTGGAGGTGCCCAAGTGCCGTATGCGGGGCCTGACGGAAGCAAGACTCTGCCGGACGGGAGCGCCAGGAGGCAATTCTGTCTTGCGTGGGAAAGGTCACACCACGTTCGGCCCTCCGGTTTCCCGGAAATGACGGCGCAGCACAATGCCGCCCGGCTATGCTCCTTGGCTCGCCGGGCGGCATCAAAGGGACATGCGCGTCAGATCTGGCCTTCCTCCAGCATTTCGGTCACCAGCGCGGCGATCTGCGAACGCTCCGACCGCGTGAGCGTGACGTGGGCGAACAGCGGATGGCCCTTCAGTTTTTCGACGACGGCGACGACTCCGTCGTACCGGCCGACCCGGAGGTTGTCCCGCTGGGCCACGTCATGGGTGAGCACGACACGCGAATTCGCCCCGATCCGGGACAACACGGTCAGCAGGACGTTCCGTTCGAGCGACTGCGCCTCGTCGACGATCACGAACGCGTCGTGCAGGGAGCGGCCGCGGATGTGGGTGAGCGGCAGGACCTCCAGCATCCCGCGCCCGAGCACCTCCTCGATGACCTCGCGCCCGGCGACCGCCGAGAGCGTGTCGAAGACCGCCTGCGCCCAGGGGCTCATCTTCTCGGCCTCGCTGCCGGGGAGATAGCCGAGCTCCTGCCCGCCCACCGCGTACAGCGGGCGGAAGACCATCACCTTCTTGTGCTGCCGGCGCTCCAGCACCGCTTCCAGGCCCGCGCAGAGGGCCAGCGCCGACTTGCCGGTGCCGGCCCGGCCGCCCAGCGACACGATGCCGACGTCGGCGTCCAGCAGGAGATCGAGGGCGATCCGCTGCTCGGCGCTGCGCCCGTGGATGCCGAAGGCCTCCCGGTCGCCCCGCACGAGCCGTACGTTGCCCTCGGCCGTCACCCGGCCGAGCGCCTTGCCGCGCTCGGACTGGAGGACCAGGCCGGTGTGCACGGGCAGTTCGGCGGCCTCGGGGACGTACAGCGTCTCCTCGCTGAACAGCAGGTCGATCTGTTCCCCGGCGAGGGACAGTTCGCTCATGCCGGTCCAGCCGGAGTCCGTGATGGCGAGCTCGGCGCGGTACTCCTCGGCGAGAAGGCCCACGGAGGACGCCTTGATGCGGAGCGGCAGGTCCTTGGAGACGACCGTGACGTCGTACCCCTCGGCCTGGAGGTTGCGTGCGACCGCGAGAATCCGTGAGTCGTTGTCCCCCAACCGGTAGCCGGCGGGCAGAACACCGGGATCGGAGTGGTTGAGCTCGACACGGAGCGTCCCGCCCAGATCCCCGAGCGGGATCGGGGCGTCCAGCCGACCGTACCGGACCCGGAAGTCGTCCAGCAGGCGCAGGGCCTGCCGGGCGAAGTATCCGAGCTCGGGGTGATGCCGTTTGGCCTCCAGTTCCGTGACCACCACGATCGGCAGCACGACTTCGTGCTCGTCGAAGCGGGCCATGGCACCGGGATCGGCCAGCAGGACGCTGGTGTCGAGAACGTATGTGCGCCGGTCGGACATGCGGCGCTTGCTGCTGGTCACCACGGAAGGACGTACCCCCTCGGACGAGGTCGGGGAGTGCGACGGACGGTCGCGGAGCTTCCCGAAGGGAGAGGACGGACCGGGATCGGGCCCCTGTGCGCGGGCCGGACCGCGGCCACCGCGTCGGCCGCAGACTGTCTACGGTCCTTCGTGTGCAAAGGGCCTCCCGGGCGAGCGGCCTTGGCACCGCTCACTTGGATGCGACATCCGCCTGGTTGATGACCGGACGTCGACCTGACAGGGGTATTCCCTTTTCCGCGCGAAGCCATGCCGCCGCATATGACACGGTGTGAAGAAGTCCCGGTGGACGCGCGGTGACCTTCTTACCTACGCGACGGCTCCCCTATATAGGGGAGCCGTCGGAGGACGCGATACAGGGGAGCCGTCGGGGGACGCGCGGGCGGGAGGCGTCTTCAGGGCGTCTCAGGCCCCGTAGCGGCGGTGGCGGGCGGCGTAGTCGCGCAGCGCCCGGAGGAAGTCGACCTTGCGGAAGGCCGGCCAGAAGACCTCGCAGAAGTAGTACTCCGAGTGGGCGCTCTGCCAGAGCATGAAGCCCGAGAGCCGCTGCTCGCCGCTCGTCCGGATCACCAGATCGGGGTCGGGCTGGCCCCGGGTGTAGAGGTGCTCGGAGATCAGGTCGGTGGAGACGACCTCGGCCAGCTCCTCGAAGGTCGTGCCCTTCTCCGAGTGCTCCAGGAGCAGGGAGCGCACCGCGTCCGCGATCTCCTGACGACCGCCGTAGCCGACCGCGACATTGACGATTATCCCGTCGATGTCGGACGTCGCCTCCTGGGCCTCCTTGAGCACCGACTGCGTCTCCGGCGGAAGCAGGTCGAGCGTGCCGACGTGGTGGACGCGCCAGCGCCCGTCCGCGGCGAGGTTGCGCACGGTGTTCTCGATGATGCCGAGCAGCGGCTTCAGCTCGTGCTCGGGCCGGTCGAAGTTGTCCGTGGACAGCATCCAGAGGGTGACGACCTCGACATCGGTCTCGTTGCACCAGCCGAGCAGCTCGGAGATCTTGTCCGCGCCGGCCTGGTGGCCCTGCACGGCCGATCCGCCGGACGCCTTGGCCCAGCGCCGGTTGCCGTCGAGGATGACCCCGATGTGCTTCGGCACCTGGTCGTGGTCCAGGCGGCCTCCCACCCGGCGCGCGTAGAGCCTGTACACCAGGTCGCGGAAGTTCACTGCGTTCACCCTCTCGGTTCCGTACGGGCCCGGGCCCGCCCTCCCCGTCGCCGGGGGGTCCGGGGGCCGTCCCCCGCGGGGGTTCGCCGCGCGGTCTGCGCCGCCCGCACGATCCCCCGGCGGTCCGCACCCCTACCACTGGCACGGCCGCGCGGGCCTTCGCCGCGCCGCACATCGGCATTCCCCGAAGCCGCCACATTACTGCGATCGGGTCACGGGGGCCCAACCCGGTCTGTCACAACTCCGTGATAAGGAATGAAACGTGACTGATTACCTCTCCCCCGACCTGCGCCACCGCGCCGCCGATTCGCGCTACGACTCCATGGAGTACCGCCGGACCGGGCGCAGCGGCCTCAAGCTCCCCGCCCTCTCGCTGGGCCTGTGGCACAACTTCGGCGACGACCGGTCGCTCGACTCCCAGCGGGCGATTCTGCGCCGCGCCTTCGATCTCGGGGTCACCCACTTCGACCTGGCCAACAACTACGGTCCGCCGCCCGGCTCGGCCGAGCTGAACTTCGGCAAGCTCTTCGCCCAGGACTTCGCCCCTTACCGGGACGAACTGGTCATTTCCACCAAGGCCGGCTATCTGATGCACCCCGGCCCGTACGGCGAGTGGGGTTCCCGGAAGTACCTGCTGTCCTCGCTCGACGCCTCCCTGAAGCGGATGGGCCTCGACTACGTCGACATCTTCTACTCGCACCGCTTCGACCCGCACACCCCGCTGGAGGAGACGATGGGCGCTCTGGCGTCCGCCGTACAGCAGGGCAAGGCGTTGTACGCGGGCGTCTCCTCGTACAACGCGGAGCAGACCGCCGAGGCGGCCGGCCTGCTCAGGGAGATGGGCGTGCCGGCCCTGATCCACCAGCCGTCCTACTCCATGATCAACCGCTGGATCGAGGACGACGGGCTGCTCGACACCCTGGAGGCGGCCGGGATGGGCTGCATCTCCTTCGTGCCGCTCGCCCAGGGTCTGCTCACGAACAAGTACCTGAAGGGCATCCCGGAGGGCTCGCGCGCCACCCAGGGCAAGTCCCTCGACCCGGGCCTGCTCTCCGACGAGGTGGTCCGCCGGCTGGGCGGCCTCAACGACATCGCGCGGGGCCGCGGCCAGTCGCTCGCCCAGCTCGCCATCGCGTGGGTGCTGCGCGACAGCCGGATGACCTCGGCGCTGATCGGCGCGTCGAGCGTGCGGCAGCTGGAGGAGAACGTGGCGGCCCTCGCGGGCCCGGCGCTGACCGCCGACGAGCTGAAGGAGATCGACGCCTTCGCCGTGGACACGGCGGGCACGAACATCTGGGCCGGCCGCGGCTGACGTCGGCCCGACGGGGCGCGCGCGCAAGGAGGAGGGGAGCGCCCGGGGCCGCACGGTGGGGCGGACGCCGGAGCGGACGGCGGGGCGGACGGCGGGGCGTACGTCGGCGCGTACGTCGGCGCATAAAAACGGGCCGGTCCGTGGGGGGGGGATACGGACCGGCCCGAGGGGGGGTTTCCACCATAACCCTTCGTAAGTGCTGCCGCGTGCCGCGCCACTCCACCATGACGCTCCGGATTCGCCGGACCGCGTTCCGGGCAGGGCGGGCGAACGCACGTCGGACGTCGTGAACCGGCCCCGGCACAGGCCCCGATTTCGACCTTGCTGTCAGGGGGGGCGCGATACGACGTCGGCTTGACGTCTCCGGGATCGGCAGCGCCGGAAACTGGTCCACAAGGGCTCCAGGTGTAGTGATCTCGAACGGCCGAGCAGTTCGCCGCGCCGGCGGTGGGGGCGGTGGTCGAGGAGGTCACGTTCGCGGACGGGGCCCGGGTGCGCGGGTCAGGGGTCCGGGTGCGCGGGTCAGGGGCGGGGGTCGAAGCGGATCGCCATCGTGTCTCCGGCGACCACCACGAAGTTCCCTTCCTCGCACCGGATGACGGCCTGGAGTACCTCCCCTCCGGCATCCCTCAGCTCCTGGGTGCCCACGACCGTCCACGCTCCCCCGTACGGCACCGGCGGGAGGAGGGCGGGCGGGGCGTGCTGCCACTGGCTCGCCGGTACGCACCACTCGGGCAGCCTCGGCCAGGCGCCCGGGGTGACGTGCAGCGTCCGGTCGGAGGCACAGGTCAGCAGGACGGACTGGTCGTCCGAGAGGACGAACTCGACGGCTTCAGGCTCGCCCGCCCGGCCCTCGGGCCGGTAGTAGACCCCGAGGACGGCGGTGATCCTGGCCCCCGTGAGCCAGTCGGCGTTGCCGTGCCGCGCGCGCCTGGCCGGCGCCACGCAGTCTCCCCTCTCCACGGTCATGACCGCTCCCCCTCCTTCGCTGTGCCCTTCGCTGTGCGTTCGTCCCGTCGAGTAGGACGGCCGCCCGCACGATCCCGTTGCCTCCGAGGTAACACTGAACTGGCGTACGGGACAGGCAGGTTGACCGGCGGACGGGCCACGGCCGCCGTCACCGGGGCTTGCGCGCCTCGACGAGGAACCGGGCGGTACGGGCGCGGAACGGGCCCTCCGCCTCGATCTGCCGGTGCAGTGCGGCGAGTTGGGGCCGATACCGCTCGACGGTGAATCCGGGGACCATCCAGATCACCTTGCGCAGGAAGTAGACCACCGCGCCGATGTCGTGGAACTCGGTGCGCAGGGTCTCGGAGCGCAGGTCCACCACGTCGAGTCCGGCCGCCGTCGCGGCGGCCCGCGCGTCCTCCGGGTGCCGGCCGCGCCGGACCTCGGGCGGCTGGGGGCCGAGGAAGTACTCGACGAGTTCGAAGACGCTGGCCGGGCCGACCTGCTGCGAGAAGTACGTGCCGCCGGGAGCGAGCACCCGCGCGATCTCCTCCCACCACGTGGTGACCGGATGGCGGCTGACCACGAGGTCGAAGGCGGCGTCCCCGAAGGGCAGCGGCGGTTCGTCCTCGTCGGCGACGACGACCGCTCCGAGCGGGTGCAGGAGGGCGGTGGCTCGGGCGATGTTGGGCGGCCAGGCCTCCGTGGCCACGGTGACCGGCGGGAGCTTCGGCGCGGCGGCGAGGACCTCGCCGCCCCCGGTCTGGAGGTCGAGAGCGGCGTGGGCCCGGCCGAGCCGGTCGGCCATCGCGCGTGCGTACCCCCAGGAGGGGCGCTCTTCGGTGGCCCGCCCCTCAAGCCACGAGAAGTCCCATCCGTCCACGGACACGGCGTCGGCCTCGGCGACGAGGGCCTCGAACCGGTCGCGGGAGGCCGGGGAGTCGAAGGGGAGGGAGGCGGGTGCGGATGGTTCGGACATACGGGAATCGTGTCAGGCGGGCCCGGAGCGCGCGAACGGATTCCGCGCCCGCGCGGGCGCGGGCGCGCACGGCCCTGGCGGGCGGGCCTGCGGGCGCACCTGCGGGCAGGTGCTCCCGTGACCGGGGCCGGGGGCGCACTCACCCGGCCAGGGCCCCGAGCAGCAGGCCGGTCAGCGCCCCGCCGATCATGAAGGGGCCGAACGGGATGCCGGTACGGCGCCCCGCCCGGCGCAGGAGCACCAGGGCGAGTCCGTACGCCGCCCCGTACAGGAATCCGGCGAACCCGCCCAGGAACAGCACGGTCCAGCCGTACCAGCCGAGGGCCACGCCCAGGGCGAGGGCGAGCTTGACATCGCCGAAGCCCATGCCGTCCGGGTTGATCAGGAAGAGCAGGAAGTAGAAGCCGCCGAGCGTCAGACCGCCCAGCAGGCCGGAGGTCCAGGATCCGGCGTGCCCGGGGAGCAGCGCGGCGCCGCCGAGCAGGAGGACGGCCGCGGCCGCCAGGGGCAGGGTCAGGGGGTCGGGCAGCCGGTGGACCCGCCGGTCGACGACGGCGAGGAGCACGGCGACGGGGGTCAGCGCCAGCCACCCGATCAGCTCGGGCCTGGCCCCGGTGGCGGCGGCGAGCGCGACACAGGCGATCACGGTGACCAGGGGGGCGAGGACGCCGGGGGCGTAGGCGGTCCGGCCGGGGGCGTAGGCGGACGGGCCAGGGATCGGTGTTCCGGTGCCGGGGACCGGTGTTCCGGTGCCGGGGACCGGTGTTCCGGTGCCGGGGACCGGTGTTCCGGTGCCGGGGATCGCTTCGGCTGGGGCCGCCCCAGGGTCGGCGCCCGGCCGCCCGGGGTCGGGGGCGGAGGCGGGGCCCGGGGCGGCCCCTGGTCCGGCCGCTGGTTCGGTGCCCGGTCGGCCGGCGGAAGTGTCGGGCATGGAGGCGGTGTTGTCCGGCGTGGAGGCGGCGTCGGGCGCGGGGGCGGTGTCCGGCGGGGGGCCGGTGTCCGGCTCGGGGCCGGTGTCCGGCTCGGGGAGCGTTCCCGGGGCGGCGGCGCAGGGCGCGCATCGGGCCGGGCCGAGCCAGCCGCGGACCGGGCCGGTGAGCGGGTGCCCGGCGGGGCATGCCGTACGCCAGGGCTCCTCGGGCTCGACGGCGAACCGGTAGGCGGCACGCGGGATCAGCAGTCCGGTGACGGCACCCCAGACCGCGGCGAGGGCGAGCAGCGCGGCGTCCACGGGACGACCCTAATGGGCCGCGCGAACAGGGGTCTTGGGCCCGGGGGCCCAAGCGCGGCCGTATCGGACCCGGGCGCGTCCGACGAGGGCTACGGTCGGTGCCCATGAGGACATGGCGCGATGGCGACGGGACGCTCACGGTCGACACGGTCTCCGGGGCCCGGGAGGTGCCGCTGCGAATAGCGGCCTCGTACCGGGCCCGCAGCAAGGGGCTGCTCGGGCGGGACGGGATCGAGGGGGCGATGATGCTCACCCCGTGCGGGAGCGTGCACACCTTCCGGATGCGGTTCCCCATCGATGTGGCGTACCTGGACCGGAAGTTCACGGTCCTTGCCGTCCGCACGATGAAGCCCGGACGCCTCGGGCTGCCCCGGCCGCGGGCCCGGCACGTGGTGGAGGCGGAGGCCGGGGCGATGGAGCGGTGGGGGGTGCGGCCGGGCGTAAGGGTGGAGCTGAGGGCGACGGCCCCCGCCTCCGGGGCACCGGGGGCCTCCGGGCCGTCAGGGCCGTCCGGGCCGTCAGGTCCTGGAGCCTGAGAACGCAGCGCGGCGCGGCACGGCACTGCGCGGCCCGGCACTGCGCGACGCCGCAGGACTGGGCTACGGCGGTCCCGGGCCCAGCAGGGTCCAGGCCCCGTACGCGGCGGACGCGCAGGCGAGGACGGCGAGGGCGGTGGCCGTCCGCCCGGTCGTACGCAGCCGCAGCAGGGCGACGGCGGGCGGGAGCAACAGCGGGAACGCGGGCATCATCAGGCGCGGCCGGGAGCCGAAGTACCCGGCGCCGATCAGCGAGATGACGACGATCGTGAGGGCGTAGACGAGAACCGGGAGCGGCTGCCGCTGCCGTACGCACAGCACGACCAGCCACCCCAGCAGCCCGAACGCCGCGCACAGGCCCAGGGCGGCGGGCCATGGGAGTCCGGCGATGAAGGCGGCGAGCGCGCGCCCGCCGTCGATGTTGTTGCCCCACTGCGCCTGGACGTCGAAGTAGGCGAACGGGCTGTTCTCGCGGACGGCCACGAACACCACGTACGCGA
The DNA here is from genome assembly GCF_028622875.1 of Streptomyces sp. MMBL 11-1. NCBI lineage: Bacteria > Bacillati > Actinomycetota > Actinomycetes > Kitasatosporales > Streptomycetaceae > Streptomyces > Streptomyces sp. MMBL 11-1. The sequence goes on along the minus strand of NZ_CP117709.1, from coordinate 5,285,372 downwards.
GCCAGCCCAGCGGCGCGAGTGCCACGCCCGCGATCATCCGGGCGTTGCGGCGCAGCAGCGGGCCGGCGCGGCGCTCGTCGCGGTACTCCCGTACGAGCGTGACGGCGGCGGTGATCGCCAGGGCCGCGATGAGCGCCGCCGCCGTGGGTCGGGTGAGCCCCGCCAGGACGCAGAGCGCGCCCGCCACGATCCAGCGGCCCTGGAGGACGGCGTACAGCGCCCAGGCGGCGAGCGCGGTGAAGAGGGTCTCGGTGTACGCCATCGACTGGACGAACGCCGTCGGGTACACCCCCCACAGGGCGGCCAGCACCACGCCCGTACGCCGTCCGCGCAGCTGGGCGCCGACGGCGTAGATGCCCCAGGCGGCCAGCAGTCCGGCCGTCCAGGCGACCAGGAGTCCGGCGCCGCCGAGGGTGAGCGGGGTCACCTCGGAGATACCGCGTTCCAGCGCCGGGAGCAGGGGGAAGAACGCCAGGTCGGAGTGGACCGAGCCGTCCGGGAGGGTGACGGTGTAGCGGTAGCCGTTCTCGGCGATGCGCTGGTACCAGACGGAGTCCCAGCGTCCGCTGAGCGGCCCCAGGGGGTCCTTCCCGGCGGCCGAGGCGGCTGCCCAGAAGGCCAGGAGCCCCAGGGCCCGGGCGCCGGCGTAGACCGCGAGCGCGGGCACGGCGGCCCGGAACGCGGCGGCCGCCCGGGACCCTGGGGTACGGAGGCCCGGGGCCGGGCCGGCGGGCGGCCTGGTGCGGAGCTGGTGGTCGGACATACGGCCGATTATGACCGTGACGGCGGAGGTCCCCCCGCACCGGGGGCCGGGGGCCAGGGGCCGTCCGGGCGTTCACGGAGGGCCGGCTCAGACGCCGAGGACCTCGTTCCCGTACACCTTCCACGGCGACATCCCACCCCGTCCACGACGGCCAGCTGCGGGTGTCGGGCGGCCGTCCCGTCCTGTACAGCGACGGCGTCGTGTTCGACGTACTCGGCACACTCGTCGAAGAACCCGCCGGACTCCGCGCGCTCGTGCCGCCCCCCTCGACTCCACCGGGACCGAGCGGCTGCTGCTGTGACACGCGGCACATCGAGCGGGAGCAGCGTCGCGTCCTCAACAGCGACCCCCGCAGCATCGCCACACGCGGGCCGCTGCCAGGGGTCACCGTGGGGCAGACATCACGAGCACGCACCCCACCAGCCACTCCGCCCCGTCGAACGAATCCGACGGGGCGAAACGGACGAGCCCGGATTGACCAACCGGCGTCGTCGTGGACTGTCGGCCTTCCGGGGGTGCGGGAAGGTCAGGCCCCCGAGTCGATGGGCGGGTTGAAGCCGCCCTTGCCGTTGCCCGGATAGACGAACAGCTTGCCGCGGTTGCTCATCGCGAGGATGTCGCTGCGGCCGTCGCCGGTGACGTCGGCTGCCGCGATCAGGCTCATGTTGTTCCAGCCGGAACCGGCCTCGATGGCTGAACCGAAGCCGCCCACGCCGCTGCCCGGGTACACGAACAGCTTGCCGCCGCTGTGGACGGCGAGAACGTCGGACTTCTTGTCACCGGTGAAGTCCGCAGCTGCGATCAGACGCATCTCACCCCAGCCGGAACCGGCCTGGGAGGGAGCGGAGAAGCGCCCCTTGCCGTCGCCGGGGTACAGGAACAGCTTCCCGTCCTTGTGGACGGCGAGAACGTCGGCCTTGCCATCAGCCGTAAAGTCACCTGCGGTCAGCAGGCGCATGTCGCTCCAGCCCGAACCGGCCTCGATGGCCGCACCGAAGCCGCCCGCGCCATCGCTCGGGTAGACGAACAGCTTCCCGCTGGTCTGGACGGCGAGGACATCGGCCTTCTTGTCACCGGTGAAATCGGCTGCCGCCAGAAGACGCATGGTGTACCAACCAGAACCGGCCTTGTAGCGGGGCCCGAACCGGCCCGCACCGTCGCCGGCCTGAACGTACAGGCCACCGTCGATGGCATCGACGGTCATGGCGTCGGCCTTGCCGTCACCGTTGAAGTCGGCGAGGTGCAACTGCCGCGCCCACACCTTCTCGACCGTGGCACGCACCCACTCAGCGAGGTCATCCGTACGTGCCGCGATCGCGCCGGTGCGGGTCTCGCTCTCACCGAAGCAGCCACCCTGCCAGGAGCGGGAGGCCACGCCGACAAGTTCGGTCCTGCCGTCCTGGTTCTGCCGCACCAAGGGGGCCCCGGTGTCGCCCTTGCACAGGGAGTCATCGGCGCTCGCGCCGACCAGGGCGACATCCGCGCCGGCAACGTCGCCGACCTTGAACGAGGCGCTGTGGGCCGCGTCGGGCACCCACTCGGTCTTGGTACGGCCGAAACCCGTTCCCTGAAGGGTTTCACCGCTTACGGCAGGCGTGGTCGCCAGCGCCAAGGGGGTCATGCCCGTCGCCGGCTGCGAGAGCCGGGCCATGACCAGGTCACGGTCGTCACGGGGAACGAGTTCGACCACCTCGGTCACATGACCGCTCGCACCGCGGCCGATGGTGGCGGTGGTCTTCCACTGAGGCTTGCCGGGCGTGACACCGGTTCCCGCGTTCGGAACCTCGGCGAAACAGGCGGCAGCGGTGAGCACCCACTGGGCATCCACCAGAGTCCCGGAGCAGGAGCGTCTCTGCTCCCCCTCTCCGATATCGAGCTTCGCCGTGAACCCGTACGCCGCTTCCGGGGCCGCGGAGCCCACGACAGCCTGTGCGGAGCCGCCCGCAAGCATTCCGGCCGTGGCGACGACTGCCGCGAGGGCCGCTGCCGATGCCGCTCGTGCACGCATTCCGGACACGTCTGATTTCCTCACTTTTTTCTCTCCCTGGCAGTGATGGCGGAGCGCCGATTCCTGGGAATCGGCGCCCTGGTGCACAGCGTCCGGTCAGCCGGCAACGCGGAGCTCGACGAGAACGGTGGGCGTCCCTGGAGGGTTTCCGCCGGCTCCGACACCCACGATGTCGTTCTTGGGGACAGCGACCTCCTGCGTCTTACCGTCCGCAGTCAACTTGGCCTGGACCGCGACGTCACCGGTGAGAATATTGAAGACCTTGGGAACCTCCAGCGTGAGGTATCCCGGGCCGGACGCCTGGAAGCAGTACTTGCCCGGCTCGGTCTGCCCGGGGTGCCGCACCGACGTCGTGACCTGAATATCCTTGGCGACCGCACAGTCGGCGAGCAGGATGCCGCCATCGCCCTTCCGGAGTTCGATGCCCTGTTCCTGGAGGATCTTCTCCGCGCCCGGGTATGCAAAGTCCTCCACCGTGGACGGGAATTCACTGCCTGCAGCTTGCCGGGCAGCACCGGGCACCTTCTGCGGAGCAGCCTCGGCCACAACGAGTGCGGAGAGACCCGCCATGACCGTGACGGCCGCGACAGCACCGACAACCATCGTTCCGCGCGCGCGAAATATCAACCGAATTTCCTTCCAGATGGCATGAGGCGAGGACAGAGCTCGCACTGCATACCTGAATACAGAGCGACCGAGAATCTATCACCAGTTGACTTCGGAGAGTGAGAGCAGCCCTCGTTTATAACGAATCAACTTCGACTCCGGACGGCCGTACAACTTGCCACCACCTCATGTGTCGCTTGGGCGAAAAGTGGGATCATGACCCATTCGTCTAGTTTATTCAGGAGCCTTTCAAGCCACTCGTCAGCTCTTTTCCGGCGAAAAATGAAGGAAGTTATGCTCACTCAGCCGGAATACTCGGCCGCACTTCCAACAAGAAAGGCATGAGTGGTGAGAGATAATTTCCGCTCGGCGAGAGTCGAGAAAAGACGAGTGCTCGGCAGACGTCTGTTGTGCCTGAGCCTGCTGCCTCTGGCGCTCCTGGGGGGACTGCTCGGCGCGAGTCCCGCGGTGGCGGCGGGGGCCCAACAGGCAGCCGCGACGGACCGCAGCCGTGTCGTGGAACTGTGGGTGACGGGCGGCCCGAACATCCGGGCCGCGGCGGAGGCAGCCCTGCTGGGGACCGACGAGGATGTCCGCAAGTTCCTCGACGTCGAGAAGGATTTCGCGGAGCTCACCGACCACCGGGTCGACGCGACCCGGATGTTCACCGCAGGAGGTGTGACCGTCCGCGAGGCTGCCTACGCGGCGCTCGCGGGTTCGGAGGTGGATCTCCGCAACTTCCTGAAGGACGGCTGGAAGGCCCCGTCCGAGACGGACGCACGGATCCTCGCGACACAGATCACCACCGCCGGCGGCCCCGCGGTCAAGGAGGCCGGCCTGGCGGCGCTCAAGGGCTCTGTCGACGACGTGTACGCGTTCATCGAGGAGACCCAGTACGCCAACCGGGACTCGGACGACCGGTTGCTCGTCACACAGATCATGAGTGCCGGTGGACCTGCCACCAAGGAGGCCGCGCAGGTCGCGCTGCGGGGGTCCATCGAGGACGTTCGCGAGTTCCTGGCGGTCGGCCAGAACATCGCCCGTTCCCGCGACCAGGAACGGGCCACGATCGCCCAGCTGGCCGCTCAGGCCGAGGCCGCCGGCAAGGACGCCAAACAGCTGACCGAGGCGGCCAAGAAGGCGTCGACGCGCGCGGTGAAGGCCTCGGAGCTGGCGAAAGCCCAGGCGGAGAAGGCAGCACGGGAGACGGAGGAGGCCGGGAAGGACGCCGCCCGCGCCGGCGCCGCGGCCGGGCGCGCCGCGGATGCGGCGAAGGGCGCAGCCAGCGCCGCGCAGGAGGCCATCGGCGCCGCGCAGGCTGCCAACCGGGCAGCGCGTATGGCCGCGAACGCGGCCGCGAACGCCGCGGCAGCCGCCTCCGCAGCCGCAGCCGCAGCATCGCGGGCCCGTGACGCGGCGGCGAACGCGGCGACAGGCGCTGGAACGGCCGACGCCGCACGGCGGGCCGCCGAAGACGCCAACTCCGCAGCCCAGGCGGCAGAGAAGTCGGAACAGGCCGCCGCGCAGGTGGAGATCGCGGCTCGGGCGGCTGGCGACGCGGCCAACGCCGCTGCCAGCGCCAGCGGCAACGCGGACATCGCCGCAGACGAAGCGGACAGGGCCGGCAACCTGGCGGGCCAGTCCAGCGCCGAAGCCGCCCGCGCCAAGCAGTGGGCAGCCACCGCCCGCCACCACGCACGGGTGTCACGTCGGGCGGCCCTGGCGGCGCGAGACCTCGCCTACGAGGCCGCGGACGCGGCGAAGGAGGCCCGCCAGATGGCGGCCTCCGCCGCCCAGCACGCCCGGAATGCCGCGGTTGCCGCGAACCGGGCGGCCGACCACGCGGGGGACGCGGCCACGGCCGCCAAGGAGTCGACGGCGCACGCCGCTGCGGCCAAGGTGGCCGCGGACAGGGCGACCGCGGCGGTAGCCACCGCGCGGAAGGTTCATAGTGTGGCGACCAGGATCGAGGCCGAGGAGATCAAGGCCAGGACCGAGGCGGGGATCGAACAGGCCAGGGCCGATCGCGAGGCCGAGGCCCTGAACCGGGCCGAGACGGCCGCGGCCGACAAGGCCGCCAAGGAGCTCGACGAGGAGGCCGTGCGCCTCGCGGTCGAAGCCGCGAAGCCCGGTACGGACACCAAGGAAGTGGCGGTCAAGGGGCGACGGGTCGCTGTCCTCGCAATGAGGACCCGCGGAGCCTGGAGCAGGGCGGCAGCCAAGTCCGCGCTGGCGGGCACCGACGACGCGGTCCGGGAGTACCTGCGCACCGGCTGGCAGGAGGCCGCCGAAGAGGACGAACGCGCGAAGGTGCAGGCCCTCGCGGTCGACAGCGAGTACGAGAGTGTCCGCACCGCCGCCGCGGAGGCGCTGAAGGGCGACGCCCGGCAGATCGCCGAGTTTCTACGTACCGGGGCGGACGAGGCCGCGCTGACCGACTACCGCATCCTGGTCACCCAGATCTCCGGCAGTGGTGGTGCGGAGCTCAAGAACGCCGCCCGTGCGGCGCTGAGCGATGGTTCGGTCGCCGCGCTCCTCGCGTTCCTTCGCAACGGCCAATACGACGCCCAGGAGACCGACGAGAGTATCCGTGCCACCCAGCTGGCGACCAGCGGCGGGCCCGAGACCAAGGGCGCGGCCAGAGTCGCCCTGGAGGGTACCTCCGCTGCCTTGCACGACTTCATCGAGGTCGGGCAGTACTCGACCGCGCGGCGCGATCACCTCACCACCACCCATGTGGCAGTGATCAAGCAGCTCATCGCCGAGGCCGCGACCATCGCTGCCACCGCGCAGAAGGACGCCGCCGAGGCCGCCGTCGTCGCGGCCACCGCCAACAAGGCCGCCGCCGACGCCAAGAAGTGGGCCGCCGAGGCCGCCAAGTCGAAGGGCCAGGCCGACTCGTACGCGATCGAGGCGAACGGGCACGCCAAGAACGCGGAGGCATCCGCGGCCGACGCCGCCAAGTCCGCCCAGGCGGCGAACGCGGCGGCGAACGCCGCGGAACGCGATGCCGACCAGGCCGACTACTCCGCCTCTCGGGCGGCTGTCTCCGCCACCCAGGCGAACGCTTCCGCCGACAGCGCCTACGCCGCGGCCGACGCGGCCCGCGCCTCGGCGGTAGCCGCCGGCAAGGACGCGGCTGCCGCAGAGGCGGCCCACGGGCAGGCTCTCCTGGCCTACCAGCTCAAGCTGGTCCAGGAGGAGGAGATCCGCCGCAAGGAGGAGGAGAAGCGCCGGCTCGCGGAGAAGTCACTCTCACGACTGGAGAAGCAGCAGCTCCAGCTGCTGCGGGAAATGCTGGGCGCCGGGGCGTTCGGGTCCGCGCCGGACGCGATCGACCTGGGGATACAGTGGCTGCTCGGCCGGGGCAACCGGACGGACACCTTCGAAGCCGGGGACAAGTTCACCGAGCACCTGCGGGGTGACCACTCCATGGACACGGTCCGCGGTGAGATCATCAAGAAGATCCTCACGAACGACCCCAATCGGACGGGCGGCTACAGCGTCCTCGCGAAGGAGGGCCTGGGAAGGCTCGCCAGCGACGTGGGCGACGTGCTCTCCCTCGGCTGGACGGCCCGCCACCGCAACGAACGCACCAACGGGCGGTATGGCACCTCCACCTCCGTTTTCATCGGGTCGTACAACTACTCATACAAGGTCCTGTCCCACGACTCCCAGACAGGAAAGGCACGGGTCGAGATCACCATCACGAACCACACGACCATCAACTCCGCAGTACACCCGCCCTTCCTGAGGGCCCAATGGGACAAGTACTACGGGGAGCCGATGAACCGCCTCGCGGAGCTGATGAACGGCCCGTTGCGGAAGAAGACGCAGAAGGCGACGTGGGTCGAGGAGCTGAACACACGATGAGGAGGGGCTTGCCCCTGTGCGCCGTGCTCGTCGCACTGGCGTTGGGAGCCGTCGGCTGCAGCCCGACCGGCGGCTCGGCGAAGCCGAGCGACCTGATCGGCGCCTGGTCCGGCCCTCGTGAAGCACGGGTGACCTTCGACGAAGACGGATCGGCCACCGCAGAAAAGGTCCCCACCCATTTCTCCTTCGAGGACGGAGCGCCTCTCGACCCGGTCACGGGATCCGGCACATGGGTTCTGGAGAAGAAGGCGAACAGCGTGGCGGACCAAGAGGTCACACTCACGATCCAGCTGGCGCCCGACTCATCGACCCGCCTGCAGCTCCTGATCATGGACAAGGGTGCCAGGGGCGGGATCTACCTCCCCGTCTCCGCGGACTCCCCGAAGAGGTTCATCTTCAAGAAGGTGGCATAGCGCTCTGCCGATCCACCGCTCCCGCTGTCCCGCACCGCTTCTGCCGAAGCGGTGCGGGACAGCGGTGCTGCACCCTCGTCGTCGCAGCCGCCGCACAACGGGACTGCCTGCCCTGGCCCCGGATGCTGTGCCCAGACCCCGGGCCCGCCACCGCATACCCGTACCACGGTTCCGTTTGTTCCGCTTATCAGACCAACGGGCAGGTGAGCGGGAGGACGCGTTCGGTCAGCCGGCCGGTGAGGACGGTGTCGGTGACGACCGCCTCCGTCAGCCAGTCCGCCGCGGTCAGCCGGTCCACCAGCTCCCGAAGGTCACCGGGGGCGATGGCACACCAGGAGGAGAGGGCTTCCAGACCGAGGCCCTCGCCCCCGGCCCCCAGTCGTCCGTCGGCGGTGACGCCCGTGGCCAGGGCCAGGGCGAGCAGACGGGCGTCGGCCGCGGTCTTGGCCTTGCGTAGCTTCTTCTCCCCGACGACTCGCTGGGCCCATCCGCTGAGCTTGGGACGCATCTTCTTGCCGAAAGTGAACGGTCCCGGGGCGTTCTCGTCGGGCGTCAGGGACGGCACACTGATGCGGGTGGGGTTCTCCGGGCGGGAGGCGATCAGTTCGTCGACGGTCCCGGCGATGTCCAGCCAGCCGCACTCCACCAGTTGCCCGACCAGGTGCTCGGGCTCCGGCAGGGGCAGCCCCTTGAGGTCCTGCCCGACGAGGTTGCCGACGCCTGAGTGCGCGGTGCGCAGCGTCAGCATCACCACCAGCAGGCGGGCCTCCGGCCCGGGCAGGGGTGCGTGGTCGGCCACGTGGGTGAGGACGGCCCGTGCGTGGTCCCACTGCGCGGCCGCGGTCAGCAGCCGTGCCACAGCGGGCCCTTCGCCTTCCGGGGCCTCTCCGATGCGGTGCAGATGCTGGAGCCGGACGGTGGCGGCCGCCTGTTCGGCTCGCTCGGCTTCGAGGCGCAGCTCCGTGTCACCGGTGACTTGGGCCCAGGCGGAGAAGGCCTCCGCCTTGCGGGCGTGGAGATCGGCGAGCATCGCGAGGTCGGGTTCGGGGCGCTGCTGGTAGGCGCGGAACAGCTCGCCGAGTTCGGTGAGTTCGTCGCGCAGCGCGAGGGGACGCAGGTGGTGCGGGACGAATCGCTGGGCGATCCTCCCGCGCCGGGCGCGCTGCCGTTTCGGCCTCGGGGCCCGGGGGGCGGGCACTTCGTGCGGGGCGGTGGCCCCGGCATCGGTGTGCGAGAAGTGGGGGCCGACGGCCGACACCGCCGGGGCGGGGCGCGCCGCGGGGCGGAAGGGGCCTGCCGGAGCCGTCCTGTCGGGGGCCGGGGCGGTGGCGGCGATCTTCGCGGTGGGGTGGGCGGCCGCGCAGCGCGAGCAGCACTCCATCACCTGCCACCAGCGCCCTTCCCGGTCCGTGACGACGGCCAGGACGACCGCGCCCCCGCACCTCCAGGGCGCGGGGCGCTCACGCGGTCCGGCGGGGCGGATGTGGGTATGGCATTCCTCGGCCCGGCAGGCGCAGTACGCCGACGGGCGGGGGGCCGGGCCCGCCCGCAGGTGGGCCTTGAGATGCTCGACCGCCGCCGTACGGCCGACGGCCGCGGAGGGCAGCACCTGCGCGGCGCAGGCCGGGCGGCTGCACGAGACACGTACGTCCGCACGGCCGCGGCCTACAGGATCCAGCCGCACCGTCCATGTGCGTCCCGTCACCCGCTCGTTCGTCGCGTGGGCCTCCACACCCTCCACACCCATCACACCCTCCTCGACGCCTGTTCGTACGTGCACCTCGGCACCCCCGCTGACGCATGTGTCGTCGGCTCGCGGCGTGTTGCCACCTGCCGCGCGGGCCGGCCGGCGGTCCGGATACCGGCCCGGCCGCACGACGGACCCACCGTGCTCTTGTCCGTATGAGCTGTGTTTGATCCACAACGCAAACGACGGTCCGCCGTTCGGGTGACGGGCTGGGAGCGTATGTGGCCGGTTTACGGCCCTGGCGGGCGCCGGGCGGGCCGGCCACCGTGACGACGAACGGCCCGGCGCGCGAGGTCGTCGCGTGCCGGGCCGGGCCGTCTCCCGTGGGTACGGAGGAGGTCAGGACCCCGCGCCGCGCGGGAAGGAGACCTCCACGCGGCGGTTCTTCTTGCGGCCCTCTTCGTTACTGTTGCTGGCGATCGGGTACTGCTCGCCGTAGCCCCGGATCTCGTACGTGATCGTGGGACCGAGCTCCTTCGACAGGACCCCGTGCACGGCGTCGGCGCGCTGCTTGGACAGGACGTCGCCGTGGGCCGAGGAGCCGAGGTCGTCGGTGAAGCCGAAGACGCGGACCTTGGTCGCGTTCTGCTTCTTGATCTCGTCGGCGATCGCGGCGATCCGGGCGTTGGCCGCCGAGCCGAGCTTCGCGCTGTCCTTGCCGAAGAGGACTTCGGCCTGGAGCGCGAACTTGATGTCGGCGTTGCTGTCCTCGCGGCGTTCCTCGCCTCCGAGGTCCTCCACGACCTGGACGATGTCGAGGACCCGGCCGGGGGCGAGGGTGCCGCCCTCCGGCATCTTCAGGTCCGGGTCGTTCGGGTCGACGGGGACGGGCGGCTCCGACGTCGCCTCCGTCCCGGGCGGGACGCTCGGCCCGTCGTCGGCGTACGTGGGCGAGGCTCCGAGCAGCGTGGTGCCGGCGATCAGGACGGCGACCGCGACGGCTTGGCCCATGCTGTGGGCCGCCCGGGGGCGCTTGGTGGTCTTCATGGCCGCACTCACCCAGAAATCTTCAGCGAGGTGGTGGCGAAGGTCGGGAGGGTGAAGTCGACCTCGGTGGTGGTCTGCGGCGGGGCGGGGAACTGCATGAAGATCGGCGCCGACTTGCCCGGCGCGAGGGATGAGATCGCCGTGGTGCACAGGCAGCGGGAGTCCGTGTCACGGAGCACGTAGTAGCGCTTCTTCCCCACCTTGTCCACGAGAGTCGCACCGGCGACGGAGTTGGGGTTCTTGTTCACCAGGTTCACCTCGGACCCGGACCACGCCGTGGTGATCCGTGCCTGGTCCCCCTCATTGGTGACTTCCCCCTGAACGGTGAGGAATCCGCCCGAGTCCCGCTTGGCCTCGTTGATCACCAGGACGAGCCCACCCATCCCCCGGGCTTCCGCGAGCTTCACGTCCGGGTCCACGTTCTCGCCCGCAGCCGTGTCCTCCTGCTGTGGTTCGCCCTTGTCCTCCGCAGAGGGGCTGGCCGGGGCGGACGGTGCGCTGGAGCCCTCGTTGCCGGGCTCCTCGCCTCCGCCATCGCCGCAGCCGGCGAGCGCGAGGGCAAGAGCAGCAGTCACGGAGACAGCCGCCATCGCCCTTCTGGTCGTCGTGGTCCGCCGCATGCTCATGGTCCGATTCCTCTACTTGTCGTTCGCTTCGCTGTCACTGGTCGACCAACCGCACGTCGAAGAGAGTTCTGCCCACGCTCTCCCACAGCCCGGGCCGACCGATCTCGGCCGTCGCGATCTTGATGACATCGCCGCTCCTGCACGTGAAGATGAATGCCTCAGGGGAGCCGTCACTGTTGGCGTCGATGACTATCGGGTTGGGGCAGCGGAACTCGATGAGCGCGGTGGCCTTGGCCTTGGCCTTCTTGTTCTGTGAACCGGGGAGCACCGGCGAGTCCACCGATTCGTGTCCCTCGACCTCGACCGTGATCTTGTCGCGCAGGTATCCGGGGGTCGGATAGCAGAGCTCCCTCTTCGCGTCATTGGCCTCGGCAAGCCTCTGCGCCTCGGCGCAGGGCGGGGCGAAAGGCGCGATGAGGAAGGCATCCAGCGCGTTGCCGGGCAGCGAGCCGAGGAATCCGGGCCCGAAGTTGGCACGCGCCTTATGCGCGGCAGCCAGCGCGGCGGCGTCCGCCGCTCCCTGGGAACCGTTGCGCAAGGCCGAGGCCTTGCCTACAGCAAAGAAGGCCAACGCAAGGAAGAGCAGGCCCGCCACCATCACGATGTAGATGGGGAAGGCCTGCCCTGCGTCGCCGCGTGAACGTGTACGCATCAGCCAGAGGTGATGGCGGTCACCAGTCCGTCGATGCGCTCCGAGATGTTCCCGCCGATCCCGGCTGCCGCAATCGCACCGATGATCGCCACAACCACCAGGATGATGCCCAGATACTCGAACGCTGTCTGCCCCCGGTCCTTCGCCGCGTAGCGCTTCTGGATGCTGCTCACGGCGGTGTTGGCCCAGCCGTTGACGCGGATGACGGTCTTCAGGGTGATGTCCGACATGGTGTTCCCCTCCGGGTTCGGCCGACCGGTTGCCGGCCGACTCGCACGTTCCTGCGGTGCCGTCCTCGGTACCGGCTTCCTCCTGGCCGGTGCCGTCGGCGACGTGAGAAACATAGGGGGGAATTATCGCTCGCCCAGAGGGCCCGTGGGCCCATTCCCGGGCCCAAAAGGCGTTCCGGTTCACCTCGTTGCGCGATCGATCGGTCATGGCTGCCACCCGGACGACCGGGGCGCGGTGCCGAGCCAGTGGGCGATCGCCTCGCTGCGGGTGGCGCTGTGGAGCTTCGTGAAGATGCGGTTGATGTGGTTCTTGACCGTCTTCTCACTGATGAAACAGGTCGCGGCGATCTGCTGATTACTCATTCCGGACGCAATCAGGTCCATGACCTCCACCTCCCGCGAACTCAGCCCGTACTGCTGCCGGTTGGGAGTAGAAGCCGACCCCCCGGACACAGAAGACTGTCCCACAGAAGGTTGCAGTTGCGAAAGGCTTTCCGAATTTTCGCGGGTGCGTTGCGGTGCCTGCACGGGTACGGGCGCTGTCCTCGGCGCCGATCCGAGCCCGTCGGGCAGGGCGCCCCGGGGCGGGGACGATCCCGTGCGCATGTGGGCCAGCAGGGCGTCGGCCGCCGTGGCGGTGAAGTGTGCGCGGCCGTCCTTCGTGTCGCGTACCGCCCGGACCAGTTGGTCCGCGGTGAACTCGCCGTGCACCAGGTAGCCGCCCGCGCCCAGGCGCAGCGCCTCGTGGACGATCTCGCTCTCACGGCTGTACGTCAGCATCAGCACGGGCGCGATGCCGACCAGGTGCGGCAGGGCCGAGATACCGTCCACGCCGGGCATACGGACGTCGAGCAGAACCACGTCGGGGCGGTGCTGGAGCGTCTTCTCGTAGGCCTCGCGGCCGTCCGCCGCCTCCGCCGCGACCCGGATGTCGGCCCGGCCCGACAGCAGGGCACCCAGGCCCGCCCGGACCACCGGGTTGTCGTCCGCGACCACCACCCGGAGCCGGGCCGGTTCGGGAGCCGCGGGAGCTGACGGGAAGGGGGGCGCAGCGGGCTCTCCGAAGGGGGGATACGGCGTCGGCGCGGCCGGGTGCTGTATCGCAGAACGCTCGTGTCCGGGCTGTCCGGCGGGACCGAGGGCCGGGGGGAGCGGGTGCGACGACGTGCGCTGGGGGGCGGGGCGCTGAGCCGCCGCCCCGCTGCGGTTCGGCGCAGGGGAGACATCGTCCGGCATGCTGCGACCTCCTCTCAGGGTCGGGGGGTTACGGGTGGGGGGTCGTGACGTTCTCGGACGCAAGCGATGACGAGGGCGGTGGCGAGGAAGGTCGAACGAGCGAGAGTTCCGGCGCGGGCAGGGTGGCCGACGGGGTGTTCTCCCCTGCGGCCGGGCCCGTCAGCGCCGCCAGGGGGAGCTCCACTCGCACCTCCGTGCCCTTCTCCGCGTTCCCCCGGCCGATCCGGATGCGGGCCCCGATGGAGGCGGCCCGCTCCACCATGCCGACGAGGCCGAAGTGGCCGGCCCGGCGGAGGGTGTCGAGCGTCGTTCCGGCGGGGAGCCCGCGCCCGTCGTCGTACACGCTGATGCGGAGCATGTCGCCCTTCACGCCCGCGAGGACGATCAGGTACGACGGGCCGGCGTGGCGGTGGGCGTTCTCCAGAGCCTCGGAGGCGACGGTGAGGAGTTGCCGGGCGACCGCCTGCGGCACGGCCGGGACCGGGGTCTCCTCGGCGAGGCGGCGGAAGGTGGCCGTGACCGGGTGGCGGTCGGTGAAGTCCCGCGCCTGGGCCGCCAGTTCCGCGACCAGGTCGACGCCGCCCTCCAGACCCTGCTCCCGACGCAGGTCGGTGAGCAGTTCCCGGGATTCGGCGGCGGCCCGGCGGGCGGCGCGGGCGACCAGTTCCGCCTGGAGTTTCACGGTGGGCGGGTCCATGCGGCCGGCCACGCCCGCCAGTCCATCGGCGGCCAGCGCCAGACCGTGCAGGGTCTTGGCGACCGAGTCGTGCATCTCCCGGGCGAGGCGGGTGCGCTCGCCCTCCACCGCCTCGCTCACCGCCAGCCGCGCCCGGGTCTCGGTGAGTGCCTGCGTAGCCGTCCCGAAGCGCAGGAGGAGATTGCGCAGGGTGACACCGACCGCCCCGGCGATCACGCAGAAACCGGGCAGGAGCAGGGCCGGCGCCCCGCCCGGCTCCAGCTTCGGGACGCTCGCGTACACGCCGAAGACGATGACCACCTGGAGCGCCGCGAAGACCGCCGCGCCGCGCCAGCCCTGGATCAGGCCCGCCAGCAGCGGGGTGCAGACGGTGACGTACGCGAGGGTCGACTCGGGGGTCGCGGTGATCAGCAGCAGCGCGCCGAAGCATACGTCGACGGCCAGGATCCAGGGGTGGCGCAAGAGCACCGGGCCGAACCGCTCCCAGTCCCTGAAGAGCAGGTAGGAGCCCATGAAGGTGACCAGGATCGCCGAACCGATGAACCAGGTGGGCAGGCCGGGAGCGGTACGGTCGATCGCGTACGGGGTCGCTATCGCGATCATCGCCAGGCGGAAGCCGAAGACCTGGCGGCACATCGCCTGGAGAGCGTTGACCTGGATGGCGAAGGCCGGGCGGGCCGGGGTTCCGGCATGGGCGCGGGTCAGTTCCGCCGTCAGTCCGGGCTGGGCTCCGCTGAGCTGGAATGCCATGAGCCTGTCACCTCCGTCTCATTCCCCGTAACCCTTGCTTCTTCGCGAGGCCGGCCGCCGCTTCAGCGGGCGTACCGGACGTAGAAGTTCCGTCCCCATGCGGCCCGTCGTTCATGTCATCCCGCCGACGTTCATCTCATCCGCCCGTGAGTGACGTGAGGTCAACGTCGGCTCCGTACACGAATCCGACGGTGAGGAGGAGCAGCGTGCCCGGGAGGAGGAACGTCGTCACCGCGAACGTGGCCTTCGGGACTGCCCTGGCCGCCTTGCGGCGGGCGTTCTGGGCGTCGGTGCGGCGCATGTCGTTGGCGATCTGGATGAGCGTCTCGACGATCGGCGCGCCCAGCTCCTCGCCCTGCTGGAGCGTCGTGACGAACATGGCGACCTGTTCGGAGTCGTTGCGTCTGCGCAGTTCCTCGAAGGCCTGGCGGCGGCTGACGCCCATGTCCATCTGCCGCAGCGTGATGCGCAGCTCGTCCGACCAGGGGCCCTCGTACTTCTCCGCGACCCGGTCCAGCGCCTGCCGGAAGCCGAGCCCGGCCGAGACGACGACGGCCAGGACGTCGAGGAAGTCCGGCAGCGTCCGCTCGATGTGTTCGCGGCGCACCCGGATCGCCGACCAGATCCCGGCCTCCACCCAGAACAGGCCGAAGGCGACCATCAGCAGGGCCAGGAACAGCTGGCCGCGCAGGAGCATCGAGAACGCGCCGAGGAGGCCCAGCGCGCCGTAGACCGCGCGGCGGGCCGCGTAACGGTCGAGGGTGAGGCCGCCGGGGTTGCCCGCCAGGTCGATCTGACGGCGCTTCTTGTTGACGGCCTTGGGGCCCATCATCCGCAGCACCATGGGGGCCCAGCGGATGCCGAGGCGGTCGATGCCGGAGCCCACCGCGCTGGTGCGTGAGGCCCCGGACTCCAGGGCCACAGCCAGATCGCCGGGGAGTTTGGCGTCGGCCCGGTACATCCGGATGCCGTGGATGGCCCCGTAGACGGCGAGGCCGACGACCAGGGCTAGCAGCAGGTCCATGTCCGTCCCCTTTCTTCCTGGTTTCTGGGCTCAGGCATCGGTTCAGACATCGATACGGGAGAAGCGGCGGATGACGACGAACCCGATGGCGTAGAGGACGATGGACACGACCACCGCCACCTGGCCGAGGAACGCCCCCGTCATCCGGTCCAGCGCGCCGGGCATGACCGCGTTCATCAGCAGCATCGCGCCGAGTCCGAAGATCGGCACCGCGTACGCGGTCACGGTGACCTGCGAGAGCTGCGTCTTGACCTCGCGGCGGGTCTCCTTGCGCTCCTCCAGGGTCTCGGTGAGGTTGCGCAGCGAGCTGACAACCGTACCGCCGGCCCGGTTGGAGAGGACCAGGGTCGTCACCAGGACCACCAGTTCGCGGGAGGGCAGGCGGTCGGTCAGCTCGCTGAGCGCGTCCTCCAGGGGCTCGCCGACGGCCAGCCGCCTGGCGACCCGGGCCAGTTCCTCGCCGGCCGGGTCCTCCAGTTCCTCGGCCGCCATCGACAGCGAGGTGCGCAGGGCCAGGCCCGCCTGGGTGGCGTTGGCGAGGATCCGGGAGAGCTCGGGGAGCTGGTTGATGAAGCGCTCGGTGCGCTTGACCCGCTGCCAGTTGAGGAACGCGTTGGTGCCCCAGAGGCCGATCAGGGCGGCGACCGGGCCGAAGAACGCGGCGAGCATGGAGGAGGCGATCATCCAGAGCCCCGCCATGGCGACGAGCGCGTAGACGAAGAACTCGCCGGGTGTGATGTCCATGCCGGTCGCCGCGAGCTTCAGCTCCAGCTTCCGGCCGAGCGCGGTGGCGCGCAGCCTGCGGTCGAGGCCCTTGAAGCGGCGGGGGCGGCCCTGCTCGGGGATCTGCCCAACGTGGGAGAGCCGGTCGACGAGGGCGTCCCGGTCGGCCTTGCCGCCGGAGTAGGCGTACAGGCCCATCACGCCGAGCACGCACGCCAGCAGCGTGACGCCGACAGTGACCAGGGGGAGGTTGACGTTGTCCATGGCTCGGTACCTAGTTGGCCTCTCGGGTGGCGAGCTGTTCGGCGGACTGGGCGACGCCGAACGCCTGCGGGATGGGCTGACTGGCCAGATAGAGGCGCTCGGCGAGCCTCCGGGGCAGCGGGAGGTACTGGAAGTCGCCGTAGATGCGGCCGTCGGGGGCCATCGGCTGCGCGTTGAACCGCGCGACCGTGACGATGCGGTACGGGTCGCGGCCGTGCGAGTCCAGGACGGCGATCTCGGTGATCTTCCTGGCGCCGTCGGCGTGCCGGGTGAGCTGGACGATCACGTCGACGGCGCTGTTGATCTGGTCGTGCAGCGCCTCGAACGGGATCTCAACCTCCGACATCGACGCGAGGGTCTGCAGACGCATCAGCGCGTCCTCGGCGCTGTTGGCGTGGACGGTCGCCAGCGAACCGTCGTGACCGGTGGACATCGCCTGGAGCATGTCGAGGGACTCACCGCCTCGGACCTCACCGACGACGATGCGGTCGGGGCGCATACGCAGCGAGTTGCGGACCAGGTCGCGGATGGTGATCTGGCCCTTGCCCTCGACGTTCGCCGGGCGGGACTCCAGCCGGATCACATGGCTCTGCTGGAGCTGGAGCTCGGCGGAGTCCTCGATGGTGACGATGCGCTCGGTGTTCGGGATCAGTCCGGACAGCGCGTTGAGCAGGGTCGTCTTGCCGGTGCCGGTGGCCCCCGAGACGATGATGTTGAGCTTGGCCTGCACCAGTCCGGCGAGCAGGACCAGCATCTGTTCGTCCAGCGAGCCGAAGCCGATCATCTCCTGGAGCGTGAAGGAGCGCGGGAACCGCCGGATGGTGAGCGTCGCGCCGGTCAGCGAGAGCGGCGGGATGATCACGTTGACACGTTCACCACTGGGCAGGCGGGCGTCGACCATCGGGTTGGACTCGTCGACGCGGCGGTTGACGGTCGACACGATCCGCTCGATGGTCTGCATCAGCTGTTCGTGGGAGCCGAAGCGCATCGGGAGCTGTTCGACCCTGCCGTTGCGCTCGACGAAGATCTGGTCGGGGCCGTTGACCATGATCTCGGTGATGGACGCGTCCTCCAGGAGCGGTTCCAGGATGCCGAGTCCGAGCGCCTCGTCGACGACGCGGCGGATCAGCTGCGAGCGCTCCACGGTGGAGAGGACCGGGCCCTCGCGGCTGATGATGTGGCCGAGGACGCGCTCCAGCCGGGCCCGCCGGTCGGCGGCGGCCAGCGAGGACATCTCCGCGAGGTCGATCTCCTCCAGCAGCTTGGCCCGGTAGGTGGCCACGAGGTGGCCGTCCTCCCGTGCCCCGCCCTGTTCCTCAGGAGCGGTCATGCGTGCCCGCAGGCTCATCGGCGTAGCTCTCCTCGGTCTCGGCGGGCGGTGGCGCCCGGCCGGTCGGTGCGGCTCTCTCGCGGAAGGTCGGGGTCAGAAGCCGGCCGCGGACCTCTCGTTGGGCATCGTCGTGCTCCGCTCGGCCCACCAGTCGTCCAGTCCCGGCACGACGGAGGGCACCTTGACGCGGACCGTGACCGTGATGTCCTGGCCACCGCTCCTGCGGTAGCGGAACCCGCCGTCCTCCACCCAGTCGCTCACGGCGTCACGGGCGTTGGCCCGGCCGCTGCCCCGGGCGTCCACGCTGGCTTCCGTACGGGCTCCGGCGCGGGCGGCCGTACCCGCCTGGTTGGCGGCGTACGCGGCCAGGCCGAGCTGGATGGCCGCCATCGCGACGAGGAGCAGCAGGGGGAGGAAGCCGAGATACTCCATGGCGACCTGGCCCCGGTCGCCCCGCGCGCGTGCGGAGCGGGTGCGCCCGCCGTACGGATGCGTCGTCATCGCTGATCCTCCCTCGGGGATCCGGCCTTGCCGGTGATCTCGGTGTCGAGGTCGAACAGGCCCGGCACCAGCACCGGGACCTTCAGCTTCACCGTGGCCTCGTACAGGCGGCTGCCGCCCTCGCAGCGGATCTGGGCCCCGTCCTCCCAGGCGTCGGGGAGGTCCTTCTCCGCCCCCGCCCGGCAGGCCGCTCCCGCCCCGTACTCCGCGCCGCTGCCCTTGCGCGCGCCCACGTCGGCCGCGTTGCCCGCGAGGCTGAAGGTGTAGCCGATCAGGGCGCACTCCCAGAGCACGAGCATGATCAGGATGATGAAGGGGGTCATGCCGAGGAACTCGATCGCGGTCTGTCCCCGGTCACGGTCCCGGGCCTGGTAACGGTTCCGGTTCCGGTCACGGTTCCGGTTCCCGGTCCCGTTTCTGTCCCCGGCCCCGACCCCGGTCCCGATCCCGGTTCCGTTCCCGGCCCCCGGCCCGTTCCCGTACCGGCGGTCACGTAGGGCGGTGATCCGCCCCCGTATGCCGCTTCGTGCCGTCCTTGTGGTGGTCATCGCTCAACGTGTCCCCTCGGAGTCTCCGGGCCCGCGGCCGGAGCCGTCGCGCCGGCGGCGCGCGCGTCCGATCGAGCCCCGGTCGTTCTTGAAGACGCCACTGTTCCTCTTGGCCAGGGCGCTGCCGCTCTTCTTCGCCGTCGCGCTCTCCTTGACGATGCCCAGCTCTCCGGCCAGCCCCCAGAGCGCCTGCTTGACCGTGCTCTTGGCGTCCAGTTCGTGCAGGCGTCCGGAGTCGATGGACGCCTGGAGCTCCTTGAAGTTCGCGGGGACCGTCGCCGAGGCGACCCGGGTGCCGGTGATCTTCTGGATCAGCGGCGGCTGGATCTCCGTGTTGCGGGTGAAGCGGTTGACGAGGGTGATCGTCTCCTCGGCCTTGCGGATCTGAAGCCGTTCCCACATCCGTACGATGCGTTTCGCGCCGCGCACCGCGATCACGTCCGGGGTCGTGACCAGCAGGGCCACGTCCGCCATCTCGATGGCCGCGGCGTTGGCCCCGTTCATCTGGCCGCCGCAGTCGATGACGACGATCTCGTAGCGGGTGCGGAGCGCGCTGACGATCTGGCGGGCCGAGCGGTCGCTGACCTCCTCGCCGCGTTCGCCCTCGCCGGGGGCGAGGAGCAGGGCGAGGCCCGTGGAGTGGGAGAACACCGCGTCCGACAGCACCCGGGGCGAGATGTCGGTGATCAGGGCGAGGTCGACCAGGGAGCGGCGGAACTGGACGTCCAGGAACGAGGCGATGTCCCCGGTCTGGAGGTCCATGTCCACCAGCGCCACCGTGTTGCCGGACGCCTGGGCGGCCAGGGCGAGCTGGATGGCGGTGACGGTCGCGCCGACGCCGCCCTTGGCGCCGGTGACCGTGACCACCGTGCCGCCGGGACCGGTGAAGACGTCGTTGCCGGAGGTGAGGTGGCGGCGCACGCCGGCGGACCACTGGGCGGCCGCCTGAACACGGTTGGCCAGTTCCTCGTAGCTCAGCGGCAGAGTGACCAGTCCGCGCGCCCCGGAGTCCATCGCGTCGGCGAAGAGGTTCGGGCTGGCGTCCGCGGTGATCAGGACGACGCCGACGGACGGGAACCTCATCGACACCTCCCGGATCAGCTCCAGGGCCGGCACCGGGCCGATCCGCTCGTGGACCAGCACCACCTCGGGCAGCTCGTCGATCGCCTCGGCCGCGAGGCGGGCCAGGGTGTCGATGAGCTGGGTGGAGTCGCCGGCCGGGGGCGCGGGTTCGGCGTCGGGCAGCTGGCTGAGCAGGGTGGTGACGGAGCGGGCCGCGTCGAGGTCACCGACGGCGGGGAGGATTCTGGTGGTCATCCCATCCTCACTTGTCCTTGTCGAGCGTGTAGGTGCGGTCCCCCGGGCGGATGGTGCCGTCGCTGCCCGGGGCGACGAGCGCGAGACGCACGTGCTCCGCGAACGACTCGGCGTAGGCGACGCGCTGGGTGTCCAGCGTGTTCAGGGCGAAGGTGATCGGCACGGCCTCGGTCGCCCGGGTGCCCCGGTCGTCCGCGCTGGGGTCCAGGGCGGTCAGCTCGCCGACGTCCAGCACCTTGGCGTTGGAGACGATGACCTTGGACTGGGCCGCGTCGCCCTGCTGCTCACCGGCGAACGTGGCGTAGATGTTGACCGACGCGCCCGGTGTGATCTTGCCCGCGACGCCGGTGGAGGCGTCGATCATGATGGCGATCTCCTGCTCACCGGCACGGAGTTCGGGCTTGCGGACCATCATGTCCGACTGGAGCAGCGAGCCTTCGCGGAGCTCGGTGACCGCGATCTTCGACTCGACCTCCCGCAGGTCGGTCACGGCGTTCTCCGAGAGCCAGCGTTCGGGCATCTTGATCTTCTCGAACTGGCCGCTGTTCAAGGCGGTGTACGGAGCCACGTTGGTCTTCAGCTGATACGCCGTCACCTCGGGTCCGACCTTCGAGTTGACGTCGCTGATCACCGAGAGCACGCCGGCGAAGGCCGCGAAGGCACACAGGACCGACAGGAGCAGGAGTATCACGCCGCGGCGCTGGCGGGAGTTCATGGTCCGGACAACCTCGTTCGAATCGGATGTGTGGGACGGACAGCGGACAGAGAGAGCGGTGGAGCTGCGCGGTGTTGCTGTGCTGCACGGTGTTGCTGTGCTGTGCGGTGGTGCGGTGGAGCGGTTACGCGCTTACATCTGCGGCGGCGCGCTGCCGCGGGGCCGACCGGGCGGGAAGGTCTCATGCGGGAAGGTCTCGGTGCGGGGAGTGCGGGAAGTGCGGGGAGGTGGGGCGTGGGTGCGGGAACCGGGAGGAGCGGGATCCCGCGGGAAGTGCGGTCTCGCTAGGGGCCCGGCGACTCGCCGACCCCGCGATGGAGGACACCGGTGGGGAGCACGCGGTTCTCCGGAGCCGCGAGAGGAGCGGAACAGAATGCGCAGCGGTCGCCGATGAGTTCCATGGAGCACCAGTGGCACTTTTCCCGGCGTACGGAGGAGACCAGCTGGTACAGCACGGAGAGGTCCGGGAGGTGGGCGGCGAACTCCACAAGTTTTCCCGTGCCCCACCAGCGCGGTGAGTCGGACGGGACCGTGGTGTCGTCAATGGCCTGGACCTTCCAGGCGGGCGCGAGGGTCTCCTGTACCCAGTCCGACTGCAGATTCCCTTTCGCGACCAGAAGATGCGTACCGAAATCCGGCCCCGCCGGCGGTTCGGCGGTCGGGCCCACCTTCACCAGCTGCGCCTCGGGCCCGGCGAGCACCGCGAACTGGGTGCCGGGGACCCAGGATCTGGCGTGGCTCTTGAGGCTGACCGGCACCCGGTCGAGCCGGGCGACGGAGTTGAGGAGGGCGCCGGCGTAGATGTAGTGCGAGAGCAGCCGGGCGGCGGAGGCGACCACCCCGGGGCTGAAGTCGCAGATGGACAACTGCCGCAGCTGGCGCACCAGTACGGCGAGGCCGAGCGGCGGGAGATCCACCTTGACCAGGGCGATCCGGTCGCTCTCCAGCACCGACCGGATGGAGTGGAGGCGACGCTCGTGCTCGGGGCGGATGCCCGAGGGATAGAGGGCGATCACGTACCCGTGCTGTTCCAGCAGCAGGTGCATGTCGCCGATCGCCAGCTCCAGTACCTGGGCCTCGGGGGCCTGGAGCAGAGCGGCGGTCGGTGTCTGCTGGTCGGTGGGCGGCAGTACCAGGTCTGCGCTCGTCACTGCTATTGCGGTCGGCACGCTCTTCCCCGTTTCGGCTCCGGTCGACGTGGGGACGTCGGCCGCAATCGCTCCTGCTCCGTGCTCCTGACCCAGCACTTTAGCCACGTCTCACCAGGCAGAGAACAGTTATCGGAGACCAGTACGACGCCATGCGAACACCGTTCCTACGGGGCTCGGGTGCTAAACGGGACGAAATCGATTCCGTCCAACTCGGCTATCACTGCGCAGCGTTACCGAAGACTGTGTCCGGTTTTCAATCATCTGTCCATTCACGCACGTCAGGCTGGATTCCGGGCCGTCGACCCCCTTTTTCGTAAGGGCGTTTCCGTGACCGCCCGAAGACCGCCCGAAGATCTCCCGCAAGATCACCCGTGCGGGGGGCGATGCGGGCCGCAGGACCGTTCCCGGCGGGAAGAACTCCGACCCGGCACCCCCACAGACCCTCGGGCACTCCGCCGCCGGGGCCGCCGCGCGGCCTCGCGCCCACCCTCGCGGAGGCGCCTCTCGCTCACCCTCGCCAAAGCCTTTCCACCGCCAGAGGTCTTGACAACTCGATTGGTCTGGACCAGCTTTATGCGCCAAGCGGTGGTCACCGCTCCCGGCAGGACACCCCGTCTCCATGTTCCCGGCCCAGCGCCCCACGCACCACCGTGCACGACACCCCCGACTCCCCCGACACCCCGTCCTTCGACCCGATACACACCGCATCACCGTGATCGATCGCGCCTCACCGTGATCGCCCGTCACGGATCCCCGCTCCGCCCGGCCCACCCCGTGCAGCCCCGGCCCGCAGTACGTCCGGCACTTCTGCACGACCCCCGCCAGGCCACCAACTCCCCACGGAGGAACCAGTGGAACGCTCCGCAGGCAGCAGTCGCAGAAGGCGTCGTCACTCCCGTCCCGTGCTCGGCGGCACCATGGCCGTCATCGCGGCCGCGGCCCTGACCGTCACCGGACTCGTCAGCACCGCCCAGGCCGCCGACGTCAACAACGCCAAGAACCCGGGGTTCGAGGCAGGCCTCGCCGGCTGGACCTGCGCCGGGGGCAGTGGCACCGTCGTCTCCTCCCCCGTGCACGGCGGTACGTCCGCGCTGAAGGCGACCCCGGCCGGCCAGGAGAACGCCAAGTGCTCCCAGGTCGTCAAGGTGAAGGCCAACTCGACGTACACGCTCAGCTCCTGGGTGCAGGGCGGTTACGCCTACCTCGGCGTGAACGGCACCGGAACCACCGACGTCTCCACCTGGACGCCGGGCTCCTCCACCTGGACCAAGCTGTCCACCAGCTTCAAGACCGGCGCGAACACCACCTCGGTGACCGTCTACACCCACGGCTGGTACGGGCAGGCCGCCTACCTCGCCGACGACTTCGAGGTGACCGGCCCCGACGGCGGTGGCGGCGAGGAGCCCGGCCCGGTCATCCCGGCGGCTCCCGGGGGCCTCGCGGCGGGTGCCACGACCACGTCCTCCGTCGCCCTGTCCTGGAACGCGGTCTCCGGCGCCACCGGGTACACGGTGTACCGGGACGGCGCGAAGGCCACCACGTCCACCGGCACCTCGGCGACCGTCACGGGCCTCACCGCGGACACCGCCTACGAGTTCTCGGTGAGCGCCACCAACGCCGCCGGCGAATCCGCCAGGTCGACCACCGTCAGCGCCCGTACGGCCAAGAACGGCGGCGGTCCGGTGACCACGGTGCCCAAGCACGCGGTGACCGGCTACTGGCAGAACTTCAACAACGGCGCGGCCGTCCAGAAGCTCAGCGACGTCCCGGCCGACTACGACATCATCGCGGTCTCCTTCGCGGACGCCACGGCGACCCAGGGCGCGGTCACCTTCAACCTGGACACCGCCGGGCTGAACGGCTACACGGACGCCCAGTTCCGGTCGGACATCAAGGCCAAGCAGGCGGCCGGCAAGAACGTCATCATCTCGATCGGCGGCGAGCTGGGCACGGTCCGGGTCGACAGCGACGCCTCGGCCACCGCGTTCGCCAACTCGGTGTACGCGCTGATGCAGGACTACGGCTTCAACGGGGTCGACATCGACCTGGAGAACGGCCTCAACGCCACCTACATGACGAAGGCGCTGCGCCAGCTGTCGGCGAAGGCGGGCCCCGGGATGGTCCTCACGATGGCCCCGCAGACCCTCGACATGCAGTCGACGTCGGGCGAGTACTTCAAGACGGCGCTCAACGTCAAGGACATCCTCACCGTCGTCAACACGCAGTACTACAACAGCGGTGCGATGCTCGGCTGTGACGGCAAGGTCTACTCGCAGGGCTCGGTGGACTTCCTCACCGCGCTCGCCTGCATCCAGCTGGAGGGCGGCCTCGACCCGTCCCAGGTCGGCCTCGGCGTCCCCGCCTCCACCCGCGGCGCGGGCAGCGGCTACATCTCCCCGTCGACCGTGAACGCGGCGCTGGACTGCCTGACCAAGGGCACCAGCTGCGGCTCGTTCAAGCCGTCGAAGACCTACCCGTCGCTGCGCGGCGCGATGACCTGGTCGACGAACTGGGACGCGACGGCCGGGTTCGCCTGGTCGAAGGCGGTCGGCCCGCACGTCCGCAGCCTGCCGTAACGACACCGCGACCACCCGGAACCCGCAGCGCCGCCGCTCCCCCGGCGGCGCTGCGGCGTTACGCCGACGGCGACCGGGTCACCAGGGCAGTTCGCGCACCTGCTGGACGCACAGCACGACGAACAGCAGCCCGGCCAGGGAGAGCATCCCGTTGCTGAGCCATCCGTTGCGCCACTCCCCGGGCGTACGGGAGGAGTTGAGCAGCCAGAGCAGGGTCAGGGCGAGGAACGGCATGAAGAACGCGCCGAGCACCCCGTACGCGATGACCAGGCCGAAGGGCTCGTCCAGCCAGAGCAGGGTCATCGGCGGGAAGGTCAGCCACAGGAGGTAGGCGCGGAAGGGCAGCGACCGCTGCCGGCGCTCGGCGACGTCCGGCCCCTCGTGCTCCTCGGGCTCCCCGGCCTTCGCCGCACCGGCGGCCGGGGCCCGGAACCGCTCCACGAAGTCGGCGAACATCAGGCTGACCCCGTGCCAGACGCCGATCAGCGACGAGAACGACGTGGCGAAGAAGCCCACCAGGAAGAGCTTGGCGGTGCCCGCGCCGAAGCGGTCCTCCAGCACCCTGCCCAGGTCGATCAGCCCGCGGTCGCCGGAGGTGAGGGCGGTCTGGGAGGCGTGCAGCAGCTCGGCGCCGACGATGAGCATCGCCACGACGAAGACCCCGGTGGTGATGTAGGCGACCCGGTTGTCGAGCCGCATCACCTTCATCCAGGAGGAGTTGCTCCAGCCCTTGGCGTTGACCCAGTACCCGTACGCGGCCATGGTGATCGTGCCGCCGACACCGCCGATCAGCCCGAGGGTGTAGAGGAGCGAGCCGTCCGGGAGGACGGGCAGCAGCCCGGCGAACGAGGCCCCGGCGTCCGGCACCACGCGGGCGGCCACGTACACGACCACCACGAACATGATGCCGATCAGGACCGTCATGACCTTCTCGAACACGGCGTACCGGTTGAACCAGACGAACGCCAGTCCGATCAGCCCGGTGACGATCGCCCAGAACTTGAGCCCGGGGCCGTCGGGGAACAGCGCCACGATGGGCAGGGCGCTGGAGGACATGGCCGTCGCCCCGTAGATGAAGCCCCAGAGGACGACGTAGACCGCGAAGTACACCGTGGTCCAGGGGCCCAGACTGCGCCAGCCGTCGAAGAGCGTGCGGCCGGTCGCCAGATGCCAGCGGCCGGCCGCCTCGGCGAGCGAGATCTTGACGACGCAGCCGATCACCGCCGCCCACATCAGGGTGTATCCGAACTTGCTGCCCGCGATCAGCGTCGCGACCAGGTCGCCGGCCCCGACCCCGGTCGCCGCGACGACGATGCCGGGGCCGATGTACTTCCAGCTGGACTTACGTGGTCGGGAGGCCGGCTCCCCTGTCCCTGTGGTTGCGCTTGTCTCCGCCATGCCGATCAAGGAAGCGCAATCGGCGGGGCAGCACAAGGGGTGCGCACGGAACCGGCACACACGGGGAGGGGGAACAACCCGTGTGTGCCGGTTCGCCAAGAGCAGTCCCGCCCGTCTCGGTGGGATCAGATGATCAGGCTGAGCAGCGCCGCGACGACGAAGCCCGCGACCGAGAGCACCGTCTCCAGGACGGTCCAGGACTTGAGGGTGTCGCGCTCGCTGATGCCGAAGTACTTCGACACGATCCAGAAGCCGCCGTCGTTCACGTGCGAGGCGAAGATCGAGCCCGCCGAGATCGCCATGATGATCAGGGCGAGGTGGGGCTGGGACAGGTTCTGGCCCTCGACCAGCGGAACCACGATGCCGGCCGTCGTGACGATCGCGACGGTGGCCGAGCCCTGGGCCACGCGCAGGACGACCGAGATCAGCCAGGCGAGCAGGATGACCGGCAGGCCGACGTCGTTGAAGGTGTCGGCCAGCGCGTCCGCGATGCCGCTGCCCTTGAGGACGGCGCCGAAGACGCCGCCCGCGCCGACGACCAGCAGGATGTTGCCGACGGGCTTGAGCGAGGACGTGGAGACCGATTCCAGGGACTTGCGGGACCAGCCGCGCCGGATGCCCAGCAGGTAGTACGCGAGGAACAGGGCGATCGTCAGGGCGACGAACGGGTTGCCGAAGAACTCGATCACCGAGCGGAGCGTGGAGGGGTCCAGGGCGATCGAGGAGAACGTCGCGGCGAGGATCAGGATCAGCGGGGTGCCGATGATCGCGAGGACCGTACCGAGCGGGATCGGCTTCTCTTGCGGGGTGATCCCGGCGGCGCGCTGTTCGGCGGCGACGGCGGCCCTGGCCTCCTCGGCGGCCTCCATCATGTCCTGCGGGACGTCGACGAAGATGCGCTTGCCGATCCAGGCGGCGTACGCCCAGGCGGCGATGACCGACGGGATGCCGACGACGACGCCCATCAGAATGACCCAGCCGAGCGAGACGTTGAAGAGTCCGGCGGCGGCCACCGGCCCCGGGTGCGGCGGCAGGAACGCGTGGGTCATCGACAGGCCCGCCAGCAGCGGCATCGCGTAGAGCAGGATCGATTTGCCGGAGCGCTTGGCGGCGGCGTAGACGATCGGCGCGAGGACGAAGATGCCGACGTCGAAGAAGACCGGGATGCCGAAGACGAGGCCCGTCATGCCCATGGCCAGCGGGGCGCGCTTCTCGCCGAAGGCGTTCAGCAGGCGGGCGCTCAGCACCTCGGCTCCGCCGGACACTTCGAGGATCGCGCCGAGCATGGTGCCGAGCCCGATGATGATCGCGACATGGCCGAGGATGCCGCCCATGCCGGACTCGATGAGCGAGACGGCGGCGGATTTCTGCACGGTGCCGAAGAGTTCGGTGACCGAGAGCCCGGCGCCGAGGCCGACGGCTATGGAGACCGCGAGCAGGGCGACGAACGGCTGGAGCCTGACCTTGATGATCAGGAAGAGCAGGAGGGCGATGCCGAGGGCGGCGACGGTCAGCAGACCGGCGGTGCCGTCGATCAGGAGGAGCAGACCACCGGTGTGCGGTGGCGCCTCGGCCGGCGGCGGGGTGGCGGCGAGCAGCATGGGGACTCCGTTGGTGCTGGAGGGCAGGGGGGAGCGCGGCACGGCGCCCCCGGGGAGCGGGGCGCCGTGCCGTACGGCGGGCTGGAGCGGTCCTGCGGGTGAGGTGAAGCGATCAGCGGGGGCCTGCGATCGGGGGACGGGGTGCGGCGGGCCGGGGGTGCGGCGGGCCTGGTGGTCGGCTGACCCGGGTGGTAAGCGGGCCGCAGAGGGGCGGAGCCGGCCGCCGAAGAGGGCCGGCGGCCGGAGGGGGTGGAGCCGGCCGCAGAGGGCCGGCGGCCGGAGGAAGCCGGAGCCGGCCGGAAAGGACCGGCGGGCCGGAGGGGGCCGGAGCCGGCCGAGGAGGACCGGCCGGCCGGAGGAAGTCGGAGCCGGCCGATGGGGGGTCGGCCGGGAGGCCGTCAGCCGAGCACCGCGAGGGCGTCGATCTCGATGAGCAGGCCCTTGGGCAGGCCGACGTAGACCGTCGTCCGGGCCGAGGGGGCCTCCTTGAGGTTCTGCTCGGCGAAGTAGGTGTTGTAGATCTCGTTCATCTCCGCGAAGTGGTCCACGTCCGTGAGGTAGACGCGCATCATCATCACGTCGTCCCAGCTCGCGCCGCCCTCCTCCAGGATCGCCTTGACGTTGGCGAAGGTCTGGAGGGTCTGCTCGCGGAGCGTGGGACCGGCGGGCGTCGGGGCCTGGCCCTCCACGGCGGGGAGGAAGCCGACCTGGCCGGCGACCTGGAGGATGTTCCCCTTCTTCACGCCGTGCGAGAACTTCGCGGGCGGCGTGGTGTGGGTGGAGGGGGTGAGGGCGGTCTTCTCGGTCATGGCTGATCAGGCTTTCTTGGGTCGGGTGGTGCCGGAATACTCCCGGCTGATGGTCTCGGCGGTGCGCCGCACCAGGGGGAGCAGGGTGAGGAGTTCCTCGGCCGTGACGACCACATTGGGCGCGGACACCGACATGGCCGCGACGACCCGCCCGTCCGCGCCGCGAATGGGGGCGCCGATGCAGTTGATGGACTCCTCGTGGCCACCGAGGTCGGTGGCCCATCCCTGTTCGCGGACGACGGCGAGCTCCTTGAGGAACGCGGCGGCGTTGGGCGTCGAACGGGATGTGTACATGGGGTAGTCGAGCTTCTCGGCGATGACGCGCCGCTCGGGCTCGGTGAGGTCGGCCAGCAGCAGCTTGGCCACGGCCGCGACGGTGATCGCCACGGGCTTGCCGATCCGTGAGTACATGCGGACCGGGTAGCGGCTCTCGACCTTGTCGATGTAGAGGACTTCCTGCTCCTCGTACACGGCGAGGTGGACGGTGTGCCCGCACCGGTCGTTCAGCGCGACCAGGTGGGAGTGGGCGATCTCGCGTACGTCGAGGTTCTCGACGGCCTCCTGGGCGAGCGCGAAGAGCCGGGCGCCGAGGCGGTAGCGCTGGTCCTCCTGCCGGTAGACGAGGCCGTGCTCGTGGAGCGTACGCAGCAGACGCAGCGCCGTGGATTTGTGGACGCCGAGCCGCTCGGCGACCTGGCCGAGGTCGGCGGGTCCCTGGGCGAGCAGCGGCAGGATGCTCAGTGCCCGGTCGACGGTCTGGCTCATGGTGTGCGTACCTCCTCTGCGGCCCGGTCGGCTGCGGTCCAGCCGGGGCCGAGACGCAGTCTCCCCCAGGCGTCGTCGTCGAGGGCCGCGAGGTGGTCGGCGTGGTCGCGGGCGGGCGGGTCGGTGAGGTCGCCGGGGACGGTGAGGGCGGCGGCGGCCATGAGGTGCCCGTGCCGGGCCCGGTCGCGCACGGGCAGCCCCCGCAGGGTGGCGGAGAGGAACCCGGCGGCGAACGCGTCCCCGGCCCCGACGGCGGCCACGACGTCGACGCGGAGGGCGGGGACGAGCGTGACGGTATCGGCGGCGAACTCGGCCCCGCCGCCCTCCGTGGAGCGCGCGGCCGGGGCGTTTTCAGCCCCTCCGGCGGTTGCGGAGCGGGGCCCGGGGCGGGGCCCCGAGAACACCGTCGCGCCCGCGCTCCCCCGCTTCACGACCAGCACGGCCGGCTCCGGCAGCGCCGCCCGGACCGCGTCCGCGCCGACGATCCCCCACGCCTCCTCCGCCTCGTCCTCGCCCACGAAGACCAGGTCCGAGCGGCGGGCCAGCTCCAGGAGCACCGACGCGTCCGCCTCGGACCCCCGCCACAGACGCGGCCGGTGGTTCACGTCGAAGGAGACGAGCGGGCGGTCCGGCCGGGGGGCCGTCAGGTCCCGCAGCAGCGCCAGGCAGTCGGCGGACAGCGCGGCCGTGATCCCGGACAGGTGCAGGACGCGGCCCGCGAGGAGGTCCTCGTACGGCACGTTGTCCGGGGACATCGCGGAGGCGGCGGACCCGGCCCGGTAGTAGGCGACCTCGTGGGTGTCGGCGCCCCGGTCCGTGGCCGTGCGGAAGTAGATGCCGGTGGGGCGGTCGGGGTCGCGGCGGACGGCCGAGGTGTCGACCCCGTACGACGCGATCGTCTCGACCAGGTGGTCGCCGAAGCCGTCCGCGCCGACCCGGCCGACCCAGGCCGCCCGGTGCCCGGCGGCGGCGAGCGCGCAGGCCACGTTGGACTCGGCGCCGCCGATCCCGCGCCCGAAGGAGGGCACGTCGGCGAGGCGGCCGGGCTGCGAGGGCAGGAACGTCACCATGGACTCACCGAGACAGACGACATCGGTGGTCGTGGCGGCGTCGGCCGTCCCTGCTGCGGGTCCGGGCACTGGAGGGCTCCTCACTGATCGGCGTGCGGGCCGGTGGTCACCATTGACCGGGCATCGGCTCGGATGTTAGACAGCGTTGAGCGATATACGCAATGGGTGTTGCATATGTTGCAACGAACTTCGAGGAGCTTCCCTTGGCAGCCGAACGCCCCACCGGCCACACCGTCGTTCCCGCGCCTTCCGCCCCCGGCGCGTCCCCCGCGTCCCTGGCGTCCGGCCTCGCCGACGAACGCGTCGACCACCGTTTCAAGGCCCTGCCGCCGGACGCCGAGGGCCTGACCGTCGGGGCCCTGGCCGCCGAGCGGCGGAACCTCTTCACCGGCGGTTTCACCACCCCCGTGCTCGCGCTCTCCGCCGAGTCGGTCGCGCACAACCTCGACCTCCTGGAGACGTACGCCGAGCGCCACGGCCTCGCGTTCGCCCCGCACGGCAAGACGTCCATGTCCCCGCAGCTCTTCGTCGACCAGCTGAAGCGCGGCGCGTGGGGCATCACGGCCGCCGTGCCGCACCAGGCGCGGGTCTACCGGGCGTACGGGATCGGGCGGATCTTCCTCGCCAACGAGCTGGTCGACGCCGTCGCCCTGCGCTGGCTGGCCGGCGAGATGACGGCCGACCCGGAGTTCCGCTTCGTCTGTTACGTCGACTCGGTGCGCGGCGTCGAGCTGATGGAGACGGCCCTCGGCGCGGCGGGCGCCACCCGCCCGGTCGACGTGGTCGTGGAGCTGGGCGCGGGCGAGGGCGCGCGCACCGGGGCCCGCACGGAGGCGGACTGCGCGGCGGTGGCCGACGCGGTGGCGGCGGCCGGTTCGCTGCGGCTGGTGGGCGTCGCCGGGTACGAGGGCGAGGTGCCGGACGCCGACCCCGAGCGGGTACGGGCGTGGCTGCGGCGGCTCGTCGGGCTGGCCGCCGACTTCGACGCGGCCGGCCGGTTCCCCGGCGCCGAGGAGATCGTCGTCAGCGCGGGCGGCAGCGCCTGGTTCGACGCGGTCGCGGACGTCTTCGCGGAGATCCCCGAACTGAGCGCCCCGGTCCTGAAGTTGCTCCGCTCGGGTGCGTACGTCTCGCA
This sequence comes from Streptomyces sp. MMBL 11-1, assembly GCF_028622875.1. Taxonomy (NCBI): domain Bacteria; kingdom Bacillati; phylum Actinomycetota; class Actinomycetes; order Kitasatosporales; family Streptomycetaceae; genus Streptomyces; species Streptomyces sp. MMBL 11-1. The sequence continues at coordinate 5,253,857 of NZ_CP117709.1, read as the reverse complement.
CGACGACGGGCACTACAAGCACCTCACCCCGTTCAACCGCGTTCCCGGGGAAGGCGCGCTGGAGCCTGCCTTCCGCCTCTGGGCGCAGGTCGTCTCCCGGCCCTCCGGCGAGCAGGCGTTCCTGAACGCGGGCAAGCGCGACGCGGCGTACGACCTCGATCTGCCCGAGGCGCAGGTGGTCCGCTCCGGCCGGGACGGCTCGGTCCGGCCCGCCACCGGGGTCACGGTCACCGGCCTCTCCGACCAGCACACCTGGGTGCGCACGGAGGCGGGCACGGAGCTGGAGGTGGGCGACTGGGTCGGCATGGGCCTCTCGCACCCCTGCACCAGCTTCGACAAGTGGCAGCTGATCCCCCTGGTCACGGCGGACGGCACGGTCACCGACTACATCCGCACGTTCTTCTAGAGCCATGGGCCCGCGACACCTGGCCCCTCCCCGATCGGAAAGGTGACCCATGGACCTGGTCCTGCGTGACGCGCTCGTCGTCGACGGCACCGGCGCGCCCTCCTACCGCGCCGATGTGACCCTCGACGGCGGCCGCATAGCCGAGATCCACCCCGAGGGATCCTCCGGCCCCCGCCCCACCGCCACCCGGACGCTCGACGCCGACGGGCTCGCCCTCTCCCCCGGCTTCATCGACATGCACGCCCACAGCGACCTGGCGCTGCTGCGCGACCCCGACCACAGCGCGAAGGCGGCGCAGGGCGTCACCCTCGAAGTGCTGGGCCAGGACGGGCTGTCGTACGCCCCGGCCGACGACCGCACCCTCGCCGAGGTCCGGCGTTCCATCGCCGGCTGGAACGGGGACGGGAGCGACATCGACTTCGACTGGCGCACCGTCGGCGGCTATCTGGACCGTCTCGACCGGAACTTCGGCGGCCAGGGCATCGCGGTCAACGCCGCCTACCTCATCCCGCAGGGCACGGTCCGGATGTACGCGGTGGGCTGGGACGACCGGCCCGCCACCGACGCCGAACTGACCCGGATGAAGGAGCTGGTGGACCAGGGCATGCGGGAAGGCGCCGTCGGCATGTCCTCGGGTCTCACCTACACACCCGGGATGTACGCGGACGACGCCGAACTCACCGAGCTGTGCCGGATGGTGGCCCGCCACGGCGGCTACTACTGCCCGCACCACCGCAGTTACGGGGCCGGGGCGCTCGAAGCCTACGAGGAGATGGTGCGGCTCACCCGGAACGCCGGCTGCGCCCTCCATCTCGCGCACGCCACGATGAACTTCGGTGTGAACAAGGGCAGGGCGCCCGACCTGCTGGCCCTGCTCGACGGAGCGCTCGCCGGCGGGGCCGACATCTCGCTCGACACCTACCCGTACACCCCCGGCTGCACCACCCTGGCGGCCATGCTGCCGAGCTGGGCGAGCGAGGGCGGACCGGAGTCGACCCTCGCCCGGCTCGCGGACGCGGAGAGCGCGGAGCGGATCCGGCACCACCTGGAGGTGCTGGGCTCGGACGGCTGCCACGGGGTCCCGATCGAGTGGGACACCATCGAGATCTCCGGCGTCGGCGCACCGCACCTGGCCGAGTACGTGGGCCGTACGGTGGCGGAGTCGGCGGCGCTGCGGGGCGAGGAGCCCTGGGTGACCGCGCGCCGGCTGCTCACCGGGGACCGGCTCGGGACGACGATCCTCCAGCACGTGGGCCACGAGGAGAACGTCCAGCGGATCATGCGTCACCCCGTGCACACGGGCGGCAGTGACGGCATCCTCCAGGGCGACAAGCCGCACCCGAGGGCGTACGGCACGTTCCCGCAGTATCTGGGCCGGTACGCACGGGAGTTGGGCATCCTCTCCCTGGAGGAGTGCGTGGCCCACCTGACCTCGCGCCCGGCCGCCCGGCTGCGGCTCGCGGACCGGGGCCTGGTGCGCGAGGGGTACCGCGCGGACCTGGTGCTGTTCGACCCGGAAACGGTGGCGGCGGGCTCCACGTTCGAGGAGCCGCGCACCCTTCCGGTCGGCATCCCGCATGTGCTGATCGACGGCCGGTTCGTCATCGAGGACGGCAGACGGACCTCCGCACTGGCGGGCCGGGCGGTCCGTGGAGCGGGCGCCGGAACCGGGGCCGCCTAGCGCTCTCGGGCGAGGCGCTCCCCGCAGCGTGCACCGCGCGGTTCTACGAGGCGTCCGCCGCGCGCTCCGCCGCCCAGGCGAGGTCCTCCTCGGTGGGGGCGTCGTCCTGGGTGAGGGAGCGCCGCCAGTAGCCGCTGAACTCAACGGCGGTCTTCGGCAGTCGCCGCTCCCCGACCAGGTGGCGGCGGAGCGTCCGGACGGCGGAGGCCTCGCCCGCCACCCAGGCCGCGTCCACCCCGTCGAGGTCCGGCCCGGCCTCCCGTACCGCCGTCACCAGCGAGCCGCCCCGGTCCCGGTGCACCCAACGGACCTCGGACCCGCCGGCGGCGGACGGCAGGCCCCGCTCCTCCGCCGCGTCCGCGACCTCGGCGAACACCACGGCCCCGGTATCGGCGGGCAGCGCCTCCAGCACCGTGGCGATCGCCGGGAGCGCCGTCTCGTCCCCGGCGAGGAGCATCCGCCGGGCGGCGGGCAGCGGCCGGGCGTAGAGGGAGGACGGGCCGACCATGCCGAGGACGTCACCGGCCCGGGCCGCCGCACCCCAGCGGGACGCGGGGCCGCCGTCACCATGGAGCACGAAGTCCACGGTCATCACGTTGCGTTCACGGTCGTAGGAGCGGACGGTGAAGCTGCGCATCCAGGGCCGTTCCGCCTCCGGGATCGCGAGGAACGCCTCGTACCAGCGCATGCCGTACGGGTCGTCCGCGTCCTGCTCCGGCAGCCGGGGCACGGTCTGACCGGCGCGCGGCAGGCAGAGCTTCAGCTGCTGGTCGGGGCGGTCCTCCAGCAGGCCGGGCAGTTCGTCGGCGGTGAAGCCGATCCTGGCCGTCCCGGGGGTGATCCGCTCGACCTCCGTGACCCGCACATAGGTGACCGGCAGTGCCTGGCTCATCGTTCCGACCTCTCCCCACACCGATAGCTTACGCTGTAATGAATTACCCGCCGGACGTTACTTTACGCCGTAAGGAGTCGCACGTGGTGGTCTTCGCCGGGCAGGGCGACCCGCGCCGCTCCCTCTCCCTCCTGTGGCGAGCGGACGCCCCGCCCCCGGCGCGCGGCGGCCCGGGTCCCAAGCCCCGGCTGAGCGTCGACGCGATCGTGGCGGCCGCCGTGGCGCTCGCGGACGAGGAGGGGATGGGGGCCCTGTCGATGCGCGCCGTCGGCGACCGGCTCGGGCGCACGGCGATGGCGCTCTACACCTACGTCCCCGGCAAGAGCGAGCTGCTGGACCTGATGTACGACGCCGTCCACGCCGAACTCCCCGCCGGGCGGCCGGAGCCGGCCGACTGGCGGGCGGCGCTCACCGCCTGGGCCGAAGAGATCCTGGAGTTCTACGTCCGGCACCCCTGGGTGCTCCAGGTCTCGCAGGCTCGGCCGGTACTGGGGCCGCACGAGTACGCGGGCCTGGACGCGCTGGTCGCCCTGCTGGGGGCGACCGGTCTCGACGCGGGGTCGCTGAGGCGGCTGGCGGGAACCCTGTTCGCCTATGCGCGGGGCTCGGCACAGACGGTGGCCGACGCCCGGCTGGCCGCGGCGGCGACCGGGAGGTCCGACGAGGAGTGGTGGGCGGCGCGCTCGGCGGCCCTGATGGAGCTGGTCCCGGACTTCGCGGAGCGCTTCCCGGCCGTGAGCCGGCTGGAGGCGGACGGGCCGGTGGAGCCGTACCCGGAAACGGTGGCGGAGGAGGGCGCGGGGGCGATGTCGTATCCGGAGCGGGAGGCCCGTGAGACGTTCCGGGCCGGGCTCGGGGTACTGCTGGACGGGATCGAGGCGGCGCGCGCCCGGCGGGCCCGATAGCGGTCGGGGCCGCCCGGCGCGCGCCGGGGGCTTCGGCTACGGCTTGGGCAGCGCGCAGCCCTCACGGGTCAGGTCGATCTTGCTGCCGGCCCCGACGCACGGGACCATGTTGTACGTCTGCTGGGCGTAGTTGATGCCCTCGCGGACGGTCACCTCGCCGTTCTCGTCGACCTCGCACGGATTGTTGTCCGTGCACTCCTGGCCGCTCTCGTTGCCGGTGTTGTTGACGGCGACCACCTTGCCGGTGGCGTCGTCGATCACCGGCGAGCCGGACGTACCGCCGATGGTCCGGCACTCCGGGGTGTAGCGGACCGAGTCCTTCCAGGTCCACCGGCCCTCCTTGAGCCGGTGGACGAAGCCGTCGATGTCGCAGCTGTAGGTGCGCTTCCAGTAGCCGGAGGCGACCGTGATGGCGGTGCCCGCCGTCGGGTGGGCGGTCTCCAGCTCCAGCGCCCGGATGCCGTGCCTGTCCTCGATCTGCCGGTAGGTGCTGGTGAGTTCGTAGAGCGAGAGATCGGTGTCGGTCATGGTGCCGTACGCGATCTTGCTCGCCCTCAGCGTGCCGACACCCCTGCCCTGGGCGTTGAGCAGGGTGAACGTCCGGGAGGACGGCCGGTCGACGACGACCTCGCCGGGGCCGGGGAAGCCGGTCTCCATGCAGTGCCCGTTGGAGAGCACGAGGGCGGGATCGGTGGGGGCGGAGTCGGGGGTACGGACCACGGAGCCCGAACAGTTGCTGAGTGCGACGGTCCCGGCGAAGGTCACGGCCTTCGCGGCGGGCACGGTGTCCGGTGCGGCGTACATCGTCTGCGGTGCGGCGTACATCGTCTGCGGCGCGGCTTCGGCCGAAACCTCGCGCGCGCTTCCGGCGGGCTCGGCCGCCACGGCGGGCGCTGCACCCGCTCCCAGGAGCAGGGCAGCGAGAAACGCACCGACGAGAGGCTTGTTCATGTGGGGGATCCCCTCCAGTGACGCCAGAGGCCGGAGATCTTCCGGCTTTTGACATGCGCATGCTGGCGCAGATGTCAGGCCATCACAAGAGGTCAGTTCCGGCCGCGGGCCGGACGAGACTCCGCGGACACGGCCTAGGACTGTCCGCGCCCCAGCCCCAGCCCCACCACGGCCTCGGGAGCTGCCCCGGCACCGGCAGCGGCAGCGGCTCCGGCACCGATTCCGGCGTCGGCCTCGGGCGTACCGCGACTGATGTGCTCACGCCCCCACTGACCCAGCGGTTCGAGCGCGGCGTTCAGTGAGAGGCCCAGCGGGGTGAGCGAATACTCCACGCGCGGCGGCACTTCGGCGTACACCTCGCGGTGCACGATGCCGTCGTCCTCCAACTCCTTGAGGTGGGAGCTGAGCACCTTCTCGGTCACCCCGGGCAGGCTCCGGCGCAGCTCACCGAAGCGGCAGGTCCGCTCATTCAACGCCCACAGGATGAGCACCTTCCACTTGCCGCCGATCACGTCCATCGCCGCGTCGATCCCGCAGACGAAAGCCCCCGGCCTCCGTACGATCCGCATCGCCCGCCCCTCCCTCACCTGGTCACTGTCCGCGAGGTAACCACCCACTCCACAGTGCGTACTTGTCACCCCCGGCGCCTCCGACCAGCCTAAGCGTCATGTCCGACAACAACGCCGCTTCCGTCCCGCCCGCCCCTCTCACCCTGCTCGGCCTCGGCGCGATGGGCGTCGCTCTCGCCCGTACCTGGCTCGCCGCCGGGCACCCCCTGACCGTCTGGAACCGCAGCCCCGGCCGGACCGCCGAACTCGCCGCCGCCGGCGCGCGGGTGGCCGCGACGGCGGCGGAGGCGGTCGCCGCGAGTCCGCTCGTCGTCGCGTGCCTCCTGGACGACGCCTCGGTGCGCGAAGCGCTCGCGGAGGCCGATCTCACGGGCAAGGACCTGGTCGACCTCACCACCTCCACCCCGGCCGAGTCGCGCGCCCGGGCCGCCTGGGCGAACGAGCGCGGCGCCCGCTTCCTGGACGGCGGGATCATGGCCGTACCGCCGATGATCGGTGTGCCGGAAGCCGGGGGCTATGTCTTCTACAGCGGTTCGCGCGACGTCTTCGACGCCCACCGCGAGGTGCTGGCCGTGCCCGCCGCCACCCGGTACGTCGGCGCCGACCCCGGTTTCGCCGCGCTCCACGACGTGGCCCTGCTCAGCGCGATGACCGCCATGTTCGCCGGAGCCCGGCACGCGGCGGCACTGGTCCGGAACGCGGGCATCGACCAGAAGGAGTTCGGCGCGCTGCTGGCCGGCTGGCTCACGGCGATGGCCCCGGCGACGGCGGCGTACGCGGGCGGGCCCGTGGCCGAGGACCCCACGAGCCCGGCCGTGGCGGCGGCGGGGGACGCGGCGCTGCTCCGCACGGCACAGGAGCAGGGCGTCGACACGGCCCTGCTGATCGCGTCGGCGGGGTCGGTGGACGGAATGTGACGGCCCGGCCCCGGACCGCTCGCCGGACCGCGCCCGCCCCGTCCTCCGGGCCCCGCCCGCCTCACGCTCCAGCCGCCTGGGCCTCCTTCGCGTACGTCGCCGCCTGGAGCAGCGTCAGACCGGGTTCGGCCCGGCGCAGGACCTTGACGGCCGCCACCGAGTCCGTCGGCCCCTCGTATCCGGCGGCGGCGAGCCGCTGTCGCACCCACCGGCCGCGCAGTTCCGCGTCCGGGCGCGCGGCGGAGTCCTCGGCCAGGGCGAGGGCCAGCTCCAGGCCGGGGCGCTCGGCGTCCGTGGCGGCCTCCAGCGCACGCCGGAGCCCGGCGACGAGGTCGGGGGCGTCGCGGAGGACGAGGACGGCGAGGGGCTGGGGCTTCCGGAACATGCTCATGGGAGCACCGCTACCCGGGGCGGGGCGGATCTCACCCGATCTGAGCGAGATCTGAGCCGCCCCGCCCGGCCCGGGGCCCCCGGTGCGCCGGTCCCAGTCCGCGTCCCCCGTGCGCCGGTCCCGGTCCGCGCCCCCCGTGCGCCGATCCCGGTCCCCCGCGCGCCACCCCCGGTCCGGGTCCTGGTCCCCCATGCGCCCGCCGGTCCCGGTTCCCGGTCCCGGTATCGGTCCGGAGACCGAGGCCGTCCGGGCGCGCACGTCGGTCCACGGCCGGAGGCGCGCCCGCCCCCCGGCTGCGTACGGTCGGCGTATGACTCTCGACCTCGACGCCTACTTCGCCCGCATCGGCTGGACCGGAACGCCCCGCCCCACGCTGGAGGTACTGCGGTCCCTGCACCGCGCCCACCTGACCGGCATCCCGTTCGAGAACCTGGACGCCGTCCTCGGCTCCGCCCCCTCGCTGGCGCTCGACGATCTGGAGGCGAAGCTCGTGCACGGCGGGCGCGGCGGGTACTGCTACGAGCACAACACCCTCCTCTCCACCGCGCTGAGGCAGATCGGCTTCGCCGTGACGCCGCTGACGGCCCGGGTGGTGCTGGGTGCCGCGCCGGGCGACATCCGGCCCCGTACCCACATGCTGATGCGGGTGGACGTGGCGGGCGAGCCGCACCCGTATCTGGCGGACGTCGGCTTCGGGACGGTCGGTGCCCTGCTGGAGCCGATCGAGCTGGTGGAGGGCGCCGAACTGTTCGACGCGCCGCGCCACCACCGCCTGGTCCACGCACCGCACCACGGTCCGCTGCCCATGTGGGAGCTCCAGGCCGAGAAGGGCGGGTCGTGGGAGCCGCAGTACGGATTCACCCTGGAGCCGTACGAGAAGCCGGACTACGAAGTGATCAACTGGTTCATCGCGACGCATCCGCGCTCACCGTTCCGGCAGGCGGTGTACGCGCAGCGCACCCGGATCGGCTCCCACCTCGCCCTCTCCGGGCTCGACCTGGTGGAGACGGCCGACGACGGCACGATCCGGGAGCGGCGGCTGAAGGACGGCGACGAGGCGCTGCGCGTCCTGGCGGACGACTTCGGCATCCGGCTCCCGGAGGGGGCCCGGCTGCCGGAGTGACGGCACCGGGCGGCCGGGCCGGCGACGCCCGGCGGCGAACGGGCGCGCCCGCCCGGGCGGGGGCGGACGGGAGCTGGACGCGGGCCCGTGCCGGGGTGCGGACGGGGCCTGTCCGGCCCTCGCGTGGCGCATCTCACCCGTCCCGGCCGCACACGCCTCCTTTCCAAGCCCCGACGCCGCCCCGACCGGGCGATCCCACGGTCCGGGGCGGCGGCGGGCATGGCGATGGAAGACGGGGCGGGGCGGGGAGGCACCCCGGAGGGAGTACGCCGGGAGCAATCCCCGCGCACCTCGCGAAACGCCGCCGTAAGCTCGCGGACATGCAGGTCATCCAGTCCACGAAGCTCTCCAACGTCTGTTACGAGATCCGGGGTCCCGTGCTGGAGGAGGCGATGCGGCTGGAAGCGGCCGGTCAGCGCATCCTCAAGCTGAACACGGGCAACCCCGCCGCGTTCGGGTTCGAGTGCCCGCCGGAGATCCTCGAGGACATCCTGCGCAACGTCGCGGGCGCGCACGGTTACGGCGACGCGAAGGGCCTGCTGTCCGCGCGCCGCGCGGTGATGCAGCACTACCAGACCAAGGGCATCGAGCTCGACGTCGAGGACATCTACCTGGGCAACGGCGTCTCCGAGCTGATCCAGATGTCGATGCAGGCGCTGCTGGACGACGGCGACGAGGTGCTCGTACCGGCTCCCGACTATCCGCTGTGGACCGCCTCGGTCTCGCTGGCGGGCGGGACGGCCGTGCACTACCGGTGCGACGAGCAGGCCGACTGGATGCCGGACCTCGCGGATGTCGAGCGGAAGATCACCGACCGCACCAAGGCCCTGGTGATCATCAACCCGAACAACCCGACCGGTGCGGTGTACGACGACGCGATGCTGCGCGGTCTCACCGAGATCGCCCGGCGGCACAACCTGATCGTCTGCTCCGACGAGATCTACGACCGGATCCTCTACGACGGCGCGACCCACACCCCGACGGCGGCGCTGGCCCCGGACCTCATGGTGCTGACCTTCAACGGGCTCTCCAAGAACTACCGGGTGGCGGGCTACCGCTCCGGCTGGATGGCCGTCTGCGGGCCGAAGGCGCACGCCACCTCGTACATCGAGGGGCTGACGATCCTCGCCAACATGCGGCTCTGCGCCAACATGCCCTCGCAGCACGCGGTGGCCACCGCGCTCGGCGGGCGGCAGTCGATCCAGGACCTGGTGCTGCCGGGCGGCCGAATCCTGGAGCAGCGGGACGCGGCGTACGACCTGCTGACCTCGATCCCCGGGGTGACCTGCGTGAAACCGAAGGGGGCGCTGTACCTCTTCCCCCGGCTCGACCCCAAGGTCTACAAGATCAAGGACGACCGGCAGATGGTGCTGGACCTGCTGCGGGCCGAGAAGATCATGGTCGTGCAGGGCACCGGCTTCAACTGGCCCGAGCCCGATCACTTCCGGATCGTCACACTCCCGACGGTCGAGGACCTGACCGACGCCGTGACCCGCATCGGCACCTTCCTGGACGGTTACGGACAGCCTTAGAGCCATCACCCATCCGGATCGTGCACAACTTTAGACTCATTCCAATGTAGGATGGTTCCACGCACCATCGGGAGGCCATCCATGTACGAGCCGATCCGCAGCCCCTCGGTCCACACCCCGGCCGACGACGCGGACTTTCCGCGCCGCAGCCGCGAGGAGGAGCTGGACATCCAGCTCGCCGGGCATCTGGCCGCCCTCCTCGCGGTCACCGACGAGCTGGGCCTCACCGCGGCGGGCGACCGTATCGCCGAGCAGGTGGCCCGGCTGCGCGGCGCTCCGCCCGCCCGGCACGCCGGTCTGACCGACGCCACCCCCGCGGACCTCCACCGCCGCGCCCACGCCCTCGCGGGCCGCGCCCTGCTGGTGGCCGCGTCCCGCGCGGACACGACCGCCGCCATCCTCTCCGCGGTACGGATGGACGCCCACACCGCGGCCCTCGCCGCCTCCGCCGGACCCGCCCCCTCCGGGCAGTTGGTCGGCGCCCGCTGACGGCCCCGGTCCGCGTGCCGGCGAGGCGGGCGGACCGGGTGCCACGGCCCTGCCCACCGGGGCCGTTGCGTTCTGGGATGGCCCCTTCATCTGCCGTCCACCCAACTCGGCCCGGAATGTGGGTTTCCGCGAGCACGCTGCGCGGGTGAGACGCATCGTGGGAATCGTCCTGGCGGTCGTGCTGATCGCCGGTGTGGCAGCGGCCGTCGCCCTGGGCCGCGACAGCGGGGCCAGCGGCACGGCCGCGAAGACCGTGCGCGGAGTGATCGGGTCGGAGAAGGCCGAGTTCTTCGCCGACCCCGACACCGTGAAGACCCTCGCGGCCAAGGGGTTCACCGTCCGGACGGAGACCTCCGGGTCCTGGGCGATGGACCGACTGCCCCTGAAGGGCTACGACTTCGCCTTCCCCGGCTCCAAGGCCCCGGCCGATGAGCTGCGCCGGGGGGCCGACGCCCAGGGCGGCCCGCTGCGGCCGTTCTACTCGCCGCTCGTCGTGGTGGCCCACCGCAACGCGGCCGAGGTCCTCGCGGCCAACGGGCTGGCCCGGCTGCGGGCGCCCGGCGGGTCGAAGTTCACCACGCAGGGGACGCTGCTCATGGGCCCCTACCTGGCGGCGGCCGAGGACGACCGGACCTGGCAGCAGCTCAAGGGCGCGTCCGGGCAAGCCGAGTTGAGCGGCACGGTGTTCATCACGAGCACCGACCCCGTCACCTCCAACTCCGGCGCGCTCTACCTCGCCGCCGCCTCGTACGTCGCCGACGACGGCCGGGTCGCCACGGACGCGAAGGCCGTGGAGCGCACCGGGCCCCTGATGCGCAAGCTCGTCCAGGTGCAGGGGGCGCAGCAGACCAGCAGCGACGCGCCGTTCCGGGACTTCATCAGCGGAGTGGGCAACCCCCTCGTCCTGGTCTACGAGTCACAGGTGGCCTCGCTCCTGATGCGCAGCCAGCGGCAGGAGATCGGCGACCTCGTCGTCCTCTACCCGGACACCACGGTGTCCAGCGATCACACCCTCGTACCGCTGACCGACCACGGCCGCGAACTCGGCGAGCTGCTCTCCACCGACCCCGGGCTGCGGGAGCTGGCGGTACGGCACGGCTTCCGGCCCCAGGGCGCGGCTGCCGAGTTCATCGCCGCGACCGCGGACCACACCGCCTACATCGACCAGCGGCTGACCGGCGTACGCCAGGCGCCCGTGCCCACCGCGGAGGTGCTGCGCTCGATGGCACGGCGGGCACGCGGCTGACAACGCCCCCGCCCGCACCCTGTTCCCGCGGCCCCGGCAGCCGGGCCTGTTCCCGGCTCCGGACCCGCACTCGCAGCACAGGAGACGCCACCATGCCCCAGGACGCCGGAGCCCGGAACGCCGGGCGTCATGACGCCGGACCCCAGGACGCCAGCCCCCGGAACGCCGGACAGCAGAACGCCGGACCGCAAGACGCCAGCCATCGGAACGCCGGGCCCCAGGATCCCCGACGGCCGTTCGACCCGCCGACCACCCCGCTCGTGCTCACCCCGCCCGCACCCGTCGCCCCCGTACGCGCCGAACAGGCCACCGGACTCGTCCCGGTCGCGGAGGCCGTGCGCGCCGACCTGGTCCGGCGTGCCGAGGAGTTCATCGACGGTCTCGCCGAGCTCGACGCGCGCTCCCCCGCATTCGGTGCGCGGGTCGGCGAGATCGCCGCGCTCGGGCAGGGCGACATCCGCGGCGCCGCCCAGCAGTCCAACCGGATGCTGGACCGCACCGTCCGCGCGCTGGCGTCCGGCGAGGGGGACGCCTCGGCCCGGGTGGGGTCCTCGCTGGTCGAGCTGCGCCGCACGGTGGAGGACCTCGATCCGCGCGACACCCCGGGGCGCGGGGCCCGCCGGCTGCTGTCCCGGCTGCCGGGCGGGCGCCGGCTGCGCGACCACGTCGCGAAGTACGCCTCCGCCAGGGGGACTCTCGACCGGATCGTCGGTTCGCTCCGCGGCGGCCAGGACGAACTGCTGCGCGAAAACGCCGCGTTGCACACCGAGCGCACCCGCCTCTGGGACTCCATGGGCACGTTGCAGGAGTACGCGGTGCTCACCGAGGCCCTCGACGGTGTCGTGGAGCGGCGCATCGCGGAGGCCGAGGCGGCGGGCGATCCGGTACGGGCGGACGCGCTGCGGGCCGACGTCCTCTTCCCCGTGCGGCAGAAGCACCAGGACCTGCTGACGCAGATCGCGGTCTGCGCCCAGGGGTACCTGGCGATGGACGTCGTGCGGCGCAACAACGACGAGCTGATCAAGGGCGTCGACCGGGCGGCCACCACCACCGTGTCCGCCCTGCGGATCGCGGTGATGCTGTCCTCGGCGCTGGAGAACCAGCGCCGGGTGACCGAGCAGGTACAGGTGCTGCGCTCGACCACCGAGGACCTGATCCGGGGCAACGCGGAGATGCTCGCCACGCAGAGCGGGGAGATCCAGCGCATCGCCGCCGACCCCGCGGTCGGCGTCGAGACCCTGCGCACCGCTTTCGGGCAGATCTACGCGACGCTCGACGCCATCGACACGTACAAGACGCGGGCGACCGAGACCATGGCCGCCACCGTGGAGTCGCTGACCGCCGAACTCCAGGAGGCCGCAGCCCGGTTGGAACGCAGCCGGGCCGCCGACTCCGCGCTGGACGGGGGCCGCTCATGAGAAGCCGCCGCCCGGAGCCCGTACGCCGGGCCGAGCGCACCCCACCCGAGCGGCCCCGGGCCGACAGGCCCCAGACCGAACGCACCCAGGCCGACAGGCCCCCGGCCGATCGGACCCCGCCCGGACGCACACCGACCGGACGCACACCGACCAAGCGGGCCCCGGCCGAACGCCCCCGGCCCGGCGCCCGCGCGACGCCCGGCCGCCGCCGGCTCCGGCGCGCCTTCCTTCCGCTGCTGGCCGCCGCCCTGATCGCCCCGCTCGCCGCCTGCACGACGGACCGGGGCGCCGAACGGGACGCCGGCCGGGGCGGCGGTGACGACGGACGGCCTCGCACGGGGACCGTCCGCGTGCTGGCGTCCAGCGAACTCGCGGACATGAAGCCCCTGTTGGAGAAGGCACGCGAGGCGACCGGGATCACCGTGCGGCCCACCTGGGCAGGCACGCTGGACGCCGTGGAGCGCCTGGCGTCCGGGAAGGCGGACGGGGCGTTCGACGCGGTGTGGCTGTCGTCCAACGACTATCTGCGCCTCGATCCGGAGGCAGCCCGCCGGATCGCGTCCGAGACCCCGCTGATGGCCTCCCCGGTCGCCCTCGGAGTGCGGCCCGCGACGGTGCGGCGGCTCGGCTGGGACGCCGGGGCGGTCAGCTGGGCGCAGGTCCACCGGGCGGTCGCGGCCGGGGACCTGACGTACGGGATGACCGACCCGAGCCGCTCCAACTCCGGTTTCGCCGCACTGATCTCGGTGGCGTCCGGGCTCTCCGGCGCGCAGGCGGCGCTCACCGACGCCGACGTCCGCGAGGCCGCGCCGAAGCTGAAGGAGTTCTTCGCCGGGCAGCGGCTGACCTCCGGCTCCTCGGGCTGGCTGGCCTCCGCGTACGCCCGGCGCTCCACGGTGGACGCGCTGATCAACTACGAGTCGGTGCTGCTGTCGCTGAACCGGGACACCGGTGCCGGGCTGACGGTGATCCGCCCCCGCGACGGGGTGGTGACCGCCGACTACCCGCTGAGCGCCCTCACCGGGGCCACGCCCGACGCCCGGGACGCCGTACGGGCCCTGGCGGAGCACTTCCGGTCCACCGGGGCGCAGCGGGAGATCACCGCACGGACCCTGCGCCGGCCGGTCGTCGCCGCCGCGCGCCCCGCCGATCCGCTCTCCCCCGAGCAGCGCCGCGAACTGCCGTTCCCCGGTACGCGGTCGGTCGCGGACGGGCTGCTCGCCGCGTACGAGCACCGGCTGAGGCGGCCGTCGCGGACCGTGTACGTGCTGGACACCTCCGGGTCGATGAAGGGCGGGCGGCTGGCGCGGCTGAAGTCCGCGCTGAACGGGCTGACCGGCGGCCTCCGGGAGCGCGAACAGGTCACGCTGCTGCCGTTCGGGTCCACCGTCAAACAGGTCCGCACGCACACGGTCGACCCGGCGGACCCGAAGGCGGGCCCGGCGGCGCTCCGGGCGGACGCCGCCGCGCTGACGGCCGAGGGGGACACCGCGATCTACTCGTCGCTCGCCGCCGCCTACGACCACCTCGGCCCGGACACCGAGTCCGTGTTCACCTCCATCGTGCTGATGACGGACGGCGAGAACACGGCGGGCCGGTCGGCGGCGGAGTTCACGGCGTTCTACCGGGCGCTGCCCGCCGCGCGCCGGGTCACCCCGGTGTTCCCGGTCGTGTTCGGCGACTCCGACCGCTCGGAGCTGGCCTCGATCGCGGCGCTGACCGGCGGCCGGCTCTTCGACGGGACGGAGGAGGAGGGCCCCGGTTCGCTGGACGGGGCGTTCGAGGAGATCCGTGGCTACCAGTAGAAAGCAGGCCGGAGAGGGACCGGCGGCAGCCGGCAGAGGCCGGGGCGGAGGCCGGTCCGCGGCGGCCCGGGTCGTCGGCTATCTGGAGTCGGCCCGGAATCTGACCGGCAGCGCCGCGGCCCTCGGCGGTCTCGCCCTCACCTTCGCCGGGTTCGCCGGGGCGTACTGGCCGGTGGTGGTCGGCGGGCTGTACGGGGCGGGCGCGCTGCTCGCCGCGCCGGGCCGGCCGCCCGCCCCGGCGTTCGAGGACCCGTCGTCCCGGCTGGACGGACTGCGGGCCGACCTCGTGACCCTGCGGGCGTATCTGGACCGGGTGGACCTGCCGGCCGCCGCGACGGAGCGGCTCGCCGCGCTGACCGGCCTGCTGGACGGGCTGCTGGCCCCCGGCTGGGTCTCCGAGGCGCTGGCGGACGATCCGGAGGGCGTGCACGTGGTGGCGCGGGCGGTGCGCCGGGACGTTCCGGAGTCCGTCGACGCGTATCTGCGGACCCGGTGGTGGACGCGGCTCGCGCCGGGCGCGCGGGCTCCGGAGGAGGAGCTGGAGCGGCAGGTGGCGCTGCTGCACGGGGAGGCGCAGGAGCTGGTGGACGGGTTGCGGGAGGCGGAGGAGCTGCGCCAGCGGTCCCACACGAGGTATCTGGAGGACCGGGGCGGGGGCGTGGGCGGCGGTCTGCGGCGCACGCCTCCCGCCGGGAAGGAGCGGCCCCCGGAACCGTGAGGGGGTTCCGGGGGCCGGGAGGGTGTCCTTGGTCGGGGACAGGCCCTCCGGGGCTGTCGGCGAGGACAGGCCCCGTACCGCGGCGGGTCGTTCGGCCCCACAGGTCAGGGCGGATGTCCGACGGACCCGGCCGCGGGGTTCAGCGGGAGCCCGGGGCCAGCAGGAGCCCCGGGGCCAGCGGGAGCCCGGGGCGGCCCGGCCCAGGCGGAGCGTGGCGCTCGGCCCAGGCGGAGCCCGGGGCGGCCCGGCCCAGGCGGAGCCCCGGGGCTCAGCCCAGGCGCTTCACCAGCGCGTGGTACTCGTCCCACAGCTCCTTCGGCGTGTGGTCGCCGAAGGTGTTGAGGTGCTCGGGGACCAGGGCGGCCTCCTCGCGCCAGACCTTCTTGTCGACCGTGAGCAGGAAGTCGAGGTCGGCCTCGGAGAGGTCCAGGCCCTCGGTGTCGAGCGCGCCCTTGGCCGGCAGGATGCCGATCGGGGACTCGACGCCCTCGCCCTTGCCCTCCAGGCGCTCCACGATCCACTTCAGGACGCGGCTGTTCTCGCCGAAGCCGGGCCAGACGAACTTGCCCGCGTCGTTCTTGCGGAACCAGTTCACGTAGTAGATCTTCGGCAGCTTGGCCTGGTCCTTGTCGGCACCGACCTTGACCCAGTGGTTCATGTAGTCGCCCATGTTGTAGCCGCAGAACGGCAGCATGGCGAACGGGTCGCGGCGCAGCTCGCCGACCTTGCCCTCGGCGGCGGCGGTCTTCTCGGAGGCGACGTTGGCCCCGAGGAAGACGCCGTGCTGCCAGTCGAAGGACTCGGTGACCAGCGGGACGGCGGAGGCGCGGCGGCCACCGAAGAGGATCGCGGAGATCGGCACGCCCTTGGGGTCCTCCCACTCGGGCGCGATGATCGGGCACTGCCCGGCGGGGACGGTGAAGCGGGCGTTGGGGTGGGCGGCGGGCGTGCCGGACTCGGGGGTCCAGTCGTTGCCCTTCCAGTCGGTGAGGTGCGCGGGCGCCTCCTCGGTCATGCCCTCCCACCAGACGTCGCCGTCGTCGGTGAGCGCGACGTTGGTGAAGACGGAGTTGCCCCACATGGTCTTCATGGCGTTGGCGTTGGTGTGCTCGCCGGTGCCGGGCGCGACGCCGAAGAAGCCGGCCTCGGGGTTGATCGCGTAGAGGCGGCCGTCCTCGCCGAACCGCATCCAGGCGATGTCGTCGCCGATGGTCTCCACGGTCCAGCCGGGGATGGTGGGCTCCAGCATGGCGAGGTTGGTCTTGCCGCAGGCCGAGGGGAAAGCTGCGGCGACGTACTTCGACTCCCCGCGCGGCGGCGTGAGCTTCAGGATGAGCATGTGCTCGGCGAGCCAGCCCTCGTCGCGGGCCATGACGGACGCGATGCGCAGGGCGTAGCACTTCTTGCCGAGCAGGGCGTTGCCGCCGTAGCCGGAGCCGTACGACCAGATCTCGCGGTCCTCGGGGAAGTGCGAGATGTACTTGGTGGTGTTGCAGGGCCACGGGACGTCCTCCTGGCCCTCCTCCAGGGGAGCGCCCAGGGTGTGGACGGCCTTCACGAAGAACCCGTCGGTGCCCAGCTCGTCCAGGACGGCCTGGCCCATGCGGGTCATGGTGCGCATGGAGACGGCGACGTACGCGGAGTCGGTGATCTCGACGCCGATGGCGGAGAGCGGCGAGCCGACGGGCCCCATGCAGAAGGGCACGACGTACATGGTCCGCCCGCGCATGGACCCACGGAAGACACCGTCCGCACCGGTGAAGATCTCCCGCATCTCGGCGGGGTCCTTCCAGTGATTGGTCGGACCCGCGTCCTTCTCCTCCTTGGAGCAGATGAACGTACGGTCCTCGACGCGGGCGACATCGCTCGGGTCGGACGCGGCGTAGTACGAGTTCGGCCGCTTGGTCTCGTCCAGCTTGGTGAACGTGCCCTTGGCCACGAGCTCCCCGCACAGGCGCTCGTACTCGGCCTCGGAGCCGTCGCACCAGACCACCCGGTCCGGCTGGGTGATCGCTGCGATCTCGTCGACCCAGGAGACCAGCTCCTGGTGGTGGGTGGGGACGGTGAGGGGAGCCGCGATGTCGCGCGCCACGATCGCTCCTAGTTGAGGGTGTCAGTTGTCTTAAGGCCCCGTGGGGGCTGCGACCCGGATGCTTCGTCCCTTCGAATTCCCCTGGCGCTCATCCGGTGCCGACTGCACTCATTTGATCATCCGGCTGTTCCGCCCATATGTCCAGGGGGGCTCACACGTGAGCATCGCCACTCATTTGCGCCCCAAATCCGCTACTTACGGTGGCGTAGGTAGCATGCGGACATGACTGACGACGCCGCTAGCGCCGCGCCCCCGGGCCCCGTCGTACTCGACCCCGTCCCCGTCAAACCACGGATGCGCGGCTGGCTGCACGCCGGGATGTTCCCGGCGGTGGTGATCGCCGGCATCACCCTGATCGCCCTGACCGACAGCACGATGGGCCGGATAGCCTGCGGCGTCTACATCCTCAGCGCCTGTCTGCTGTTCGGTGTCAGCGCGGTCTACCACCGCGGCACCTGGGGGCCGCGCGGAGAGGCGGTGCTCCGCCGCCTGGACCACGCGAACATCTTCCTGATCATCGCGGGCACCTACACCCCGCTGACGCTGCTCCTGCTCCCCGAGTCCACCGCCCGGCCCCTGCTGTGGGCGGTCTGGGCGGCCGCGGCGGCGGGCATCGCCTTCCGGGTGTTCTGGGTCGGCGCGCCGCGCTGGCTCTACACCCCGTGCTACATCGCGATGGGCTGGGCGGCGGTCTTCTTCCTGCCCGACTTCATGCGGACCGGCGGCATCGCGGTCCTGGTCCTCGTCGTGGTCGGCGGTCTGCTGTACAGCGCGGGCGGTGTGATCTACGGGATCAAGAAGCCGAACCCGTCGCCGCGCTGGTTCGGCTTCCACGAGGTCTTCCACTCGCTGACGCTGGCCGCGTTCATCGCGCACTACGTGGGCATCTCGCTGGTGGCGTACCAGCACGGGTGAGCGCTGAGGGGTTACGCACGAGGGGCCGGCCGCACGAGACGACCGGCCCCTCACCCCTGTGCGGCCCTCACCCGCCGAGCTTGGCCGCCAACTCCCCCGCGTCCGTCGTCGGCGCGTCGCACACGAAGTGGCGGCAGACGTACGCGGTCGGCTCCCCGCCCACCAGCGGCCGGTCCACCAGCAGCGGGAACTCGGTCCCCGCTCCCGGGCCCTCCCCGGCCGCGACCACCGCGCCCGGGGCCCGCCCCAGCAGCGCCGTACGGTGCAGCTCCCCGCCGACCGGCCCGGCGACGGCGACCTCACGGGGCCCGTCCAGCAGCGCCTCGGCCACCGCGAGACCCCAGCCGACGAACCGGGGCACGCGCGGCCCCAGCGCCTTCACCACACCGAGCGCCCCTTCGGCGGCGGTCCGGTGGGCCTCGGACCCGGTGTACGCGGCGTACGAGAGCAGCGCGCCGGCCGCCGCGGTCCAGCCGGACGGGGTGGCGCTGTCCGTCGGATCCTGCGGCCGGCGGATCAGCTGCTCGGCGTCATGAGCGGTGTCATACAGCTGCCCGCCCTCGCCTGTGAACTGCTCCAGCACGATGTCCAGCAGAAACCCGGCGAACTCCAGCCAGGCCCCCTCCCCCGTCACGGCCGCCAGCGCGAGGAAGCCCTCGGCCACGTCGCCGTAGTCCTCCAGCACCCCGGCGTTGTCGCCCGCGCGCCCGTCCTTGGAGGTACGGGTCAGCCGGGCCACCTCGCCCAGATGCACCCGGACCAGCAGATCGGCGGCCTCGGTGGCCCGCTCCACCAGGTCCGGCCGGTCGAAGTACGCGCCGGTCTCGGCGAGCGCGGCGATGGCGAGCCCGTTCCAGGCGGCGACCACCTTGTCGTCCCGCCCCGGGCGCGGCCGCTCCGCGCGGGCCGCCAGCAGCCGGGCCCGTACGTCCGCGACCCGGACGGCGTCCACGGGCCCCGTGTCCCCCGGCAGCCGGAGCACGGAGGCCCCCTCCTCGAACGTCCCCTCCTCCGTCACCCCGAAGTACGCGGCGGCGAAGGCGCCGTCGTCCTCGCCCAGCACCTCACGCAACTGCGCGGGCGTCCACACGTAATAGGCGCCCTCGACATGCCGTCCGTCGGCGTCCTCGCTGTCCGCGTCCAGCGCGGAGGCGAAGCCGCCCTCGGCGGTCCGCAGCTCCCGCACCATGAAGTCGGCGGTCTCCAGAGCGATCCGACGGGCCTCGTCCGACCCGGTGGCACGCCACAG
Organism: Streptomyces sp. MMBL 11-1; assembly: GCF_028622875.1. Classification (NCBI taxonomy): domain Bacteria; kingdom Bacillati; phylum Actinomycetota; class Actinomycetes; order Kitasatosporales; family Streptomycetaceae; genus Streptomyces; species Streptomyces sp. MMBL 11-1. The sequence goes on along the minus strand of NZ_CP117709.1, from coordinate 5,234,558 downwards.
ATGGGCGTACACGCGGCAGAGCAGGGCGTTGTCGTAGAGCATCTTCTCGAAGTGCGGCACCACCCACTCCCGGTCCACGGAGTACCGCGCGAAGCCCCCGCCGAGCTGGTCGTAGATCCCGCCACGAGCCATGGCCGAGCAGGTGTCGGCGGCCATCTGGAGGGCCCCCTCCGAACCCGTACGGGCGTAGTGACGCAGCAGGAACTCCACCGCCATGGACGGCGGGAACTTGGGCGCGCCCCCGAATCCCCCGTGCTGCTCGTCGTACTCCCGGGTCAGCCCGAGCAGCGCCTGCGCGGTCTCCTGCTCCCCCGGCACCCCGTCGCCACCGTGCACCAGCGAACGCCCCGCCAGATCCGCGACGATCCGCCCGGCGACCTCGGCGACCTCCTCGCGCCGGCCGGTCCAGGCGGCCGTCACGCCTTCCAGGACCTGCTGGAAGGAGGGCGAACCGTGCCGGGCCTCGGGCGGGAAGTAGGTCCCGAAGTAGAAGGGTTCGGCGTCCGCAGTGAGAAAGACGGTCATCGGCCACCCGCCGTGCCCGGTGGCCGCCTGGACGGCCTCCATGTACACGGCGTCGACATCGGGCCGCTCCTCCCGGTCGACCTTCACCGACACGAAGTGCGCGTTGAGGTAGGCGGCGACGGTCTCGTCCTCGAACGACTCGTGGGCCATCACATGACACCAGTGGCACGCGGAGTAGCCGACCGACAGCAGAACGGGTACGTCGCGCCGTTTCGCTTCCTCGAACGCCTCGGGTCCCCACGGCCACCAGTCGACCGGGTTGTCAGCATGCTGAAGCAGATAAGGCGAGGTCACACCAGCCAACCGGTTCATACGGCCCAGCCTCTCACAGCGCCTGACACGGCCGGTGAAGCACTGACGAGCACACCTCACTTGGCCGAATTGCACTTGTGCGCCATCACGTGGTGGGCTCCTCGATCCCCCTCCAGGCCGGGCAGCCCAGCACCTCGGAACAGTAGGCTGGGCGCAGCAGAACCGGACCTGCCGAGGCTCCTCGAAGGAGGTACACCATGTCCGCCGAGATGGTGGCGCCCGCGTGGATGCACATGCAGATCAGCGCGGAGCAGTACGACTCCTGGTCCGAGGAGCAGTGCGCCGGCATCGAGATCGTGGACGGGATGGTCGTCGTGAGCCCGAGCGCCTCCAAGCGGCACAACCGGCTGGCTCGGATCCTGGCCAATGCCCTGGACGCCGCCGCGGGCCCGGACTGGAACGCAGACACGGACTTCGACGTCCGCCTGCAGGACGTTCCACTCACCAACCGCCGCCCGGACGTCACCGTCTACCGGGCGGAAACCATCGATCTCACACCCACCCGCCCCGAGCACGTGCTCCTGGTCGTCGAGGTCGTGTCGCCCGGTTCGGAGACCACTGACCGGATCGTGAAGGTGGACCAGTACGCCAAGGCCGGCATCCCCTTCTACTGGCGCATCGAACAGGCCGCTACTGGCGTTCCGATCGTCTACACCTACGTCCTCGACCCCGCCACCAAGGCCTATAGGGACGGCGAAATGTTCACCGGCGCGATCAGGACTGCCGCTCCGTTCCCCGTCTCTGTCGACCTCGGAACCGCCTGAGAGGGGAAAGAGCTCACGTCTGCATCGGCGCTTCTCGCCTCAGGGTGGTGCCGCGACTGACGGCGGACCGGACCGTGGTGGTCACGGTACTGATCACCTATGCAATCCCGGACGACGCCCCTCCCCTGCGTCCGCCAACCCCTGAGGCTTAGGCCGCCGTCGACAGGCTTCTAGCAGACTCCACCCTGCTCATGGGATTTCCCGGGCTAGATACACGTCGAAGCGCCCGTAGTCACGGAGCGTGCCTCTTTGAGGGTAAATACATGTGCGAGCGACCTTGACTTTCATGGTGAGATCATCGGCCTCGCACCACTGGACGAGATTACCCACCTTCATTCCCACACAGCCTCCCTGATCACGTACTTGCGCATCCCAGATGACGGCCGGAGGCATCACTGCAGGAAGCAGCAAGATAATCCTGGGCGCTCGGCAAAGACGTCGCATGCGCGGCAGCCAGGATCTGGACCAGCTCCACCAGCACACGAGCGGTCGACTGCGGCCGGACAGCACAGGCGCTGCACAAGGGAGCACCGCACGACACATGGGGGCCACCAGCAACGCGGCCGGTGAGGGGTCGATGGGAAACAGAAATCTGGACATTTCATATCCCGGAAGCCGCTTGGAAGCAATTCACCATCGGCCGCAGTAATCAATTCCACGACCCCAGAAATGCAGATAAAATTACAATAATTCCATTGACGAAGAGGTTTACTGTCGGCTTCGCCTGGATATCTTGCGGACTACACCATGGAGGACACGGATGTACGCATCAATCGTGACAGCTGGAGCCGGTGTCGCAATCGCGATTATGGTCTTCTGGATGGATCACCGAGGTGAAGTTCGCAGGTCTCTCAGAAAGGAACGGATCAATTGGGTTAGTAGCCAGCTAAAAGACCTATACGGCCCGCTTCTCGTTTTGGCGGAAACTAACGAAAGAGCATGGAGAGAATATCGCAGCACATACTTTCCACTCGATCCGGAAGAATCGCCAGAGCGCTCGCTGACCGAGTCGGTGTCGACGCGTTGGCACGTGTGGGTTAAGACGGTATTCGCCCCAAGGGCCCAACAGATAAGAGAAATCGTCACCACTCGCGGAGATCTCATTATTGAAAGAGAGATGCCGTCAGTGGTACTTGACTTCTGCGCCCATGCAGCGACCTACGATGCCCTATTGGCCGACTGGGAAACCGTTGCCGTCAACGATTCTACGTTGATCCGTCACCCGGGAAGCGGTTTTCTATCGTACGTGCGCGAATCTTACATCACGCTCAAAGTCGAGCAAGAGGAACTACTGAAATCAAACCGACGCCCATGACAACTTGGCCCTTTGACAGTGAGTGGCTGAAGAGAAGAGCTCCCTCATGAAAGTGTTCTTGAGTTGGTCCGGAGAGCGCTCCAGGAAAGTTGCCGAAGCTCTCAAGCGCTGGCTTCCGGATGTTATCCAAGAGATTGATCCATGGGTCTCAAGTCAAGACATCGCCAAAGGCGGTAGGGGAATGGATGAGCTCGCCCACGAACTTGCCGCAACGGATTTCGGGATTATTTGCGTGACTCCCGAGAACAAAGCATCGACGTGGATCAACTTCGAAGCAGGGGCACTTGCAAAACAATTTGAGATTGCACGTGTCACCCCGTTCCTCATCGGTATGAAGATTACAGACCTAACCGGACCGCTATCCAAGTTCCAGGCAACCGTAGGGGGAAATCGGCAAGACGTCCGGAAGCTCATTGGCGACCTGAACAAGGCATCATCCGGGCGAACGGTTTCTGAGGATCGTCTTGAACGATCATTCACGCGAAGTTGGCCCGAATTGGAAAGCGCCCTCCAGGAGGCCCAAAAAGTACTCCTCCCAGGAGGTGTGCGAAATACAGCTGAACGGTCCGAGGCGGAGATGCTTGAGGAAATTCTACTGCTGGTTCGAAAACTAGAATACCGTGGAGTGAGCCTAGAAGGGGAAGTGAATCAAGCAGAAGAAAAGCTGTCGCGCAGCCGACGCATCAGCGAAGATGAGTTCATCCTGGCATCATTTACGAAAATCGGATGGCGGGTAACTAAGTCCTCATGGGGAAATACTGAGGTGAGTATTACTGCACGACACCCGACAGACGGTAGCGCATTCTTGTCACGCGCTTTCATTGAACGTTTGGCCAAGTCTCTAAGCAGACCTGTGGTCGTAATGAACGAGTCAGGGGACGCACTATTCCGCAGCAGCGCCGGCCTACCTTAGTGTGCGCGCCATCGATTCATCGGTCGAACTTCTCTTCTACAGGCATCGGCATGTTCTCTGTCTTCTTGAAATTCAGTTTCTCGATCTTCTCTTCCTGAACCCACGCATTCCACGCTTTAATGTAAATTGCCACTTGCTCACGCATGGTATATCGACGCTTGGCACCCCTCTTCTTCATATGAGGGACCTTGGTCAGAGCGAGCCGCGGATCTCCAACTTCAAGGTTTGCACCTGAGGTTAGTCCGTCAATCCAACTTTCCGCCTTCACTGCAGGAGCCGCCTCAGTCGTGACAAAATATCCCACCGCCATTCCAGTTTGACTAGCAAATACATGCTTAGAAATCTCACGGCCCATCGCCACTGCATCTCGATACATTCCGCTATCCTCGTTATAGGCCGCAAGAATCCGACCGTTCGCGATTCGAGCCCCATTGCCACTCCATGAGGAATCTGGCATGTTTTTAAACAGAATGACGTGACGAATCGTGGAGTAAAGCACGGGGAGATACTTCTCACCGGTGGAAGAAAGAGTGTCCACACCGCTTCGACGCTTCCCGGTATCCAGGACAGGAAAGGCCGTTCTCGGAAGTCCTTCAAAAACGTAAATCCACACTGCGACGCCGGCCTTGATGACGGCATTCAATCGGTGCTGCCCGTCAAGTAGAAATCCAGTATCAAGAGGCCCGTCGAGGGCAATTCCCTGGTGCGTCAACTGCCACTCTCCGCGGATAATTGAATCAGCCAAGAAATCTACTTGCCCCCAGTCCAAGCGACGATTTACTACTGTTCGGGACAGCAGGATCTCCGCCATCCCTGGAGTGATTTGAACGAGACGGGGCGTGGGCGCATCCAGAGGAAACCCGCTATCGATGACCATTCCAAAAGCCTACTGGACTTGACTACGAAACGTCACCGAACAGGTAGATTGATCGATGATGAACGTTTACATTCAAAAATCGATCGCTGCAGCCAAGTTCACTTCAGTGGAAAGCCACTGAACGAAACGCTTCCTGTCCGATGCGGCAATTTTCTAGAATGCTAAGAAGTCATCGCATTTGGGGGACTCGGTGGTCTGTGAGTCATGGTGGGGACCGTTGAGCGGCTGGTGACGGACGAGTTGTGGGAACTGTTCCAGCGGGTGGTGCCGGAGGCGCCGTCGCGGCCGCAGGGCGGGGGCGTCGACACGGCGACCGGGAGGTGCTGGCCGTAATCGTCCTCGTAACTACGTCGGGTTGTACCTGGCAGCAGTTACCTTCGGCGTCGTTCGGCCCGTCCTGGGCGGCCGCCCTCCGGCGGTTCTCGAAGTGGTCGAAGGCCAGGGTCTGGGCCAAGCTCCACCGCCTGGTCCCGACGAACTCGGCGCCCGAGGCGAGATGGACTCGCGCTGCGCGATCAACTCGGTGAACATGCGGGCCCTGAAAAGGGGGACCTGACAGGCCCGAAACCTGTCGACCGGGGCAAGTACGGCTCGAGGATCCACCTGATCGCGGAACGATCAGGTGCCCGTATCCGTCGGCATCTCCGGGGCCAACCTGCACGACAGCCAGGCCCTGATCCTGCTCGTGAAGGGCATCCCGCCCATCCGCTCGCGCCGCAGCCGACGACGACGTTATCCCGGCAAACTTCACGCCGGCAAGGACTACAACTACACCCACCTGCGGCGATGGTGACGTGAAGGCGGCATCGCCCGCAAGGGAGCCGAGCCCTCGCAACGGCTGGCCCGCCACCGCTGGACCGTGGAGCGCACCGTGGCCTGACTCGCCGACTGCCGCCGCCTCCACCGACGCTACGAACGCAAGGCTGATCACTTCCTCGCCTTTACCAGTATCGCCTGCCCCTCATCTCCCGCCTCAGGCTCGCCAAATGAGATGACTCTTTGATGGCAACCATCCCCTCCGCAGCGGCAGTTAGCTTGGGAAGACTACCGGCCAGACGCAGCGCAGTGCCGTCTGTTGCAGCACAAAGAGGCGGCTACTCTCAGCCAGGCGGTGCGACGGCCTGCGCGTGGTGGAGCGCTGCCGGTCGGGCTGACCAGCTCTGCGGGAAGCCCGACCCCCGGCTGAACCACCCCGGGCTCACACAGTCGCGACCACGAAAAGTGCCCCAGCCCGAGTGGTGCCGTGCGCGCGGGCCGCAGTCTACGGCTCCGTGCCGCTACTACTCGGCAGCGACAGCGGGTGTGCTGTCCTCCAGGAGCTGGCGGATGGTGGTGTACTTCTCTGGCCCCCACTCGGGCGAGACGTCCAACTCGGCCTCTACCCAAGCGTTGATGCTTGCGTCCAGCTGCTGATCGCACGTGTCCATGTGACTACCTTCTGGCAACGCCCCAGGGCAGGACTACCTGGTTGTGTAAGTACATTGACACCAGTGGCAGCTCGCGTACCCGACGCTGAGCAGCACCGGCACATCCCGCTTCCTCGCCTCCTCGAACGCCTCGGGCGACCAGGGCCACCAGTCGACGGGATTGTCGGCGTGCTGGAGAAGGTACGGGGAGGTGGTCTGCGCAAGTCGGTTGGCCATGGACCCAATCCTCGCGCACCCTCCTCCGCGACACCCGCGCGCCACGGGCCGCGGACGTGAACATGCGGTGGTAGGGGGACAGGTGGACACAGGTGCGGAGGTGCGGAGGTGCGCGCTGCTAACGTGCGGGCACTCCGGCCCCACACGGACTCCTGCGCTGCCTACCCCGACGAAAGGGCACAGGCCCTGACCGTGCCGCCGCCTTCCTCACTGTCCTCCGGCCCCTCCGCCCCGCCCGCGGCCGGCCCGCCCGGCCCTCCGGCATCCCCGGTTCCGCTCAGCGGCCTCGCCGTCGCCTCGCTCGTTCTGTCGCTGCTGATCTGCCTCGCGCCGCTGGGGCTGATCCTCGGGATCGTCGCGCTGGTGCGGATCCCCGGCAACAGCAAACGCGGCAAGGGGCTGGCCGTTGCCGGGACGGCCGTCGGCGGGGCGGTGGTCGCGGTGGCCACCCTGCTGCTGGTGGTCGGCGGGGCACGGTTCGACGCCTGGGCGGAGGAGGGCGGGGGCCTCCTCGGCCCCCGGGACACGAAGGCGGGCACGCTGTTCGACCTGAAGGCCGGGGACTGCTTCGCACCGGCGGGCGGGCTGTTCTCCACCCAGGAGGGCGAGGACCTGCGGATGACGGACCCGTCCGTCGAGATCGTGCCGTGCGACGGGCCTCATCCGGCCGAGGTGTACGGAACGTTCCGGCTGAGGGGCGACCACGCCATCTCCGACACCGCCACCATCGTCGCGCAGGCCTACGAGGGCTGCGCGCCCCTGTTCCACGACTTCGCACCGGACACCTGGACCCTTCCGGCCGTCGAATTCTCCTTCTTCTACCCGGAGTCGGTCAGCGGGACCGGCGGGGACCGGACTGTGCGGTGCTGGCTGGGAGCGGAGACCGGCCTGCCGGAGGCTTCGTTGCGGCAGGACCCCGGCGCGTGGGACGCCGGTCAACTGGCCTACCTGAAGGCGATGCGGCCCTCGGCCGAGGCCTGGTTCCGTGTCCCCGAGCAGGTGGACACCGACCTCGCCGCGGCCACCGCGTGGGCCGAACGGATGGCGGAAGGCGGGGCCGAGTCGGCGATGCTACTGCGCGCGATCGACGGCCTCCCGGCGCGGGCACGCGGCCCGGTCACCGCGCTCGCCAACCGGCTCGACGCCCTCTCCGGCATCCACCGGTCCGCATCGAGGGCCCCCTCCCTGGCGGAGTTCGGCGAGCGCTGGGACTACAACGGCGACGAGGACGAGTCCGGGGAGGAGTGGGAGGCCCGGCTCGCCCTGGGGCTGCCGGTGGAGGACGAGGAGGGGGACGGCGAGGAGCAGCAGCCATGAGCCTTCCGCCCACGCCTTGACCCGCCCCTTGCCCGGCACCCCTCGCGCCGGAGCACGCCACGCAGGACACTTGACCCGACGCTTGGTATCTGACGCCCCGGCGACGGATGCCCGGGAAGCAGCACTCGGAGGGGGACTTTAGATGCGGGACAGCCATCGGGCGGAAGCCGAGAGGCTGTTGGTGCGTGCCGTGGAGGAGGAGCAGCGGCGCTCCGGCGGACAGACCGATGCCGGTGCGCTGTTGTCACGGGCGCGGGCCGCGCTCGACACCATGGCCGCCGGCGCGGGCGAGGAGTACGCCGCGTACACGCAGGCACTGGACGCGGTGGCGGCGGGAGAGCGCCCGCTCTCGGAGCGCTTCAGCAGGGCGACGCTCGGAACTCCGCTGCTGGTGACGGGGGTTGGCGCGGCCGCCGCGTTCGGCGCGGATCTGGCGCTGGGTGCGAACACCGGCCTGGCGCTCGGTGCGGGTGTGGCCGTCGCGGTGGCCGGCACGGCGACGACCGTGGTGAAGGCGACCGCCTCGCACTGGCCCGCCGCCCACCGTCGTGCCGGGGCGGCCGGACAGCCGGGCGGGGCCGAGCAGTTGCGGCTCCAGTGGCTGACCGCCCTGGAGGTACGGGGCATCCGCCCGTATCTGGACCAGCAGCGCATGCTGACGCCCGCCGCGCGCGCCCCGAAAAAGCAGACCGCCCCGGTGGGACGGCAGTTGCGCGGCGGGGACCGCAGCGCGGCGGCCCGTACCCGGGTGGTGCTGGAGCAGTCCTTCGGGCATCTCCCCAAGGCGGAGGGGCCGTTCGCCGGGCGGCGGGCCGAGCTGGCGCAGATCGCCCAGTGGGTGCACGCGGCCCGCGCCTCCACGCAGACCCGGCCGACGGTCGTCGTGCTGCACGGTGAGCCGGGGGCGGGGCGTACGGCGCTCGCGGTGCGGGCCGCCCATGCGCTCAAGGATCAGTTCCGGGGCGCGTGCGTGGTCGATCTGCGCGGCCAGGTCGCCGGGGAGAGCCCGCTGCCGACCCGGGACGCCCTGCTGCACCTGCTGAACCGGCTGGGCGCGCCGCGCGAGCAGTTGCTGTTCCGGGAAGGCGCTTCGGCCGAGCAGCAGGTGCGGCGGCTCGGCGAGCTGTACCACCAGCACCTCACGGGGACGCCGGTCACGATCGTGCTCGACGACGCGACGGACGCCGGGCAGGTGCGCACCCTGGTGCCGGAGCGCTCGGACAGTCTGGTGATCGTCACCGCCCGGGAGCCGCTGGAGCTGCCCGAGGATCTGCCGGCCTGGGTGCACCACCTGCCGGTCGGCCCGCTGGACGCGGCGGGCGCGGAGGAGCTGCTGCGCGAGGTCGCCGAGGAAGAGGAGGCCGGGCCGTACGACTACCCGTCCACGGACGCCGTCGTGGAGCTGTGCGGCGGGCTGCCGCTGGCGCTGCGGGTGGCTGGTTCCGCGCTCGGGGCCCGTAGCCGTCACACCCTGGCGGAGGACCTGGGGGCGTACAGTCCTGTGGATCCGGTGGAGCGGGCCCTGTGGCTGCGCTACACGGACCAGGGCGAGCAGGCCAGGCGGCTGCTGCGGCGGCTCGCGCTGGCGGGCCGGGCGAGCCTGGGGGCGGCAGCGGCGGCGGCGCTGCTCGCGGCGGACGAGCAGGAGGCGGAGCGCCTGCTCACCGTGCTGGCACGGGCCGGGCTGCTCACCCGCGTACGGGGATCGCGTTACCGGCTGCACGACCTGGTGCGGGCCTTCGCGCTGGCCCGGCTGCTGGACGAGGAGGAGCCGGCCGAGCGGACGGCGGCGCAGGAGCGGCTGCTGACGAACTACGCGGAGCTGGCCGACGCGGTGATCCGGATGGTCGACGGGAAGATGTCGACCCGCGCCGGGCAGTTCGGCTCGCACGGCTTCGGTTCGCTGGACTCGGCGCTGCGCTGGCTGGACGACGAGTCGAGCTTCATCACGGCGGCGCTGCGGCACGCGGAGGGCGTCGACCAGGCCACGGTGCTGCATCTGCTGGGCGCCCTGTGCGACTACTGCCTGCTGCGCGGCGACCTGTACCGCCTGGGTGAGATCAGCGAGCTGACGCAGGCCGTGGACCAGGGCCTGCTGGAGCGGTCGGTGCAGTGGCGTACGGGGATCGCGGCCCGGCAGCTCGGCGAGCTGGACAAGGCCCGCACCACCCTGTCCTCCGTGGTCGGGCTGTACCACGAGGCGCAGAACGACGCGGGCGAGGCGCTGGCGCTGTGCTCGCTCGGCATCACCCTGCACCACCAGGGCAATCTGACGGAGGCGGCGGCCCGGCTCGGCGAGGCGCTGGCGCTCCAGTCGTCCGACGCGCAGGCCGAGGACCGGGCCTGGACCCTGCACGCCCTGGCGGCCGTGGAGCGCGACCGGGGCGGTCTGGCGCGGGCGCTGTCGCTGCTGGCCGACGCGCTGCGGCTGCACCGGGAGGGCGAGTCGCTGCACGGTGAGGCGTGGACACAGTTCCAGCTGGGGCAGGTGCGGCTGCGGACGGGCGAGGTGGCTCCGGCCGAGGAGGCGCTGAGTACCGCCCTGGAGCTGTACGGGCGGACCCGCGACGAACGCGGCGAGGCGTGGGCGCTCACCCAGCTGGCCCGGGCCCGGCTGCTGGACGGCGATCCGGCGGCCGCCCTGGAGCAGTTGCGCGAGGCGCTGGAGAGGCACCGGCACAACGAGGACGCGCGGGGCGAGGCGTGGACCCTGTACTACCTGGGGCAGGCGCTGGAGGAGGACGGGGACACCGATCAGGCGGTGCGTGAGCTGGAGCGTTCCCGCACGATGTTCTCGCGGATGCGGGACGTGTACGGGCTGGCGTGCGCCCGGCACCACTCGGGCCGGGTGACCCGGGACCAGCGGGCCGCGCAGACGGGCAACCTGCGCAATTCGGGGTTCGCCCGGCAGCTGCTGATGGACGCGCGGGCCGACTTCCGGCGGATCGAGGTGCCGTACGGCGAGGCGTGGGCGTGTGTGGAGCTGGCGCTGATCGACGCAGGCAACGGGCGTGCGCCGCAGGCGCTGGAGCTGTGCGGCGAGGCGGCCGAGCTGTTCGCCTCGTACGGGGACGCGCGGGGCGGCGACTGGGCCCGGTTCCTGCGCTGCACGCTGCTGCCGTACGCCTCGCCCGGGGGCATCGTGGTGGGCACGGTGGTGGCGCAGCGGGAGCTGGCCGAGCTGATCGAGGGCCGCCACCCGGCGCGGGACGGGAAGCTGGAGCAGTCGGCGGCGGCGTTCGCGGTGGCGCTGGAGCGGGGTGTGGACCTGGAGGACGGCTGGCAGGTGTGGCGGCTCGGGCTCACGCCGACCCGCGCCGCCGGCCAGATCATGGGCGTCGCGACGGAGCCGACCCGGCCATGACGGCACGGCGCTGACCGGGCGGGCAGCGGATACCGTCGTTCCGTACGTGCACGGGGCGGCGGAGGCTGTCATTCCGCACATGCACGGGACGGCGGAGGCCGTCGTTCCGTACGCGCACGGGGCGGCGGGCGCCCGGCACCGGGGCCGGACGCCCTTCCCGTACGCGCGGCCCCCCGGGCGCGGGTTACTTCCGGGGGGCTGCCGCCCTGCCCGCGACGGGCTCGGAGGCCACCGCGTCCGGGTCGGGGGCCTCCTCGAAGTCGACCTTGCCCATGTGGCGGTTCATCGACTTCATCAGGGCCCACACGCCGACGGCGAGCGCCGCGAAGACGAGGAAGCCGAGGACGCCGGGGGTGACCTTGTTCTTGTCGAGCTCTTCGGCGGCGAGCGGGACGAGGTGCGTCAGTGCCTGGGTCGCGTACATATCAGGCATTGTCGCGGATGCCCGCGAAGAGGTCGCTCTCGGGGAGGGAGGTATCGACCAGAGACTTCGCCAGCTCGTACTCCTCGGTCGGCCAGACCTCGCGCTGGATGTCCATCGGAACCCGGAACCAGCCGCCCTCGGGGTCGATCTGGGTGGCGTGCGCGATGAGCGCCTTGTCGCGGATCTCGAAGAACTCGTCGCAGGGAACGTGCGTGGTCAGGGTGCGTTCCACGCGCTCGAACTCCTTCCAGCGCTCCAGCCACTCACCGTACGGGGACTCCAGGCCCCGGGACAGGAGCGCCTCGTGCAGGGCGACGGTGCGCGGCCGGTTGAAGCCCTGGTTGTAGTAGAGCTTCCGCGGCGTCCAGACCGGGCCGAACTCGTCCTCCGGGAACCGCTCCGCGTCGGCCGCACCGTCGAACGCGATCATCGAGATCGTGTGCGTCATGATGTGGTCGGGGTGCGGGTAGCCGCCGTTCTCGTCGTACGTCGTGATGACCTGCGGCCGGAACGCGCGGATCTTCGCCACCAGGCGCCCCGCGGCGACCTCGGGGTCCTCCAGGGCGAAGCAGCCTTCGGGCAACGGCGGCAGCGGGTCGCCCTCGGGCAGTCCCGAGTCGACGAAACCGAGCCACTCCTGCCGGACGCCCAGGATCTCCCGGGCCTCGTCCATCTCCTTCTTGCGCACCTCGTGGATGTTCTTCTCGATGTACGCGTCACCCTGGAGCTTCGGGTTGAGGATGGAGCCGCGCTCGCCCCCCGTGCAGGTCACGACCAGCACGTCCACCCCCTCGGACACGTACTTGGCCATGGTGGCCGCGCCCTTGCTCGACTCGTCGTCGGGGTGGGCGTGAACGGCCATCAGTCGCAGCTGCTCAGTCAAAGCTCGATCCTCAGTCATTGGTCGCTCTGGTCGATCATGGGTCGGTCGGGTCGGTCAGGTCGGGCCGGTCCGGGTCGTCCGGGTCGCTGTCGAAGCCGGTCCGGGTCTCTGTCTCCGGAAGGTGCCGCGCCCGCGCGGCATCGGTGTGGGGCGCGGTCGGGTGCCGGGCGGGCGGCTTCTATAGTGACTGAACGAGGCGCCGGAAAATTCCTCGATGCCAGGTCCGGAGGGAACGATCATGACGACGGTTCGTGAGGCCCTGCCCGAGGGGCGGTACGGCCGGACCGAGGACCAGCGTGCCGACCGCAAGCTGAAGATCGTCGGATCGGTCCTCGGCGTCGCCCTGCTCGGCGTGATCGGGTGGATCGGCTTCGACTACGTGGGCGGCCAGGGCATCAGCGCCGAGATGATCAAGTTCAAGGTCGTCTCCGACGCCCGGGCCGATGTCCACCTGGAGGTCCGCAAGGACCGCGAGGGTCACGGCTACTGCCTGGTGCGGGCGCTCAGCGAGGACGGCTCCGAGGTGGGCCGCAAGGAGGTCCGCTTCGACCGGGCCGAGGACCGGATCGACGAGGTCGTGACCGTGGTGACCCGCTCCAGGGCGACCGCGGTCGAGCCGATGGGCTGCACCGCCGACGACGGCCCGACGGGCTGATCCCGACCAGACCCCCTGTGACCTGCGACGATACGGGTCACATCGGCCGGTCGGGGGGTGTGACGGTTTACCTTCTCCCCCTTTTCCTGGGGAATTGTTAGGCTCGTGGTTTCGCCCACCCGTGGAGGCACATGCTTCTGGGTAGGGCGATGCTTTGTATTCCCAGCACCGACGAGGAGCACCTGTGACCCAGACCAGCGAAAACGTCACCTGGCTCACGCAGGAGGCGTACAACCAGCTCAAGGCCGAGCTGGAGTACCTGTCTGGTCCCGCGCGCACGGAGATCGCCGTCAAGATCGCGGCGGCCCGTGAGGAGGGTGACCTCCGGGAGAACGGCGGGTACCACGCGGCCAAGGAGGAGCAGGGCAAGATGGAGCTGCGGGTGCGCCAGCTGACACAGCTCCTGGAGCACGCGAAGGTCGGCGAGGCGCCGGCCGACGACGGCGTGGTCGAGCCCGGCATGGTCGTCACGATCGCCTTCGACGGCGACGAGAGCGACACGCTGACCTTCCTGCTCGCCTCCCGTGAATACGCCAGCACGGAGATCGAGACGTACTCCCCGCAGTCCCCGCTCGGCCTCGGCGTGAACGGCAAGCGGACGGGCGACGACGCGGAGTACGAGCTGCCGAACGGCAAGACGGCCTCGGTGAAGATCCTGGCGGCGAAGCCCTACACCGGCTGATCCGGCCGGTCACGACAAAACGACGCGGGAGCCCCGGCCATGGGCGGCCGGGGCTCCCGTGCGTCGCGTGCGCCGGGGCGGTGCCGGTCGCCGGGTCAGGAGCAGTCGCCGGTGCGGCCGAGGCTCTTCTCGGGCGTCACGCCGGGGCGGGTCCACTGCGGGGTGGGGCGGCTGGCCGGGCCCCAGCTCGCGGTCCCGTCCGCGTCGGTGCGCCAGTACCAGCAGGCCTGACCGCTCTCACCCGGGTATCCCTCGCGGACCCGGCCGATCGCCGGGCGGCCCTCGGGCCGGTCCTCCCACGCCTCGCCACGGCCGTACGGCGTCAGGTCGAGCAGCCCGAAGGACCCGTTGGCCGGCTCGATTCCGCGGCCCGTCGTGGAGTAGGTGAGGAACACGCGCCCGCCGTCGCGCAGGAAGCAGGCGAGGTGCCCCATCTCCCCGCCGATCGGCGCGTCCAGGCCCCGCACCGAGTACCAGGGCTGGGTGTAGCCCATGAACGCCGTGTAGGCGGCCACCTCCTCCCAGGACCCCGTGGTCAGGACGGCGAACGAGACGCCCCGGGCGTTGAGGTAGACGGCGTCCCGCATGTGCCAGACCGCGTCGGTGCAGCCCTCGCACTGGCCCTGGTGCGGTGCGCCGTCGTACCACATGTGCTGGTAGACGACGAGCTCCCGGCGGCCCTCGAAGAGATCCAGGAACGGGACCGGGCCCTCGGCTCCGACGACCTCGGCCGTTCCGTCGACCTCCACCATCGGCAGTCGTCGGCGGGCCGCGGCGAGCGCGTCGCCCTGGCGGGTGTGGGCCTTCTCGCGGACCAGGAGCTCGTCCCGGGCGGCCTGCCAGGTGGCCAGGTCGACGACGGGCGGGGCGCCGGGCAGCTCGGCGGCCGGATCGTCCGGTGCGGTGGTCATGGTGTCCTCCGTGGTGTCGCGTGCCGGGGGTGCCGAAGTCGGTCACGGTGGGCGCCGGGGACGTCGTACGACGCCGGCGGCGCCCCACCGGTAGAGACTCGCGGCACCGCCGGAACTCATCGCGACACCCAGGGCGGGTGTCAGACGGCCCGGGCAGGCGTCGGACACCCCGGGCGGGCGTCAGACACCCCGGGCGCGGGTGTCAGACGGCCGCCGAGCGGTACTTGCGGACCGCCAGGGTGCGGAAGACCACGATGATCAGCACCGACCAGATGACCGAGGCGAGGATCGGGTGCTCCATCGGCCAGGCCCCGGTGACGGACTTCGGCACGCCCGGCATCGTGTTCCCGAAGAGCTCGCGGGCCCCCGCCACCGTGGCGCTGAACGGGTTCCACTCGGCGACGTGCTGGAGGAACGCCGGCATGCCCGTGACCGGCACGAAGGCGTTCGAGATGAACGTCAGCGGGAACAGCCAGATCAGGCCGCCGGAGGTGGCCGCCTCCGGGGTGCGCACGGAGAGGCCGATCAGGGCTCCGATCCAGGAGAACGCGTAGCCGAGCAGGAGCAGCAGCAGGAAGCCGCAGATCACCTTGCCGATGTTCTCGTGGGTGCGCCAGCCGACGATCAGCGCGACCCCCGCGAGCACGACGAGGGTGAGCGTGGTCTGTACGAGGTCGGCGAGGGTCCGCCCGGTGAGGACCGCGCCCCGGGCCATGGGCAGCGACCGGAAGCGGTCGATGAGCCCCTTGTGCATGTCGTCGGCGATGCCCGCGCCGGCTCCGGCGGTGGCGAAGGTGACGGTCTGGGCGAAGATGCCCGCCATCAGGAACTCCCTGTACAGCTGCGGGTCGGTGGAGCCGCCGATGCTGATGGAGCCGCCGAAGACGTAGGTGAAGAGCACCACGAACATGATCGGCTGGATCAGACCGAAGATCACCATCTCGGGGATCCGGGTCATCCTGATCAGATTCCGCTTGGCGACGACGAGGGAGTCCTTCACGGACTGCGTGATGCCCCCGGCGGGACGGGGGAGCAACGAGGGGGCGTCCTTGGCGATCTCGCTCACTGGGTGTCCTCCTTGCTCCGGGCGCCGCGGGAACGTTCCGCTTCCGCTCCGTCGGGCTCTTCTTCCCCGGTCTCGTGCACCTCGGCCGCATGGCCGGTGAGGGAGAGGAAGACGTCGTCCAGGGTGGGCCTGCGCAGGGCGATGTCGTCGATCTCCACGCCCTGGGCGTCCAGGTCGCGGATGATCTCGGCCAGCAGTCTGGCCCCACCGCTGACCGGGGCGGTCAGCTTGCGGGAGAGCGGGGCGACGGCGACCTCGCCCTTGCCGAGGGAGGTCAGCACGGACCGGGCGCGCTCGATCTCGTCCGGGCGGTGCACGACGACCTCGACGCGCTCGCCGCCGGTCCGGGCCTTGAGCTGGTCGGAGGTCCCGCGGGCGATGACCTTGCCGTGGTCGATGACGCAGATGTCATGGGCGAGGCGGTCGGCCTCCTCCAGATACTGCGTGGTCAGGAGCAGGGTCGTGCCGCCGGCCACCAGGTCCTCGATCACGTCCCAGAGCTGCTGCCGGTTGCGCGGGTCGAGGCCGGTCGTCGGCTCGTCCATGAACATCACGGGCGGCGACACGACGAGCGCCGCCGCGAGGTCCAGGCGCCTGCGCATACCGCCGGAGTACGTCTTGGCGGTGCGGTCGGCGGCGTCGCCGAGGTTGAACCGGTCCAGCAGGACGCCCGCCCGGGCCTTCGCGTCCCGCGCGCTCAGGTGGTAGAGCTGCCCGACCATGCGGAGGTTCTCCCGCCCGGTCAGATACTCGTCGACCGCCGCGAACTGCCCGGAGAGCCCGATCGAACGGCGTACCTCGTTGGGCTTCTTCAGTACGTCGATCCCGGCCACGAAGGCCGAGCCGCTGTCCGGGCGCAGCAGCGTGGTCAGCACGCGTACGGCGGTGGTCTTGCCCGCGCCGTTGGGCCCGAGCAGTCCGAGGACCGTGCCCTCGGGGACGTCGAGGTCGACGCCGTCGAGGGCCCGTACGTCGCCGAAGGTCTTCACCAGTCCTTCGGCATGGATCGCACCTGGCATGGAGAGGTTCCCCCGTCACTCGCGGATGATGTCGCCGGTGGCGGCCTGCCGGTCCGATCCTAGGATCGGCGGCCCGTCGCCGCCCGGTGAACGGGCCCATCCCGGCGGCGCGGCGCGAGATCGGCCCTCCCCGGCGGGTTCCTCGTCCCGCTCAGCCCATCACCCGGAAGCCCTCGGCGCGCAGCGCCGCCTCGACCTCCGCGCAGTGCTGCGGCCCCTTCGTCTCCAGGTGCAGGTCGACCTCCGCCTCGGTCAGGCCGAGGCGCGGGTCGGTGCGCACATGGCTGATGTCGAGGACGTTGGCGTCGGCCACGGTCAGCGCGGCCAGCAGGGCGGCCAGCGCCCCCGGACGGTCGGTGAGGCGCAGCCTCAGGCTCAGGTAGCGGCCCGCGGCGGACATCCCGTGCCGCAGGATGCGCTGCATCAGCAGCGGGTCGACGTTGCCGCCGGACAGCACGGCCACCACCGGCCCCCGGAACGCCTCCGGGTCGCTGAGCAGCGCGGCCACCGGGCTGGCCCCGGCCGGCTCGACGACCAGCTTGGCCCGCTCCAGGCAGAGCAGCAGCGCGCTGGACAGCTCGTCCTCGGTGACGGTGCGGACCTCGTCGACCAGCTCATCGATCAGGGCGAACGGCACGTCGCCGGGCCGGCCGACCTTGATGCCGTCGGCCATCGTGACCGGGGAGTCGAGCGAGACGGGGTGCCCGGCGGCCAGGGACGGCGGGTAGCAGGCGGCGCCCTCGGCCTGGACGCCGATGATCCGGACGTCGGGGCGCAGCGCCTTCACCGCGACGGCGACGCCCGCGGCGAAACCGCCGCCGCCGATGCCGAGGACGATCGTGCGGACCTCGGGGCACTGCTCCAGGATCTCCAGCCCGACGGTGCCCTGGCCCGCGATGATGTCGGGGTGGTCGAAGGGGTGGATGAAGACCGCGCCGGTCTCCTCCGCGTGCCGCTGGGCCGCGGCGAGGGTCTCGTCGACGACCTGGCCGTGCAGCCGCACCTCGGCCCCGTACTCCCGGGTCGCGGCGACCTTGGGCAGGGGTGCCCCGACGGGCATGAAGACCGTGGAGCGCACGCCGAGGAGGGAGGAGGCCAGCGCGACGCCCTGGGCGTGGTTCCCGGCGCTGGCCGCGACCACCCCGGCCGCCCGCTCCACCGGGGAGAGGCCGGAGATCCGGACATAGGCGCCGCGCAGTTTGAACGAGCCGGTGCGCTGGAGGTTCTCGCACTTGAGGTGGACCGGGGCGCCGACCAGCTCGGTCAGATGGCGGCTGCCCTCCAGGGCGGTCACCCGCGCCACCCCGGACAGCATCTTCTGCGCGCCCCGGATGTCGTCGAGGATCAGGGCCGGGTGGTGGGCGGTCGCGCGGAAGCTCATGTCCGCAAGTCTCGCAGCTGCGACCGTGCGCGGCAGACTTGTCTCAGGGCGGCCCGCGGCGGAGTCCGCAGGTTTGTGCGGCGTGGTACGCGTTGCCCCGGGGCCGCGTACTCTGTCCCCCACCCATCCGACACCGCACGAAGAGAGCCCCCGGCCATGCCCCCTCAGGACATGACGACTGCTGCGTCTCCTTCCGGGGGCGCCGTCCCCGAACACCCGGGCCCCGACAGCCTGCTGGACTCCCTCCAGCACCAGGTGGCGGTCTTCGCCCGCCGTGCCGAGCAGACTCGCCTCGGCGGTGTCGGCCAGGTCCGCAACTCGATGGACCGGGCGGCGTACCTGCTGCTGAACCGGCTGGACCGGGAAGGTCCGATGGGCGTCAAGGCGCTGGCGGCCGGGATGGGCATCGACTCCTCGACGGTGACGCGGCAGGTCGCGCCGCTCGTCGACACCGGTCTGGTCAAGCGCACGTCGCACCCGGAGGACGGCCGGGCCGTGGTGCTCCAGCTGTCGCCGCGCGGTCAGGCCCGCCTGAACGAGGTCCGGGCCTCGCGGCGCGAGCTGATGTCCCAGGTGACGGACGGCTGGTCGCAGGAGGAGCGGGACACGTTCTGCGCCCTGCTCACCCGTTTCAACTCCTCCCTCGCCGCCCGCCAGGCGGCACACCAGCCACCGCAGTCCGACTGACGGGGAGAGGACCGCGTCCGGGCTCTTGACCGGGGCGGTGCACCGGGGCTCGTATGTGGTCCATGGCAGAGCGGGCGACCCACCGGGACCGGCTCCGCGCCCTGGAGTTCGAGGCCTTCGTGGCGGGCGCGGGCGGACGTCTGCTGCACACGGCGACGCTGCTCACCGGCGAGCCGTCGCAGCCGCCCGGCGCGTACGGGCGGGCCGAGCGGCTGCTGCTCGCGGCTCTCGCCCGTACGTACGCCGACTGGGGCCGGCTGCGCGGTGGTGACCCCTACGACCTGGCCCGCCGGGAGCTGGTCCTCCGGTTCGCCCGGGAGTCCCGTCGCCACCAGCGGCCGCGCGGCGGTCCGCTGGACCGGCTGACCCCCGTCGAACGGCTCGTTCTCGTCCTGCGGATGTACGAGGAGGTCGGCGAGGAGCAGACGGCGGCGCTGCTCGGGCTGCCGGAGGACCGGGTCCGCGCGGTGTGCGCCCGGGCGGTGGCGACGCTGCGCGCGCCGGGGCGTGGCGCCGGTGGCCCGGGGCGGGCGCCGTCGCACCGTACGGCCGGGCCGCGACGGGCCGCGGATTCCCGGCCGGCCCCGGACCCCCGGCCGGCCCCCGACTCCCGGGCGACGCCGTGAGCGCCGAGCGCCGGGACCCGCGCGAGGAGCAGGTCCGCCGGATGCTGGACGGCCCGCATCCGGCCCTGCCGCCGGAGCTGGCCGCGCGGGCGGTCCGGCGTGGCGGACGCCGTATGCGGCTGCGCCGGGCGGCGCGGCGGACGGCGGGCTGGCTGCTGGCCGCGGCGCTCGCCGCGTTCCTGGTCTGGGCCGGGGTCGAGCAGCCGTGGGCGACCGAGCCCGCGCAGGTCACTCCGCCGTTGGAGGGCTGGTGAGCCGTTGGGGTCCGCCCCCTGCGGGCCTACGCTGGAGGGGCCGGTCGTCGAACGAGCCGAGGAGGCCGTGATGACGAGGAAGATCGCGGACTGCCGCAAGTATCCGAGCGAGATGAACTGCACTCTCACCATCGCCGGTGAGGAGGACGAGGTCGTCAGGGCCGCGAGTGAGCACGCCGCGTCGGTCCATGGACATGAGGACGGTCCCGAACTGCGCGAGCAGGTCAGGGGCATGCTGGAGGACGAGAAGGTGAGCGTCTGAACGTGAGGGGCGCCCTCCGGTTCCGGCGGGCGCCCCTGGTGCTCCGTACTCCGTGTTCCGTACTCCGTGTTCCGGTTCCCGGTCTCCGGTCTCCCGCCTCCGGTCTCCGGTCTCCGGGATCAGCCCAGTGCCTGGGTGAGGTCGGCGAGCAGGTCGTCGCCGTTCTCGATGCCGACGGAGAGCCGGACAAGGTCGGCCGGGACCTCCAGCGGGGAGCCCGCGGCGGAGGCGTGCGTCATCCGGCCCGGGTGCTCCAGGAGGGACTCCACACCGCCGAGGGACTCGCCGAGCGTGAAGAGCTTCGCCCGGTTGCAGACCTCGACCGCCGCCTCCTCGCCGCCCGCGACGCGGAAGGACACCATGCCGCCGAACGCCCTCATCTGCTTGGCGGCGACCTCGTGGCCGGGGTGCTCGGGCAGGCCCGGGTAGAGGACCTGGGAGACCTTGGGGTGCCGGGTCAGCAGGTCGGTGACCTTGGTGGCGTTCTCGGTGTGCCGGTCCATGCGGACGGCGAGGGTCTTGATGCCGCGCAGCACGAGCCAGGCGTCGAAGGGGCCGGCGACCGCGCCCATGGCGTTCTGGTGGTACGCCAGTTCCTCGGCGAGTTCCGGGTCGCTGACGACGAGCGCGCCGCCGACGACGTCGGAGTGGCCGCCCATGTACTTCGTGGTGGAGTGCACGACGACGTCCGCGCCGAGCGCGAGGGGCTGCTGGAGGTAGGGGGAGGCGAAGGTGTTGTCGACGACGAGGCGGGCCCCGGCCTGCCGCGCGACCTGCGCCACGGCGGCGATGTCGGTGATGCCGAGCAGCGGGTTGGACGGGGTCTCCACCCAGACCGCCTTGGTGCGCGGGGTGAGCGCGGCCCGTACGGCGGCCACGTCCGAGGTGTCGGCCACGGAGAACTCCACGCCCCACCGCGAGGCGACCTTCGCGAACAGCCGGAACGTGCCGCCGTAGGCGTCGTTCGGGATGACCACGTGGTCGCCGGGGGTCAGCAGCGTACGCAGGAGGCAGTCCTCCGCGGCGAGGCCGGAGGCGAAGGCGAGGCCGCGGCGGCCGCCTTCGAGGGCGGCCAGGTTCTCCTCCAGCGCGGTACGGGTCGGGTTGGCGCTGCGGCTGTACTCGTAGCCGCCGCGCAGTCCGCCCACGCCGTCCTGCTTGTACGTGGAGACCTGGTAGATCGGCGGAACCACCGCGCCGGTGAGGGGGTCGGCGGTGTTCCCCGCGTGGATGGCGCGGGTTTCGAAGCTGCACTGGTCGCTCATGAGGCCCGAGCGTAGTTCGTGGAGAGGGCCCGTACCGGCCACTTGCCGCTCCGGGGACAATGGGGTCATGGAGATCTTGTTGTTCCTGCTCGCGATGTGTCTGTTCGCGGCGGTCGTCGGCCCCTGGGTCATGCGCCGCCGGGGCGGTATCCGTCAGGTCGCCCCCGGTTCGCCGGACGCAGCCGACCCGGACACGTACGGCTTCGCCCGCCAGGAGGAGCTGGACGTCCGGATGCCCGGCCCCGACCAGGACCTCCTGGACGTGCTCGACGTCGTCCAGGGCACGCAGGACTGGCGGGCCGCCGCCCAGCTGCTCGCCGGGACGCCGAAGGAGGGCGAGGTGCGCTGGCAGCGGATCCAGGCCTTCGCGGGCGCGGCCTCGCTGGAGCTGGCGCAGCGGCCCGGGGCGGGCGGCGCGTGGCTGCGGGCCTGGCGCGCGGAGTCCCCGAAGGACGCGGGCGGCGCGGCGGTGCACGCGGAGTTCCTGGTGCAGCAGGCGTGGCGGTCCTCGGCGGCGGGGAGCGACGACTTCCGGATCATCCTGGAGGAGGCCCGTACGGTCTGCGGCGAAGCGGCCCTGCTCGCACCGGGCGACCCCGTCCCGTACATCGTGGAGCTGGCGGTGGCCCGGGGGCTCGGCTACACCCCCGAGCAGTTCGACCAGCTCTGGGCGAAGATCATCGACCGGGCCCCGGCCCACATGGGCGCGCACCTCGCGGCGCTGCACTTCCACTGCGAGAAGTGGCACGGCTCGCGCAAGGACGCCGAGGCCTTCGCCACGGCCGCCGCCGCCCGCGCCCCGCGGGGTTCGCTGCTCGCGGCGCTCCCGCTGTTCGCGGTGTATGAGCACCTGCCGGAGGTCAACCTCGTGCAGGGCTTCTACCGGAGCCAGGTGGTCACCAGGGCGGTCGAGGGCGCCATGTTCGCGGTGCACGCGGCGCAGCCGGACGATCCGATGCTCGCCCATGTCCGCCACCTCCTGGTGCTCTTCCTGGTCCACATGGAGCGCTGGTCGGAGGCGATGCACCAGCTGATCCGGATCGACGGCCACGTGGGCGCGCTGCCGTGGACGGCGGACGCGGACCCGGCCGCCCAGTACACGGTCTACCGGGCGCTGGCGGTCGCGGGGTACGAGGCGAACGGCGGGAGCCCGGCGACGCTGCCGCACTGACCTCCGTACGGATCACTTCCTGGCAGGGCCGGGCGCGGGTTCGGGGGCGGGCGCGGGTGCGGGGGCCCGGCCGACCGCCGTGGTCACCAGCGCACCGGCCATGAGCGCCGCGCCCGTCCCCATGACCGCCGTGACGCCGACGCGGTCCGCCACCAGCCCGCCGGCCAGCGCCCCGAGCGCGATGGCCCCGTTGAACACCGCGACGAACAGCGAGGAGGCGGCCTCGCGGGCATCGGGGGCCGCGAGCAGCACCCAGGTCTGGGTGCCCGCCGAGACACCGCCGTAGCCGAGGCCCCAGACCACCATCAGGACGGCCGCGAGGGCGGGGGAACCGCCCAGCCGCGGCAGAACGGCCACGGTGAGCGCCAGGACCGCGGCGATCACCAGGATCGTCGTGCGCGGCGAGCGGGCGGCACCGGCCCCGGCGAGGAAGTTACCGGCCACGCCGGCGATTCCGTACACCAGGAGCAGGGTGCCAATCGTGCCCGCGCCGACGCCGGTGACGTCCTCCAGGACCGGCCTGACGTAGGTGTACGCGGCGAAGTGCCCGGTGACCAGGAAGCCGACGACGAGGAGACCGGTACGCAGCCGGGGGTCGCGGGTCAGCCGCAGCACCCCACCGAACGGAACCGCGCGCTCGGCGGGCAGCCGGGGCAGCAGGAGCGCCGCCGCGACCAGCACGACGGCTCCGAGCCCGGCAGCCGCCAGGAACGCGGCGCGCCAGCCCGCGAGGGCGCCGAGGTACGTTCCGGCCGGGACGCCCAGGACGGATGCCACCGCGACGCCGCTGAAGACCAGGGAGGTGGCGGCGCCGGCGGACTTCGCCGGGACCAGGCGCACCGCGAGCCCGGCCGCGACCGCCCAGACGCCGCCCATGCCGATGCCGACCAGGACGCGGGCGGCGACCATGGTCCCGAAGTCCGGCGCCCAGGCCGCGCCGAGGTTGCCCGCGACCAGCACCGCGACCAGCACGCACAGGGCCGTACGCCGGTCGGCGCGGCCGAGCAGGGGTACGAGGGCGGGGGCCGAGAGCGCCGCGACGAGGTGACGGTCAGCGTCAGACCGGCCACGCCCTCCGGGACGCCGAGCGAGCGGCCCATCGGCGTGAGCAGCCCGACGGGCAGCATCTCGGACGTGACCACCGTGAACGTGCCGAGAGCGAGGACCGCCACACCCGGCCAGCCGTGGGGCACGGGTGCGGGCCGGACAGAAGGGGAGGTCGATGATTCCTGAGCCGGTGTCATGTCTCCAGCCAATCGGGGGCGGAGGACGGGAACAACGGCCGAACTCTCATCCTTCTATGAGCTGAGCTCATGGATACGGATACGGATACGGGGACGGGGACGGGGACGGGGGGCGGGGACGGCGACGGGGACGGGGACGGGGAGCGGTCGCGACGAAGAGGACAGGCGGCGGAGGGAAAACACGTGAGCAATCCGGAGATCCGGGAGCTGGAGGCCTTCCTCGCGCTGGCCCGGGAGCTTCACTTCGGCCGTGCCGGAGAGCGCCTCCACCTCTCGCAGAGCCGGATCAGCCAGTTGCTGCGGGCCCTGGAGAGCCGGATCGGCGGCCGGCTGGTCGACCGCACGAGCCGCCGGGTCCGGCTCACCCCGCTCGGCGAACAGCTCCACGCGGGGCTGCGTCCCGCCTTCGACGCGATGGTCGCGACGGTGGAGGAGGCGCGCGAGGTGGCGCGCGGTGTCGGCGGCGTGTTCCGCGTCGGTTTCCAGGGGACGGCGAACGACCCGTTCATGCGGGCGGTCGTGGCTTTCCGCGACGGGCATCCCGACTGCACCGCCGAGATAGTGGAGATCCCGCTCTCCGACCCGTTCGGCGCGGTGCACCGCGGGGAGGTGGACGCGGCGGTGGTCCTGATGCCGGTCCTGGACGACGCGCTGGTGCTCGGCCCGGTCTTCTCCGCCCGGCCGCTGACCCTCGCCGTCTCCGAACGGCACCCGTACGCACGCCGGCCCCGCATCGACGCCGATGAGCTGGCGGGCTGCCCGCTCATCGGCGTCCACGGGGCGGCCCCGGAGTACTGGCGGCTGGCCCAGGCCCCGGTCGTCACGCCGGGCGGCCGTGCCATTCCGGCCGGGCCCACGGTGAGCAGCCTGCAGGAGGGGTTGGCCCTGGTGCGGGCGGGCCGGGGCGCGATGCTGCTGTGCGACCCGACGGCGGACTACTACGGCAGCCACGCCGTGGCCTTCGTCCCGGTGACCGGTCTCCCCGACTCGTCCCTCGCGCTGGTGTGGCACCGGAACCACGAGACGGCCCGGACGCGGGGCTTCGCACGGGCGCTGGCAGCGGTGACGGCGGCGGAGGCCCAGACGGAGGCTGAGGCGGAGGCGTAGGCGTAGGCAGGTGAGCGGGCGGGCCGCGCGGCTCACCCCGCCTCCAACGCCCCCGGGCCCAACCGACCCCGGGCCCCGGCCCCCGGCCCCCGGCCTCGGAATCCCGACGGCCGCTCCCTTGTTGTAGCTACCGAACACCGACCCCCGGAGGAGCCCCCGCATGTTCCTGAACCACCGCACCCCCGAGCTCCCCACCCCGGAGCAGGCCCTGCGCGGCCGCCCCGTCCCCGAGTTCACCGTCCCCTCCCGCCACACGGTCCTCGGCAACCCCTTGGTGGGCCCGTATCCGGAGGGCCTGGAGGTGGCGGACTTCGCGCTGGGCTGTTTCTGGGGTGCCGAGCGGAAGTTCTGGCAGACCGAGGGCGTCTGGACGACGCTCGTCGGCTACCAGGGCGGCTACACGGAGAACCCCTCCTACGAGGAGGCCTGCTCGGGTCTGACCGGGCACACGGAGGCGGTACGCGTGGTCTTCGACCCCGCCGTCGTCCCGTACACGGAGTTGCTGAAGCTCTTCTGGGAGTCGCACAACCCGACGCAGGGCTTCCGCCAGGGCAACGACGTGGGCACCCAGTACCGCTCCGCGATCTACACCCACTCCCCCGCCCAGGCAGCCGCCGCCGACGCCTCCCGCGAGGCGTACCAGAAGGTCCTGACGGCGTCGGGCCACCAGGAGATCACCACGGAGATCCTCCCGGCCGAGGGCCGCCCGTTCTGGCCGGCGGAGGCGTACCACCAGCAGTACCTGGACAAGAACCCGGGCGGCTACTGCGGCATCGGCGGCACGGGGGTCTCCTGCCCGATCGGCGTGGCCCCGGCCGAGGGCTGATCCCGGGCCCCTACGCGTCCCCCTGGCCGAGCATCGCCGGAAGCAGCCGCCGCAACAGCGTGACGAACAGGGCGTCCCGGTCGGCCGGGGGCGGTGCGCCCGCCGTGGTGAGGGCGGCGAGCAGGTGGGGGTGGCGGCCCTCGGCGGCGACGGCGGCCAGGTGGGCCGCCCGGGCGGCGGCCGGATCGCCGTCGGTGGCCGCGCCGGCAGTGGCGCCGGCTGCGGTGCCGGCTGTGGCGCCGACCTCCCGGCGGGCGAAGAGGACGGCCAGGCCGCCCATGAGACCGATGGCCTCCAGCTTCTGCCCGCCGGTCCCCGGCGCGGGGGCCAGGATCGCGAGCGCGTGGTCGAGGTAATCGATCGCGTGCGGGCCCAGCACCTCGCCGCGCCGGTCGTTCAGATCGGCCAGCCACGGGTGCCGGACGTGCGCGGCCCTGGACTGAAGGGCCAGGCCGACGAGATCGTCCAGCCAGTCGCCGCCGGGGGTCCCCGAGAGGTCCAGTTCGCCCGCGACCGCGTCCGCCATGAGGTCCAGCAGCTCGTCCCGGCTGCCCACGTAGCGGTAGAGGGAGGCGGGCCCCGTGCCCAGCCGCTGCGCGATCGCGCGCATCGACACGGCCGCCAGCCCCTCCGCGTCGGCGAGCGCGAGGGCGGCCGCCGTGATCTGGGTGCGGCTCCGTTCGGGTGCGGGTCCGCGCGCGCCCCGGTCGGGGCGCGACCAGACAGTCGTCGGCCGGGTCTCGCGATCGGCCACGGCCGCCTCCTTTCCTTCAGGTCCTCGTCCGGGGTCCGGAACGGCTGTAGTCTAATACTGCGAACATAGTTCGCAGTATTTTCGTCCACCGGAGGAGCCCGCCATGCCCTGGACCGAACGCCGCTTCGCCCGCAACGGTGCGGTCGAGCTCGCCCACGACCGGCTCCGGGAGGGCGGGGACGGCGAACCGCTGCTCCTGGTGATGGGGTTGGCGGTCTCCCGGCACTGGTGGCCAGGGGAGCTGTGCGCGGCCTTCGCCGACGCCGGGTTCGCGGTCGCCCGCTACGACCAGCGGGACGCGGGCGAGTCCAGCCGGGTGCCGAAGCGCACCGCCCGGGGCAACCCCTTCGCCGCCCTGGCCGCCGGCCGCAGCGCGGCCTACACCGCCGAGGACATGGCGGACGACGCGGTCGCCGTCATGGACGCGCTCGGCTGGGAGTCGGCGCACCTCTTCGGGCACTCCCTGGGCGGCGTCGTCGCCCAGCGCGTCGCCCTGCGCCACCCGGACCGGGTGCGCACGCTCACCTCGTCCGCCGCGCTCCCCAGCGATGTCGGTGGGCTGGGAACCTTCCGCCATCTGCGGCTCGGCACGCTCGCGAAGTTCGCCCGCATCAAGCCCGCCCGGGACCGGGAGGAGCGGATCGCGACCGGGCTCGCGGTGGCGCGGCTCTGCGCGTCGCCCAGCTACCCGTTCGACGAGGCGGAGGCCCTGGAACGGATCACCGCCGACGTGGACACCGGCATCGCCGACCCGGACGCCCAGTCCCGCCAGATCGGGGCGCCCTGGCACGGCCCCTCCCTGGCCGGACTGCGGGTCCCCGCACTGGTGCTCCACGGCACGGACGACCCGCTGCTCAAGCCTTCCGCCGGCCGGGCCACCGCCGCCGCGATCCCCGACGCCCGGCTCGTCCTCCAACCGGGCGTCGGTCACGACATCCCGCGCGAGCGGCACACCGCCGTCGCCGCCGAGGTACGGGCGCTCGCGGACCGGGCCGCCCGGGTCGACGACCGCGCGTAACGGCCCTCCCCTGGACGGGCAGCCACGCGGAGCGCCCGTTCCCCGGGGCCGACGGCCGCGTAACGGCCCTCCCCGGGGTCAGGCCGCCAGCAGCACGCCGCCCATCGGGCCCGACGGACGCATCGCTCCGGCCGAACCCGCCGGGCCCGACGGGCCGGTCGACCGCACGGACCGGTGCCCGCCGGCCGCCCCGAGCGAACCGGACCGGGAGCGGATTGCCGCGAGGCTGACCAGCCGCTCCCCCGCCAGCGCCAGGACGTCGGCAAGGCTCAGGCCGAGCGCCTGGGCGGCGGCGGCCAGCACCTCGGAGGAGGCCTCCTTGCGGCCCCGCTCCACCTCGGAGAGATACGCCATGGAGATCCGGGAAGCGCCGGAAACGTCTTTCAACGTCCGTCCCTGCGCCCGGCGTTCGCGGCGCAGCACCTCCCCGACGAGATCACGCCAGAGCGGTTCCCGGGGCGGAGCCGGGGCCACCGGGACAGCCGCCGTCGGGAGCGGGCGCAGAGGGATCACGTCGGCCTGGTTCGTCGTTCGGATACTCACCGTCCCAGCCTAGGAGCGCGGCACCGCCCGGGCACGGGTCGGGCGTTGCGCTCCGGGCGGATCTGCTGACGGCGAAGTCGCGTGACAGGCGGCCGGTACCGGGAGGGCGGTGCCGGGAGGGCCGGTACTGGGGCGGCCGGACCCGGGGGCCCGGAGGCGACAGGGGTGACGGAGGCGACGGGGGGGACAGGGGTTCAGGCGGCGTGTTCACCCGGCGACGGCGGGACCCCGACGCCGGTAACTCGACGCCGGTAGTAGGCGATCGCGAGAGCGACGGTGATGGGCCCCCAGGCGGCGAGGGGGGTGCCAACCACCATCGCCAGCGCGTCCCAGGCGCCGTTGGCGTACCCGATGGAGTCGACGACGCCGTACAGGGTGAGCTCGCGATCGTCGCCCAGCGGGACGGCGGTGAACAGGAAGGTGAGGATCAGGCCGCCGAGCACAGCCGGGACGACGGCCGCCAGCGGCCGGACGCGTCTGCCGCCGATGACCGGTATCCAGGCGGGCGCCACCTCCCCCCAGCCCCGGACCAGCCCGATGGTCAGGATCGCGACCACTTCCGTCAGCACGCTGAGCCCGAGAACGTACGGAATGCTCAGCCAGAGGGCGGGCAGACTGCCCTCCTGGGCCTCCTGCCCCATCGTGAAGTGCAGAGCGAAGGGCAGCCGCCACAGGCACGCCGGCAGCAGAAGCAGGGGGAGCAGGTAGGCCAGGCGCATCGCCCACCGAGGAACGGGCCGCTCGGTGTCACCGACGGACGGGGGGCGGTGAAGGATCTTCAGCGTCATGACTCCACCCTCCCGGAGCAGACATGACGAGGAATCACCCGAGCGAGCCAACCCGCTCCCCCGCTCGGGGGAGACCCCACCTGGCGGCCTCGCCCACGCGGGTCGGCGGTTCCGTCGGCGGTTCCGTCGGCGACCGCGCCGGCACCGGCGCCCCGCTGCCTCCGGTCAGATCAGGCCCTGCGCCAGCATCGCCTCCGCGACCAGCTCGAAGCCCGCGATGTTCGCGCCCACCACGTAGTTGCCGGGGCTGCCGTAGCGCTCCGCCGTCGTGTAGCAGGAGTCGTGGATGTGCCGCATGATCTCGGCCAGCCGCTCCTCGGTGTGGGAGAAGGTCCACGAGTCCCGGGACGCGTTCTGCTGCATCTCCAGTGCGCTCGTCGCGACCCCGCCCGCGTTGGCCGCCTTGCCGGGGGCGAAGGCGACGCCCGCCTCCTGGAGCACCCGGACCGCCTCCGGGGTGGTGGGCATGTTGGCGCCCTCCGCGACCGCCTTGACCCCGTTGCGCACGAGGGTCAGCGCGTCGGCCTCGTGGAGTTCGTTCTGCGTGGCGCAGGGCAGGGCCACGTCCACGGGGACCGACCACACCCCCGTACCGGGGACGAACCGGGCGTGCGCGCCGCGCCGTTCGGCGTACTCCGAGACGCGGCCCCGGCCGGCCTCCTTGATCTCCTTGAGGAGGGCGAGGTCGATGCCCTTCTCGTCGACGACATAGCCACTGGAGTCCGAGCAGGTCACCACGGTCGCGCCGAGCTGCTGCGCCTTCTCGACGGCGTAGATGGCCACGTTGCCGGATCCGGACACCGCGACGGTCTGCCCCTCCAGCGACTCACCACGGCTGCGCAGCATCTCGGCGGTGAACAGGACCGTGCCGTAGCCGGTGGCCTCCGTACGGGCCTGGGCGCCGCCCCAGCCGAGCCCCTTGCCGGTGAGGACGCCGGACTCGTAACGGTTGGTGATCCGCTTGTACTGGCCGAAGAGGTAACCGATCTCCCGGCCGCCCACGCCGATGTCACCGGCCGGGACGTCGGTGTACTCCCCCAAGTGGCGGTGGAGTTCGGTCATGAAGGACTGGCAGAAGCGCATGATCTCCGCATCGGACCGGCCCTTGGGGTCGAAGTCCGCGCCGCCCTTGCCGCCGCCGATCGGCATGCCGGTGAGGGCGTTCTTGAAGATCTGCTCGAAGCCGAGGAACTTCACGATGCCGAGGTTGACCGAGGGGTGGAAGCGCAGCCCGCCCTTGTAGGGGCCGAGCGAGCTGGAGAACTCCACCCGGAAGCCGCGGTTGACGTGGATGTCGCCGGAGTCGTCCGACCACGGCACCCGGAAGATCAGCTGGCGCTCGGGCTCGCACACGCGCTCGATGATGCGCGCGTCGACGAACTCGGGGCGCTGGGTCAGCACCGGCCCGAGCGTCTCCAGGACCTCGCGGACCGCCTGGTGGAACTCCTGCTCACCCTGGTTGCGGCGCAGGATCTCGGCGTAGAGCGGCTCGATGACGCGGTCCGCGGCAGCGTGCGTGCGGGCGGAGTCGGGCGAGTCGGGGATGACCGGCATCTGATCAAGACCTTTCGTGGTCGGCTCGTGCGCGTCGGCGCCCCCGCCCCGGGGAGCACCACCGGTCCGTCTCCCCCCACCGGGAACCCGCGGACTCCCTCCCGGGAGGATGCGGGAGGACCATGCGGCCGTCGCCCGGCAGGGCGCTGTGCAGGACCGTCGTACGGTCCGATTCTCCCGTGCGGCCCGATGATCTTCGAGGGCCTTCCACATACTGGCCATGATCAGCCGTTCGATGAGGGCCCGGACCACCGTGCGGGGCCCGGCACGGGCCCCCGATCCGCTGTTCCGAGCGGCCCGCGCGCCTCGGGCCCACCGCCCTGCGACGCCCCCTCGCATGACGAAGGTCACATGTCGGATCGGCTCTCGCGCGGGCCGCGCAGCTTCCAGAGCCCGGCCGCCGAGGCGAGCACGACCACGCCCGAGACGATGCTCAGGGCTGTTTCGAGACCGTTCCGGTCGACAGTGAAGCCGAGGAAGACGTTGGCGACGAGCGCGGCGGACAGGACGAGCCAGAGCAGGGACTTCATGACGGCGATGCCTCCGTGGTCGGTGATGCGTCCAGCCTGTCGGCCGGGGCGCGCCGCGAGGAGGGAGCGGGCCCCCGTATCGGGGTGCAGCAGGCTGCACCCGTGAGCGGGCGGGCGGCTCGGACCGGGGCGGGCCGGGGGCGGGCAGGCACCCCGAGCCGAGCCGAGGACCGCGCGTTCGGCTGGTGCCCGCGCGTGCGGCCGGGCAGGTGACCGCACGTCCGGCCGGGGACCTCGCGTGCAGCCGGGCCGGGGGACCGCGCGTTCGGCCGGGGGCCCGTGCGTGCAGCCGGCGGAAGGCAACCGTAAGGACCCCGTGAAAACAACGCCGGGGCGGCGGAGTTACCCGTCAGGAACAGGGACACCTCACGTGACGATCAGTCATGATGCCCCCATGACGAAGCCGCGGGGGCGTCGGAGTGGGCAGCCTCCTGACGCATTACGGGCGCTGCACGGTGTTCGCCGGGCCGGGAGCGGCGCCACCCGGGCCGGGAGCGGCGCCACCCGGCCCCGCCCGGCCCCGCCCGCGACGCCGACCCCGCCGACCGTGCCGCCGTCCGGGCCCTCGCTGCCGCGGGCGGCGTATCCGGCGTACGCCCGTTCGGCGTACCCCGCCCCCATGCCCCGGGGGCAGCCCCGCATCCCCAGGGGCACGGGCGACATGCGGCGCTATCTGGCGGTCGGCCTCGACAGCTATCTGTGCCTGCTGGCCGTCGGGCTCCTGGTGCGGTCCTGTCTGAACGCCGGAGGGACCGGGCGCGCGGTCGCCCTGCTGGTCGTCCAGTTGGTCACACTGTCGTTCGCCAATCAGGTGCTGCTGACGATGGCCGTCCGGGCGAGCGCCGGAAAGCTCATCATGGGCGTCCGCGTGATCCGGCTGCCCGACGCGGGCCGGCCGGGATTCCGCGTGCTGGTGCTGCGCTGGCTGTACGGGCTCCTCTGGCTGCCGCGCCAGCCCTGGCGGCGGCTTCGCCGCGGCCAGGGGGCGGCCGGAGGCCCGGAGAGCGCCCCGGGCCGCCCCTCCGCGCCGCACGAGGACCTCGCGGGCGTGCGCCAGGTCCGGTGCAGCGACCTGCGGTCCTACCGGGCGGCGATGGCGGGGCGTCCCGACTGAGCCTGCTCGGCGAAACCTTCAGGTGAGACAGGTGGGAGGGGGCCCTGTCAGCGCCAGTCGCCGGTGATCCAGGCGACGAGGCGGGGGCGGGCCGTGTACGGGTCGCACTCGGCGATCAGCCGGGTGGAGACGAAATCGTGGGTGACGGCCCGCCCGACGTCGCGCGCCACCCGGCTGAAGCCACCGCTGACGTCCCCGGGTTCCCCGATCGTCACCGGGGCGGAGGAAGCGGCTGTGGTCTCCTCTTCGCAGCCGACGTGAGGAAGGGGCTGGCCGAGGTGCCAACCACAGACGAAGACGGCGTACAGGGCGGCGGTGGCGCCCAGGCGGCGCGGAGTAATCCAGGTTATCCAGTGAGACACCTGCGGGAGTGTTCCACGAACCGGTTGCCGGGGAGGCGGCGCACCGGCAGATCACGGTCGGACGGACCCCGCGACCTGAGCCGTCGCATCAGCCGGCGGCGGTACGGGCCCGGCGCCCGACCTGCCGTCACATCAACCGGCGGCGGTACGGGGCCGGTGCCCGACCTGCCGTCACATCAGCCGACGGCGGCACGCGGCCGGTGCCCGACCTGCCATCCCTCAGCGCGGGCAACCACTTCGGCCGGCCCGGCCAAGCAGGCCGCAGCACCGCCGACTTGCCCGCCTCACCACCAGCTTCTCCCTCTCGAAGGCCGCCCCCGGTTCATCGAATCGGTCGTCGGAGATCGCGGAGTCGCGCACCGTGCACCTAGCGGCGGCGCCCCGGGGGAGCCATGACCGCGAGGGAGTTGGCGGCCCGGAACCCGGAACCCGGTATTCGGCGCCTACTGGACGGATCCGGAACGGCAGGCTGTCAGAAAGGCACAGCGGGGCAGCTCATGCCCCGTGGAGGGACCTCCAGGTCCGTGAGGTAGCTGTCCACTGCGCGTTCCATGCAGGGGCCGCTGGTGACGCTGCCGTGACCGTGGCCCTCGTACGTGAGGAGCACACCGCTGCGGCCGAGCTGCCGGGCCACCGAGACCGCCCACGCGTAGCCGGTCGCGGGATCGTGCAGCGCGTTGGACAACAGGATCGGCGGTGCACCGCGCACACGCAGGCGATGCTGCGGGTTGGCGGTCGGCGCGCCCAGACACGCCGCGACCATGTGCACCGGAAGCAGGTAGGGCAGGTCGGGCGCGGTCGTGCGCATCATGGAGACCAGCGAGGCGTACTCCTGGTAGTCGCGCACCGGCAGGCGCCAGTCGGAGCAGAAGACCGGGGTGGCCGGATGCAGCGGCTCTGTCGAGGTGGGCGACGCGGGCAGCGGCCTGCTGGCGCGCATTTTTGCGATCGCCTCGGCCAGGCCCGCGTAGTCGGCCGAATAGAACTTCCGGAACGCCGTCTTGTTGACCAGGTCCGAAGGCGACAGCGAGATGCCCGGTTTCGCCGGGTCCTCCAGCTCACCGCGCCCGGCCCGGTCCAACAGGTCCTGCCAGACGGTGCGGACGTCGAGGCCGTGCAGCGCGCACTCCGCGGCAGCGTCGCACCACTTCACGAACTCCCGGAACGAATCCTCCGCCGTGGCCGCCTCGGACCGCAGGAACTCCCGGGTGGTCGGGACGCTGTGGTCCATGACGCTCTCCAGCACCATCGCGCGCACGCGGCGCGGGTAGGTCTCGGCATACTGGGCGCCGAGCACCGTGCCGTACGAACTGCCGTGGAAGGTCAGCTTCCGCTCGCCGAGGGCAGCCCGGAGAGCGTCCAGGTCCCGGACCGTCTGGGCGGTGTCGAGGTGGTCGAACACCGGTCCGGTCCGGGCCCGGCAATCGGCGCGCAGCCGCCTGTTGTACGCCATGGTGGCATCGAAGTCCGCCTGACTCCTCAGCTCCGGCGACGGCCGATCGGCGAGCAGGTCGTCGGAGCAGACCACTGGGCTGCTGCCGCCCACGCCGCGCGGGTCGAAGCTGACGATGTCGAACCCGCGGCGGACCTCGGAGCTGAACCTGCCGATCCTGTCGACCACCATCTTCACACCCGAGTCGCCCGGGCCGCCGGGGCCGAACACCATCGAGCCGACGCGTGCGCCGGGGTCGGTGGCCTGGCGGCGGGCCACGGCCAGATCGAGTTTCGGCCCGGCGGGACGGGCCCAGTCGACCGGCACGGAAAGAGTGGCGCACTCGGCTCCGGGCTTCGTCGCGGCGTCACACGGCGTCCATCGCAGCACACCGGTGGCGGCGGCCGGCGACGCGTGGGCCGCGGGAGCGGCGGCGAGGCCGGCGCTGACGACCGTGGCCGCTCCCACAGCCAGGGCCATGCCCCGTGCGGCGACGCCCCGCAGCGCGGATCTTCCTCTGGATAACATGAATCCTCCTGGTGCGGGGAGCGGTTGTTCCAGGCGCGCGCCCCCGGACGAGGGCACCATCGTCACGTCAGGTGCGCTGCCGCCGACGCGGTTCCTCTGTCAGGGTTCGGTGGGCTTCCGGGTCACCGTACGGGAGAAGTTCAGCGAGACCGGGCCCTTCCTGCTGGTCGTCTCCGCGCTCTCGCGCTCCATCTTCGGTTTCTCGTTGGCGGCGTAGCGGGCGTCGTCGATGCTCTTCGCCGGTGGAACCGGCTTTATCGGCCTCGTAGAGCTGGGAATATCCCGATTCGGCCACGACGAACGTGTCCCCGTGCATGTTGGCCTGGCTTTCCCCGGCATCGGCCGAAGTTCGCCGCCACCAAGATGTGGACTCCTTAGTACGGTGCGGTCCAAAGGATCTCCGCGGCGTTGTCCGAGCAGATTTCCGTGTATCCAGGAAGGGACAAATCCTCGGCAGTGACGAGGTTTCCATGCTGGAGTGAACGCAACGACCCCGAGCACGTGTACATATTCACCGCACCGGAGTGCTGCTTCGGGCACAGTTCGGTGGGCGGTCAGGCACCCTGTCCGGGGACACGAGGGACGGCACGCCCGGGGTCCGCCGAACGCCGAAGGCGGCGGTCCCGGAGTCTTCCGGGGCCGCCGCCTTCGGGCGGGGACGGGGGGCCGAGGGGATACGGCGGGTGGGTCAGGCCTGGGAGCCGGCCTTCCACTCGGACCAGCTCATGTTCCAGCCGTTGAGACCGTTGTCCGGGGTGATGGTCTTGTCCGGGGAGTTCTTGACGATGACCACGTCGCCGACGAGGGAGTTGTCGTAGAACCAGGCGCCGGGGGCGCTGGAGTCGTTCGCGCCCTTCACGTCGGCGAGGCCCACGCAGCCGTGGCTGGTGTTGGCGTTGCCGAAGATGCCCTTGCCCCAGTAGTTGCCGTGGATGAAGGTGCCCGACGTGGACAGGCGCATGGCGTGCGGCACGTCCTTGATGTCGTACTCACCCTTGCCGTCGTCATCGGTGAAGCCGACGGTGGCGCCGTTCATCCGGGTCTCCTTGTGCTTCTCGGAGATCACCATCTGACCGTTGTACGTGGGGTTCTCCGGGGAGCCCGCGGAGATCGGGATCGTCTTGATCGTCTTGCCGTCGCGGGTGACCGTCATCGTCTTGGACTTCACGTCGACGGTGGAGACCTGGTTACGGCCGACCTTGAAGGTCACGGTCTTCTGCTGGACGCCGAAGACGCCGTCCGCACCCTCGACGCCGTCGAGGGCCAGCTTCAGGGTGACGGTGGAGCCGCCCTGCCAGTAGTTCTCCGGGCGCAGGTCCAGGCGCTGGGAGTTGAACCAGTGGCCGACGACCTCCTGGCCGCTGCTGGAGGTCACGGTGATGCCGTCCTGGACGGCCTTCTTGTCCGTGATCTCCTTGTTGAAGTTGATCGAGACGGGCATCCCGACGCCGACCGTGGAGCCGTCCTCGGGGGTGAAGTTCCCGATGAAGCTGTTGTCGGGCGAGACGGTCGTGAAGGAGCTGTTCTCGTGGGCCTCGCGGCCCTTCGAGTCGGTCGCCGTGGCGTCGATCTTGTACGTGGTGGACCGCTCCAGCTGGCCCGCGGGCTTCCAGCTGGACCCGTCGGCCGCCAGGGTGCCCTCGACCGGGGTGCCGTCCGCCGTGGTCATGACGACCTTGGTCAGCTTGCCCTTGGCGACGGTGACCTGGGCCGCGTTGTTGATACTGGCGTTGGTCGCGCGGTCCTTCGGCTCGATCGCTATCTGCGCGTCGGAGGCGTCCGCGGCTGCCGCCTTGTCCACCTCCTGCTGCGACGATTCCGAACTCCCGGCATTCGTCTTTCCGCCCTTGTCGCCGTCGTCGCTACAGGCCGAAAGCACCAGCACGCCGCCGAGCAGTGCGGACATGGCCATGAGGCCCCTGCGCCGCTTGCTGTCCGTCATCACACGCTTCTCCATCGTTGCCGATTCCCCAGAATCCCCGGACGGGGCCGCCAGGCCGCTATTCCCCGTCAATGTTCCAAGAACACCCGGAAAGGGTGCTCCGTTCCCCATCCATGACAGATGTGGGGAACACCACTCATCGACGCGGCCCCGGCAGTGGCGGTTCCCGTGGCCGGGCCCGCTTTCCCGCCGCGGGTGCGGCGCGGCCCCGGCCCGCCGCCGAGCGGGTCCGGGGCCGGTGTTCTCCGACGTCACACCCGCTGCGCGGGGCCACCGTCCTCGCCGTCGTCCTTCCCATTGTGCGCGACCGCGCCGCCGTATCCCTCCTCGTCGTCCCCGTCCGACGGCAGGAAGAGGTCCTCGTCGCCGTCGTCCGCCTCGTCCCAGCCCTCCGCGTCGGGGTCGTACTCGATGCTCTCGCTGCTCCAGGACGCCTGGGCCAGCTCGACCCCGGGAACCTCGCTGACCAGGTCGAAGGGGTCGACCAGCGAGGCGAGGGCCTCCGCACCGTCTGCCCGGACGGTGGCCTCCGCATGCATCCGTTCCTCGGCGGTGTCGCTCCCGGCGACAGCCGCGACGGGCTCTCCGTACTCGGCGGCGATGGATTCGAGGGCGGTGCCGGTCAGGGCGTCGAGGTCGGTGACCTCCAGCACCATCTCCACACGAAGTCGAACAAACCTGGATGTCTCTTCTGTGCTCATAGGCCGGAGCGTAAGGCCCGGCGAGGCAGCGACTTTCCACCGACCCGCTGCTTTGCTTAGCATCGGCCCACGGGGCTAACTCATGGTTGTCGCAAGGGGATCGAATCTGTGTCCGTCGCTCGTCGCACACTGCTGACCACCACCGCCGCAGGCACCCTGCTGGCCGCTCTCTGGTTCGTCCCGTCGGCCAACGCGACCGATGAGGACGGCGCTCAGGGCACCCCGGCCGCCACGTCCGACCGGGCCCCCGCCGAACAGTCCGCCGGGAGCCCCGACGACGCCTCCGGCGCGCTCCTCGCCGACACCGGGCCGGGTGCGGACACCACCCCGTACCTCATCGGCGGCACGGCCCTGCTGGGGATCGGCGCGGGCTTCGTCACGTACTCGGTACGCCGCTCCGGGCCCGGGGCGCGCCCGGCGCTCTGAGCCTCCCGTACGTACGGCAGTGGGCCCCGCACGATCGTGCGGGGCCCACTGTCGTACGGCCTCCGTGCGTACGGGGGCGGCTCAGGCCAGCGGTCCCGTGACCGGCTCCACGGCCGCGACCAGGCGCCCTTCCCGTACGAACGTGTCGGCGGCGGCCAGGTCCGGCGCGAGGAAGCGGTCCGGGCCCGGGCCCTCGGCGCCGGCGGCCCGCAGCGCGTCCACGGCGGCCTGCGAGGCGGGGGCGGGGGTCAGCCCCTGGGCGGCGCGGATCTCGACGGCGCGGGTCGCGGCGTACAGCTCGACGGCGACGATCCGGGCCAGGTTGTCCACGGCCGTACGGAGTTTGCGCGCGGCGGACCAGCCCATGGAGACGTGGTCCTCCTGCATCGCGGAGGACGGGATGGAGTCGGCGGAGGCGGGGACCGCGAGCCGCTTCATCTCGCTGACCAGGGCGGCCTGGGTGTACTGGGCGATCATCAGGCCCGAGTCGACCCCGGCGTCGTCCGCGAGGAACGGCGGCAGGCCGTGCGAGCGGTTCTTGTCGAGCAGCCGGTCGGTGCGGCGTTCGCAGATGGAGCCGAGGTCGGCGGCGACGATCGCGAGGAAGTCCAGGACGTACGCGACGGGCGCGCCGTGGAAGTTGCCGTTGGACTCGACGCGCCCGTCGGGGAGGACCACGGGATTGTCGACGGAGGAGGCCAGTTCGCGCCCCGCGACGAGCGCCGCGTGGTCGAGGGTGTCGCGGCCCGCGCCGTTGACCTGGGGGGCGCAGCGCACCGAGTAGGCGTCCTGGACCCGGGGCGCGTCGTCCTGGTGATGCCCCGTCAGCCCCGAACCGGCCAGCACCCGCAGCATGTTGTCGGCGCTGACGCCCTGCCCGGGGTGCGGGCGGATGGCGTGCAGCTCGGGGGCGAGGACCTTGTCCGTGCCGAGCAGCGCCTCCAGGGAGAGGGCGGCGGTGATGTCGGCCGAGGTGTAGAGGTTCTTCAGGTCGGCGAGGGCCATGACCAGCATGCCGAGCATGCCGTCGGTGCCGTTGAGGAGGGCCAGTCCCTCCTTCTCGCGGAGCTCGACCGGGCTGATGCCGTGCGCGGCGAGGAGTTCCCCGGCCGGGCGGACGGTGCCGTCGGGGCCCTCCGCGTCGCCCTCGCCCATCAGGGTGAGCGCGCAGTGCGAGAGCGGGGCGAGGTCGCCGGAGCAGCCGAGCGAGCCGTACTCGTGGACGACGGGCGTGATGCCCGCGTTCAGCACGTCGGCCATGGTCTGCGCGACCTCGGGGCGTACGCCGGTGTGGCCCGAGGCGACCGTCTTCAGCCGGAGGAACATCAGCGCGCGGACGACCTCGCGCTCGACGCGGGGGCCCATGCCGGCCGCGTGCGAGCGGACGATGTTGCGCTGGAGCTGCGCCCGCAGTTCCGGGCTGATGTGGCGGCTGGCGAGGGCGCCGAAGCCGGTGGAGACGCCGTAGACCGGCTCGGGCTTGGCGGCGAGCGCGTCCACGATGAGACGGGCGGCGGCCAGGGCTTCCACGGCGGCGGCGGAGAGCTCGACCCGGGCGCCGTGGCGGGCCACGGCGACGACGTCCTCGGCGGTGGTTCCGGACGTTCCCACCACGACAGTGTGCATATCCATATTCAGCAGCGTACGTACTGAAACCCTTCATGTCACTAGTGGTGCGGCCCTGAGCCCCTTACGGGACCGGCGGAGTGCGTGAGCGGCCCCGCGCCGGGACCTGGCGCGCCGCCACCGAGCCGAACGACGCGCCCGCGCCCGCCCGCGCACGGCGCGCACGGCACACCCGGCACACCCGGGCGCACGGCACACCCGGGCTCACGGTCGGTTGCCGCGGAGTCTGCGCCGGTCGTGCGCGGACTTCGGCGGGGAGTCCGCGAGCCGGACGACCTCGCCGTCCCGCCCGGCCACCACCGGGCCCGGCGAGCGGGCGGCCTTGGCCCGGTACTGGGCGGCGTCCGCGAGCCGGAACAGCCGGCGGGCCGAGCGCACCGGGCCGATCGGGTCGCCGGTCGACGCGACCCCGCAGGCGACCCCGTCGCCCAGCTCGATCACCGCCGCCCGGTCGCACAGCTCGGTGGCGACGGCGACCACCGCGTCGGCCGGGGGGCCCGCCGCGAGCAGGCAGAACTCGTCGCCGCCCAGCCGGGCCGCCAGCGCCTCCGGCAGCATCGCCCCGCAGAGCGACAGCACGGAGCCGAAACGTTCCAGCAGACGGTCGCCGATGGCGTGGCCGTGGGTGTCGTTCACCGCCTTGAGACCGTTCAGGTCGCAGACGACGAGGCTGACGACCGTGTCGTCGACACGGTGGCGCTCGACTGCCTCGTCGAGCCGGATGTCGACCGCCCGGCGGTTGGCCAGACCGGTCAGCGGGTCGGTGAAGGCCAGCTTGCGGACCTCCTCCAGACGCTCGGTCTGGGCGATTCCGGAGGCCACGACAGCGGCGAGCACGGTCGCGAAGTCCGCGTCGGCCCGGTCGAACACGGGCCGCCCGGCCGGCCGCGCCACATACAGCTCGCCCCAGGCCCGGCCGTGCAGCACGATCGGCGCGACCACGCAGCAGCCCCGGCCGCGCCGCCGCAGCGCCGCGACCCGCTGGTGGCAGTAGGGGCGGGCGCCGCGCGCCGGACCGCCCGCGCCGGGCTGCCCGTCGGCGGTCTCCACCCACGCGTCGGGCTCTCCACCACCGGCCCACCGCTCATGGAGGAACTCGGTGATCTCCGGGAACTCGTGCACCGGGTAGGCCTCCTCCTCGGGGAACTCCTCCTCCCCCTCGGCCCGCTGCCCCGCGTTCACCAGCACCCGCAGCCTGCCCCGGTCCCGCTCCCACACGGAGAGCGCGGCGAAGCTGCCGCTCAGCGCCTCGCAGGCGCCCAGCGCCGCCGCCCGCCACGATTCGCGCGGCGTGTAGGCCGCGGCCATGGTCTGCGCCAGCGAAACCACGGCCCGCAGCCGCACATCGTCACCACCCATTGCTACAGCTTATGTAGATTTGTTCCCTTTTGATCAATGTGATGCGTAACTAGTTCAACTATTTCCCGGAAGCGCACTCACTCCGCGTAGCCGACGCTCCGGTTCACTCACCGGGCGACTGGCCCGGTTCACTCACCGGGCCAGTCGGGGCGCCGCTTCTCGTTGAACGCCGCCACCCCCTCCGCCCGGTCCCCGGAGAAGGCCACCGACCGCCAGGCCGCGTCCTCCACCTCCAGCCCCGCCCGCAGGTCGAGCCCCTGGCCCAGCCGGAGCGCCTTCTTGGCCGCACGCAGCCCGACCGGCGAGTTGGCGGCGATCCGGCCGCCCAGCGCGAGGGCCTCCTCGCGGTCCCTGCCCGCCTCGACCAGCTCGTCCACCAGGCCCAGTTCGCGCGCCTCGGCGGCCTCGACCCGGCGGGCGCTGAACACCAGCTCGGCGGCGCGCGCCGCCCCCACCCGGCGCGGCAGCAGCTGCGTACCCCCGCCGCCCGGGATGACGCCCACGGACACCTCGGGCAGCCCGACCAGGGCAGTGGTGTCGGCGACGATCACATCGCAGGCGAGGGCGAGCTCGAAGCCGCCACCGAGGGCGAAGCCGTGCACGGCGGCGATCACCGGCATCGGCAGCTCCAGGACCCCGGTGTAGGCGGCGCGCGCGGTGGGCCGCTGACGTACGAGGTCGGCGTCGGTGAAGGAGTTGCGCTCCTTGAGGTCGGCGCCCACGCAGAAGGCCCGTTCGTGGCTGGAGGTCAGGACGGTGGCCCGGACGTCCCGGTCGGCGCCGAGCGCGTCGCAGGCGGCGGCGAGGGAGCGGGCCATGTCGGTGGAGACGGCGTTCATGGCCTTGGGCCGGTCGAGGACCAGCTCGGCGACGTGGTCCTGCCCCTCGTGCCGCCGTACGACGACGAACTCCCCGTACCGCTGCTCGGACGTGACGGTCATGGCTGCACCCCTGTCATGGACGGCCTGTTAACGAGCGTTACCGTCACGGATCCTAGACAGGACGGCGCCGCCCCGACAGGGCGGGACGGCGCGGGGGGCGTGACGACCGGGGCGGGGGCGCGAGGACGGAGGCTCGCCGAAGGGGCGGACCGCGCTCAGGAGCCGGTCTTCCCCCGCCGGGCCAGCAGCCACGGCTCCACCACTCCGAGGCCGCGCACCGGACGCTGCCACATCGGCTGGAGTCCGAAGCGGTACGTGGGCAGCGGCGGCTCGTCGTCGGGCTCGCGGCCCTCCTTCTCGGCGAGCCGGGCCCGTTCGGCGGCGGCCGCGACGGCCTCGGCGGCCTGCGCCTCGGACTCCGGGGCGTCGCCGTGCCGGACCAGTTCCTTGGCGAACGCCCCGTCGACCAGGACGGCGTCCTTCGGCGCTATCGAGGTGAGCCGGCTGGCGAGGTTCACCGTGGTGCCGAAGACATCGCCCATCCGGGTGGTGACCGTGCCGAAGGCGATACCGACGCGCAAGGCGGGCATCGTCTCGTCCTGGGACATCGCCTCGATCAGGCGGAGCGCTATCTCGGCGGCCGTGCCCGCGTCGTCGGCGGCGAACAGGACCTCGTCTCCGAGGGTCTTGATGAGCCGGCCGCCGTGCGCGGCGACCAGGTCGGCGGCGGTTGTCTCGAAGGACTCGACCAGTTCGCCGAGCTCCTCCTCCTCCAGGCGTCGGGTCAGCCGGGTGAAGCCGACCAGGTCCGCGAAGCCGACGGCGAGCCGCCGGTCGACCATCTCCTCGTCGTCCGCGGCCTGCACGACCCGGCCGGTGGCGGCGGCGAGCTGGCGCCGCCACACGTAGACGAGGAACTCCTGGAGCTCCGGGAGCAACAGCTCGACCAGCGGATACGTGACCTCGGTGCGGGTCATGCCGGGCTCGGGCGGCTCGGTCAGCCCCTCCAGGAACGAGTCGATCTGCCACTCCGCCAGCCGGGCGGTGGTCTGCCCCGTGGAGCGGGCGACCTGGATCGCCATCGGCTCGCTGAGCAGCCCTGCCTCGACGAGGCCGGCGAGCCGTCGCAGGGCGAGCACGTCGGCCTCGGTGAGCGCCTTGGCCTGGCCGATGTCGGCGAAGCCCATGGCCCGCCAGAACCGGGAGGCCAGGTCCATGGAGACCCCGGCGGTGCGGGCCGCCTGGAAGGGCGTGTAGCGCCGGTCGGCCCCCAGGATCAGCGCTTCGAGGCGGATGGCGAGGGGGTCGTCGGTCGGCTCCACCGTGTGGTCGACCTCGTGGTGGGGTGTGGCGTGGACCGAGGAGTCCGGCCCGGGCTCCTCACCCGCACCGGACGTCGTGTCGCCGACGGTCACCAGCCGCCTCCTGCCCGTTCCCTGCGCACTGCCCTGCCGATCTGTCGCTGGATCGCCTCAACGATACGGCAGGTGTGCCCCAGCTCACGTCCTTGGCGGCCCGCCCCCGGTGCGTCGCGCGTGACATCCCAGGCATACGCGGTATCCGCCCGTACGCCCGTCGGGGGCGCGGCCCCTCTCAGGTCAGGCCGCCCGCCGCGCCCCGCAGGTGGACGATGTCCCCGGCCGACACCGGCCGCTGGAGTCCGCCCTCGGTGGAGAGGACGAGACGCCCGTCCCCGTCGATCGCGACCGCCTCGCCGACCAGGGCCGTTCCCCCCGGCAGCTCCGCCCGCACGGTCCGGTCCAGCGTCGCGCAGCCCGCCGCGTAGGCGGCCTGGAGCCCGCTCGCGGCCGCGTCGCCGCCGGCCGCCTTCCACTGGCCGTACCAGTGCTCCAGCGATCGCAGGACGGCGCGCAGCAGGGTCTCCCGGTCGGTGGAGACCGCTCCGGCGAGCGCCAGCGACCCGGCGGTGGGGGCGGGCAGCTCGTCGGCGCGGAGCGAGACGTTGATGCCCAGGCCGACGACGATGCCGTCCCCGGCGAACTCGCCGAGGATGCCGCCCGTCTTGCGTTCCTCCCCCTCCACCGAGACCAGCAGATCGTTGGGCCACTTCAGCGACATGTCGACACCCGCCGCCTTCGCGAGCCCGGTCGCGGCGGCGACCCCGGCCAGCAGCGGCACCCACCCCCACCGCTCCGCGGGGATGTCACCGGGCTCCAGGTACACCGAGAGGAACAGCCCGGAGCGGGGCGGTGCGGTCCAGCTCCGCTCCAGCCGTCCACGCCCCGCGGTCTGCTCCTCGGCGACCAGCACCGTGCCCTCGCCCGCCGCTCCGCCGCGGGCCTGCGCGGCGAGGTCGGTGTTGGTCGATCCGGTGGACCCCACGACCTCCAGCGACGTCCACAGCGCGTCCGGCCGCAGCAGTCCGCGCCGCAGCGCGGTCACGTTGAGGGGCGGCCGGTCGAGATCCGACCAGCGGTTGTGTGGCGCATCCGGTGGTGTCATGCAACCCAGCCTAGGTGTGGCAAAGGACGCACTGCCTTTCCGGAGGCGCGCCGATACCCTACGAGTCAGTAGCCAGAGCCGGACTGACAGCTGGCCGTCCCCCCGTGACCGGTGCCAGACGTCGTCCCCGTGACCAGGCAGGGAGCCGCCCCCCGATGTCCGAGCCGCTAAGCGACATCCACACCACCGCGGGCAAGCTCGCGGACCTGACGCGCCGCATCGACGAAGCGACGCACGCCGGTTCGGCCCGCGCGGTCGAGAAGCAGCACGCCAAGGGCAAGCTGACGGCCCGTGAGCGGGTCGGGCTGCTGCTGGACGAGGGCTCCTTCGTGGAGCTCGACGAGTTCGCCCGGCACCGCTCCACCAACTTCGGCATCGAGAAGAACCGCCCGTACGGGGACGGAGTCGTCACCGGTTACGGCACGGTCGACGGCCGCCCGGTCTGCGTGTACTCGCAGGACTTCACGATCTTCGGCGGTTCGCTCGGCGAGGTCTACGGCGAGAAGATCGTCAAGGTCATGGACTTCGCGCTGAAGACCGGCTGTCCGGTCATCGGCATCAACGACGGCGGCGGCGCGCGCATCCAGGAGGGCGTCGCCGCGCTCGGCCTGTTCGCCGAGATCTTCCGCCGCAACGTGCACGCCTCCGGGGTGATCCCGCAGATCTCGCTGATCGTCGGCCCGTGCGCGGGCGGTGCGGTCTACTCCCCCGCGATCACCGACTTCACGGTGATGGTCGACCAGACCTCGCACATGTTCATCACCGGCCCCGACGTCATCAAGACGGTCACCGGCGAGGACGTCGGCTTCGAGGAGCTGGGCGGCGCCCGTACGCACAACACCACCTCCGGGGTGGCGCACCACATGGCGGGCGACGAGAAGGACGCCATCGAGTACGTCAAGTCGCTGCTGTCCTACCTCCCGTCGAACAACCTCTCCGAGGCCCCGGCCTTCCCGGAGGAGGCGGACCTCGCCACCACCGACGAGGACCGCGAGCTGGACACGCTCATCCCGGACTCGGCGAACCAGCCGTACGACATGCACACCGCGATCGAGCACGTGCTGGACGACGGCGAGTTCCTGGAGACCCAGGCCCTGTTCGCGCCGAACATCATCACGGGCTTCGGCCGGGTCGAGGGCCACCCGGTCGGCATCGTCGCCAACCAGCCGATGCAGTTCGCCGGCTGTCTGGACATCAACGCCAGCGAGAAGGCGGCCCGCTTCGTCCGCACCTGCGACGCGTTCAACGTCCCCGTCGTCACCTTCGTGGACGTGCCGGGCTTCCTGCCGGGCGTGGACCAGGAGTACGGCGGCATCATCCGGCGCGGCGCGAAGCTGATCTACGCCTACGCGGAGGCGACGGTCCCGCTGATCACCGTCAT
This sequence comes from Streptomyces sp. MMBL 11-1, assembly GCF_028622875.1. Taxonomy (NCBI): domain Bacteria; kingdom Bacillati; phylum Actinomycetota; class Actinomycetes; order Kitasatosporales; family Streptomycetaceae; genus Streptomyces; species Streptomyces sp. MMBL 11-1. Next base: position 5,189,663 of record NZ_CP117709.1, on the reverse strand, counting down.
CACCCGCAAGGCGTTCGGCGGGGCGTACGACGTGATGGGCTCCAAGCACCTGGGCGCCGACCTGAACCTCGCCTGGCCGACCGCGCAGATCGCCGTCATGGGGGCGCAGGGCGCGGTGAACATCCTGCACCGCCGCGCCATCGCCGCCGCCGAGGACCCGGACGCGACGCGGGCCGAGCTGATGGCGGACTACGAGGACGCGCTGCTCAATCCGTACGTGGCGGCCGAGCGCGGCTACGTCGACGCGGTGATCATGCCGTCCGACACCCGGGCCCACATCGTCAAGGGGCTGCGTCAACTGCGGACGAAGCGGGAAACCCTGCCTCCGAAGAAGCACGGCAACATCCCGCTCTAGCAGCCGTACGCCCGCCCGTTCGCAGAAAGGTCCGCCCATGATCAAGGTCGTACGGGGCAACCCCACCCCGGAGGAGCTGGCCGCCGCGCTGGCGGTGGTCCGGGCGCGCGCCGCGGCGGCGTCCGCCGTCTCGTCCGGCGCGCCGCTGCCGCCCGAGCAGTGGTCCGACCCGGGACGCATCGCCCGCACCGGCCGCCCTCGTCCGGGCCCCCGCGCCTGGGCCCGGACGTACTGGCCGGCCTGAGCCGCCGGACCGGCCGCGAGCCGCCCCCGTCCCGATCGGGGGCGGCTTTGAGTACCTGTACTCAGGCGTGGGGGCGGGCGGCGCAGCAGGATCGGGAGCATGCTGTGGTCCGACCCCGAGAACAAGCCGCCGAAGGAACTGCGCGACGCCCAGGCCATGCTGCGCAGAGCGGGCGTCCTGCTGGCGCTGGCGATGCTGGTGGCGATGTTCGTGCTCGGCATCCGCTGAGCGGCGGGCCCTCGGCTCCCCGGCCCCCACGGGCCCTTCTACGATGGCGCGCATGACTGATCAGCGCCGTCTCGTGCTCGCCTCCGCCTCCCCCGCCCGTCTCGGTCTGCTGCGCCAGGCCGGGTTCGCCCCCGAGGTGATCGTCAGCGGGGTGGACGAGGACGCGCTGAGCGCGCCGACCCCCGCCGAGCTGGCGCTCGTCCTGGCCCGGGCCAAGGCGGCGGCGGTCGCGGAGCGCCCCGAGGCGGCGGGCGCCCTGGTCATCGGCTGCGACTCGGTACTGGAGCTGGACGGCGAGGCGCTGGGCAAGCCGGCCGACGCCGAGGAGGCCACCGCCCGCTGGAAGTCGATGCGTGGCCGGTCGGGTGTCCTGCGGACCGGGCACAGCGTGATCGACACAGCCTCCGGCCGTACGGCGTCGGCGACGGCGTCCACGGTCGTACGGTTCGGCGAGCCGAGCGACGCCGAGGTCGCCGCGTACGTGGCCTCGGGCGAACCGCTCCATGTCGCGGGGGCGTTCACGCTGGACGGCCGCTCGGCCCCGTTCGTCGACTCCATCGAGGGCGACCACGGCAATGTCATCGGGCTCTCGCTGCCGCTGCTGCGCCGGCTGCTGGGCGAACTGGACGTCTCCGTGACGGAGCTGTGGGTCTGAGCCACGGTGGGCCCGGTGCGGGTTCTAGGCGGTCCGGGCCGCCGCCGGGCCGGCCTCGTCGCTCACGCCGTCCTCGGCCCGGGGCCCGGGCCCGTACGCCAGCAGCGTGAACACCAGCAGGGCGAGCACGAGCATCATGAACGCGAAGGCGCCCCAGCCCACCAGGCCGACGGTGACCGCGCCGAGGACGCCGTGCACGACCGCGCAGCCGATCAGGGTGACGCGTCCGAGGCGCCCCGGGGCACGGTCGCGGGCCCCGGCCAGCAGGGCGACCAGCCCGCACAGGACCAGCAGCAGCCCGAAGACGCCGCCCATCACCCAGGTGCCGGTGGACATGGCGTCCGGGTCCAGACCGGCGAGCGACATGTTCTGGTTCTCGGCGACCGTGGCCAGGACGGCGTTGATGAGCACGATGCCCACCGCCTCCCCGGACAGCACGAGCGCGGTCGCGATCGCCACCCATCTGCGCATGACCGTTCCACCCCCTGTTACCTGCAGTACGTGCGTAGCGCGGACCCTACTCACGGGTATTCCGTCGGACAAGAGGTGCGACAGGGACGGGACGGGCCCGTGCGCCGGGCAAAGAATGTCGCGGCCGTTCGTAGGGACTCCACAAAGAAACACCGTGAGGCGTTGACCCTAAAGACAGAGACCTGCACCACACCGGCTGGTTACTGTGCGGTGGAGGATCGCGGCGTACCGTGGTGCCACAAGGGATTTCACTACTGGGGCAAGCCTCGGATCACACTCCGTGTGGGCAAGCTCACCATTGGGGACGGGTCGTACGGCCGTGTCGGTAGTCCCTAAACTCAGCTTGTTTCGAGGAGGGAGTCATCGTGCGCAAGGTGCTCATCGCCAACCGTGGCGAAATCGCTGTCCGCGTTGCTCGGGCGTGCCGGGACGCGGGGATCGCGAGCGTCGCGGTCTACGCCGAGCCGGACCGGGACGCGCTGCATGTCCGGGCGGCGGACGAGGCGTTCGCCCTGGGCGGTGACACCCCGGCCGCCAGCTATCTGGACATGGCCAAGGTGCTGCGGGCCGCGGCGGATTCGGGGGCGGACGCGGTCCACCCCGGTTACGGATTCCTGTCGGAGAACGCGGAGTTCGCCCAGGCCGTCCTGGACGCCGGGCTGACCTGGATCGGCCCGCCGCCGCAGGCCATCCGCGACCTCGGCGACAAGGTTGCCGCCCGGCACATCGCCCAGCGCGCGGGCGCCCCGCTGGTGGCCGGCACCCCGGACCCGGTCTCCGGGTCCGACGAGGTCGTCGCGTTCGCCGAGCGGAACGGACTGCCGATCGCGATCAAGGCCGCCTTCGGTGGCGGCGGTCGCGGCCTGAAGGTGGCCCGCACGCTGGAGGAGATCCCGGAGCTGTACGACTCCGCGGTCCGCGAGGCCGTGGCGGCGTTCGGCCGGGGCGAGTGCTTCGTCGAGCGCTACCTCGACAAGCCGCGCCACGTGGAGACCCAGTGCCTGGCCGACACCCACGGCAACGTGGTCGTCGTCTCCACCCGTGACTGTTCGCTCCAGCGCCGCCACCAGAAGCTCGTGGAGGAGGCCCCGGCCCCCTTCCTGAGCCAGGCGCAGAACGAGGAGCTGTACGCGGCGTCGAAGGCGATCCTGAAGGAAGCCGGCTACGTCGGCGCCGGCACGGTCGAGTTCCTCGTCGGCGTCGACGGAACCATCTCGTTCCTGGAGGTCAACACCCGCCTCCAGGTCGAGCACCCCGTCACCGAAGAGGTCACGGGCATCGACCTCGTACGCGAGATGTTCCGCATCGCCGACGGCGAGGAGCTCGGCTACGACGACCCCGCCGTGCGCGGTCACTCCTTCGAGTTCCGTATCAACGGCGAGGACCCGGGCCGCGGCTTCCTGCCCGCCCCCGGCACCGTCACCACCTTCGCCCCGCCGACCGGCCCCGGCGTCCGCCTCGACGCGGGCGTCGAGTCGGGCAGCGTGATCGGCCCCGCCTGGGACTCCCTGCTCGCCAAGCTCATCGTGACCGGCGCGACCCGCGAGCAGGCGCTCCAGCGCGCCGCCCGCGCGCTGGCGGAGTTCACCGTCGAGGGCATGGCCACCGCCATCCCCTTCCACCGTGCCGTCGTCGCGGACCCCGCCTTCACGGCGGACCCGTTCACCGTCCACACGCGGTGGATCGAGACCGAGTTCGTCAACGACATCAAGCCCTTCGCCGCCCCCGCGGACGCGGACGCGGAGGACGAGGCCGGACGGGAGACCGTCGTCGTCGAGGTCGGCGGCAAGCGCCTGGAGGTGTCGCTGCCGTCCTCGCTGGGCATGTCGCTGGCCCGCACCGGCCTCGCCGCCGGTGCGAAGCCCAAGCGCCGCGCCGCGAAGAAGGCCGGCTCCGCCGCCTCGGGCGACAGCCTCGCCTCGCCCATGCAGGGCACCATCGTCAAGATCGCGGTGGAGGAGGGCCAGGAGGTCAAGGAGGGCGACCTCGTCGTCGTCCTGGAGGCCATGAAGATGGAGCAGCCGCTCAACGCGCACCGCTCCGGCACCGTCAAGGGCCTCGCCGCCGAGGTCGGCGCCTCCGTCACCTCCGGCGCCCTGATCTGCGAGATCAAGGACTGACCGCCCGGCACGCCCCGAAGGGCCCGGTCCACGTCGTGACGACGCGGGCCGGGCCCTTCGGCACAGTGGCATCCTGGAACCCACGAGGGTCCGAGGACCGAGGGAGGGGCGGAAGCCATGGCAGGGGCGATCCCGATGGAGACGAGCACGGCACAGGCGCCGGCCCGGCCGATGCGCGCGGACGCGCGCCGGAACCACGACCGGCTGGTGGGTGAGGCCCGCAGGTCCTTCGCCGAGCACGGTACGGACGCGTCGCTGGAGGACATCGCCCGGCGGGCGGGTGTGGGCATCGGCACCCTCTACCGGCACTTCCCGAACCGGGACGCCCTGATGAACGCGGTCTTCCAGGACGCCCTGTGCTCGCTCCTGGACCGCTCCCGGGAGCTGGCGGCGGCGGAAGCCCCGTGCCGGGCGCTGGTGGACTGGCTGGGCGCGATCGTCACTCATGCGGGTGAGTACCGCGGCCTGGCCCACGGCCTGATGTCCGCCTCGCGCAACGAGACCTCGGCCCTCGCGCAGTGCCATCTGCCGCTCCGGGAGGCGGGCGCGGGGCTGCTGCGCCGGGCCCAGGAGAGCGGGTCGGTGCGGGCCGACGTCTCGATCGACGATCTGCTCCAGCTCACCAACGCGATCGCGCTGGCAGCCGAGCAGTCGCCCGACGACCCGGAGTTGGCGGAGCGGCTGCTGCGGCTGACGCTGCGCGGGCTGAAGTAGCGGGTCCTGCGGCGGCAGATCAAACCCCTCCGGCGTCTGAGGAGCGGGGGCTCGGGGGCAGCGCCCCCGACGCGGGCCTAACGCCGCCGCAGGTCCGCCACCCGGGCCCGCTGCTCGCCGGGCACGTCCGCCAAGGCGGAGGCACTGCGGAGCTGCGGCCCGAGACCGCCGTTCTGCGTGCGCCGCTGGCCGGGGAGCGGCATCTCCCGGCGGGGCTGACGCCCCGGAGGGCCGCCGTCCCCGCCGGACGCGTCCGCGCCCGGACCGGCCACCGTGATCTCCACACCCTGGTCCGCCAGGGACTGGAGCTCGGCGGCGGCCCGCTCGTCGTGGAGCGGGGGCTCGTCCGTCACCAGACGGGTGATCAGCTCGGTGGGCACCGTCTGGAACATGGTGTCCGAGCCGAGCTTGGTGTGGTCCGCCAGGACGACCACCTCCGCGGCGGCCTGTACGAGAGCCCGGTCGACGCTGGCCGAGAGCATGTTGGAGGTGGACAGGCCGCGCTCCGCCGTGAGGCCGCTCCCGGAGAGGAAGGCCCGGGAGACCCGCAGCCCCTGGAGGGACTGCTCGGCCCCGCTGCCCACCAGCGCGTAGTTGCTCCCGCGCAGGGTGCCGCCGGTCATGACGACTTCCACCCGGTTGGCGTGGGCCAACGCCTGGGCCACCAGCAGGGAGTTGGTGACGACGGTCAGACCGGGGACCCGCGCGAGCCGGCGGGCCAGCTCCTGCGTGGTCGTGCCGGCGCCGACCACGATGGCCTCGCCCTCGCCGACGAGGCTTGCGGCGAGGTCGGCGATAGCGGTCTTCTCCGCGGTGGAGAGATGGGATTTCTGCGGAAAGCCGGACTCCCGCGTGAAACCGCCCGGCAAGACCGCACCGCCGTGCCGGCGGTCGAGGAGTCCTTCTGCCTCCAGTGCCCGCACGTCCCGCCGTACGGTCACTTCGGAGGTCTGGACGACGCGGGCGAGCTCACGGAGCGATACCGCCCCGTTGGCACGCACCATTTCGAGGATCAATTGACGACGTTCTGCAGCGAACACGAAACTGACAGTAACCTGGCCGCCGGTGAGTTTTCAGCAGTTTGCGCCGAATAACAGAAGTTGTACTTCAAAGGGGCCTCCAAGTGGTATAGGAGGCCCCTCTGTTGTTCAGCAGTGATCGTCAGGCGGTCGTCAGGCGGTCCTCGCACCGCCCGGACTGCCGCCAGGTGGCGGCGAGATGCCGGAAATGCCGCTCTTCCCGGGCTCTCAGTCCTCGCCCGTGAGCTTGCGGGTGTGCAGCTGCCGGGCCACTTCGGCGATCGATCCGGACAGGGACGGGTACACGGTGAACGCGTTGGCGATCTGCTCCACCGTCAGGTTGTTGTCGACCGCGATCGAGATGGGGTGGATCAGCTCGCTGGCGCGCGGGGCGACCACGCAGCCGCCGACCACGATCCCCGTACCGGGACGGCAGAAGATCTTGACGAAGCCGTCGCGGATGCCCTGCATCTTGGCGCGCGGATTGCGCAGCAGCGGCAGCTTCACCACCCGGGCCTCGATCTTGCCCGCGTCGACCTCGGCCTGGCTGTAGCCGACGGTGGCGATCTCCGGGTCGGTGAAGACGTTGGCGGAGACGGCCTTGAGGTTCAGCGGGGCGACCGCGTCGCCCAGGAAGTGGTACATCGCGATGCGGCCCTGCATCGCGGCGACCGAGGCCAGCGCGAAGATCCCGGTGACGTCACCGGCCGCGTAGACGCCGGGGGCGCTGGTGCGCGAGACCCGGTCGGTGAGGACGTGCCCGGAGTCCTTGAGCCGTACGCCGGCCTCCTCCAGGCCCATGCCCGCGGTGTTCGGGATCGCGCCGACCGCCATCAGGCAGTGCGAGCCGCTGATGACCCGGCCGTCGGCCAGCGTCACCTCGACCCGGTCGCCGACACGCTTGGCGGACTGGGCGCGGGAGCGGGCCATGACGTTCATCCCGCGGCGGCGGAAGACGTCCTCCAGGACGGCCGCGGCGTCCGGGTCCTCGCCGGGCAGCACCCGGTCCCGGGAGGAGACGAGGGTGACGCGCGAGCCGAGCGCCTGGTAGGCCCCGGCGAACTCGGCTCCGGTGACACCGGAGCCGACGACGATGAGCTCCTCGGGAAGCTCGTCGAGGTCGTAGACCTGGGTCCAGTTCAGGATGCGCTCGCCGTCCGGCTGCGCGTCCGGGATCTCCCGGGGGCGGCCACCGGTCGCTATCAGCACGGCGTCGGCGGTTAGCCGCTCCTCGGTGCCGTCGGCGGCGGTGACGACGACCTGGCGGGACCCGTCGGCGGCCTGGAGCCCGTCGAGCCGGCCCCGGCCGCGCATCACGCGGGCACCGGCCCGGGTGACCGAGGCGGTGATGTCGTGGGACTGGGCGAGCGCGAGGCGCTTGACCCTGCGGTTGACCTTGCCGAGGTCCACGCCGACGACCCGGGCGGCCTGCTCCACGTGCGGGGTGTCGTCGGCGACGATGATGCCCAGCTCCTCGTACGAGGAGTCGAAGGTGGTCATCACCTCGGCCGTGGCGATCAGGGTCTTCGAGGGCACGCAGTCGGTGAGGACCGAGGCCCCGCCCAGACCGTCGCAGTCGACGACGGTCACCTCCGCGCCGAGCTGGGCGCCCACCAGGGCTGCTTCGTAGCCGCCGGGGCCGCCGCCGATGATCACGATCCGGGTCACGAAAAGTCCGCCTCGCGTTGTGTAACCCGCGGCCGTCTGCCGCCCCGGCCGGGGGTCCGGGGGATCGCCCCGGGGGAATGCAGTACGTACTCCATTGTCCCGCACGCGCCAAAGGGCTTCGCCCCGGGGCCCTCCATACGGGAAAGAAGGCGTCCGCCGCAGGGGAACGAGCCGTCAAGCACGGGGCCGCGGACCCGCCGCGCACTCCCCCGACCGGGGCCTTCGTCACAGGAACCGCCGCTCCCGCGCCCACCTCCCGTACCCTCGGTCCCATGTCGCTCTACGCCGCGTACGCCGGCAACCTCGACGCGCGGCTCATGACTCGCCGCGCCCCGCATTCACCGATGCGCAGCACCGGCTGGCTCAACGGCTGGCGGCTGACCTTCGGCGGGGAGCAGATGGGCTGGGAGGGGGCGCTGGCCACCGTGGTGGAGGCTCCGCGCTCCCAGGTCTTCGTCGCGCTGTACGACCTGGCGCCGATGGACGAGGACTCGATGGACCGCTGGGAGGGTGTCGGGCTCGACATCTACCGGCGGATGCGCGTGCGCGTGCACACCCTGGACGGTGAGGAGCCGGCCTGGATGTACGTGCTGAACGGGTACGAGGGCGGGCTGCCCTCGGCCCGCTATCTGGGCGAGATCGCGGACGCCGCGGAATCCTCCGGCGCACCGCACGACTACGTGATGGAACTGCGCAAGCGTCCCTGCTGACCAGGGCGGACCAGGGCCCGGTCACGCCGTCTTCGTGCAAAAGCACAAGGACCCGCGACGCGTCTTTGCGCCCGGACATCTACGCGCGTAGGGATTCAGCGGTTACGCTCGTCCGCGTGAACGCATCAGTTATTCCGGACAACATCCAGGGCGACCCGCAGGCCGCCGCCGCCGGGGCCGCCGCCCGCCTGCGCGAGCTGACCGGCGCCGAGACCCATGACGTCGCCCTGGTCATGGGCTCCGGCTGGGCGCCCGCGGGCGAAGCACTCGGCGTCCCGGAGGCCGAGTTCCCCGTGACCGAGCTGCCCGGCTTCCCGGCGCCCGCCGTCGAGGGCCACGGCGGCACGGTCCGCTCGTACAGGATCGGCGAGAAGCGCGCGCTGGTCTTCCTCGGCCGCACGCACTACTACGAGGGCCGGGGCGTCGCCGCCGTCGCGCACGGGGTCCGTACGGCGGTGGCCGCGGGCTGCGGGACCGTCATCCTGACGAACGGCTGCGGCGGTCTGCGCGAGGGCATGCGCCCGGGACAGCCGGTCCTGATCAGCGACCACATCAACCTGACGGCCGCCTCCCCGATCATCGGCGCCAACTTCGTCGACCTGACCGACCTGTACTCCCCGCGGCTGCGCGCGCTGTGCAAGGAGATCGACGCCACCCTCGAGGAGGGCGTCTACGTCCAGCTCCCCGGCCCGCACTACGAGACCCCGGCCGAGATCAACATGGTCCGGGTCATGGGCGGCGACCTGGTGGGCATGTCCACGGTCCTGGAGGCCATCGCGGCCCGGGAGGCGGGCGCCGAGGTGCTCGGACTCTCCCTCGTCACCAACCTGGCGGCGGGCATGTCCGGAGAACCCCTCAACCATGAGGAGGTCCTCCAGGCCGGCCGCGACTCGGCGACCCGGATGGGCGCGCTGCTGGCGAGGGTGCTGGAGCGCGTCTAGGCCGTGCCACGGCCGGCCCGGTTGCGCATTTTCAGCCCGCCCGGTTGCGCTTCCCGCCCGCTGGGTTGCGTATTTTCAGCCCGCCCCGGCTGCGTATTTCAGCCCGTCCGGCGTTTGAGGACCGGGGTCCGGGGCGGAGCCCCGGTTTCGGGAAGGGGCGGGGAGGGGAACAGCCCGCGCAGCGCCCGCCCCGCACGCCCACCCGCACCCCCGCCCCACCCGTACCCCACCCCCGTACCCCCTTACAGACCCCCGAAAGGCGGCCCCCGTGCAGCACGACCTCATCGCGCAGGCCAGGACCTGGCTGGCCGAGGACCCCGACCCCGAGACGCGCGCGGAACTGGGCGCGCTCATCGAGGCGGGTGACACCCGGGAGCTCACCGACCGCTTCGCGGGCACGCTCCAGTTCGGCACCGCCGGGCTGCGCGGGGAGCTGGGGGCCGGGCCGATGCGGATGAACCGGTCCGTGGTGATCCGGGCGGCGGCGGGCCTCGCCGCCTACCTCAAGGCGCGGGGCGAGGAGGGCGGGCTCGTCGTCATCGGCTACGACGCCCGCTACAAGTCGGCGGACTTCGCACGCGACACGGCGGCCGTGATGACCGGGGCCGGGCTGCGCGCCGCCGTGCTGCCCCGCCCGCTCCCCACCCCCGTACTGGCGTACGCCATAAGGCATCTGGGCGCGGTCGCCGGGGTCGAGGTCACCGCCAGCCACAACCCGCCGCGCGACAACGGCTACAAGGTCTACCTCGGCGACGGCTCGCAGATCGTGCCCCCGGCCGACGGCGAGATCGCCGCCGCCATCGACGCGGTCGGCCCGCTGGCGGGCGTGGTGCGCCCCGAGGACGGCTGGGAGATCCTCGGCGACGAGGTCCTGGACGCCTACCTCGCCCGTACGGACGCGGTCCTGGCCCCCGGCAGCCCCCGTACGGCTCGCGCGGTATACACGGCGATGCACGGCGTCGGCACCTCCGTGCTGACCGCCGCGTTCGAGCGGGCCGGGTTCCCCGCGCCGGTCCTCGTCGCCGAGCAGGCCGAGCCCGACCCCGCGTTCCCCACCGTGGCCTTCCCCAACCCGGAGGAGCCCGGCGCGATGGATCTCGCCTTCGCCACCGCGCGCCGGGCCGCGCCGGACCTGGTCATCGCCAACGACCCGGACGCGGACCGCTGCGCCGTCGCCGTGCCCGACACCGCCACGGAGGGCGGCTGGCGGATGCTGCGCGGCGACGAGGTGGGCGCGCTGCTCGCCGCGCACCTGGTGGAGCGGGGCGTGAGCGGCGTGTTCGCCGAGTCGATCGTGTCGTCGTCGCTGCTCGGCCGGATCGCCGAGAAGGCGGGCCTCGGCCACGAGGAGACCCTGACGGGCTTCAAGTGGATCGCCCGGGTGGACGGCCTGCGGTACGGGTACGAGGAGGCGCTCGGCTACTGCGTCGACCCCGAGGGCGTCCGCGACAAGGACGGCATCACCGCCGCCCTGCTCGTCGCCGAGCTCGCCTCCGTACTCAAGGAGCAGGGCCGCACGCTGCTGGATCTGCTGGACGACCTGGCGATCGCGCACGGCCTGCACGCCACCGACCAGCTCTCGGTGCGGGTGGAGGACCTGTCGGTCATCGCGGACGCCATGGCCCGGCTCCGGGAGCAGCCGCCGACCGCGCTGGCGGGTCTCGCCGTCACCTCGGCCGAGGACCTGGCGCTGGGCACGGACCGGCTGCCGCCCACCGACGGTCTGCGCTACCACCTGGAGGGCGCGCGGGTGATCGTCCGCCCGAGCGGCACCGAGCCGAAGCTGAAGTGCTACCTGGAGGTCGTCGTCCCGGTGGCGGACGCGGCCGGGCTGCCCGCCGCGCGGGCCCGGGGCGCGGAGCTGCTCGCCGGGATCAAGCGGGGCCTCGCGGCGGCGGCGGGGATCTGACGGACCGCTCCCACACCGAAGGGCCGGCACCCCTCCCGGGTGTGCCGGCCCTTCGGCGTTCGGTGGCGTCGGCCTCAGCCGGTCGCCCCCAGCACCACCAGCAGGACGGCCCCCGCGACGGCCGGGACGATCACTTCGTACGCCCAGCGCACGGAGCCCCGGTCCGCGCCCTCGGGGGTCGTGTCGCCGGCCCGCTCGGCGATGTCCCGCAGGTCGCGGACGGTCTGGTCGGCGGACGCGGTGCGCGCGGCGGAGTCGCGGACGTCGGCGCTGACGGAGGTGCGGCCGTAGGGGTCGTCGTGCGCCGCGCGGGCCGCGCTGCGCGCCGCGCGCTTGCGGGCGCGCAGGGAGACCGGGATGGCCCACAGTTGGTACTTCGTGCCGTCCCGGGCGAGCAGCTCGGAGGAGTACGAGGCCCGTACGTCGGCGACCTCGGTCCAGGGCAGCCGGATCGTCCGGAACGGGTTGCGGACCCGGATGCGCTCGTCGTCCGCGAAGACGGCGGGCCGCAGGGTGAACGCCACGACCAGCGGCACCACGAGGAGCAGCGCGGCCGCCGCCAGCCAGGGCACCCGTCCCTCGCCCCGGATCATGGCGTCGCCGGCCATCCAGGCGATCAGCAGGAGCAGCAGCGACCCGCAGACCAGCGCGGCGACGGAACGGTAGGTCCGTGTCGCGGGGGGCGGCTCCGCGGAAGGTGTGGGGCTCGTCATGGGGCCGATTCTGCCTGACGGGCGCGGAGGGCGGCGGAGCGGCCGCCCGCGCCCGTCAGGCGGGTCGGCCCCGCGCCCGTCGGGCGGGTCGGCCGCGCGCACGGCACCCGGAAGCGGAACGCGTGGAGGGCCGGGTGCGGGACGCACGGATGGCCCGGCCCCCTGTACAGGTCGCTACGCGCGTAGATATGCTCCTCTGGTGACCATGCCCACCACTGCTCCCGCATTTTCCGACGCGACGGCGTCCGACAGTGCGCTGCGCCGCTTCCTGTCCGGGCTGCCCGGCGTCGACGCCGTCGGCCTCGAAGCGCGCGCCGCCTCCCTCGGAACCCGTTCGATCAAGACGACGGCCAAGGCGTACGCCATCGATCTCGCCATCTCGATGATCGACCTGACGACGCTGGAAGGCGCGGACACCCCGGGCAAGGTCCGGGCGCTCGCCGCCAAGGCCGTCCACCCCGACCCGACGGACCGCACGACCCCACGCACCGCCGCGGTCTGCGTCTATCCCGACATGGCGGCCACCGCCGCCGCCGCGCTGGCCGGCTCCGGCGTGAAGGTGGCGTCCGTGGCGACCGCCTTCCCGGCGGGCCGCGCCGCGCTGGACGTCAAGCTCGCGGACGTCCGCGACGCCGTGGCGGCCGGGGCCGACGAGATCGACATGGTGATCGACCGGGGGGCGTTCCTCTCCGGCCGGTTCCTGAAGGTGTACGAGGAGATCCTCGCCGTGAAGGCGGAGTGCGGGGCCGCCCGCCTCAAGGTGATCTTCGAGACCGGTGAGCTGTCCACGTACGACAACATCCGCCGGGCCTCCTGGATCGGGATGCTGGCGGGCGCGGACTTCATCAAGACCTCGACCGGCAAGGTGGCCACCAACGCCACCCCCGCCAACACCCTCCTCATGCTGGAGGCGGTCCGGGACTTCCGGGCGGCCACCGGCGTGCAGATCGGGGTGAAGCCGGCCGGCGGCATCCGCACCACCAAGGACGCGGTGAAGTTCCTGGTGCTGGTGAACGAGACCGCGGGCGAGGACTGGCTGGACCCGCACTGGTTCCGGTTCGGTGCCTCCAGCCTGCTCAACGACCTGCTGATGCAGCGCCAGAAGCTCAGCACCGGCCGTTACTCCGGCCCCGATTACGTGACGGTGGACTGATCGCCATGGCATCCGCATTCGAGTACGCACCGGCGCCGGAGTCCCGCGCCGTCGTCGACATCGCGCCCTCCTACGGGCTGTTCATCGACGGCGAGTTCACCGAGGCCGCCGACGGCAAGGTCTTCAAGACCGTCTCGCCGAGCAGCGAGGAAGTCCTCTCCGAGGTCGCGCGGGCCGGCGCGGCGGACGTGGACCGGGCCGTGAAGGCGGCCCGCAAGGCGTTCGAGAAGTGGTCGGCGCTGCCCGGCTCCGAGCGCGCCAAGTACCTGTTCCGGATCGCCCGGATCATCCAGGAGCGCAGCCGCGAGCTCGCCGTTCTCGAAACCCTCGACAACGGCAAGCCGATCAAGGAGACCCGCGACGCGGACCTCCCGCTGGTCGCGGCGCACTTCTTCTACTACGCGGGCTGGGCCGACAAGCTGGACCACGCGGGGTACGGGGCGAACCCCCGTCCGCTGGGCGTGGCCGGCCAGGTCATCCCGTGGAACTTCCCGCTGCTGATGCTCGCGTGGAAAATCGCCCCGGCGCTCGCCACGGGCAACACGGTGGTCCTGAAGCCCGCCGAGACGACCCCGCTCAGCGCTCTGTTCTTCGCGGACATCTGCCGCCAGGCGGGTCTGCCGAAGGGCGTCGTCAACATCCTGACCGGTTACGGGGACGCGGGCGAGGCCCTCGTCACGCACCCGGACGTGAACAAGGTCGCCTTCACCGGCTCGACCGCCGTCGGCAAGGCCATCGCGCGCTCCGTCGCGGGCACGGACAAGAAGGTCACCCTGGAGCTGGGCGGCAAGGGCGCGAACATCGTGTTCGACGACGCGCCGATCGACCAGGCCGTCGAGGGCATCGTCACCGGGATCTTCTTCAACCAGGGCCAGGTCTGCTGCGCGGGCTCCCGGCTGCTGGTCCAGGAGTCGGTGCGGGACGAGGTGCTGGACGCGCTGAAGCGCCGGCTGTCCACGCTGCGCCTGGGCGACCCGCTGGACAAGAACACCGACATCGGCGCGATCAACTCCGCCGAGCAGCTGGCCCGGATCACCGCCCTGGTGGAGACCGGCGAGGCGGAGGGCGCGGAGCGCTGGAGCGCCCCCTGTGAACTGCCGTCGTCGGGTTACTGGTTCGCCCCGACGCTCTTCACGAACGTCACCCAGGCGCACACGGTGGCCCGCGACGAGATCTTCGGCCCGGTGCTCTCCGTCCTGACGTTCCGCACCCCGGACGAGGCGGTCGCCAAGGCCAACAACAGTCAGTACGGCCTCTCGGCGGGCATCTGGACGGAGAAGGGCTCCCGCATCCTCGCGGTGGCGAACAAGCTCCGCGCGGGCGTCGTCTGGGCCAACACGTTCAACAAGTTCGACCCGACGTCGCCGTTCGGCGGCTACAAGGAGTCGGGCTACGGCCGCGAGGGCGGCCGCCACGGCCTGGAGGCGTACCTCGATGTCCGATAACAACCGACTTGGCGTCTTCAAGACCTACAAGCTGTACGTCGGGGGCAAGTTCCCCCGCTCCGAGAGCGGCCGGGTGTACGAGGTGAGCGACTCCAAGGGCCAGTGGCTGGCGAACGCGCCGCAGTCCTCCCGCAAGGACGCGCGCGACGCGGTCGTGGCCGCGCGCAAGGCGTTCGGCGGCTGGTCGGGCGCGACCGCGTACAACCGGGGCCAGGTCCTCTACCGCGTCGCGGAGATGCTGGAGGGCCGCAAGGACCAGTTCGTCCGTGAGGTGGCCGCCTCCGAGGGGCTGTCGAAGTCCAAGGCGGCGGCCGTCGTCGACGCGGCGATCGACCGCTGGGTCTGGTACGCGGGCTGGACCGACAAGATCGGGCAGATCTCCGGCGGGGCGAACCCGGTCGCGGGCCCCTTCTTCAACCTCTCCACCCCCGAGCCGACGGGCGTCGTCGCGGTCCTCGCGCCGCGGAAGTCGTCGTTCCTCGGGCTGGTCTCGGTGATCGCCCCGGTCATCGCGACCGGCAACACGGCGGTCGTCGTCGCCTCGGCCGACGCCCCGCTGCCCGCGCTCTCGCTGGGCGAGGTGCTGGCCACCTCGGACGTGCCCGGCGGCGTGGTCAACATCCTGTCCGGCGTCACGGCGGAGCTGGCGGCCCCGCTCGCCGCCCACCAGGACGTCAACGCGATCGACCTCACCGGGGCGGACACCGCCCTGGCGAAGGAGCTGGAGATCGCGGCCGCGGACAACCTGAAGCGTGTCCTGCGCCCGGGGCCGGCGGACGCGGACGGCGGGGCGGACGGCGGGGCGGATTTCGCGGACTGGACGGCCTCCCCCGGCACGCACCGCCTGACGGCGTTCCTGGAGACCAAGACGGTGTGGCACCCGACGGGCGCCCTGGGAGCGGCCGGCTCCTCGTACTGACGGACACCCGAGGCCCGGACGGGGCCGCCCTCCCACCCCGGGGCGGCCCCGTCCGCCGTTCGTCGGCGGCCGGCGTCAGCCGGTGACGAGCCCGGTGGCCGTCCCCACCACGGGCAGGTCGCTCAGCGAGCCGCCGCTGGTGATCGGGTCCGTGAGGATGGCCGTGGTCAGCGGCTTGAAGTCGGCGATCTGGGTGCCCACCGCGTTGTCCAGGGGGTCCACCCCGGTGTTGGCCAGCGGGTCCAGCTGGAGCTCGGTGACCGGGGCGATGCTGCTGGCCAGCGAGGTCCCGAGGGCGCTGGTGACCGCCGGCCCGGCCGTCTCGCCGACCGCCTGGAGGGCCGACGTGCCCTGGTCCGGGATCTCCGCCACCGGGGGCAGCTGGACGGCCCCCGCGGAGCCCGCACCGGCTCCCAGCGCGGCCCCCAGCGCGGTGAGGGTCAGACCGGCGCGCAGCAGGGCGCGACGTTCGGGCTTACGTGCGTGAAGTGCCATGTTTTCCACCTGATCGCTGTTCGGGTAATCGTCTGTGCGCGCAGAGTAGTTGAGGTGTGACGCTGGATACCAACAGGAGGCCCGGGGGATCCCCTGCGCGGGTCAATGCCTCACACTTCTGTTCTGTGAGTTCCCAACCGATCCCGACCCGCGTCGTGCTGCTCGCGGGCCCTTCCGGCTCCGGCAAGTCCGTCCTGGCCGCCCGCACCGGCCTGCCGGTGCTGCGTCTGGACGATTTCTACAAGGAGCACAACGACCCGACGCTGCCCCGGGTGCCGGGCTCCACGGACATCGACTGGGACTCCGCCGGGTCCTGGGACGCGGAGGCGGCGGTGGCCGCCATCGCCGAGCTGTGCCGCGCCGGCCGCACCGAGGTGCCGGTGTACGACATCGCGACCAGCTCCCGTACGCACCACGAGGCCTTCCACATCGAGCGGTCACCGCTGTTCGTGGCGGAGGGGATCTTCGCGGCGGACATCGTCGAACGCTGCCAGGAACTGGGGCTGCTGGCGGACGCGCTGTGTCTGCGCGGCCGCCCGTCCACCACGTTCCGGCGGCGGCTGGTACGGGACCTGCGCGAGGGCCGCAAGTCGGTGCCGTTCCTGCTGCGGCGGGGCTGGCGGCTGATGCGGGCCGAACGCCGCATCGTGGCCCGCCAGACGGCTCTGGGGGCGTACCCCTGCGGCAAGGAGGAGGCGCTGGGGCGGTTCGCCGCCGCGGCGGCCGGACGGTGCCGTCGGGCGAGCGTGGGGGCACCGGTCCCGGAGTAGGGACGGGCGCCCCCGCTCGCGCTCAGCCGGTGGGGGCCGCGCAGCCGAAGGTCTTGGCGGCTGCCTTCACGAAGGGCTCGACGTAGGCGTCCCGCCGCGGAAGGTCCGCGTGGAGCTTGCTCGCCTCCAGGTACTGCTGTCCCGACTCCACCGCCAGGTAGAGGGGGTCGCCCTCCGCACAGCGCAGGATGAATCCAGCACCCTTGTCGACGGTCTCCGCTTCCCGGCCGCCCCGCGCCGCGCCGTTGACCGTGCCCGGAAACTTCCGCATGGCGGCGATGAGCAGCGGGTCCCGGGAGGCCGTGTACTTCATGAAGCCGTCCGCACGGACATGGCCGCGCGTCCCGTCGTCCAGGGTCAGCTTGCAGGTCCACAGGTCGGTGGGGGCCTTCTGCCCCTCGTCGAGGACCTTCGCCCCTGCCGGCACCTGGCCTCGGACGGTCAGGCCGTCCAGCCCGCACACCTGTCCCGCGGAGACCGGACGGGCGGCGTCGGAGCGAGGAGACACGAGCGTTCCGGGCTTCCCTGGGAGGTCACCGCATCCGGTCCGAGCCGCGATGGTCCGTACGGTGTCGGTGGCCAGGACGGCGAAGGCGGTGCGGTCGGCAGCCGCTTCGGTGATGTTGAACTCGGCGACCACCGGCCGGTCCGTCCAGCACTTCTCGGGCAGCATGACCCACGCCTTGTGAGCGTCGACCCCGCCGGTCACCTCGCCGCTGAAGAACGAAGCGCCCGTCGGGTAGGGCTGACTCTCGAACGTCAGCGGATCGTAGCCTCGTACCCCCCAGAGCCGAACAGTCAGCCGGCCCTCGCCTGAGCCGAGGGCGACGGACGACTTCTCGACACTGCACGTCGTATCCGTCAGGTCGCCGTCATCCAGACCGTCCCCTTCGGCGTCCAGACGCCCGGACCCCGGAAGGACCGCGTCCGCCTTCTCCGCCGAGACCAGGTCCCCACAGAGCCTGTCCGCCGTCAGCACGTTGGTGTTGCGCCAGGCGTGCAACAGCCCCGCGATCACCACGACCACGGCGGCCACGACCGCCCAGACCTTCCACGCCGGCCTCGTTCGGCCCGCAGCTGCGGTGCTCACTTTGCTCACTTCCTGGTCCGCAGGGCCGAATACGCTTCTTCACGGCCTGTGATGCAGCTCTGCTTCGCCTCACCCTTGGCGTTCTCCGCGGCGTCGGTGCCCTTGGCCCTCTTGACCCCACGGAAAGCGGGGCCGTACAGGACCCCCCGGCCCGTACGACCCCGCTGTGTTTCCCCCGTGACCCACGCCTCCCCCGAAGCGACGGGCCGTTCCCCCGTGGTTCCCCCGAACCCCCTCGGTCCCCGTTTCTACTGCTCCCCCGTATTTCCCCCGTACTCCCCCCGCGGCCCCCGCCTCCCCCGAAGCGAAGGGCCCAGCCTCAGGCCACCAGCTCGCCGAAGGACTCCTGCTCGTCACGTCCGAAG
Organism: Streptomyces sp. MMBL 11-1; assembly: GCF_028622875.1. Classification (NCBI taxonomy): domain Bacteria; kingdom Bacillati; phylum Actinomycetota; class Actinomycetes; order Kitasatosporales; family Streptomycetaceae; genus Streptomyces; species Streptomyces sp. MMBL 11-1. The sequence goes on along the minus strand of NZ_CP117709.1, from coordinate 5,171,679 downwards.
CTGAGGACCTCGTCCTCGCGCAGCCGGCGCAGGGAGCGCCAGATGCTGGACTTCACCGTGCCGACACTGATGTCGAGGATCGACGCGATCTCCGGGTCGGTGCGGCCCTCGTAGTACCGCAGGACCAGCATCGTGCGCTGGAGTTCGGGCAGCCGCGCGAGTGCCTGCCAGAGCACCGCCCGCAGCTCCGTGCCGCGCATCGCGTCCGTGTCGCCCACCGTCTCCGGCAGCTCCTCGGTCGGGTATTCGTTGAGCTTGCGCCGGCGCCAGGCGCTGATGTGCAGATTGGTCATGGTGCGGCGCAGATAGCCGCCGACCGCCGCCTTGTCGCTGATCCGGTCCCACGCCCGGTACGTCGAGAACAGCGCGCTCTGCAACAGGTCCTCGGCCTCGAACCGGTCACCGGTCAGGTGGTAGGCGGTCGCGTACAGGGAGGCCCGTCGCTCCTGGACGTAGGCCGTGAACACCGCTTCGGCGTCCGCGTTCTCCGTCCGGGCCGTGCGATCCCCCGTGGACTCCCCGTACGCGTCCGCCGCCCCCTTGGGGACATCGACCACCGCGATGTACGGCATGCGCACCTGCTCCGCGGTCGCCTGGTGCTGCCGCCCGGTGCTCCGGACACACCCCCGCACGGCCATCGCACCGGACTTCTCCGTGCTCCGCCCGACATCGTGGAGACGCGTGACAACTGCGCTTGAGCTGGTGCTGTGCAGTGCGTTCATCTCGCGCCCCCTATCGGTGGAGTCCGTTCGTTCCCTGATGTCGAAGAGCTTGCCGGGGCAGTTTCATGACGCTGTCCCCCGACTGTCACAGGCCTGTCACAGGGGTGGTCGGAGCCGTGCCCGGAAGATCCGACGGGGCCACAGGTCGAACTGAAGCGCCACCATGGGCCAGAATGACGTCCGTGCCTTTCCTGTTGCTGATCGAGGACGACGACGCCATCCGCACGGCCCTCGAACTCTCGCTGTCACGCCAGGGCCACCGTGTGGCCACCGCGGCGACGGGAGAGGACGGCCTGGAGCTGCTGCGCGAGCAGCGGCCCGACCTGGTCGTGCTGGATGTGATGCTGCCCGGGATCGACGGTTTCGAGGTGTGCCGGCGTATCCGCCGCACCGACCAACTGCCGATCATTCTGCTGACCGCGCGCAGCGACGACATCGACGTCGTGGTGGGACTGGAGTCCGGCGCGGACGACTATGTGGTGAAACCTGTCCAGGGCCGGGTGCTGGACGCCCGGATCCGGGCGGTGCTGCGCCGGGGGGAGCGCGAGTCGACCGACTCGGCGACCTTCGGCAACGTGGTGATCGACCGCTCCGCCATGACCGTCACCAAGGACGGCGAGGATCTGCAGCTCACACCGACCGAGCTGCGGCTCCTGCTGGAGCTGAGCCGCCGGCCCGGCCAGGCCCTGTCCCGGCAGCAGTTGCTGCGCCTGGTGTGGGAGCACGACTACCTGGGCGACTCCCGTCTGGTGGACGCCTGTGTGCAGCGGCTGCGCGCGAAGGTGGAGGACGTGCCGTCCTCCCCGACCCTGATCCGCACGGTGCGGGGCGTGGGATACCGGCTGGACTCGCCTCAGTGACCGAAACCGCCAAGCGGTCCCTGCGGGCAGGTCTGCGCTGGACCAGTCTGCGGCTGCGCCTGGTCGTGGTGTTCGCGCTGGTGGCGCTGACGGCCGCGGTGTCCGCTTCGGGGATCGCGTACTGGCTCAACCGCGAGGCCGTGCTGACCCGCACCCAGGACACCGCGCTCGACGACTTCCGGCGGCAGATGCAGGACACCGCGGCGGAGCTGCCGACCCGTACCACCAAGGACGACCTCCAGCGGGCCGCCAAGAGGATGGCGTCCAGCAGCCTGGGCTACGACGTGCTGCTGGAGGCCGAACGCGAGCGCGGCAAGCCGATCGTGGGCTACTCCGACCTGGACACCTTCACCCGGGCCGATGTGCCGGACTCGCTGCAGGAACAGGTGTCCCGGAAGCAGCCACTGACGTCGAGCAACGAGCACGAGTACCACCTGTTCTGGCAGCGGACGAGCATATCCGGCACGCCGTACCTGGTCGCCGGTACGCGGATCATCGGCGGCGGCCCGACCGGCTACATGCTCAAGTCCCTCGACCAGGAGCGGCAGGACCTCAACTCGCTGGCCTGGTCGCTGGGGATCGCCACCGCCCTCGCGCTGGTCGGCTCGGCACTGCTCGCGCAGGCCGCCGCCACGACGGTGCTGCGCCCGGTGCAGCGGCTCGGCGACGCGGCCCGCAAGCTCGGCGAGGGCAAGCTCGACACCCGGCTCGTGGTCTCCGGCACGGACGAACTCGCCGATCTCTCCCGTACGTTCAACAGAACGGCCGGATCGCTGGAGAAGAGGGTCGCGGACATGAGCGCGCGGGAGGAGGCGAGTCGGCGGTTCGTCGCCGACATGTCGCACGAGCTGCGCACCCCGCTGACCGCGATCACCGCGGTGGCCGAGGTGCTGGAGGACGAGGCGGACACCCTCGACCCGATGATCGCGCCCGCCGTGCATCTGGTGGTCAGCGAGACCCGGCGGCTGAACGACCTGGTGGAGAACCTGATGGAGGTGACCCGCTTCGACGCGGGCACGGCCCGTCTGGTGCTGGACACGGTCGACGTCGCCGACCAGGTGACCGCGTGCATCGACGCGCGGGCCTGGCTGGACGCGGTGGACCTGGACGCGGAACGCGGCATGATGGTCCGGCTCGATCCGCGCCGGCTCGATGTGATCCTGGCCAATCTGATCGGCAACGCACTCAAGCACGGGGGCTCGCCGGTGGGCGTCCGGGTGCGGACCGAGGGCGAGGAGCTGGTCATCGAGGTACGGGACCACGGTCCGGGCATCCCCGAGGACGTGCTGCCGCACGTCTTCGACCGTTTCTACAAGGCCAGCGCCTCCCGGCCTCGGTCGGAGGGCAGCGGGCTCGGCCTCTCCATCGCCATGGAGAACGCGCACATCCACGGCGGTGACATCACGGCGGCGAACTCCCCGGACGGCGGTGCCGTCTTCGAACTGCGGCTGCCGCGCGACGCCGAGAAGCTCGCGCACCACGACGGACCGGGGGCCCACGCCCCGGACGAGAACGGGGCGACGTGAAGCACGGCGATGTCACGTACCGGCGAGGTCCGCTCCGGCGGCGTACGGCGGCCTCGGTGGCGGCCGTACTGGCGGCCGCGGCGCTGGCCTCCGGGTGCGGGATCCGTACGACCTCGGTGCCGGTGGACGCGGGGGCCGCGCCCTCCCGGGTGCCGTGCCGGCTGTCCTCGTCGGACGTCGCCACCCGGTCGCCGGACGGCGTGAGCGCCACGGTGTACCTGGTGTGCACCTCGCAGCTGGTCACCGCGGACCGGCCGGTGGCGGCGGACGCGGCGGGCGCCGATCCGGTGGTGGTCGCCCGGGCGCTGCTGGAGGAGGTCCAGCAGGCGCCGCCCGCGAACGAGCGGCGGGCCGGGTTCACCACCGCGGTTCCGGCCGGGCTGCGGGTGACTCCGGCCCGGGACGGCGACCCGGCGGGCACCGTGCGCCTCAGCAGCCAGCCGGAGGACCTGTCGGCGGAGGCGCTGGCGCAGCTGGTGTGCACGTACGCGGAGAGTGAGACGCTCGTCAGGGACGGTTCGGTGGTCCTGGGCGGGCCCGGGGACTACCCGCCGCGCGGCTATCTCTGCACCTCGCAGACGAAGTCCCGGCCGGGTGACCTGGCCACGCCGGACGCGGCCCGGCTGGACTGACGCGGCCCGGTCGCACTGAGATCGCCTGCCCCGGCCGACACGGCCCGGCTGCACTGACGCTGCCCGGCTGGACCGGCGCGGTCCGCCCCGGCCGGGACGGGTCCCGTGTGATCGGGTCGCGCGGCGGCCGGGAGAGCCGCCCGGGCTCCGGTCCGCGGCAGCGCGGAACCGATCCTGCCGGTCGCGGCGTCTTGGTGGACGTGCGTCACAGTTCGGACGGCCAGACCGTCATCCACTTCCGCGCGGCGGGGGTCACTCTCCTTGTCGCGCATCTGCTGTTCGTCGGGTGGCTGACGCTGCGCCCGCTGGACGTTCCCTGGATCACGGCGGCGAATTTCCAGCCGCTCGCCGGGATCAGGGCGGACCTCGCGCTGGGACCGGCCGAGGCGGCCCGCCGGATCGGCGGGGCGTTGTTGCTGCTGGCCCCGCTCGGGGTGCTGCTGCCGATGGCCGGGGGCCGGATCTTCGTCTCCCCCTGGGTCTCCCTGCTGCGTACGGTCGCCGCCGGGGCGCTCATCTCCCTGGCCATCGAGCTGGGCCAGACCGGCGTGCCCGGTCAGATCGTCGACATCGACTCGCTGCTGCTGAACACCACCGGGGTGGTACTGGCCCATCTGCTGGTCGTCCCGGTCTGCCGGACGCGGCTGCGCCGCCGGGGGCTGCCGGGGGTACGGGACCTGCCCCACTACCGGCAGGAGACCCGTCTCAGGGGGGAGGCCCCTGGGGGGCCGACCCCGACGATTACCGGGGTCGGCCTCGCACCGTAGAGCGATGCTTTGTCCCCCTTCGCGGCGGCACCATGGATACATCGGGGAGCGCACACGGCCGCTCCTCACCGCAACGGTTCGCGAAGGAGCCCACCATGGCCGCACTTGTCCGCCCCCGCGAAGGCCGCATGATCGGCGGAGTGTGCGCGGGCCTCGCCCGGCGCTTCGGTATCTCCGCAAGCACGATGCGCGTCATCTTCGTCGTCTCGTGTCTGCTGCCCGGCCCGCAGTTCCTGCTCTACCTGGCGCTGTGGGCGCTGCTTCCCTCGGAGAAGTCCGCTTCCTCCGCGACGGCCTGGTGACGCGCCGCGTCACGGGGAGCGAGAACGCGCGGTGGGGCGCACACCCTGGATCAGGGTGTGCGCCCCACCGGCATGTGCGGGGTGGCGCCGGTGGCCCGGCGGCCTCTCAGCCGCCGAGCGGAATCCCGTTGGCGGTGAGGCCCTTGGTGGGCAGTCCGCCGAGCAGGCCGGTGACCGGGGCGGCCGCGTCGGTGGCGTCGCCGCCGAGGACCTTGCCGACGGTCTCCTGGACCGGCGCGTTCTGGGCCGACTTCGCGACGGTGTCGAGCGCCATCGTCGAGACGGGGAGCGCCCCGGCGGCGGCGTCCAGCGGCAGCGAGGGGGCGGCGGAGGCGCTGCCGGCGGCGGCAGCGGCGAAAGCGGCGCCGAGAGCGGCGACACCGAGAGTCTTGGCAGCAGACTTCTTCATGGAGATTTCATCCTTGGGGAAGGGGATGTGAGCGGCTCTGCAAGCTAGCCATTCCGCTGCCCTTATCGCAAACATCCCGACACGCGAAAAAGGGCCGGGATTTCCCTTCCCGGCCCTTTCCCCTGTCGGATGTCTCAGCCCCCGGAGACGGCAGAGCCGCTGGTCACAGCGGTCTGACGGAAGAGCCACTCGGACTTCAGCTCCGCGTAGCCGGGCTTGACGACGTCGTTGATCATGGCGAGACGTTCGTCGAAAGGAATGAAAGCTGATTTCATCGCATTGACGAACCGTACCAGAACGCATTGGTTGTAGGATCATCGTTCTGACCTGCGGGTTCTTCGCAGCGGCGCTGGTCAGGAAGCACCCGAAGATGGGGCTTCCCGCGCTCCAGGAGCGCCCGGATGCCCTCAGCGACCTCGTCATCCCGCCCCAGCAGCAGGTCCCGGAGGTAGTCCTGCTGTCGCGGCGAGAGCCGGGCGTCGAGGCACTCACCGTCCGTCTGAGCCAGCGCCAGGTTCGCCTCTTCGACGATCCGGTGCAGAGACTCCGTCAGGTGGTCCTGCGACGTCTGCTGCGACTTCTTCCTCATGCCCCGCCCCCTCACGTACTGCTCCAACAGCTCGCGATCATACCGTCGGACCGGTCATCAAGAGGGCCGAAGTCGCAGTTACGGCCATGACGCCCGCATTGATAGTCCGTCACTCGTACGGGTGACGTGCACCACGTCCCGATGGTCGCGCACATAACCTGCTGGACATGGAAATTGACGAGGCGGTAGCCACGGTCACGGCCTTGGCCGGCGGGCCGGCCCGAGAGCCCAATCCGAAGAAGCTTGATGAGCTATACCGTTCCCTCCCACGCATGAAATGCATCGGGGAATGTGCGTCGGCGTGCGGCCCCGTGCAGCTCAGCCCCCTGGAGCGGCGCCGTATCGAATCCCGGGGCCACCGGTGGGTGGACGGTCGTGCGATCCCCTTGACGAACGGCGAGGCAGCAGGGACTGCTTGTTCAGCGCTGGATCTCTCACGTCTGGTGTGCCGGGTGTACGAGGACCGGCCGATGGTCTGCCGAATCTGGGGGCTGATGGAAGCCCTGGCGTGCCCCTGGGGTTGCCGTCCGGAGGGCGGTTTCCTCGACGATATCGAAGGGCTGCGGCTGCTAAATTCTGCCCTGTGGTACGGCGGTGCGGCCGTGGCTATCGAGCCGAAGCTCTACGCGATGCTCACCGCTGACCCGGAGCGCCGGGCGGCGCTCCTCGATTTTCTGGAGCGGAGTCGGCCGGTGCAGGAGGAGACTGTCATCCTCCAGGCGACTATTAAGCGACGGCCGGGTCTGTGAGGTCGGAAATCAGCAGGGCCCCCGTCTCTACGGAGAAGACGGGGGCCCTGCTGATTTTCAGCTCTACGCGGCTGCGCTCTGCGGGGTTTCTGCGGCGTCCTCGTGCGGTTCCCACGCCTTGGCCTTGATGATGTGGCAGCGAAGGCCCGCCTCGTCCTTGAAGCCGAAGCCGCCGGCTTCGGCGCATACCTTGTGGACGAAGCACTTCACGGGAAGGTCGAGCTGCTTCCCCGTGGTCGGGGCTGGGGGGAACTCGTAGGCGATTTGAGGGCCGAGCAACCCGTGACTACTTTTCGCATGGCTGCCCCTGTCGCGGACCTTGACCCAGTACGTGGCCGGGCTGCCGGCACGGTGCGGGAGGGGGCAGCGGACCTGATCTTCATTTGCGAGCCAACGCCCGTTCTTGCTTGCACGTGCAGGAGCGGGTGCAGACGCGCGTGCTTCATTCTTCTCCTTTGGAGATTTTCCGCCTGCCTTCGATGGTGCAGGCTCCGCTGGTGTTGTGTTCCCGTGGAGGGCGAGCTGTACGGGGACGCGGGCATCGGCGTCCTTGGAACTGCGGGCGGAGCGCACCAGCATTTCGACGACGTCCGGCTTGAGCATCTGGTGGATCTCGTCCAGTCTCGGGAAGACGAAGTCCCACACCAGCGCGCAGAAGCCGCAGAGGTCGATCTCTTTGTCGAGTGCGGGCGTGCGTTGGGTGGTCGCGTCGATTTTCTGGGGGTCGGGGAGCGCAGCGTGCCAGTCGCAGGAGGTGGTTGCCGTCTGGATGAGTTGGCGGGCCATTACGCGGCCTTCCTGCCGAGCGCCTTCTTGGTGGCGCCAGCGGGCGCGAGGTGGACGCGGCCGGCCCCGATGATGCGGCGGTACATGTTGTCGTTGCTGACCTCGCGGCGGACGCTGATGCCCGTGGTGGAAATGCCGTAGGGGCTGGTGAGGTTCTCGTTGCGCTGGGAGTAGGTGAACGCGGTCCGGTCGTAGACGCGTTCGCCTGCAACGCTGAAGGAATGGTGGCGCCTAAGACCGCAGCCTGCCCCACCGCCGCAGACCTCGGTGACCTCGAAGCTGACAGCTCGCCTGGGGTCTTCCTTGGGCTTGAGCAGAGCGCCGCTGGCCTTGTAGCCGGTCCAGTCGTGGGGCTGCCAGTTGTGCTGGGCTGCGGCGCACCTGCGGAGCCGTGGGGGGATGGAGTCAATGTGCGCGTACACGTCGTCTTCGGAGGGGGGCACGAAGTCGGTAGTCTCTACTGCCACAGTTACTCCCTGTGCTGATCGAGTCACGATGGACCAAAGCTAGCGGGAAAGTCGCTGTGTCCGGAACGCACTGGGACGAATTGTTTCACCGACACTCGAATGGGTGAATCGCCGTCCGGGGCCTTGCGGAACCCGGCGAGGACGATACGCGCCGGGTTCCATAGTTTCGCCCCACGCTATTCGCCCAGACTGTGGACGCTGTGGGCGTAGCGGCCGAAATCAGTGATCGCCCAGCCGTGAGGAGAGGTTCGGTCCTCGACGATGACCTCCAGGTTCTCCATTCGCTGGATTGATCCTGCGAGGTAGCTGATCTTGCCGCCCTTGTCGAGGTTGAGGATGCCGGCGAGCTTCCCCAGGAGGGTGACGTTCCTTTCCGTGAGGATGCTGATGCGCTCGGCGAGGGTCATGCTCTCAACCTTGTCGGTACGCTCCAGACCGCCTGCCGTTCGCCGTTCCCAGTACCCGTCGGCCGATGCGCGGGCACTGAGCAGCCCGGCCTCCTTGAGGTTGCGGTAGTGCTTGCGGGCTTCGGCCTCTTCGGGGTCGTCGGGGGTGTTGGTGTCGGGCTCGGCGGGCTGCTGTTTTGCGTCCTGCTGCGGTGCGGTGCTCTCGCTGGTCGGCTTGTCGGTGTTCTCGGCGGGGGCGGGCGGGGCGAAGTTCAGGAGCATGCCTTCCGTTGCCTCGGTCTGTGTGCTGGGGGTGGGGGGCTGAGGAGTGGGATCGGGTGTAAGGGCTTCGGTGTCGGTGCTCTGCCTGCGCAGGAGGGCGTCGAGCTGGGTGCGGTCTCCGAATTTCGTGTGCACGCTGTACGCGTCCTTGACGTCCTTGGGCAGGCGGCCTCGCTTGGGGACAGGAACGTCGTGCTCGCGCGCCCATGCGCGCACCTCGGCGGGGTTGATGCCGCCCTGGTGTCGGCTGCTCGTTGCGCCGCCGCCGGCGGGCGTCTCCATGGGCACAGCGCCGGACTTGGAGTTGTTGCTGTGTCCGGTTCGGATGGTGCGGCCGGCCCGGATGTAGGGCGCGAGGGCGGAGCGCAGGGTGTCGGCGTTGGCGGAGGTGAGGTCGATCTCGTACTGGGTGCCGTCGAGGGCGAAGCGGATGGTCTCATCGGCGAGGGTGCCGTCGTTGGCGAGGTCGTCGGTGGTCGTAACGATGGTGCGCAGCATGGCTGTCTCCCTGGGTGTGCATGGAAAAGGCCCCGGGCTACGGGGCCTTGGAGGTACGGCGAAGCCCGTCAGTCGTCGGCAGGCTGACGGGCTTCTTTGGGTATGCAGTTGTGGGCTTGAGGTTAGGCGGCCGGGCTGATGTCGTGGACTTCGAACCAGAGTCGGCCAGCCAGGGTGATCTCGTAGACGTTCTCTTCGATCTTCCGCATGAGTCCTCGGTTGGCCAGAGCTTCGTAAGTCGTGGCGTTGCTGCGGCCGTCGGAGATTCCTAGGCCCTTGTCGTCTGCATATGCCTCACGGAGCCTGTTGAGTTGGGCCTTGCTGAGCTTGCCTGCCTGACGTGCTGTGATGCGGGCACGGTCTTCCGAGGTGATTACCGTGGGAGCCTCAGGCTCGGTGGAGATTGTCTCCGGAGCGGGCTCGGTGTCAGGGTCGAGATTGTTTACTGCGAGCAACTTTTTGAGAGGCTCACTATCGTTGCGCTGACAGGCTTCGTAGGCTTCGCGCACCTCGCCGGCCACACGGCCTCGCTTGTTGACCGGGATGCCATATCGCTTGGCCCAGTGCCGGATCTGACCGCTGTCGTCAGGCTGGGGCGGTAGTTGGCTGGTGCGGGAAACGTGCAGGCCCCTGGCTCGCAGGTTGGTTGTGCCGGCGCGGCGCCCTGCGCGGCGGAAAGGCTCGATCGTCTCCCGCAACTTCTGCGCGTTGAGGTGGTTGAGGTCGATCTCGTAGACGCGGCCGTCCAGAGCGAACGTCACGGTCTCGGCGGCTTCACCTCCGTCGAGATCATCGATGAGCAATAGTTGAACTTTTTGCGCCATGGCTGTTCCTCCATGCGGTGCGGTAAGGGTAAGGCCGCACTCTAGCGCCGCCAAGCGTGTGAAGGAGCCAAAGGGGGGTACAGGACGTTGGTTTGGATACGAAATTTTGACTGATTGGCGTCTTGCGACCGAACAGTTTCGTTACTAGTTGGGGGCGCATACGCCGGGCGCATAAGCGCACGACAGGCGTCATCTAGGCCCGCGCAAAGCCCAGTTGAGCCGGGTGTGCGCCCCATGCCTGTCTGCGTTTGTCTGCTTAGGAGCGGTCTCACGTCTAGCCCGTTCGGCTGACGAGAGCCGGTACTACGAATTCCCTCCGATGAATAGGGGTCGGCCGCCGATGGTGAGCGCTTCGTGGAAAGTCAGCTCGATTGGCGGGACGCTGCTCACCCGGTCGGGGTACAGGGTTTGGTCGAGGCTTGGTTTGCTGGCGTCGTCGGCTGCCTCCTCAGCGTCGGGGAGGCTTGTGAAAAGAAGCCCTCCGGCATCGACGACCTCGCCGAGCTGCTGGTGGGTGGTGAGGTCGGCAGGTTCGACCGCGTTCCTGAAGACGGGGTCCTGCTTGGCTGCGTACGCGGAGTGCTGCACCAGGGTCCAGCAGCAGTTTTGCAGCTTGCTCATCAAGTGGCCTCTCCTGGACGGTTCTTCCTGGCGGGTCCTCGATCGCCGCCCACGGTGACGCGGCGGTTCCAGTCGCTGAGCAGGTTGCGACCTTTGGCGGTGAGCCCGGTGATGATCCAGCCGCCAACCCGCTCGGTATCGCCCGGCTCTACCCACGTCACCTCCCAAAGACCGCTGTCCTGGAAGTCCCTCACGGCCGTGACCCGCCACTGCCCAGGGGCTTGCAGCCGACCGACGGGGGCGTTCTCGGCGACATGGGCGAGCTTTTGCGCGCCGCTCTCCCAGAGCTTCTGCTGGTTGCCGTGTTCGTCCACGTAGTTCATACCGACGCGGGCACTCATTCGCACTCCGATTCTATTTCTGCCGATGATCAGGTCGCCCCCATGGGCGGGGATACTTTCGGCTGGCGAACACTGCACCCCACCACCCGTACGAGTGATGGGGTGCCGAAGCCGTCAGCAGGATGCTCCCTGGTTGCTGCGGTGTCCCTGCCCGCGACGCTACTGCGTCTCGAATGCGCGGGGGAACATCGTCTGCTCCAGCCCGGGGGATAGCAAAGGCCCGGCCCCCCTTGGCGCGTAGGAGGCGCGAAGGAGGGCCGGGCCGGTACCAGGAGCTGTTCAGGTGCCGAGAGGCATCCTACGCTCGGGAGCCGGCGGGGCCTTGTGCTCGGGGTCGTCGGTGGCGACCAGGTCGGCGGCTGTCCGATCCAGCAGGAGCCGCATCGTGCCGCCGAAGGCCGGGACCACCTGCTTGACCTCGTGATGCTGTTGTCCGTCCACCGGGGCCAGGGCAACGGCGGCGGCCTTGAGTGAGACCGCCCGAACGGTGACGGTCACCGTGGCGGGGAAGGTCAGCGTGTAGGAGTGAAGCGGCGGGTGGTTCTTCTGCGCCTGGCGCCACTCGGCAAGGCGCCTCTCGTAGTCGACCATGGCCTGGACGTACTGCTCGATGCGCTCCTTGTTCTCCGGGCGGGCGATCTCGTCGAAGACCACCCACGTGCCCTTGTCCTCTTCGTGGGGAGCGGCGCGGGTCTTGTAAATCGCGTTGACCGGGGCGTCCTCCTTCGCTGCCTGGTTGCACTGGCCGATGACGTAGTCCCGCGAGGTGGCGCCCAAGCCGATGCACCACGCGACCACGTAGTGGTAGCCCTTGTGCTCTCTGGGGTCGGATACCTGGCACCCGGCCCCACCGAAGGGGGCCTTGAAGACTGGAGCGCTGTTGGTGGTCATGGGTTACTTCTCCCTCACAGGGTCGGTGTGGCGGCTGAACGTGGCGTCGATGGACTCGGAGAGCAGGCTGTCGAATACGCCGGGCAGGCCCGCCTCGTACCTGGCCTCCGCCTGGTCGTAGTCGGACTGGTCGACCCCGTCGAGGAGTTCGCCGTTCTCGTCGGTCAGGGTCTTGGTGCGCTGGCGCCAGGACTCCTCGTAGCGCAGCGCGGAGGCGAGGGCCGGCCTGATCGGGGTGCCGGGGACGCGCTCGTAGCGGCTGCCGCCGACCGGGTACTGCACGGGGTCGGCCTCGCTGGGCAGGTAGAGGTAGGCGATCCCGTCCTGTACGGCCGTGAGGATGCCGGTGGTGGCCCTCATGTTGCAGAAGACGGTGAGGCTGGCGCCGAGAAGCTCAGCCTGCTGCTCCTCGGACAGGTCGATAAACCAGCCGGTGGTAGGGGCGGGTCGGGGGTCGCTCATGCGGGGCTCCTCTTGCTGGGCTGTTGGTTGTTGCGGCTGCGTCCGGGGCTTGGGGCCGGGCCGGTGTGGTCAGGCGAGGTAGACCGCGTGCTCGTCGCCGTCATCGTCGAGAATCGGGGCGCCGACAAAGACGGCGCAGACCCGCAGCAGGGGGTCGGTGTCGTTCAGGCCGAACCAGTCGTCGCGGGTAAGGAGCTGCCGGTGCAGGGCCTCGACGTGGGGGCCGTAGCGGGCCTGGAGTTTGTCGGACGCGGCGTCGATCGCTGCGTCGCTGCTGTCGGCGGTGACGGTGATGACGACCGGGCGCATGTCCGGGGAGATGGTGGAGCCCTGGTCGTCGGAGACGGTCTCCCAGTCGGCGACGACGGTGCGGATGGGCAGCGGGAGCGGGGTGGGGAGCGCCTCGGGTGCGGGCATGGTCACGGCTGGTTCCTTTCGGGTTCTGGTCGGGGCCGCTGGCGTTTATGGCTCAACGAGTTCCGACAGAATTGGTCCGGTCACCCATTCGAGTGACGGGATTCGTTATTCGCTGGGGTTCTTGAGGTGCGGGGCGCGGACGGAGTGGCGGGCCGCGTCGCTGGCGTTGATGCGTCCCGACCAACCCCCTGCCTGGTAGGAGGCGTCTCGGACCCACAGGTCGATGTACGTGTCGGTGACCTTGTCGACCGTTCCGAGATGGCTGGTCGGCAGGACCAGGGGGTTGCCGTTGCGGTCGTGGTGCCACTCGAATCGGCGAACCATCCCTACCGCCAAACCGGTGAACGGCGATTCGATGTAGGTGCTGTACCGGAAGTGCGTGGTGAACCAGGGCAGTTCGGTGATCGCGCCGGTGGCGTAGTTCCGCAGCGACAGTGTTTCGGCTGCGGGGTCGAGGACGACGAACTGTCCTCCGACCTTGTCCTCCTCCCTGCCGAAAGGCAGCGCCACCAGGTGCTTGCCGAGGTAGTCCAGGAAGACTTCTGCGGACGTGGCGTTCCTGATCCAGACATCGGTCCGAATTTCAGGCACGGTAAACCTCCTCATTGTGTGGGTACACCGAAGACCAGCCCGCTGCGGATTCCAGCGGGCTGGGCATCAGTGAATCTGCACAGTTCGGATTGCACTGCCGGCCATTCGGGGGCCGGCTGGCCAATCGGCGGAGTTACCTGCTGATGACGGGCATCTGCCAGATGACCGGGCCGTCGTTGAAGCTGATCTGGGACGGCTTGTTGGCGCCGTAGAACTTGAACTGGGCGGGGCCGCCGGAGGCGAGCTTCAGCTTGCTGATGTGTCCGAGGTGCGCCGGGTTGAGCGCGATGCCGCCGACGTCACTGGCATCGTCTTCCTTCGGCAGCAGGTTTCGCCACTGCGGGAACGTGGCCTCCTGCTCGAAGCCCAGGCTGATGTCGACGGCGCCGGCCCGCACCGTCATCCGGGTGTCGTCCACGGTCAGCGTGACTTCTCCGATTCGGCCTGCTCCCTTGAGGACGTCGGCGAGACGCTTCGCGTCGTCGCAGGCGAGGAGGAACTGGAGCTGGCCCTTCCATCCCTCCATGGTGTTCTCGACGGTCTCGGTGAACAGCCGGTACCGGTCGCATGCCACCAGCGTCAGGGTGCCGTCCAGGTCCCGCTCGAAGCGGACCGCTCGCAGCGCCGGGATGTGCTCCTTGGCGCCGATGGTGAACAGCAGCGCGTTCGACACGGCCCGGTACAGGCTCTGGGGCTCGGGGAGGGTGATGACGGGGGTCGAGGTCTCGACGGTGGGCTCAACGACGGTGGCGGTCATGGCTGACTCCGGTTCTCTGATTTCGGGCATGAAAAAAGCGGCTACCGAATGGCGAGCCGCTACAGGTTGCTGCTGTGTCCGTTTACTGGTGGCTGTACTTCTCGCGCACCATCGTCAGGAATTCGACACTGAGCGTGTTGTGCACGCGACCCATGATCTGGTCGTCGTGCCGGTCGTGAAGGGCCTCGAAGTTCGCGGGGGTGGACGGCAGGAGACGGAAACGGGTGCCCCCGTACTCGGCGAACTGGCAGGGCCCGTTGGGGTAGGTCATGCAGTTGCAGATCGGGAGGACGTCCAGGAGCACGATCCTGTCCGCCTCCGCCAGGCCGCGCGGCAGGTGCCGGATCGCGATCATCTTGCGCAGCAGCTCGTTGCGCTGCTCCACGTCTCCGGGCCGGGACAGGTGGGCGGCGTCGATCAGGCACCGGGTGGTGCGGGAGGTGTCCGCCCCCGGCTCCTTCCACGTGACGCGGTAGCTGATGAACTGGTCCTCGGTCGGGTCCTCCGACTCAGCGGCTTGCATAGCTGCGGTCTCGCTCATTTCTTCCCCTTGCCGGTCAGTTGGTCGAGTGGGTGGCGGGGCCGCGATGCCCCGGTAGCTGTCAGGCGTACAGACGGTGGGCGATGTCCGGGTGCTCGCGGTCCCAGTGCCGGAGCAGCCGCTGGGCCTGGCCGTTGCTGTTGAGCGGTCGCACCGTGTGGCCGGCCTGGACCATCTCGTCCCACTGCCAGTGTTTGCCGGCCAGCCCGAACCGGAGCGCGAAGTCGGCGAACCACGGCTCGACGGAGCCGTTGTGGACCAGGTGGTACAGCTCCTGGTGCCGGGGCTCCGTCCAGCCCTCGACATGGTCGGGGCGCTCCGTGACGATGGCGCCCCGGAACCCGTAGCGTGAGTTGGGGGCGTGGTCCACGACGGTGCTGCCCCAGATCGTGCGGACGTGGCGGCTGGCCGGGACGGTGTGCAGGTTGCGGCCGTTGTCGAGCACGACGCGGTATTTCGGTGTGACCTCGACGATGTCGCCGTGGAGGGTGGCGTACTCCCACGGTTCGTTGAGTTCGCGGGTCGTCCGCTTCTCCCGGTAGATGACGGAGGCCGGGCGGAAGGTCCGCTCCAGTTCCTCGATCACACGGTGCACCAGGCGCTCGGGGGTGGCGAGCGGGAGCCTGCGGACGTAGGTGCCCCGGTGGTTGTCGTAGACGCCGAGTCGTCGGGCGGAGCCGTTCTCGTTCTTCAGCGTGCGGACTTCGTAGCGCGGTTCGGGCTGGTACCCAGCGGGGGTAGGCATCACTTCGTCTCCTTGCTGTCGACGAGGGACTCGACGAGGCGGCTGTAGGACCGGGTGGTGGTGTGCGCCTGGAGGACAGCCCACATGCCGACCTCCGGCGCCTCGACGGTGCCGAGGGACTTCTGCCCCATCAGCACGTCGTAGCGGCCGTTCTCCTGGCGTTGGAGGTAGCCGATCCCTGTGCCCATCCCTCGGGTGTTGAGGTCCACGAGGAAGTCGCCGTTGTCCATCGGCATCAGGGAGATCAGCACGCCGGGTGCCGGGATGAGGGAGGGGTGGATCTGGTAGGTCTGCTCGGTCTTGAACCGCTGGCTGTTGCGGTTGAGTCCCTCGCAGTCACAGCCGTTGGTGATGCAGCAGCCGCACGCGGACAGGTCGATGGTTCGCTCGTCCGAGACGGGCGTGGTCTGCCCGATCGGCCGGCTGCGTACCGACTGGGAGGGCGGGGCGTACCACCACAGCGCTTCGGCCGCGCTCTGCTTGGACCCGAAGCCGGGCATGGCGATCGAGGGGGCGCCGTTGCGCTTGTGCCAGTCGGCGACCCACTCGCCCCCGGCGGTGAGGTACACGATGCCGAGGTAGGCGTCGTCCACGTCGGGGACCTTGTCGGCGTAGACCTGGAAATTGGTCGGCTTCTCGTCGGGCGGGGTGGTGGGGTGGAAGGTGAAGGTGGGTGTGGGCATGGGGGAGATCCCTACTCGTAGATGCGGGTCTGGAGTTTGATGTCGCTGATGGGGCCGAAGGCGTCACAGATCGCGCCGGTGGTCTCCGTCCAGTCACGCAGGCCGGGGACGCGCAGGATTTCGGTGATCTGGCCCTCGGGGGCGTAGAGGATGACGAGTTCGCGGGCGGCGATGTCCACGTAGCTGGGGGTCCAGGTGGCGAAGGACATGGACCCGGAGTCGGTGGTGCGGCCGTGGAAGTAGAAGACCGCCTGGTTGTAGGGGTTGAGGTCGGCGTCGATGATGCGCGGCTCGGGCTTCCCCCGGTTGGGCAGCTTCTCGGCCTGGAACCGGCCGGCGGGCAGGTCGTGCCGTACGCCGTACTCGCGGTCACGGAAGGTGAAGTAGGCGGCGTAGGTGTTGTCGGTGACCACCCGCCAGTCCCCGACGAACGTGTGCAGGTAGTCGACTGCGTAGTCCCACCACAGGCGGGCGGTCTCCCGGGCGCGGACGTCGGGCTCCGCGCCGAGCATCTCGCGCGTGTGGCACAGCACGGTGATGGACTCCGGGCGACCGGGGCAGCCGTTCGTCTGGAACCGGAACCAGTTGGGGCTGCCGGTCTTGCCGCAGTCGAAGCACCGGGCCTCGTGCTCGTCGTCCTGGACCAGCCGGTGTCCCTCGGCGACCTCGATGAAGGCGCTCTCGGGCATGTGGACGTGGAGCGGGACGATGCGGCCCTTGAGTCGGGGCCTGCGGGTGAAGCCCTCACCGCACGGCTTGCAGACGGGGTCGCGGAGAGCTTCCTGTGTCTCGGGGTCGGGGTAGAGCAGCATGTGGGTGGCGGTGCCGGTGCAGTCCGGCGCCGTGCCCTTGAGGGTGCTACAGCGCATTGGTGGAGTCCTCTTCCTGGGCGAGCCAGTAGGTGTTGTAGCCCATCTCGAACCGGATCGGACCGGTGGCCTGGCGGACGAGGGTGACGGCCTCGTGGCGGCTCATCGTGACGCCCTTGGTGAGGTGCACCTTGGCGCTGAGGCGCGTGGACCAGATGATGAACCAGAGCAGCTCGTACTTGGCCTCGTGGAACGGCATGGGGATCGTGGAGGAGGTCACCGGGACGCCGGACAGCACCTCGGTCTGCTTCCAGCCGGCCGAGAGCTTCGGCCGACCGTCCTCCTCACCGCCGGCGAGAAAGCGGCACACGCTTTCGGTTGCGTCCTGGTGGAACATGCGATCCCAGACGGCGGCCTTCATCGCGGCGTCGGGGTACGCGTCCAGCGCCGCGAGCATGTTGTCGGTGCCGGTGTCACCGTCGAAGTAGCGGGCGTGCCACCACTCCCCGTCCTTGGAGAAGCCGGTCGTCCCCTTCTTCCCGTCGTACTGCCGACCCACCATCCAGCGCTCCCCGCAGGTGGCGAGGAACACCCCCTGCATGTGGTTGGGTGCCACCTGCTGCCGGGTCTGCGTGACGATCGTCCAGCCCTGCACAACTGCGCTCATGCGTCGTCCTCCTGATTCATGGTGCGGAACTCGGCGGCTGCGGCCTCGCTCGACGGCGCACTCACCCGCGCGACCCGGGACGTGAAATCGTCGGCCCCTTCGAAGGTGTTGTCCGGCAGGGGGAATTCGCCGTCGAGGATGGCGGAGACGAACCGCTCTCCGGAGAAGTCGGACTGGACACCGAAGACGGTGTACATCCGGTTCCCGTCCTCGGTGGGGGCCGGGGCGGCGTCGAGATTCAAGCTGTAGAGCAGCTTGACGAGGCGCTCGGCTTCCGCCGCCAGGTCGTGTCCGGCCTGGATCTCGGCGTCGTTGCTGTCGCCCTCGGCCGCGTCGTCGAGCCGGTGGTTCTCACGGGCGAGCGCTTCGAGGACTTCGTTGATCGCTTCCTGCTGCGCCCGTGTCACCGGGACCAGCCGGACATCGGGGATGTCGCTCATCGGTACCTCTTTCGCAGTTGTTCGACGGGGACGCGGACCGCCTGACCGGTGCCGTGCTCCGGGCCGCAGATCACGTAGCCCGTCAGCAGGTGGCTGTCACCCTCGTAAGGCGTGTTCTCCAGGTCGAGCACTCGCCACGTCCGGCGGGACGCCCTTCGGTAGACGAACTGGCCGATGCTCAGATCGAAGACGCCGGTCCACAGGTCGGCCACGAATGCGCGCAGGACGGGGTCCGGGATCTCTCTCGGGTTCTCGAAAGCGCCGAGCATGTCCGGGGCGCCGACGAAGTTCCACAGGTGGTCGATCGCGACCCAGCGGTTGCCGCTCGCGTTCTTCTCCTGGACTATCGCGACGAGCGGCAGCTTTCGACCCGCGCGCATTTCTGTTGCGTCCTCGTCGTTGAAGTCGTCGAGTCGGTACCGGTTCTCCTGGAACCGGTGCTGGACGGGCTGCCCCTCCTCGGGCCAGCCCTGGTCGGCGATCAGGACTCGGAGTCCGCTGGGCGGCTTACGCTGCGACACGAACGTTCATCTCCTTCTTTTCCAGGTTCACGGTCGCCGGGTAATCCCGGGTCTCCGCCGGGCTGGGGTACTTGGAGCGCATCGCCTCGATCCGTTCGATCCGGCCCCGCCACGCACCCACGTGCCGGAGGCAGAACAGGTACCGGGTCAGCGAGTCCCAGGCGTGGGGGTCGGTCGCACTCCACGAGCACGCTCGCGAGTACAGGCGCCACAGGCGGGCCAGCTCCGGGCACTGGGACCACCCGTGCGACAGGTGGATGTGACCGCCGGGGAAGTGCACGTAGATCCGGCAGCCGCAGTTCAGCGCGTACGTGCCGGTTCCCAGACCGATCGTGTCGGCCTTGATGTCAGCCATGCTGTGCCTCCTCGGTGTGTGTCTCGGTGAACTGGGGCTCGTCCCCCTCGGGCTGGTAGCCGCCCCCGACGACGTTGGTCCAGGAGTAGCCGCCCGGGGCTCGCTCGGTGTCGAGGGAAAGGCGGGCCGGGTCGAACGGGAGGCGCACGGTGCCGCGCACCTTCACGGTGTGACCCGACCCGTTCCAGGTGTCGAGCACCAGCAGCTCGGGATCGGTCCACTGCACGGTGATGGTCGGCTTCGCGTCGGGAAGCGCACCCCGGATCTTGTTCACCGCATCCCAGACCGGGCGCACGTCACCGCGCCACAGAATGTGCAGCCCGCCTCCATAGGAGGAGTGCGCAACCAACTCCTGCAATGCGCCGACGTTGTCCCAGAAGTCGACGCCCGCTGCGGCGGCCAGCGCTCGGGCCACTTCCTCGGCTTTCGCGTCGGAGAACCGCCACGGCTCGGCCTCGGCTTCCCCGTCGAGCCGGTAGCGGAACAGTTGCGGTCCGGTCCCGTTCATCAGGTCGCCGATCGGGTCGGACTGGTCGCGCTCCTCGATCGCGTGGCGCACCTGGTCGAGCACGTCGTGTTTCTCCAGGAATTCCCGGGCATCGTCATCCAGGAGTTCACCGAGAACGTGCTGCGTGCCGTGGTAGCGGTTCTCGTCCAGCCAGTCGAAGTCGAGCACGCCTTCCGCGTGGTCGAGCCCGGATGCGTCCTCGTCTTCCGCGAACAGCCGGTGAAGCTGCTCCTCGGACAGGCGCTCCCCCTGGTCGATGTGCACCAGCTCGTACTTCTCGCCGAGACGACTGATTACGAGATCAGCGGCAGCCTGCGCGATAGCGTCCGTGGAAATCTCCGCCATGGCTCACTCCCCCTTAACCATGCGGATCTTGACCTGGCCCTCGACCCGGGGCTGATGGGTGTGGGGCACGATGACCGAGACGTCGATCCCGCACGTGTCGCAGGTGAAGGTGTGCGCCTCCCAGGGCTGCCCGCAGAGCACGCATGCCTCGTCCTCCGATTCCGGAGTGCGGATCTCCACGGTCTTGGCGGACGTCGGGTAGAGCACGAACCGATAGCTGAGCCACGCGTGCGGGTGCTGCGCGGCGGCTTCCTTGACGTTGTCCTCGTCGATGAATTCCGGGTGGGACAACCCCCACTCCCGCAGCGTGCCGGCCGTCAGCTTGGCCAGGGCGCGGGGCAGCTCGTACTTCTCGCGTATCGTGCGCGCCAGACCCGCCTCGCTCGGCGACTTCTCCCCCAGCACGAGCCACTTGCCGCACTTGTCTCCGGTGCACCGCTCGTCCGAGATGGCGTGCCGCACACCGGTCTCGCCTTCCGGCACCTCGGTCAGCTCGGTCTCGCACATCTGCTCCGTGACGACCTTGGGGAACTCGTCCTGGTCGTAGGAGCGTTCGTCCTCGAAGTCGATCCCCAGCGTTGCGGCTGCGGCCCGGATCGCGTCCTCGTGAGCCTTACCGCGCTGCACCTTGATGCCGTTCGCCCGCATCGCCTTCACCGTGCAGCTCGGGCACAGGTTCTCGGCCTTGTAGCTGTATCCGACGACAGCCATGTTCAGACCTCCTTCGGTTCCGTGAGGGGTGACCACTCGTTGACGAACTTGATGTGGCCGTAGGAGTCCAGCTCGATGTATCCCGTGGTCCCGGCGAGCAGCCAGCCGACCCACTTCCGGCTGTCAGCCGTCTTGACCGACAGACCCTTGAAGCCGATCGGCTCACCGCAGCGCGGGTGCGCGGCGAAGAACGCGCGGGCCGTGACCGGGTCCATCAGCGGGATAAGCCTCCAGCCGTGCTCCTGTGCGATCTGCTCCGCCCGGTCGACACCGGCAGCGAAAATGCCGCCCTGGTAGGTGCGCGGGTTCGCGGTCGTCACGTGCAGCTCGTTGAAGTTCTCGGTCAGCGCGAACGGCCACGTCCATGCGATCCCGACGACCTTCTCGTCTTCGATCACGAGGACGTCACCGTCGCGGATGTCCTCGTTGCACTGGCACGCGTCGTACGCGTCAGCAGTGCTGTGGAACGGCCACACGGCCGGGGGGCGCTTCTCTTCCGCGCTCACATTGCCCTCGATTCTTCGGTGCGGTATCGGCCGGCGAACAGGTTGAAGTGAGTCGGCAAGTCGACCCAGGTGTCCCGGGCGGTGCCGGTGACGCGCTCGCGGATCTCGGTGTCCAGGGGCACCGGTACGGAGCGGGACCACCAGCTCCCCAGCACCAGGCTGTTCTCCACGAAGCGGACCTCGGCGCTCGGGATGTCCCGCTCGTGCATCGCGCGGGCTTCGTCGCGCATCTCCTCGAAGTGCAGCGACTGGACGCCGTAGGTCTGGCGGCCGTTGACGTAGACGTAGAAGCGCCCGGCCGTGTGGGTAACCGAGTGGCTGACGCCGATTTCGAGGACATCGGTGCCGTAGTAGCCCTCGGAGTCGCGGTAGAAGCCGCTGATCCAGGACAGCGGGTTCGGCATCCCGTCGTCGCGGCCGTCGACCGGGTTCCGGAGCTGGCCGTAGCCGTTCTCCAGGATGCGGACGGGCAGACGCTTGTCGACCAGGCCGAGGTGCATCATGCACTCGGAAGCGTGGATCTTGACGACCACGGTTTCGCCGACCGTGGGGTAATACTTTTCGGGCCGCTTGTAGTGGGGCACCGCTATCCCTCCCTAATTTCTGAATGGCTGACAGTCGGAGGCCCGGGGCGCGGCATTGCTGCTGCGTCCTGGACTGCCGTTAGCTCAGACACTCGCTGTTACGCTGGGGGTCCTGCTCTACGCGGGGTCAGAGTCGAAGAACACCGGCATTTCGTTGATGGTTTCACCGGTGATGCGAACTCCGTTTTCGAACTGGATTCCGCAGTGCTCCTCCTTGCCGAGGATTTCACGCACCAGCCGGTCGGCCTCTTCGCGGCTGCTCGCCACGACTGTCACGACGCATTCCTTCTTGCCGTCGTACGCGTACTGCCGCTCAGACATATTGCTCCCTCGGTATCAAACGCCGATAGGTGTGCGCGTGGCATCGATGTGCACAACAAACGCTTCATAAAATGCGCCGCCCCGGTATTCGTGCACTCGCACACGGAGTTGGGGAAGGCCGTTTCTCATGCGTGCTCTCATATGGCGCACGCAGTAGGCCGCAACAGGATCGGGCTCGGTCCCATCACGGCGTGGCATGAGTTGCACGTACCGGGTCGCGGTATCGGTCCACGAGGCCGGCCGGCCGTCGGCCGGGGGTTCGTAGACCTGGAGCATGAAGAACCAGAGCACCTCGACGAGGTCAGGCGTAGTCACCGGGAGTCAGCTCACGACCGACCGGAACCCTGTACGACGACCAGCGCACAACGGTGTCCTGGTCGCCGACGATGTTGTACAGGATCTGCTTGTCACGAACGCCGCTCGGGTACTCGTGGTAATCCTCGGCGTACTCTCTTGCCGTTTCAATGGTGGGAAACGGAATTTCGGCCGGTTCGCAGTGGAAGTATCCCGAGGTGAGATTTCCACGGATGGGCATGATGCGGAATCGTTCTCCCTCGGGCGGCATCTCACCCTCGAACAGGTATCCGTCCGTCGTGTACCAGCCACCGCCCGCCCTACCCTGGTACTCCCTCTCGGCCATCGCGCGGTCGTCGTAGACGGTGAACGTCGCCTTACGCCGCTCCGACCGCTTGTGCTGGCACGTGTCCGACCATCCCGGCGTGCGCACGTAGAACGGCTTGGGCATGGGCGTGTACCCCGGCTCGGTTTTCTCGCAGCAGGGCTCCAGAATGCAGACCGTGAACATATGCTTCCTTCCGCCATTCGATGGACGGGCTTTGATTTTGGGCAGCGGAAAGGGAGCCACCCGGCACATACACGCGCCGTGGCTCCCTTTCAGCCGCATGGGTCAGTTGTCGTACCAGGCGCTTACGCCTTGGAGATCCAGTCGGGGTGCCAGCGCCCCTCGCGCGTTCGCCCGTCGGGGAACTTGACCTCGACGCGCCACTCCCACGTCCACAGCGGCGGCAGTTGGTAGTGCGCCTGCATGGGGTGCACCTTCCACTCGACAGACGTCACCTCCGCCATGGCGAGGCTGTGCCCGTTCGGCATGGCCGAGACCGTGTCGCCGACCCTGACCGGCTGTCGGGTCGGCTTGGGCGTCTGGTACTCGCCGCGCTCCAACCAGTCGAAGTCGTGCACGGGCCCGCCGGTCGCACGCTGCACGTAGACCTCACGGACCACGCGCGGCCCGTCGAGCCCCATGTTCCGTGTGTGCTGCGTCCGCGCCACGATCCGCAGCGGTTCTCCCTTGCGGTCGGGGACCTCGTACGTCCACAGTTCGTCGGCCATGGAGTTCACGACCAGGCCGCGAATGCGGATGTTCGCCTCTTCGCCGGTCAGCGGCTCGGACAGGGCCGCACCGGGGTGCGTCGGCTGCATGTGGTGCACGAGCACATCGAAGTCCAAGTCCACGTTCTCTTCCCTTCTATGAGAGATGGCCCGTGCGGGTTGCCGCACGGGCCTTTCGGTCAGCCCTTCCTCGGCCGGGTATTCCGGTCCGGTTCGATGGCTTCCGCAATATGCAGTGGAAAGCCAGCGCTTGATGGTCCAGCGCTCCACGTCCTCCCACCACACAGCAGACTTCCCGCATGAATACATCCAGCAGAGAATTTCGCCATCCGGCCCATATTTCGCGTGGACCACATGACGTTTCGTTCCGCGCGGCATTACTTCGTGAGCTTGAACGCCGCGTCGACCTGCCGGTACACATCCCACGTCGCGTAAATCCGCTGCTGCTCCGGCTTCAGCGCGTCGTGGACCGCGATCACGTGTTGGGCAGAGAACGCGTCGACCAGAACGCCGTCGATCTCTTCGGCCTGGTGCAGCTCGACGATGCGGCGGAACGCCCCGATCCGACCTTCGGCCTCCCAGCGCTCCGCCGCCGCCGCCTCGTGGGCGACCTCGGCCGCTTCCTCGGCGGTCAGGGGCCGGATCTCGAATTCCGACCGCCGGAAGACCAGAGACACGAGGCCGCCTACCGTCGTGTCCTTGTGGCGGGCGTACTCGTCGTCGCTCACGTAGTTGTTCTCGGAGTGCCGCTGGCAGACGCCCTTGGGCGGAAGCGGGAACGTCCGGTGGTCGACGCGCGGCAAACGTGTCACAGAATGCGTGACCGTCTCGTTGCACAGGCTCTTGCCCGTGCAACGGCCAAGGACTTCAACTTCCAGCCCACTGGGCAGAGTTCGACGAGCCATAGGTGACCTCGATTTTGATAGGCAGAATTTCTGCTGCATCCCTGCCGGTTCAGCGGTTGATCGGAATGCAGGGCGTGCACAGCGCACAGCCACGGCCGGCCTCGGCACCTCCTACGTGTCGAGGCCGGCTGAAGCCATTTACGCGGTGACCTCGAACTCGCCCCGGGCCGGGTTGTAGACCGCCCGGTCAGCGAACGCCTCCAGGAGGCGGCGGATGTCCGGCGTGAAGTGCTCGGGGTCGATCGGCCAGACTTCGTGAGTGGGGAAGCGGTCGTCACGGGGGTACCCGGGGCCGAGCACGAAATGGGACCGGGCCGTGTCGCGGCGCAGCGGGGTCCAGAGCACGATGCGGTGGTCTTCGACCACACCCTCCCGGGCGTGCGCCTCCAGACGTCGATCGACCGCGAGCAGACCGGGGTTGGAATAGTTCCCGCTCTTGGTCTCGATGATCTGCTCGACCCACAGACCAGGCACCAGCTCGGCCGTGGTGAGCGGCCGGTACGACCGCTGGATGATGGCCCGTCGCATCGCGCGCCGCGTCCGCTCGGCCATGGCGGGGTCGGGTCGGTCGGCGATTTCCCCCGCCGGAATGGGCGGGCGGGTGCCCGGACGGCTACCGCCGTACACGTAGGGCTTGGTCACCTCGACCGGCTCGAACCGTCCGGCGGGGGCGGTTGCCGGGCCGCGTACATGTGCCGCCTGCCGGGCTTCCTTGCGGTAGAGGCCATCGCGCCGCGAGTTCATGCCTTTGCTCCGATCTTGTCGACGAAGGGGCGCGCCTTGAACACGTCGGGCGCGGCGGGGTTGTAGGGGTGCTCGGTGATCTGTCGCCAGTCCAGGGCCGTGGCACGGCCGTAGTTCATGGCCACGAGCAAGTCGGCGGCGAGACCCTCCACGTACTCGATGTCCGGGGCGGTGATCGGGTAGAAGCCGACCGTTTCGGCCGTGAAGGTGTCGAAGACCTCCAGCGTGAATACGGTCATCGTCGGGAACTGCGCGGGGTCGATCGAGAGCGTCATGCTGTTGTCCTCTATCCGTATTGGAAGATCACGGGGGCTACGGGGCGGCCGGTGCGGGGGGTCTCCGGCTGGGTGTCGGGGGCGGAAAAGGTGGGGGGCTGGATCGGATCGACCGGGGCCGATTCGCGCGGGTATTCCTCCAGCACGATGCGGACCGGTGCCCTGTAGATCGCCGCGTTGTGGTCGCGTCCACGCTCGGCCTCGTCGCGGGAGAGGGCCCGGTGCTCGGACCAAGGCAGCTCCTCCCAGCCGTCGCCCTTGGCGATTTCCAGACGGAACGTCGGCGCGGCAGCGATGGACCAGACGATGCGACCGGCCATGTCGATCAGACGGACCCCGCCAATCCACACATGCGGGTAGGCGTTGTAGAACCGGCGGGCGTCTCGGATAGCGCGAGCCTTTTCGCTGTCCGTCGTGCCCCAGAGCTGACCGGCATAGGTGCACCAAACACGTCGGGTATCGAAGTGCTGGAGCCGAAGATCGCTCATGTGTGCCTCACTTTCGGGCATGGAAAAGGGCCGCCTCCCGGACGATTTCTCGCCCGAATTGCGGCCCTCGGTTGCAGCTATCGTGCGTCTACGCGGCGGTCGAGTAGCGGACCGACGCACCGTGCTTTCGCGCGTAGACCGTGCGACGTCCGCCCTCGACGTTGATCACGCCGACCAACCGCCACCCGTGGACGCCGTCCTGGTGGTGCACGATGCGCATCGCTGCCGCCCGCATCTCCTTGTCCAGTTCGGCAGCCTTGATCGGCGTGTGCGTGCGCGTGCTCAGCTCCGGGGCGGGCAGAACCTTGGCCGGTTCCGGCGTCTCCTCCGGCACGGGCGCGGGGGTGCCCGTGGCGGCCTGCCAGATGGACCGCGACGGCATGTCGGACGGCTTGGCCGTGACCGTGGTGGGGGTGTTCGGGAGGACCGACGGGGACGGCTTGGCAGCGAACGCGTCCGCTACGGTCTCGCGCCTCTTGGCCATGTTGTCCGCCGCGAGCATCCCCAAGGACGAGTGCTTACCCGTGGCCTTGAACTCAGCGGCGCGCATGTGGTCCAGGAAGGCGAGAGAGGACCGGCGCGCGGTGGCGTTCTGCTTACGCTGCGCCCGCTTGCGGGCGCGAGTGGTGGAACGGCTCATGACTTGTTGCTCTCCTTTTCCAGGTTGCGCACAGTTCGCCGAATGTCCTTGACCAGAGCGGCGTAGGTTTCGCGGGCAATTCCGGTAGCGGTGCGCTGCTTTTCCAACGCGTAGTCCCGGGCGGCGCGGGCGTCCGCCTTAACGCTCATGTTGAATACGGGCGACGTTGCGTCAACGCGCATAAGGTGCTGATATCCGCTGTTGTCCGTGTGCCCCATGCCACGCGCGTACGATCCGGGCGCGTAGGTGGGGGAGTTCCCCAAGTCCGTGGGGGCATCCGAGACGATGTGACGCTTAGGGGTGCGGAGGTTCTTACCCGTGTGGCGCTTGTGGGGCGCGTTGACCTTTGCGCCCGTCCGGTCACCGCGAAGATTGATCTTCCCCCGGTAGTCGACGCGATGAGTCTTGGCTTTGTGGCTACGGGTGTCCGGGTTTTCCGTGGTGCGGGGAAGCGGGGGGCCGAAAGAAACCGTCGGCGCTCCGTAGTAACTACCGGCCATGTCGTCTTTTCCTTTCCTGTGAGGTTCAGCCGTTGTCAGATGTGTACGCGTCCTAGGTCTCGCACCTAGTCAGATCACCCAATGTTCCGGGCGTCAGAGCTATATTTACGCGTCCCATTTCCTCTTTGGGTTTGTGTCGCTCATGGCATCCACCCATGACCCCGCATCCACGGCCGGTCATTTGGGGGAGGGAATCCGAGCACGTGTGACACTCTCCCCCTGCCAAGGGGGGTGCCTACGCGGTAGCGGTTCAATTCGGGGGGTGTCCGGCACTATTGGCCCTTTCGAGCCGCCATTCACCCATGCGGCGAGTATCCGCAGCATGGTTCAACGGGCATTGACGTCATCCGGGGGGCCCTAGCTTTGCCCCTGCCGAGTTCTGCCGTAACCAGCCGCCTACTAGGACATCCCTAGCGGTTCGGTTCTGTCGTCCCGTGTTACCGGTCCCCCTGCTGTTGCACGTATCCGCGCACAGCTCAAGATTCCGTTGTAATGTCTCGTGATTCCGAAAGTTCATGAGCACGGTAAACCGCGCGATGGAATCACCGGTGAGACACTACGTCCCTACACAACTACCTTTCGTGTCCAGAAAACGCCGCTCACGCTCCGGCCCCATCACAGGGCTTTACCGATCCGTGGTCGGGCATCCACGCTTCACAGCGTTGGTACGCGACTGACGAAACGGCCGTCCAGAAGTGACACGCCCGCAGAAATGTGTGCTCTGCTTTTGGCCTTGCGCAGGCCGCGCCACGATGGGACGGGAGAATGGCAACCGAGACCGTAAAGGCTTAAATGATGTCCCCTAAGAAACGAGGGACTTAGCCACGGTCACGCGCGGGGAGGAAATACCCCCACGAGTGCCAGGAACCGGGTTAGGACCGGCGTCACACCCGCTAAGCGCACGGGTGCCCAAGAGCAAAGGGAGGGAATTTCCCTCCGCGCTAATCACCTTCCTTTCGCGCCCCCCGCGTCCGCCGGAGTGGCGGGCTGTCGTGGTGACAAGGAAGACGTTACGGGTACAGGGAGGGCCTGTGTACCCCTTTCCTGTAGTCAAGTGAGCACGCACAGTATTTATGCAGGTCAGTCGGGGTGAATTGACCTAAAGAATCTTGAAAACCTAGGGAGAATCTCAAATGCTGAGACACCCGGGCAGCCCGATTCGCCCGCTAAAAGAATGACAAGGCATGTGATACCGCCTAGTTCCTTACTAGGTACGGCATGAAGGGAGATAAAGGGACAAACGAGGCCCAAAAATCACAAGCGCGCATGATTATCACGACATCCCCAAAAAGGGCCCCTGACCTGCACTTTTGCCTATTTCCTGACGCGTCGTCAGGTGTGCGCGCAAGCGGCGTCCGCGACTGCCTAAATCACGGAGAGTGGCGAAAACCGCCGAAATTCGGGAAAGAATGACGCTACGTGTCCGCGTCCCTGTACGCCTTCCTGCGGCCCTCCCCTCCCCCGGGGGTCCGTCGCTCCGGCCAGTCCCCCCGGGCCGCTCACGCGTCCGGCCACGGGTCCGCGCGGCATAGCTCCGGCCGTACCGCCCGGCCGTACCGGGCCCGTGCGTCGCGCTGCCTGCCCGCGTAAGAGCCTGTCTCGGCGCGCGCGCCCGACGGTCCCCCCGGGGCGGACGGCACGGCAGAACGGCGCACAGCGGCCCGCCCCCACAAAGAGGGCATGACGGACACGCCCCAGAAAATGCCAGGGAGCAAAAATTCGGGGGGCCTGGGGCGTCTGCCCTCTATCTCTACGTATGGGAGAGAGGCGAGGTATACCGTGCTTGCCCCGAGGTAGGGCTCATGCGCAGCTCATGCGCTTACGCGGCTTAGGTGGAGTGTGCGGGGCCATGAGGGGGTAACTACCCCTTGCCCCTCTCTGGGGCGTATGCCAGGGGTGCAACTTATACACAGGAATGCCTTGTTTAGGCAGTACCTCACTCTTGTCATGCTCTACATGCCTACGCCCCGCTATAAGCGTGAATTGCCTTACGTCCGTATTTGCTGAGCAAAGCGGAACTGCACTTCCGCTTGCGTCACCGGCCGTACGCGATCACTCACGCTGGGTTCAGTATTACGCATGGTAGCTGGAACTACCGTGCGTAAGAACGGGCATGTGCGGGCAAGCGTGGCCTAGCCGACATGGGGGGCCTTTGCCCTGTATCGGGGCACGTGCCACAATCGCTCCTAAGCCCTACGAAGTCGCCCGAACCCGTGGAAACGGACAAATAGGTGACGTATCCCTGCAAAATGGACCCCCCACCATTAAACGGGCGAAACGGACAGCCGGGCCCCCTGGTCCGTCTTGCAAATATCGACCCTAGACCAACAGGCAGTGTCACGGCCGGCGGCAGTGGCCGTGGGCTCGGGGCTCGCGACTCTAGCAAAATGGTCGGCATGGGTACCGAAAAAGCCGCCCCGGACGATGGACTGCTGCTCACGCCGATCGAGGCCGCAGTGTTGAGTTGGTTCGTCATTGACGGCGAGGAGCGTCTGAGCGTTGAGGAGGCCGCTAGAAAACTCGGGTGCACGCCGCATCTGGTGCGTGCACGTATTTCCAGCGTGAAATCGAAGCTGCGCCTGTACGCCGGCCAGCGTTGGCCGCTGGGGCGCTGAGCCGACGACCGTGGGCCTGGGGCTGGGTGCGGGGCCGCCGGAGTCTCAACGACACGCGATGGTCTGCCGTGAGGGTCACCCCTCGTGGACGCCCACCAGACGGTCGCCAGAGCAGCGGACACGGCCCCGCATGGTGAAGCTAGCAGCAGTGGACCGCCCGGACGAGCGACTCGGCAAAGTCTCCGGGCGGCCCGAGCCCGCCGTACCTCGGTTAGGCAACGAGGAACAACAGACCAACCGTAGCGCCAGGTCCACGCATGCGGGCCAACGCCATAAAATCGGGACGCAGTTGCGGAAAATACTCAACTTCGCCGTCGAGGTCCCTGCCGTTGACCAGAGGCTCCAGGACGTACGCGAGGCAAGCAACTTACGCCGGTGCGAGTTCAGTTCGATAAATACTCGTCGCGGGTCGCCGGCC
Organism: Streptomyces sp. MMBL 11-1; assembly: GCF_028622875.1. Lineage (NCBI taxonomy): Bacteria > Bacillati > Actinomycetota > Actinomycetes > Kitasatosporales > Streptomycetaceae > Streptomyces > Streptomyces sp. MMBL 11-1. Next base: position 5,142,129 of record NZ_CP117709.1, on the reverse strand, counting down.
TTGCGGCCGGCTTGCAGGTGCACAAACCGTAGTTGCGAAATCGGGAAATGACGATGTCCTGCGGGAGTTGTGCTCGTTCGGCATGCTGATCTCATGAATAGGGGATCGAAGTCATGTACCGACGTCGCGGGTCCACCGCCGGCCTTCGACGCGGTGCCCGGCTGTTCCGGCTGCACCAGCATTCTGAGCATCGCTGGTTTTGCTTGGAGACGAGGCTGGACACTCATCTGGCTCGACTGGGGGACGGAGGGTGATAGGCACCTGAAGCGGGAGCACCTGGACGATCCGAGGCTCGATCCGGACATCAGGGCCTTGCTCCTGAACGGCTGAGCAGAAGTCGTACGACCGCGCCCCAGAGGGGCCAACCTCCGGGGCGCGCGTGCAGTTGGCTACCGGTCGCGTCGGTCGGCTTCGCGGGGTGCGCCCCTGCGAAACCCCGGGGGGACTCTGGGCCACAGCATGAGCATAAAGGGGTAGCCGAGGACGTTGGCCACGCCTTCGAAGATCGACGTGAGCATGTCGCCGTTCCGGCCGAAGGGTGCATCGGTCGGCTGACGCATGTCGGCGTCTTCGTGGTCGGGCCGCTGTTCCGTCGTCATGAGACACCCCCACGAGGCACTCGGGGTGCCCGGCCCTTGCGCACGCGACGGCGGTGGCGGCGCATCTCTCGCCTGTCGGCCTTGGGGTTTCCCCACACGCGGCGGTAATGCCACGGCTGGCGGACGTTGGCACACTCGTTCATCGGGTAGAAACGCGGCTCGCAGAAGAACCGCCTGGGGCGCTGGCGGTGGCAGTGTGAGCAGGCCGTGGTGTTGTTGGTGTCCAGCTCGGCGTTGAACTCCGTGAGGATGCGGTCCCAGCACCGCTGCGAGCGCAACTCCTCCTCTTCGGAGGTCAACTGGGGATGGGCCCGGCGCCAGGCCGCCCCGTATTCGGTGAGTAACGCGTCTATGTCCAGCGTCGGTTGAGTCATGCGCGCAGCCTAGTGGTGCAACCGCACTTGCGCTCGCAGTTGCGATAGCACCCGTAGGATTCCGGCATGACTTCAACAGAGCGCCCCCCGATCCCTGTAGAGCGACTCGGCGCCGCCTTGGACGCCCTGGGCTGGAATCCAGCTCCAAACTCGGCTCGGCCGGCAACGCGAGCCGAGATGTTGGGGATGCTGCGCCTGATCGTCGAAGCAGAGGTGCATGGGCTGGTCGGTAATCCGATCGAGGAGGCCGAGGAGGCTGTCGGTTACGGGATGGCGCTCGACACGCGGACGCTCGATGGTGCGAGCGACCCCGAGGACTACGCGCGGCGGAACCTCTATCTGCGACTGACGCTCGCCGGGAGTCGTCTGAACCGGGCGGGCGTCGAGGTCTCCCTTCTCGTCACCGGGGCAGACAAGGTGGGCGACATGGCGGGCAAGGCCGTGTGGTCCCTGGTGGATGCCGCGCTTCAGCTCATGCGGATTCCAGCCACGGTGAACAGCGAGACCGAGGAGTTTGGTACCCCCGTGGTGGTGCGAGCTGCCGTCCTGGATGCCGAACCCCGCCTTCGCGAGGCGCGGAAACACCTGGGGAACTGTCTGAAGCGGTTGAAGCAGCTCGGCTACTGACGTCTGCCTGCCTCCGTGGGTCCGCCGGGGTGACTCGCAACTGCGGTCGCAAGTGCGACCGCAGTTGTGTACGCAGGGCGTTTATCGATTGTTCATCGCCGTCGGTCACGGTCCCGCTCGTAAGTAACCGAGGGGAGCGACGTGAGTTCACATAGTGACGACATCTTGCGGTTCGGGTTCCTGAATCTGGAGGTGGATGGGGGCCCCGACGAGAGTCCGGGCGTCGCCCCGGCACGATGGCGGGAGGCGCACGACCTGCTGGCATCCCGCCAGTTCGACTGGCTGGGGCGTGCTGAGATGACGTACTCCCAGCCGGCCCCGGCCCCCCTGGAGGCGTCCGAGGAGGAAAAGGCCGCTGCGACGGCGGGCCGGGCTGCGGCGGACCGGCGCTTCCATGATGCTCAGCGGGTGCTCGGCATGCGGGGATTCCGGTCCCCCGCCGCCCAGGGCAACAACCCGACCGGGATGTTTGTGCGTGAGTCCACCTTCGAGGTGTTGTCGCGGCGCGACCAGCTCGCTGTGTGGCGTACTCCGCCGACAAGCGTGAAGCTCCGGCTGCGCGGCGGACCGCGCACTGAGATCGAAACGGTGGCCTGGCACAACTCCTTCTGCTCGCCAGCGGGTCGGGAAGCCGAGGCAGATGAGTTGTCGCATCTGGTCGACAAGGTGCAGGCGAAATGGGGCGCCGACCCCCAGCGTTCCTGGTCGGCCTTTCTCGGGGCTGGGGACTGCAACGAGTACCCGGTGCCTGCGGGAGAGAGCGTGCCGCCGATCGACTGGGCACACCCGGAGATCACGGACCGGGTACACCGCCGGCACCGTGCCCGTCAGCAGGCGGATGGGTCGTGGAGGTCGTGCGACTACCTCGACAGCCTGATGCTGGATGCGGGTATGTGGGACCCTGCGCGGTTCGCTGCGCATCGGCTCGGTCGGTCCGACGCACTCCGCGCCACGGCCGGGCGTGAGACGGTCGGGCAGGGCGGGGATCAGCGGATCGACCGTTTCTACATGGACCCGTGGACGGTGCAGGCGGTGGTGGAGGTGAACGTCATCTCGATGGCCGGCCTTTCCGATCACGAGCTGGTGGAGGTGCTGGTGTCGCGGTACGAGTATGCGGAGGGCCTGGGCCGGCTGTTCGATCCGCTGGAGCCGTGGGAGTTGGCCGCGCGCTTCGCTGTTTGATGGTTGCCGGTGCCGGGGGTCGACAGCTCTCGGCACCGGTTTCTGCGTGGCGGGCGAAGCTACACTTCTACGCGCGTAGGCGCTAGGGTGCGCAGATGACGAGCCAGACACTCATTTCGCCCACCCTGGACCAGATCCGGCGCGCCCCCAAGGTGCTGCTCCACGACCACCTCGACGGCGGCCTGCGGCCGGGCACCATCGTCGAGCTGGCCCGCGCGCAGGGTTACGACTCCCTCCCCGAGACCGAGCCCGACAAGCTCGGCGTCTGGTTCCGCGAGGCCGCCGACTCCGGCTCGCTGCCCCGGTATCTGGAGACCTTCGCCCACACCTGCGCCGTCATGCAGACCCGTGACGCGCTGTTCCGGGTGGCCGCCGAGTGCGCCGAGGACCTCGCCGAGGACGGTGTCGTCTACGCCGAGATCCGCTACGCCCCCGAGCAGCACCTGGAGGGCGGCCTCACCCTCGAAGAGGTCGTCGAGGCCGTCAACGCGGGATTCCGCGAGGGCGAGCGCATCGCCCGCGCCAACGGCCACCGCATCCGCGTCGGCGCCCTCCTCACCGCGATGCGGCACGCCGCCCGCGCCCTGGAGATCGCCGAGCTGGCCAACAGCTACCGGGACCAGGGCGTCGTCGGCTTCGACATCGCGGGCGCCGAGGCGGGCTTCCCTCCCACCCGCCACCTCGACGCGTTCGAGTACCTCAAGCGGGAGAACAACCACTTCACCATCCACGCGGGCGAGGCGTTCGGCCTGCCGTCGATCTGGCAGGCCCTCCAGTGGTGCGGCGCCGACCGGCTCGGCCACGGGGTGCGGATCATCGACGACATCGAGGTCGCCGAGGACGGCTCGGTCTCCCTCGGCCGCCTCGCCTCCTATGTGCGGGACAAGCGCATCCCGCTGGAGATGTGCCCGACGTCCAACCTCCAGACCGGCGCCGCCACCTCGTACGCGGAGCACCCGATCGGGCTCCTGCGGAAGCTGCATTTCCGCGTCACCGTGAACACGGACAACCGCCTCATGAGCGGGACGAGCATGAGCCGGGAATTCGAGCTGCTGACCGAGGCATTCGGATACACGCTGTCGGATTTTGAGTGGTTCTCGGTGAACGCTTTGAAGTCTGCCTTCATCCCGTTCGATGAGCGGCTCGCGATGATCAATGAGGTCGTCAAGCCGGGGTACGCGGCGCTTCGGGCTGAATGGCTTTTCGCTGAGCGGTGATTGACATGCTGGCGGGGGCCGGGACGTAGCCAGTCCCGACCCCCTGGGGGAGGTTACTCGTTCCATAAGACGAGCCCTTGGTAGGGTTTTCCACCCTTCAGCTCACGCCGGCACATTTAAGGCTCCGAGTCGTATTGAGGTCACCGCGTCCTGCCATTAGACAACCCAGGCACGGAGCGCCCGGGGAGGGAATTGAACCCCCACTCGGTGATGTGGCTCGGGCCGGTCGATCCGGCGCTTGGTGGTGTGTTGAAACTAGGAGCGAGAACTTTAGATACGGGTTGGCTTGCCTCTACCGCTGGGCTACCCCGGCGTGTGGTGCCGGGAGAAGGATTCGAACCTCCGCTGTGACCTGACCCGGATGCTGAACTTCAGTCCTGAGCTTCAGATTGCGCTCCTGCGCACCCGCCGCACACCGGCGGCGGGAGTCTGGGGATTACGCGGCGACGGCCTGTTCGGAGGCCAGCGGGGTGAACGTGCCGAAGAGGTAGTCCAGGAGGGGCGCGGCGATGCGCTGCTGCTGGATTTCGGTTCCGTTGGCTTCCTCACGAGCGTATTTCACCGCGTCGCGGAGGGCCTGGACCCGTACAGAGAGGGCCTTCACCTGGGCGGCGGGCATGGCTCCGGAGAATTTCACGGTCGTCCAGGTGCCTACGGGTACGTCCTCGTAGTACATCTCGACTTGTGCCTTGTGCTGCGCCGTGGCTTCGGCCAGGACGTGGTTGCGGGGGACCTTCTTCGTCTTGACGCTCTCATATGGCGCGGTGCGCCAGACGGCTCGGTCCTGGTCCCAGAGCCACTCTTCGGCCGGGTCGAGGACGGGCAGTTTCTCGACGAAGGTGGCGAGGTTGGTGAGCTGCTTTTCGAGGAAAAGCAGGTAGGGCACCGGGACGTCGCGTAGCAGGGTTTCGCCGTTCACCTTGATGTCGGCTCGGGCCTCGCAGTTGGCCCAGTCGCGGGTGGCGGTGACGTCGTAGAAGCGGAGGAGGACTGCCTTTACCTCGGCGATGGCGTCCACTGCTCGGAGCTGCACGCGGGTCGCTTCGGCGGGCTGCTGCTCGCCTTCGTCGTCGCGGGGGCGGTAGGTGCGGGAGAGACCGGTGAGCAGTGGGGCTTTCTGGACCTGGTGGTGCGCCTGGCTGAGCACGTTGTAGGCGTCGGTCTTGATCGGCTTTTCCACTGCGACTACCTGGCTGAGGCGCGTCGTCATGGGGCTGGACGTTATGAAGCATCCGTAGTGTCACGCAAATCCCCTTTAGCCCATTCGTGTGTCGCGATTTGATATTCGGGTTCGGCGTTCGGGTGTTTCCAGCGACGGTGAGGGTGCGTCCGCCGCAGTGTGACGCGGGTCGCTTCTGGGGGTGAACGGGTCTGCTGGGGCTGGTGGTTACGTCATCCTTGGCCTCATGATGCAATCGCACCTGCAATCGCAGATCGCAGCAGTGGAGGACTTCCCTCTGACCGAGCGGACTGACCCATGGTCCGAGGCCATGTGTGCGTCCGTGGACCGCGTGAGCGGTTTTCTGGGCGGGGAGGGCTGGGTGTGCGGGAACGCCGTGGCGGGGTCGTCGGCGTCTATCGAGTCGGAGTGGGTGGGCGTTCGCGCCGTGCACGAGGTGGACTGGCCTCGGGGTGCCGGGGTGTGCGTGGAGCTGTGGTACTTCCTCCCGGCGGAGTTTCGGCACGGGGATGGCCCGCACTCGCCCGGAGAGCCGCTGGAGGCTGCGGAGCACCGGATAGAGCGGATGGCGGCACTCACGTCAGTGCTGGTGGGGGCGGGGTTCGCGGTCGCGCTTCTGGATCGGGGGTGGCTCGGCGTGAATCTGCTCGTTACCTTGGCCTGTTCACCCGTTCGAGGGATTAGAGCTGTCGCTGGGGTGACCTAGCTTGAGGGCCGGGTCCGGAAGGGGAGCCGATTCCGAGACTGGGCCGTGGCGTTGGGCATATGCCGGTTCGGTTGATCTGCGGTCGCAAGTGCGGTCGCAGGGCGTAGCGTTCCCTCGTGGTGCCCAGCGGCCTGGTTGTGGCCGGTGGAGCTGGTTCTTGATGCCGCGCCTGTCGCGGAGGGCGGAGGGGTCGTGGCGACGCTTTTTCAGGAGTTGTTGGCGGACGCGGCTCGTAGTGAGCAGCGCTACGAGCTTGTGGACACGCAGCACTGCTCCGTGCATCCGAATACGGCTCTACAGAGGAATTGGGCTGGCTTGTGGCTGTGCCCGAAGCCGGAGCACCAGCCGAATCGAGGGGATGAGGACGATGAGTAGCGAAGAGGGGATGTCGTGGCCGGAGGCCGAGGCGCGCTTGATGGCCGTGCCCGGCCTGGAGGTCAGTTCCTTGGAGTGGACCCAGCCGGGAAAGTACGTCTTCTGGGGGGCTGTGAAGGTGCAGTTGCCTGATGGGACGGAGGCTGAGACCGAGCCCGGGATCTGGTTCAAGGACGCGAAGAACCGGGTGTACCCGTGGGCGCCGTCGTGGGCCGGCAGGAACCGCTGCGACTGGGTCGAGGGGCGTTCGCTCGGCGTTGGGTGAATCCGACCGTGGGGTGGGCCCCGTAGCCAGCCGATGGCTGGGTGCGGGGCCCTTGTGTTGTCGAGGAACTGGGGAAGGGGTCGAGGGTGGAGGGGCGTACCGGGCGGGCGCAGGCCGTGCTGGAGGTGGCCTGCGGCGGGCATCGCTGTGCGACGTCTGGACGGTGGGCAGGTGCGACCCGGGCGGCGGCGATGCGCGCGTCGCGGGCGGACGGCTGGCAGGGATTGCGGGTCGACGGGGAGATGGTCGACCTGTGCCCGGCGTGCGTGACGGACACGGCGCCGACGTCGGAGTGCCCGTACCCGGAGCCGTGCGGCTACGAGGTGGCGGGCTTGCTCGGGCACGACATTCACGGGCACCGCATTGCGCGCTATTTGGTTCGGCATTACGGGCTGAAATCCGTTTGTGAGGTGCGGGAGTGGGAGGCGATGGGGTGGTTGCGGGAGCTGCCGGCCGGCACCCGGCGGCGGCTGCTGGGCGCCCTCAAGTCGTGACTGGTGGTGGGGTGTTGCTGATGTTCTCCCACGATGTGGCTACCCATTCGGTGCATCTTGGACATCGCCACCGGCGGGAGCCTGCGCGGAGCGTAACCAGGGGTCACCCATTCGAGTGACGCAATAAAAACTTCACGGAAGTGGCGTGACTCATCCCCGCCGGTGTGGGTTGATGTTGGTGCGTGCCCACGCGGCGGGGTTTCGGTAGACACCCCCCCGTTTACCGGAATCCCGCTGGGCACGCGCCCTAGAACGGTCCGGCGTAGCCGCCGGCGCGATACCACCCCCCTGGGAATCGTCCTCTTCATCGGCTACGCCGGGCCTTCCGTCGTACTGGGGGAAAGGAAACGGTGTGAAGCAGACCGACGACCTTCTGGACAGGATCGACATGGGGCCGGCGGGCCGCCCCTTCGCGTTCGGCTTGGATGCCGAGCCGCTCACCACGAGGGCCGCTGCGGAACTGTTCGAGGACATGAACGCCCGGACGGTCCACAAGACTGACGTCGTGCTGCCCAACGGCAGGCCGGCCGTCGTGCGAACCATCTGCCTGGTTTTCGACGACCTGCTGGCCACGTGCGTTGCGAGCGAGTTGCCGGCCGACTACGTCCCGCAGGTCTTCGGCTCGGCGCTGTACGCGGCCGACGACCCCGGGCACTTGCTGGGGACTCTGTGGACGTACGGGCTGCCGGCCGAGGCCAAGGCCGGTCACGGGGAGGCCGTGGAGGAATTCGCGTCCGGACGTGCCCGTGTGGCCGCGTAGCAGGGTGCGGCGCCGGCCGCGCCGATCGCGCGGGACCTCGACCTGTCCGATACGCGAGAGGGAGCCCCGGTGGCTCATCTGACCTACGAAGGTACGATCCGCACACGCCTGTTGAACGAGGTCCGGGGGCTTCCGCAGTTCCAGGTTCGCCGCAACGGGCAGCAGTTGGAAGTGCTGGCCCTTTTCAGCGATCCGGAGACGCGGATCGCCTGGATCGAGTGTGAGCGAGGCACCTGGCGCCTTCCGGCGAAACTGTTTCCGTGGGCAGAAACGGTCGAGGACCGTGCGCGGGAGATCACGGGCCGGGACGAGGTGTTTCCTTGCCGGACGGTATGGGAGCAGGACGAGGATTCCGGCGAGTTGACCGTGGAGATATTCCCCAACGGCTATCGCAGCCCGTCATAGAAGTCAGGGCCTCACCCCATGCGCGAGGGGTGAGGCCCTGACTCCTGCGTGGACGACCGGTCCGGAAAAAGCTTCACACGGGACGGTGGCTCCCGGCATCCGCCGTCGGAGGGAGTTGATCGATGTCCTCGGCCTGGTCCGACCAGCGCCACCGGCGCCCGTCCCACACGATCATCTGCCCATGCGTCCGGCACACGAAGTACCGGCCCGGCTCGGTCTCGGGATCGGGCGCCATCACCACCAGGGCCCTGACGACGCAGCAGCACGCCTCCGCGTCACTCACAGGGCCGGCTCCCTCGGCAGCTCGTCGCACTCGGCGGCTCGCCAGTGCCAGAACCCGCACGGGCAGTACCGCATCGCGTGCAGCAGAGCGTCCTCGCTGAAGACGCATCGCACGACGGTGCCGGCCTCCCAGGGAGCTGGGTGGTAGACCGCCCACGCCCGCAGGGAGTGCCCGCAGCAGCGCATGCAGCCACCGCCCATGATCTGCGGAGGGGTGTACTTGTCGGCAATGAGGTCGGCCTGCGCAGCGTGGAAGTCGCGGCACTGCCCGCAGTAGCCGTACTCCATTCGAGTGACGCCCATTTCAATTTCACACCGTGGACACAGGGTGCGCGTTTCCGGGACGTAAGTCATGGCGCGAGCGTAATGGCTAGCATGCTTCACATGGTGGATAAGCAGCCCGGCGACGACATGCGCCTCCTCGCTATCGCGTACATGGAATTCTGGGCAAGGGGTGACAAGGCGAGCATGCGCCTGCTGGAGCGGGACAGACGCCAGATCGCCCAGGCGGTCGGAGCCTTCGCCTGGTTCCTGATGGACACGGTGGTCATCCCGGTCCAGCATGGCGTCGGATGGGCCGACGGGTGGGTGGAGGTCGACTTCCGGCGACGGACCGACCCGGAATTCACCGCCTCTCTGCTGCGGCGTCGCCGATACCGCCGACTGGCGCAGGGCCGCGTGCTGCGCGCCCGCCCTCACCTGCGGAAAGCGACCCGGGAGGTAGCCGGAATGCTGTGCCTCGCGTACTCCGTCGAGGCCGCGCACGACTGCGAGGTGAGCGCGAGAGAAGCGATTCTTCACGCACTCGGCCGGGTGCGAAATAGGTTCTGCCATACGGGTGATGGAAATAAAAATCCGTAACTCTGACACCGGCAGCCCGTTGTTCCCTCCAAGGAAGGGGAACGGGGCATCCGGGCGGCGCACTGTCGCCTCGTCGGTGAGGTGACGGATGCACCGCCTCTTCCTTAGCGAGAGCCCCCCAACTGCCTGTTCCCAGTGGGGGGTTCTTGCTGTGTCGTCCCCCCGAGGAGCAGCCCGAGGTGGAAAAATCTCGGAGTATGACCGAAAAAATGCAAGTGCTGCGATGGCTCCATGATCAAGGCGAGGCCACGCTGCTCCAGGTGGTGGACGGCACGAACATTCCGGCAGGTCGCGCTATCGCCCACCTCAACGCTCTCACCCGTGCCCAGCACACCGCCAAAGCCCGCCGCGACCGCTTCGACCGCTACACCATCACCGAGGCCGGCCGAGAAGAAGTCGAAAGCTGGACCGCGCCGCTGGCCCCCGCCCCTGGAAAGGTCCGTCGTGCTGGCTGACCCCTTCGACGTGCGCCAGGCCGCCGAGCTTCTCCACAGGCTCAGCCGGTACCTGTTCCTCTCCGCCGCGTGCTCAGCCGGCGCCCACCACCAATGCCCCCTGGTCGACACCTACTCCGGACGCCCGTGCTGCTGCACAGCGTGCGACCACACCGGATTCGTCGGCTCCCCTCCCCCGGTCGCCCTGCCGCTCCTGCACTACGCCGAAGACGGCCGCCGCCAGGGGTACACCTACGACGCACAGCAGATGGGCGTGCGCGACGACCTGGTGCAGGCCATGACCCGCGTGCTGGAGAACCACGTCCACGAGCTGCGCCGGCCTCGCATGGCGCACCAGCTCGCCGTTGCGGCGGCCCTGTTGTTCGCCCCGAGGAGCGGTGCCTGATGTACGCGCTACGCCTGCCCGGCACCTTCGTACCCGAGGAGCACGGCTGGACCGTACGGAACCCCGTGGTGCCCCACCAACAGCTCCAGATGGCCATGTACGAGCTGCACCGCTTCGGCTTCGTGTCCGCGAACTACATCCGGCCCGAGCCCGGTTCCGAAGCACCTGCCGGCCTCGTCCTCTCCGGATACGACCGGGAGACCGCCCAGTACCTGTGCCTGTACAACCCGCCATCCGAGTGGCCGGAAAGGAAAGTCACCGCCGCTCTCCTTCTCGCAGAAATCCGGGACGGTGTGGGCCACTCGGAGGTTTCCGCCTGAGCCCATTCGTGTCGCCACCAAAGAAATTGCTCGGACTTGCAGGATGACGTCAGCCCCCGTCCCGAAAGGACTCATATGGCTGACGTCACGGCCCGCCCCGCACCGGTGGCCGGCCCGATCGCAGCGGTGGTGGCCGGCCTGCTGGCCACCCACCCGCAGGAACCCCCGCTGATTGTCAGACTCGGCTGGCAGGCATCCCCGAACGGCACGCTGCGGCCCATTTCCTTGGTGGTGGTGCGCTGTGGCTGAGACGAAAGAGCCGGACATCTACACCGAGCGCGCCCACCTCCTGGCCGTGATGGTGGCACTGTTCGGAGGCGTTCTGTCCTACAGCGACCCGCTCACCCCCGGCTGGCCCGTCCTCTACGTCGAGTCCCCGGCCGGACAGCTCTCCTGGCACATCCACCCCGACGACCTCTGGCTTTTCGAAGCCGTCCCCGTGGTCGAGAACTACCCCTGGGACCAGCACAGCACGACGGTGAAATACCGGCGCGTGCGGGCTCTCCTGCACGACCTCCCGAAGATGACGTACGCGAGGCCCGAGTACGGCCACCCCTGAATTACCCCGCCGGAATTCGGGACGGGCACCGTTGAAAGACTTCCGTCCCGAATCGAGGTGACCGTCATGCCCCTCCTGCGACGCCCCAACCCATCGTGGGACGCGGTCCAGGTGCTGCCCGGAACACCCACAGGCGGCCCCAGGTCCCAGCTCGCCGCCGGCTGGCCTTCGGAACTGCCCGACCCTCATCCAGGCGGCACGTCGGCGCTCTCAGCGGCCACCCTGCCGCGTCTGAGCGCGCAACCCGGCACCTCCCCCGTCCGGGGGCGCCCTACGCGTCAGCAGCTCGGCCTCGGCTCCCCCGGCACCGCACCGACCGGGGCACCGGCCACGGGCCAGGGGCGCAGCTCCATCTTCATGGCGCCCATGTACTGACCCCACGTTGCGCACGACGAGACCCGCCCTCCCAACTGAGCCTGGGAAAGCGGGTCTCGTCGTGTATGGATCAGGCTCCCGGAGCGAAACCGGGCTGCCCGTCGCGGACGGCCTGCGCGAAGGCGGCCCACTCAGAGTCCGTGAACGGAAGGACGGTACCGGGCATGTTGGAGTTCCGGACCAGGTATCCGCCCTCGACCCGGGCGGTCTCCAGGCAGTCACCGGTTCCGTTGGTGGAGGCCAGCGGGGTGTTCCACGTGAGGTCTGCCGGGGCGTTGTCCACCATGGCGTTGAGTGCGTCCAGCTTGGCGGCGTTGGTGTGGTCAGTCACGAGACAGCTCTTTCCTGATCGTTTCGATTTTTTCAAACGAGTCTGTCGGGGACAGCGCGAGTTCGCGCAAGTCGTCCAGGAAGCCCTTCAGCCCCCGAGTTTCCTTGAGACTCTTCCGGAAGGTCATACCCGTCATCGCGTCGAAAGCAGCGATGGGCGACTCTGTCCCTCCGAAGCTGAGAAAGTGGAACGTGTACGTGAGGGTGGCGTTGGCCTCGAACGGGATCACGCGGAAGATCACGCCTCGCTCCGTGGCGTCTTCGAGGAGTGCGTCGAGCTGGGCGAGCATGACGTCACGGCCCCCGACCTTCTGCCGCAGCGCCGCCTCGCCGATGAGTACCTCCACAGTCGGCCGTGAGTCCTTGAAGAGGATGTCCCGACGCCGAGCACGCAGTTCAACGGAACGGTCCACCGACTGCGGTTTCGCGGTCGACTTCGCCAGGTAGTGCGTGAGCGTCCGGCCGTACTCGCGCGTCTGGAGCAGCCCGGGAAGAATGTTGGGAGTGCACGTAGTGATCTCACGGGCACTGTCCTCGTAGGCCACGAACTCGATGAGGCTCTCCGGGAATTCGTCTTCGAAGCCTTGCCACCAGGTCTCGGTGATGGCCGTTCCCGCTTCCAGCATCGTCTCCAGCCGGACGCTGGTCGGGATGTCCGCATCGTAGAGCCTGAGCAGGGTTTGCAGCTCGGCTGGCTCGGGCCAGGCAGCGCCGCGTTCGAAGCGGCTGACGCGGTCGATCGTCCTGCGCTTGATTGCTCGGGCGGCGTCGATCTGCTTGATCGGTGCGCCCTTCGGGGTCCGGGCGTCGAGGCGCACCTTCTTCAGGGCTTCCCCGAATCGTTGCCGGGCGACCATGCCTGCGGTACTGACCGCCACGGTGCTTCCCCTTCTCTCGCGGCTTGTAGACAACGCGAAGAGTAGCGCGAGGGCGTACTTCCGGGCACGTGTGGGGGTTTTTCGCCCCTAGGGCTTGCAACCGCAGGTGCAATCGCACCACACTCGGTCTCACGTACCGATGGTCCGTCGTCGCGGTGCGTCACCTACGCGGTTTCCCCATGCCCGCGTGATGGAGGGCTTCATGCACACCCAGCAGCATGCAAGTACAGACGCAGTGCGGGAGAGAACGTTCCCTTGCACTCCCGACCAGGTCAGGGCAGCTCGCCGATGGGCAGCCGCAGTTTACTCCGAGGCGGGAGCCGACCGGGACATGTCGGAGACGTGCTGCCTGCTGGTCAGCGAAGTGGTCACCAACTCGGTGTTACATGCCGGCGGCGACTCCTTCCGCGTACGGATTCACCGTGCGGACCTGCGAGTTGAGGTGTGGGACAGCTCCTGCCAGATGCCGCAGCGCCGCGTGATCGGCGCAGATTCGGAGAACGGCCGGGGGCTGGAGCTGCTGGATCTCCTCGCGCCGGGCTTCGCCGTGGTGTGTGAAGAGGGCGGCAAGAGCGTCTGCTTCCAGCCAAAGGTCAGCTTCTAGCGCATGGAATGGAGGGGCCGACGATGGATGCGAGTCCGCGTCTCGTTCTGATCAGCGAAGCCGAACTGACGGAAGATCCGCACCCGGATCAACCGTTCCGGCTGGAGCTGGACGGTTGGTGGGAGGGCTCGCCCGGGGATGGGTACAGCTCGACCCGCCTAAGCGTTCGCTTCGACTCCGCCGACCTCACTGCACTTCTGGCACAGGGCCGCGCGTCACAGCTTGCGCTTGTGAGTCGCATCAGTCGTACCGGCGCGGGCCTCCAGTCGCTCGCAGAGCTGAAGGAGCAGGCGGCCATCGCCGCCCGTCCCGCCCCCCGTCCGGACGTTGCACTGCTTGAGCGAGTCTTCGTGAAGCTGCACGAAATCTAGACCACGGCCTGGCCTGCCCCTCGCGGAGGGCCAGGCCGTGACAGACACCCGCCCGTGAACCCGGGTGGGCGGGCGCCGTGGGCCTCCCCGTACCCAGGCGTCCCATCCCGGCCGGCACCGTCGGCTGTTCCTCCTCGGTGCCGGCCGGGAGCACTGAGTTTCTGTCTCGACCCTCTATCAGCGGGGGCGGTCAAGAGGCAGAAAAGGGCGCCCGCTCATGCTCTGGAAGCGGGCGCCCACCGCCAAGCAGGCTTAACGACTTTGATACGGGAGGTGGTTCATAGGGGTCGCCAATACGTCACGCGTGTTGCCTGGGTCGCCCTGCGTTTCACTCCCCTGCGCAGGACCGGCCTGGGTTTTAGTTTCCCTTTTCCCGGATCACCCAATAGGGCTTTCCGGCTTTTAGCATGCTCGCAAGCTATTTGCTAAATCTGGCATATTCCTATTTCGCCGATCATGCCGGTTTCGCTTTCCGGTTGCCCCGAGCGCGAGTACCTTTCTGCCCGTCGGGAATTCTCCCGGCGCTCACTCAACAGGAAGCAGGTACTCCCATGGCGGGAGAGTCGCTTTACGACCAGGAGATCACCGGTCCGTTCGCAGCCATGTGCGGCGGAGGCACGGACAACGACGGCAACATGGAGTCCTGCATCTCGATCGCTCCGCTGGCCGGCGGTGGCTACGCCCTCGGCGACACCAAGCCGGACGGCGCCGGGCGAGAGCTGCGCATGACGAAGGCGGAGATCCAGAGCTTCGTGGACCGCTGGACCGAGGACCACGGCACCGCGACTGCCTGATCTCCCCCGCGCCGCAACTAGCGGGAGTCAGTACGGGCGCCCTGTCTTCCCGGCGGGGCGCCCTCCGTGTTCCACAACCCCCTTGATAGGAGTGTCCCCGTGGCTCTCTCCACACTGATCACCGACCCCGAGAGCGTTCTCGCGGCATGGCCTCGTACTCCAAGGCTGTACCACCACGCCGCCGACACGTTCGCAGACCTCCTCACTCTCGACGAGGTCAACGAGTTGATCGACGAGGAGTGCATCGCGATGCGCAATCTCGTTCTGATCAAGGACGGCTCGCTCATTGAACGCCGGCTTTTCGGCGACGGCGACCTCCCCTACCCCGGGGCCGTACGCGAGCACATCAACAACGGCGGCACCATCTCCCTGCGCCAGTTGCAGGAACTACGTCCATCCATCTCGCGGCTCCGTCGCGAGGTCCAGGCCGCGACAGGGTGCCTGGTGCACGCCAACGCGTACCTGACACCGCCGGATTCTCAAGGTCTCAAGTACCACTATGACCCGTACGTGACGTTGATCATCCAGATCGCCGGGCGCAAGGCGTGGCCGCTGCACCCTCCGATCGTTGAGAACCCGACGAAGGAACACGGGAACTTCCTCGGGCGCGGCTTCACGCATGAGGAGCGTGTCTACCTGGCCAACACGCCGCCGGCGCAGACGTTCACGCTGGAGCCCGGCGACGTGTTCTGGCTGCCGCGCGGGTACCTCCACTCCCCCCACACGGTGGGTGAAGAGACCTCTCTGCACATCACGTTGGCGATGAAGGAGCGCACCGCGCACTGGGTGGCCGAACAGATGGCCTCCGAAATTCTGGAGCAGGCCATCGTCGACCCAGCCATGCGGGAAGAACTTCAGCCGGCGGCGCTGTTCCGCGACCCGGTGGCCGCCGTGAACGACATGCGCACCTACCTTCAGGGGGCGCTGATGCTGATGGACACGAAGGAGATGGGCGAGCGTCTCGTACGTGTCGCGCGCCGCGTGGCGTAGGCGTCTGGCCGTCCCGCTAGCTTGCTACTTCTCTACCGATCTCCATGGGAGTTTTCAGGGTGACGAAGCACTGGCACGCCTACGGCTACACGGGCAGGTCGTACAAGGACGGGGAGGTTCGCGCAGGTGTCGCGCCCTCCACCTACCCGCCCTTTGAGATCATGCACTGGCTGGCCCGCCCCGCGCGTGACATCGAAGAGACGTTCACCGAGATTGACGCTGCTGTGGAGTGGCTCCGAGGGGCGCTGGAGTTGCACGTTCCTCTCGGAGCCGAGAGCTTCACGATTGAGGATCGGTTGGCCTACGCGCGGAGCGCTCTGGCGCAGGCCGCCGGCAGCGACGTGGTGTACGGGTATTACTCGGTAGGGAGACTCTACGTTTCTCGGGCATTGATCACCTGTCCCCGGAAGCGGCTGAACAATTTTGGCGAGGCTCCGCCTCCTTGTCCGACCGGCCTTGTCTAGCTACGGGCTTGTGCAAGGCCAGTCGGGCGAGGGAGTTGTTCGCGGATCGTCTGGGGGGGTGAACCACCGCTTCTCTACGTCATGCGTTCTCGTACGGCCTGGAGCACGGCGAGGGCCATGTCCCACTCCGTCAGGTCGTCCTCCGGGTGCTCTCCGGGGTTTTCGGCGATGCGCCATCCGTAGGCCCAGACGGTGGCGCTGTACTCCCGGGCGGCCTGGGGGGACATCTTCGCGATGCGCCGGCGGGCGTCGTTCAGGAGTTTGGTGTCGACGGTCCGTCGGGTGAACACGTGGGGCCCTCCATCGAGTTGCGGCGGTAGTTGGGCAGAAGGTGGCCCTGTGAGCTGAGAACGGCTGCGGGGCGGGCGCTCAGGGCGTCGGTGAGGGCCTGGTGCTCGTCGTCGGCCTGGGAGGTCCAACGGCCGACGACGATGCCGAGGGTGCCGATGCGGTAGACGGTCGCGGGCTCGGCCCTGCGGTAGGGCGGGGCGGTCTCCTGGTAGTAGGTGCGGTAGCGCCAGGGCCAAGTTCGCTGGCAGCGAGTGGTGGTGACCAGGGGCATCGGATCAATCACCAGGCCGCGCGAGTGTAGGGCTTGCCGTTGAAGACCTGGTTGATCATTCGTCCGGGGCTGCCGGCCGCGCGGAACCTATTCCACTCGCGACGGGTCACGCCGTAATACTCGTAGCCGACGCCATCCTGGTAGATCCCGGGTGCGACCCTCTCGCCCCGGAATCTTACGAACATGGTCTTCGACTTGTAGTCGTAGCCCGCCGCCACCGTACGGGGCCGGGGCGGATTGCTCGTGTTGGTCGGGCGCTCCGTGAGCAGGGACTGGTCGTCGCCGAGGTGGAAGGCGCGCAGAAGGGCTGCTGTCTTGCGGGGGCCCAGGTCTTCGCGTGATTGCAGGATGTATTCGCGGATTTCTTCGGGCGTGTAGCCACTACCCGGCGGTATTCCTCGGGGCATCGAGAACCCTCCCGGTTCGAGTCGGTCCTTTGACCGTAGAAGGGGAGGGTTTTCGAACGATATTCGTCAGGGTTTGATGCGGGCTGCTGAATAGGTGGCTCGTGGTCAGGGCGCTTGTGTGCTCCAGTCGATGCCGATGGGGTTGCGGTGGTGGCCGGCGGGGAGTCGAGATGCGTGCCGGTAGATCATGGTGGTACTGAAGTCCTTGTGCCCGTAGTAGGCCATGACTCGGTCGTGGCTTGGCTTGTTGGGGTCGACCAGCGCGAGCGTGATGGCGGTTGCGCGGCCGTCGTGGGGACCGATGGCGAAACCGCATTCACGACCGGCTTCCTGGACCATGCGGTAGATGCCGGATGCGTCGAGCCGGGTGTGTTCGAGTTGTCCGGTCTCCTTGTTCCGCGTGCGGCGGCCGGTGGACATGATCAGAGGTCCGGCGGTTCGGCCGTCGAGGAATTCATCCGTCAGCTCGGCGAGGCGGTGGGGGATGTCGATGTCCACCCAGGCGCCGCCCTTGCGTTTGAACCGGAGCATGCGGCCTCGGGGGACCTGGTAGAAGTGCTCGACGCTGACGTTCTCGATTTCCTCGCACCGCAGTCCGGGGCCGAAGGCGTAGCCGTTGGCTATCTGGGAGCGGATCGCTTTTGCTCGGGCAGCCGCCAGGACGTCGCTGATTTCCCAGGGGAGCAGGACAGAGCGTTGCTTTCTGGTGCGGCTTTCGAGCTTTACTGCCTTGATGGGGTTGGTGCCTCGGAGCTGGTGGACGATGGAGTAGGTGAATGCAGAACTGAGCGCGTCGTACTTTGCTTTGAGGCTGGGGGTTCCGTACGGAAGGCTTGCGCATTCCGTGGTGCAGTTGCCGGGGTGGTCGTTCCAGTGGGGGCTTTCGAGGTATGTGAAGTAGTCCTCGATTTCTTCGACGCCAGCGTGTTTGAGTGCGTCGATTCCTGCGTAGTCGCTGTATCGCTCCATCCAGCCGAGAAAGAGTTCGAAATATGGCAGGTACTTGCGGCGGGTTTCGGGGCTCGTGAGCTGGTTGCCCCATCGGCGGGTGAACGTCTCCAGGTCCATCTCGGCGTTGCGCTGGCGGCGGGTGCGGTCGGCCCATGCGGGCGGTGTGGTGCTGGCGGGCATGTGCGCACTCTAGCGAGACAACGCATAGGTAGTCATGGGCTTCCGTGCATTGGCGGCGTCGTGGGGATTATTTGACATTATTTGTCCGGCTTTAGCTTCGCCGGATGGGGACCCCACTTGATGCCACGGAGCGCGAACTGACCCTCGGCATGCCCGAGGAGCCGGAGCCGGCCGACGTTGCCGACGGAGACCAGGCCGTCATCGAGGACATCATCGACAAGATCATCTTGGTCATCGACGAACTGTCCGGTCACCCCCTGCGCCCGTACCAGCTCCCTCTGGCCCGCCGCATTCTGGAGTCACTCATCATCGAGGACTCGGCCAAGATCACCGCGCTGTGGAGCCGGCAGTCTGGCAAATCTGAGACCGTCGCCGACACCGTGGCCGGCGCGGCGATCATGCTGCCCCGGCTCGCCAAGGTGTTTCCCACGCTTCTGGGGAAGTTCAAGGAGGGGCTGTGGGTCGGTGTTTTCGCCCCGACCGACGAGATGTCCGAGACTCTCTTTTCCCGCATCGTTGGCAGGCTCACATCCGAGCGCGCCCAGGACATCATGGCGGACCCGGAGATCGACGAGAAGTTGGTGGCCCGGGGAAAGGTTCTCCACCTCAAGCGCTGCGGGAGCCTCATTCGAAAGCAGACGGCACACCCGAAGGCCATGATCGAGGGACAGACCTACCACCTGGTCGTGATCGACGAGGCGCAGGCTGCCGACGACAAGGTACTCAACAAGAGCATCACGCCGATGTTGGCTTCTACCGCTGGGACGATCTGCCTGACAGGCACCCCCACCTACACGAAGTCCGGCTTCTACGAACAGATACAGAAGAACCGGCGAGAGGCCACCCGTAAGGGCAAAAAGGCCAACCACTTCCAGGTCGACTGGAAGGAAGTCGCCAAAAGCGTTCCGCGCTACAAGAAGTTCGTGCAGAGCGAGATGGACCGCCTAGGCGAGGACAGTGACGAATTCAAACTGTCCTACCGGCTGATCTGGCTGCTCGACAAGGGCATGCTCTGCACATCCGATCGCTTCGACTCTCTCGGCGATGTCTCCATGCGTGCAGTGCAGGAATGGCACCGCTCCCCCGTGATCGTCGGAATCGACCCCGCCCGCAAGACGGACTCCACGATCGTCACTGTTTGCTGGGTGAACTGGGATTACCCCGACGAGTACGGAAATTACGAGCACCGCGTACTCAACTGGTTGGACCTTCAGGGACTGGACTGGGAGACGCAGTATTACCGCATCGTCGAATTCCTCTCCCACTACAACGTTTTCGCCATCGGCATCGACGCCGGCGGCCTCGGCGACGTGGTGGCCAGCAGACTGCGAGTGCTCATGCCCTACTCCCAGATGATCGACCTGAAAAGTGACCGCACGAATCAAACCAAGCGCTGGGCCCACATGATGGACCTCATGTCCAAGGGCCTCGTGATCTGGCCGGCCCACGCCAAGACCAGGTCCACAAAGACCTGGCGGAAATTCAGGCAGCAGATGGAAGACGCTGAGCTGACCTACCAGGGCCCCCACATCATCGTCGCGGCTCCCGAGGTGGATGCCGCGCACGACGACTACGTGGACTCCCTGGCCAACGCCCTCTTCCTCACCGCAGAAATGACCATGCCCGAGGTCGAGATGCAGAATGCGCCCTGGTAGCCATTACCGACAAGAAAAGGACCCGACCTAGCGTCCTGGTGAGACGTCTCAAATTGGGAGGCACACCATGGCGCAGAGCCCCCTCGCCCCTGACCCGAATTTCCACGAGTCCGCTGACCGCTTCTACGAGCGGAAGACCGCCAGCAACCCGGCCCGGCGCGGTCCCCTGCGTTTCCAGGAAGGCATCGCCTCCGACAGTGACGTACCCAGCGAGTTCAGCGAGGGCGTCATGCAGGGCTACCGCACGCCGCCTGGCCGCTCGAACCACAACGTCAACGTGTTCACCAAGAGCGCCGAGGAGACCACGCGGGAGCGGGCGCACGTCGGTAGCGCAAGCTGGCCGGAGGCCCCCACCTTCATCTCGGCCATGGCCGAGGGGGCGAGCGAGCGTGAGCTGAGCTACTCCAGCGTCGACCGGGGCGAGCGCCCGCACATCCGCCGGAACTACGCCCGGGTGGACTGACGCGTGACCCAGCCCGGACAGTCCACACCGTGGGCGAAGCTCCCCATCCCCTCGTCGGGGAAGGTCCCGGACGTCCCGGTCGACCTGGCGGCGGTCGTCGACCCGATCGACACGCTCCTCAAGAACGTGATCGGCGGGGCGACGGCCCCCACGGGCCCGCTCAGCCCCACCATTACCGAGGCGTCTGCCAGTATCGGGTCGCTCAACGCTACTCAGAGCAGCCAGCAGGCGGACATCGCCCAGATCCAGGACCAGATCGCCAGGCTTTCGGCTGTGCCGTGGGCGTCCGCGACAGCCCGCACCACGACGCTGAGTATCACGGGAACGACCCGTACGCCCACCCAGGTCCACTCGATGACCATTCCGTCCGCTTCGCAGCGGCGTCTGCTCATGGTGCACACGACCATGAGCGTGGGGTGGACCGACAACGCGACCACCACGCAGGCGCGAGCCCGTCTCCAGCTTCGGGCCGACGGCGGGTCGTCCTATGTCGACCGCAACATCAGCATCACCAGCGGTGTGGACCAGACGGCGACCCTGACCTTCATCGAGACCGTCGAGGCTGGGAAGAGTCCTTCGGTACGCCTGACCTTGGAGGTCTACGGCCAGTCCGCCTCGTCGTCCCGCATTCTCGCGACGCAGGCGCCAGATCCCCGCATCTATGCCGTTGCGCTTCCCTGGAGTGGCCTCACCGTCCCTTACCTGCCCGTTTAGCAGTAGAGCTGACGTCGAGTACAGACCAGCATTCATTTCACGCTCATCTCCGCTGGCGGAATTGAAAGGAGGTGATGTCCCATGTCCGTTGCTTTTGTCTCACCATCCATGCGCGCAGCCGCCAGCGACCTGACCATCTCTGTCAGTCCGCTCGGATTGGTCGAGCTGGCGGACGAGTTAAGAGGAATTTGAGGTACATGGCCCGCGTCTAACTCGGTACGCGAACCACTGGGCCTGGTACCTGGGGCATCACTGGGGGTACAAGCGTGAGGCTGGTGAACCCAGCCTCACCATCAATTACGTCGGTGCACTTAGCCGGTACATCACGAATTTTAGCTTCGGCCGGGGCGTGCACTTCCAGTCTGACAAGAAGTACGAGCACGTGGTGCCCGCGCTGCTGGAACGCGCCTGGACGATCGACAACGACAAGAAGACCGTCCTGTGGCAGATGGGCGAAAACGGTTCAGTCAGCGGCGACTGTTTCGTGAAGGTCGCCTACGAACCAGCATGGGCCGATGCTGCCGGAAACGCGCACCCCGGGCGTGTTCGCATTCTTCCGCTCAATGGGGCGCAGTGTTTCCCCGAGTATCACCCCCATGACCGTGACCGGCTGCTGAGAATGAAGATCAAATACAAGTTCTGGGGTACTTCCCTCGAAGGAACGCGGGCGGTGTACACGTACACCGAGATCATCACGGACGACTACATCGAGGAGTACGTCAACGACGAGCTGCTCGACGCCCGGGAGAATCCACTCGGCACGATCCCCATCGTTCACATTCGGAACATCGCCGTGTCCGGCTCCCCCTGGGGCCTCGCCGACATCGTTGACATCATCCCCCTCAATCGGGAGTACAACGAAAAGGCGACAGAAGTCTCGGACATCATCAACTACCACTCGGCCCCGGTCACCATCATCACCGGCGCCAAGGCCAGCAATCTGGAGAAGGGACCCCGGAAAATCTGGGGCGGCCTCCCGAAGGACGCGAGCGTTTTCAACCTGGAGAACGGCGTCGACCTGAGCGGGCCGCTGGCCTATATGGACCTGATCAAGCGGTCCATGCACGAGCTGACCGGCGTACCGGAAACAGCTCTCGGGCAGGCCCAGGCGATCTCCAACACGAGTGGCGTCGCCCTCTCTATTCAGTTTCTCCCGCTTATGCAGCGGTATGCGCTCAAGCAGACGAACTACACCCTCGGCCTCAAGCAGATCAACGAACTGGTCCTCCGGACCCTGTTCCTGTACGAGCCCGACACTCTCGTCTACAACCCGGACACCCAGGGAATCCGCACGGCGGACGCCCAGCCCCTGGTCATCGACCCCCGCGACCCTCAGGTGTACGACACGAAATGCGAGTGGCCGCCGCCGCTCCCGGTCGACGTCCTGGTCAAACTCAACGAGGTGCAGGCGAAGCTGGCCCTGGGCCTGGAGTCCAAGCGGGGCGCCCTGCGCGACCTCGGCGAGACCTTTGTCGACGAGAAGATGCAGGAAATCTTCGACGAGCAACTCCGGGAGTCTCGCGAGGAGGGCGCGCTCGAACTTATTAAGGCTCAAATAGCTAGCGCTATCTTGCGTTCAACGGGATTGCCGCCCACAGGCGTGGAAAGCCCGCCCCCTGCACCGGCAACCGGCTCGTCCACCTCGGCAGCCAAATCCGGGGCGACAAGCGCCGGCCCCTTGCCGGGGCTTCCCGGAACGGGCAGTGGCAAGGACATCGAATCGGTTCTCAGTGAACTCTTGACGCTCTCCAAGGGCACAAAACTAGCCCAGCGGAGAAACCCGGAAAACGACTAGACCGCCCGCCTCTCATTCCTACTCATTCCGGCGGCTACCCAGCCTGGAGTAGAAGTGCCCGAAAACTCGAACCCCGCTGACGCCCCGGCCCCGCCGGCGCCCCACCCTGGCAGCGGCGCACCCACCAATCCCGACGGCACCGTCACCATCCGCCCCGCCGCACCGCCGGCAGCACCCGCCGCTGAAGGCCGCAGCTTCACGCAGGCCGATGTGGAGCGTGCGCGCCAGGAGGAGAAGGACAAGCTGTACAGCCGGCTCCAGAAGGGCGACGAGAGGCTCCAGGGCCTCGAAGCCGAACTCGCCCAGCTCCGCGAGGACCGGGAGGCTCGCGAGAAGGCGGAGGCGGAGCGTCAGGCCGCCGAGGAGCAGGCCGCCAAGGAGAAGGCGGAGGCGGACATGTCCGCCCGGAAGCTGGTCGATGAGCGTTCCACCGAGTGGGAGCGTCGCTTCGAGGAGCTACAGCGGGAGCGAGAGCAGGAGCGGGCGACTCTCGCGAAGGAAGCTGAATTCAATCGGCTGCGTGCGTACATTCAGGAGCGAATCAACGCGGAGAGCAGCAGCATTGCTCCCGAGCTGCGCGACCTCGTGGCGGGTAATACCCCGGAAGAGGTCGACCAGTCGATCGAGATGCTGAAGGCCAAGACGGACGCCATCTTTACCTCGTTGCAGTCTGCGCAGCAGGCAGCACGGTCGCAGATGCGGGGAGTGGCGTCGACCGGCTACACCGGAAACGGCCCCACGGACGGTGACGCGGGCAACCGCCAGCTTTCCGTCGAAGACATCAAGAACATGCCGATGAGCGAATTCGCGAAGTACCGCAACCAGCTCCTCGGCGCAGCAGCCAACAACACCAGCCAGCGCGGACTCTTCGACTAGTCCCGCCACCTGCCCACCCGCCTCTCATTCCTACTCATTCCGGCGGCCCCTTCACGGAATGAGAGGTTCCCGTGGCAAGCGGAATCACCGGGACTCCGGTCCTGTCCCCCACGCCGACCGCCTATACGGCGGCCAACTCCACGATGCTCACCCCGGCCATCCAGACCATCTGGTCGAAGGAAATTCTCTTCCAGGCAATGCCGGTGCTCAGGTTCGAGCAATTCATGGTCAAGAAAACCGAGCTTGGGACTGCCCCCGGGCTTACGGTGAACTTCATGCGTTACCGCTCGCTGGACGGGGCTCAGCAGCTCGTTGAGGGCGTGCGCATGGAGACGCACGCGCTGTCCGCCGAGCAGATCACCATTACGGTCGCCGAGCACGGCTTCGCCATCGCGGTCACTGAACTGCTGCTCAACGCGTCTTTCGATGACGTTATGGCAAGCGGCGCCCGGCTTCTCGGACGAAACATGGCGACCTACCTGGACGCGCTCTGCCGGGACACTCTCCTCGGCGCCCCCTCCGTCCTTTACGGATACGACAAGCTGGCCTCCTGGTCGGCAGGCGCCGCGCGGACCCCGCTTTCTCCGTACGACCGGGGAATGTTCGCCGACTCCGAGGCGACCATGGCCACGAACGGTGGCTTCTACTTCACGTCTGCCCTGGTCAAGGACGCCGTGGAAACCCTCGCCACGAAGAACGTCCCCCGACTGGGTGAGACGTACGTCGCCTTCGTTCACCCCCACCAGAGCCGTCGGCTTCGCGATGATCCGGAATTCATCGAGGTGACGAAGTATGCAGCCCCGGGGAACTTCATGCTCGGGGAAATCGGCAGGCTGAATGACGTGGTGTTCATCGAAACCACGCAGGTCTTCCAGGGCAACACGACTCAGCCGCCGACTCAGCAGATGGGGACCAACATCCCCACCAACACGGCCCAGAAGTGGGGCGGACAGCCCTCCCGTAGCGCCTCGGGATCGACCCCGGCGATTCCCTCTGTCACGTCGACTCCGTCCAACCCGAATGCGCCGACGAACCCCATCTACCGCGCCCTGGTGATCGGTGACAACGCCGCCGGCCACGCCATCTCGCTGCCCGTGGAATTGCGTGACGGCGGTGTGCTCGACTTCGGAAGGGAACACGCCCTGGCCTGGTATTCGGTGTTCGGGCTCGGGCTCATCACCGATTATGCCGTGGTGCAGTGCGCGACGAACTGATCGGCTCGCCCATCGGGGCCTAGCCCCCATCCTTCCGGGGCGGCGGTGATCGACTCTCGCCGCCCCGGAATTCCTCACCCGATTCGATAGGAGACCACCCGTGCCCGCGAACCCCCGCACCAAGCCGAACCCCAAGGATTTCACCGGCAACAAGAAGCGTCAGCTTGCCGAGGAGCACGCCGAGGAACTCACTCGGCGCAAGGGCGAACTGGCTATGCACCACGCCGAGCAGGCAGCAAATCTCGACAAGCCCATCGAGCTTGACGAGAAGGGCCGCACGCTCGAATCCGTCGGCGAGGAAGCCGCGCCGGACGGGCCGGTCGAGCTTCCCCCCGAGACGGTGAATATTCGCATTGCGTGCGACCTGGAGAAGGTGACGATCGGCCAGGGTACGGAATTCGATTTCAAGGAGGGTCAGGTCTACACCGTCCCCCTCAACGTCGCTCTGCACCTGGACCGGCTCGGATACGTCTGGCAGTGGCTCTGACCGGAGGGAACGGCACATAATGGCTGCGATCAAGCCTCTCAAGTCCACCGGAGCAACGCCCGTGAAGGGCAGGTGGTACACGCTGCTCACCGATTTCGGTGAGGGCGTCGGCATGCTCGCCCGAAAGCGCCTCTACCGGGCCGGCGATCAGCAAACGGCCGAAGAAGAGGACCGGCAGCTCCTGGTGCTGGAAATCCTGGAGCCGGCCACGTACGGCGTCGGCTACAGCTCTGAGAAGACCGTGTTGTGCATGTGGCTGGAGGCGAGCGCGCCGGGCCGTCTCTCCCAGCATCACATCAGCTTCCCCCTCTCCCAGTTCGTCGAGCTGGTCGGCCAGGGCAAGGAGCCGCCCGAGTGGGCAGACTGGCAGGCTCAGCAGAGTTCCGTCGGTGATGCCTGATGCCCGGGTTCATCGCGGTCCAGGGGGCTGTGTCGGCGCTGGATTTCCTCACCGGCCGCTCCACGGGACTGGAGGCCGAGTGGCAGGCCAAAGTCGCCGGGGGGAACCCCACGCCGAAGACGACGTATCTGATGCTGCTGACCCAGACCGTCACCGACGTCCAGACCGACATGGCGACGCTGCTGGGCATCGAGGCCGCCGGGACCGGCTATGCCCGCCAGCCGGTCCCTTGGGGCCCAGCCTCCACGGACACCCGGCGGTCCGCGAACGTTGATCTTGTCCAGTTCGGACCCTTCAGCGACCCCACCGGGCTCGCGGCGCCCGTGGCCGGCGCAGCGCTGGTGACGCGCATGACGTCCTCGGCCGGCCAGCCCACCGGCCTGTGCCTGATGGCTTGGAATTTGGACTCCGCCATCACGACCCAGCAGAACCAGGCGCTCCAGCTCGCGGTCGGCGCACTGTCGATGACGCTGGCGGTGACGTGAGGTGGCGACGCTCGCGGGCATTCTCCGGCGCGTGCGTTCGGAGATCGGCGACCTTCCGGCGCCCTTTGTTGACACCTTCATCGGCGGCGATGAGCTGTCGAGTTACGACTTGTCCGAGGTCAACGTCACCAGCGTGGTCGCGAAGGTGGTCACTACCGAGCCCGCAGTCTCCGTCGAGCTGGAACCCGACTCCGACTACGTCCTCAATCCGGCCGAGGGCTCGATTCTGCTGATCAACACGGACTACTCGCCGCTGCGACACGGACAGACTCTGATCGTGCGGGGCAGGTCCGAAGGCATGTTCGCCGACGCGGAGCTGGAGACATACGTCAGTGACGCGATGACCCAGCAGACGTACGGCCGCACGATCAAGACCCGATACCGCGACGGCCACGGCCATATCCGGTACGACCTGGAGCCCATCGAGCTGGAGAACCTCCCGGCGGTGGAGGAGCCCCTGGTCGCGTACCTGGCCACGGTCAACGCGCTGTGGACGCTCGCGACGGACGCGGCCACGGACATCGACGTGAACACGGCGGAGGGGACGTTCGTCCCGCGCAGCCAGCGCTACCGGCAGCTCATGGAACACCTCGCCGAACTCCAGGCCCGGTACAACGCGCTGGCGCAGCAGCTCAATGTTGGC
Source organism: Streptomyces sp. MMBL 11-1 (assembly GCF_028622875.1). Classification (NCBI taxonomy): domain Bacteria; kingdom Bacillati; phylum Actinomycetota; class Actinomycetes; order Kitasatosporales; family Streptomycetaceae; genus Streptomyces; species Streptomyces sp. MMBL 11-1. Next base: position 5,115,445 of record NZ_CP117709.1, on the reverse strand, counting down.
CTCGCGCGTATCGAGCAGTTCCAACTCCGTCGGGTCTCGCGGTCCACCAACCGCCTGGTCCCGATTTTTCAGCCGCGTGAGTACGACGACACCGGGAAGCCCGAGCGGCTGCTGCCTCCGATCGACGGCGATGCCTATGACGACGAGTCGGGTGTGACCTCGCCGCTCTACCCAGGCACGTGGGGGTGATTCACGGTGTGGTCGCGACTCGACTGGAAGCGGGGCCGTTTCGGTGTGAATACCGAGACGACCCTCATTCACCGTGCTTTGCGTGGCTGGCAGAACCGCACCGGTGACAGTGTCACCTACTGGCGATTCCGGCGCGACGAATCGGATATGCACGACGTCTACGACGAAGCCACAGGCGTCGGGAGGGTGTTCTACGGCAAGTGGCAGCTACCAGCGCTGCACGTCACGCACGTGGAGTCCGCCAACGAGGACCCCCGCGACGCGGGCCTGTACATCACCGACACCCTGCGGGTCGTCCTCGAATTCGACCAGCTCACCAAGTTCGGGCTGAGCGAAATGGACATCAAGCACGGCTCATTCCAGCGCGACCGGATTGCCTACGACAACGCCCTCTATGCCGTGCAGCGCGTGAACGTGCTCGGTCAGATCCGTCGGCGTGACGTGGTTGTCGTGATCGAGGCGCAGCAGATCAAATCCGACGAGCTGGTCAACGACCCGTTGTTCGCGAATTACCTCATCGACCCCTCGCAGCACCCTGTGCCTGCCGAGCTGATGGCCCAGACGGTGATCCACCCTCCGGAGGAAGGCGCAAGCGATGACCCTGACTCCTGACCTATCCGCTTCCGAGATGCCGGCCGGGATTCCGTCGACCAGGTTGACCGGCCGCTACATAGCCCCCGATGGCACGCCGCTGGTGGGGAGCGTGTCTTTTGCCCCGCCGTCGGTTCTGACGCTGCCGGGGTCAGACATCTTTGCCGCCACACCCGCGAAGGTCACCCTCGACGAACAGGGCGGGTTCGAGGTGACGCTGATAGCGACGGACGCGCCGGGCATGTCCCCCTCCCACTGGGCCTACCAGGTCACGGAGAAGCTCAAGGGCCTTCCACGGCGCGTCTTTCACATAGCACTGCCGGCGTCGGCGACGACGGTCGACCTGGCGGACATCGCGCCCATCAACCCGTACACGGGCAACTACCTGCCCGTCACGGGTCCGCGCGGCGCCAAGGGCGAGAAGGGCGAGCCCGGAGATGTCAGCCTCGCGCAGCTCAGCGCGCTGGAAGCACGGACCGCGCCCCGCCCCCAGGAGTGGACCCAATCGGCTGGCAGCAACGAGTGGACCATCCCACACACCTTGCCGTACCGGCCCCTGGTGACGGTCTACGACACATCCGGCCGTGAGATCGGCGGCTCGGTCGACTACCCATCCCCCACCACCGTCCGGGTGCGCTTCGCCGTTGCGGAGACCGGCTCGGCTGTACTGCACTAGGAGCGCCCGATGGCTGTGACGGACTTCCGTTTTCCGGTCAAGCTGAACAAGCTGCCCGTCCAGGGCCTGGTCCCCGAGTCCTCAAGTTCCGCTCCCTCAACGCCTGTTGAGGGCCAGCTTTGGACTGACACTGTCAGTCACACGCTCAAGGTCTGGAACGCCAGCGTGTGGAAGGACGTGCTGGCCCGAGGGGACCAGACCGGCACTCAGAGCGCGAGCACCATCAGTGACCTCGCGTCGGTCGTGAAGGGATATCGGCTCGACGAATTCGCGAGTCCGAGTGCGCCGGTGAACTTCGCCGGACAGAGGGCAACGAACGGCGCCGACCCGACCGCAGCGACGGACCTGGCCACGAAGCAGTACGTGGACAATGCCCGCGCAGGCATCGCCGTCAAGGACCCGGTGCGCGTGATCGCGAGTGCCAACGTCGACCTCTCGACGCTTCCGGCTGCGGTCGACGGCGTCACCATGTCGGCCGGCAACTCGTTCCTGGCGGTGGCACAGACCACCGGTACCCAGAACGGGATCTACATCTACCCCGGCTCCGGGCAGGCGGCCACCCGCCGGTCGGACGCGGACACCGCCGGCGAAGTCCTCGACGGGACACTGGTGGCAGTGGCCGAAGGCACCAAAGCCGGCACCCAGTACATGCAGACGGCCACCCCTTCCGGGGCGCCCGGGTCCTGGACGCAGGTCTGGACGCAGTTCAGCAGCGGGGGGCAGACGTACACAGCAGACGGCCTCGGAATCGAGCTGTCCGGCACCACGATCAGTCTGGAGCTGGCAGACGCCACCCTTACGAAGTCGGCCTCGGGCCTGACGGTCGGGCTGGTTACTGTCGCCAAGGGCGGCACCGGCGCGACCACCGTTGCGGGCGCCCGCGCGGCCCTGGGAGCAGTCGGTAAGTACACCGCGAACGTCGGAGCGCTCACGGGCGGCGTTCCGCTGAGCATCACCCACAACCTCAACAGCGTCGACATCCTGGAGCCGTCGCTGAAGGAGATCAGCAGCGGCGAGCTGGTCGGCGCGAAGTGGGTCGTGGTGGACGCGAATACGGTGAGCCTCACCACGGCCACAAGCTACGCCGCCGACAGCTTCCGCGTGACGGTGGTGGGCTGATGGCCGGCCGACAGCTCGCGCCACAGACAGTGCCTGCCAGCGCGTCGAGCAACGTGGTCACCTCCAGCGCCGTCGGCGCTGCCAACGGTGTCGCGGGACTGGGTGCGGACGCCAAGGTCGTGCAGGCGCAGCTCCCCACCCCGAAGATCACTGTCGGGATCACCGCTCCCGCGAGCCCCGCTCTCGGGGACGTGTGGATCGATACGAACTGATGGCGACCCGCTTCTGGCTGACGGCATCAGCCGCCCCGTATACCCCCGCCGCCGTGCGAGGCACCTGGACCGATGCGACGTCGACCACCACTGGCCTGCTGGGGCGGCAGCCCGCAGGTGCAGCAACGAGCGTGAGCGTCGCTGAGACCTCGGCCACGACTACCAACGTCCTCCTGGGTAGGTGGGTCAGCCCGCCGGCGCGCAGGGCCGGAACGTTGTCGGGCAACGTGGCCTGGATCTACGGTCGGGCCCAGTCGTCGTCGTCCTCAGCCATGGTGGTCCGTGCCCACATATACGTCACGGTCGGCGACACCGACGCCGTGCGCGGCGTCCTGCTGAACAGCTACACCGGAGGCACTGCGTTCCCGCTGACTGCGGCGGGAGGGGGAACGGCCGGTATCTCCTTGCCCAGCTCCGTCGATCTCCAGGGGGGCGATCGGATCGTATGCGAGTTCGGTTACCAGGCCCAGAACGCGAGCGCCACCACCGAGACTGGCACCCTGCACTACGGAGGCACGGGGGCCACCGACCTGGTTACCGGGAACACCGCTGTAACGACGAACCCGGGGTGGGTCGAGTTCTCGGGAGCGGATGCGTTGTTCTCCACTCCCACGAGCGAGATCGTCGACAAGTTCACCACCGGCATCGGTTCCAGGTTCGTGTACTACTCGGGCACTTTCTGGAACGCCGCCTGGAAGCGTGTCGCCGTTCCCGCGACCAGTTCCTACCCGGGTCTCATGGCTACGGATACCGGGTACGAGATCACCGGGTCTGCGCATTTCGCTGAGATCGTCAAGATGCCGACAGGAGGCATCAACACGACGTTCTCGGCAATGGTTCTTGGCCCAACGGATAACGGCACCTACATGTCCATCAGGTATACGGTGTCGACGGGGCTGCTTTCCTTCATTAATGCTGTCGGCTATTTCGACGCAACTCCTACAACACTGGCATACAGCCCCACGGCCCACCGTTGGTTTCGGTTTCGTGAAACCGCCGGAACCTTCTACTGGGAGACCAGTCCCGACGCCGCTACGTGGACGGTGCACAGGAGCATCACCACCCCTCAGTGGCTCAAGTTCGGGACGCTGCGGACCAGCTTTCAGGGGTATGCGGACGCTGGTAGTACCGCAACTGTCGGGGAGGTCGACAACATCAACAGCACCCCCACGACGGTGGTGAAGGTGTGGGACGGTGCCGCGTGGGTTCCGAAGCCGCTGAAGGTGTGGAATGGCAGTTCCTGGGTCACCCGGGCACCTAAGTCCTGGTCTGAAACTGCCTGGTTCTGACGTCCGCGCGTTAACACTGCGGATTAACCCGTGAATATACCTGCGTGGGATTCTCTGCTGAGATCCGCTCTGGCCCCCTCTTACACAGGAGCAGTACATGCGATTTGTAGTCGTCAGCATCGAAGACTTCGACAAGACGATCAAGTTCGGTCCGCTGGAACTGAACGATCCGTCCGAATACGTTCCGGCCGAGGGGACGCGCCTGATGCCCGAGGAGGAGGCTCTCACGGCCGGCTATCACTACGCCGAGGGCGGTGCCGGTTTCGCGCCGGACGAGGAGTCCCACGGCAACCACGCGGCGCACGGGCAGGACGCGGACGAGGCCCCCGAGAACCACGACGACCGCACGCACGACGCGCAGTAGAGCCCGGGGCAGTAGCCGCCTACCGAGAATGGAGTCCGTCATGACCATCGCGCAGATCGTCGGCCTGGTCCTCGTTGTCCTCCTCGTGCTGGTCGTCCTGAAGATCACCGGAATCTTCTGATCGGCGGACATTAACCTGCACCAAATGGGCGCACGCATTCTGGTGGGGCGATCAACAACCGCCCATACCGGAGTGCCCCGTGCCCTTTCTTCTCAATGAGGACAAGGCGCTGAAGTCCAAACTTCAGGGCCTGATGGTGCATGACGCCACTTCCGGTGCCGGCCGCAGGGTAACCGTTCGCTACAAGAACCCAGAATACGAAATGGCGGACGCTACCTACCCCCTCGCCCTCATCACCCACTCGCGAATCTCTCGCGACGAAGAACGGGAACACAGGGGCGTAGTGAATCTGCACTACGCCCCCGAAGGCTACGCGCCGTGGGCAGACATGGCAGACCCCACATTGTCTCCGTACACAGCGGAGATGCCCATCCCGCTGAACATCGACTACCAGATCGACGCGTACGCCCGTAAAGAGACGCATCTCATCGAGATCACCGGCGCACTGATGGGCTTCGACTATTTCCCGCACCGATTCGGCTACCTGTCGGTGCCCGAGGACGGAACAGTCCGCCGACTCGACCTGATGGGCGGGCCGGAATATTCCGAGACCAAGGACGACAAGGGCAAGCGCCTTTTCATCGCCTCCTGGGCCATCCGCGTCTCCAGCGAAATATTCCTCAGCGAGATCCGCACGCTGACGCCGGCGCAGCGTGTCCTTATCGGTTGGCTCGACAAGGCCGCCTGGGACGAAGGTCACTCGGTGCCCATCAGCACACCCCAGGTGGTCACCAAGGACCCGCTCACCGTGGTCTCCGCGCCGCTGGCCAGCGCACTGGTCGGACACCCGTACCGGCAGCACCTGGAGGCCCTCGGGGGGTCAGGCCAGGTGACCTGGACGCTCTCCGAGGGCTCGCGTCTGCCCCAGGGCCTTCACCTGACGGCCACCGGGGTTCTGCACGGGATGCCCGTAGCCGCCACGACCTCACCGGCTCAATTCCAGGTCTCCGCCCGGGACTCGGACGCCACTCCGCAGGTGGCGCAGGCCGTCTTCTCGCTCACCGTACTGCCCTCACCCCCCGGAGGCTGATTCCTGATGACCACGCCCACGACATTCCCTTACAAGAGGCCCGGGGTGTACATCTCGGAAAGCCTCAAGCCGCTTCCGCAGCAGGTATCTCCGCCCGGTGTTTCAATCGCGACGTTCGTCGGCACCCACGACGCGGGCCCCTCGACCCCGGTCAAGGTGACGTCCTGGGAGCAGTTCATGTCCCTTTATGGGGGCTTCGGAAACGGGCTGAACTATCTGCCGTTCCAGGTCTACTCGTTCTTCGCGAACGGTGGCCGGACCGCATGGATTCTTCGCGCGACCCCGACGGATTCGGTCTCGGCCCGGCTCATGGTGCGCAACCAGCCGCTTCCGCCGACCGAGACGATTACCGGGAGTCCTGATGGCCTTCCGCCCACGGGCAGTGGCACCAAGCCCATCGCCAAGGTGACGGGGGTCTCCTTGGTCAGTCCGTCAGGACCGGTGACCGCCAATCCCGAGCAGACCGCCTTCGCGATCGAGTGGACCGCCATCACACCGCTGGCAAACGTGGACGCCTACCTGGTGGAGGTCACTCAGCCGGACGAGGGCTCCTTCAGCAAGGTGGTCTGGGTCAGCCAGCCGGCCGAAGGCAAGCCCACAGCAGCATTCACGAACCTTGCGCCGGGCACCACCTACGAGGTGCAGATCACGCCCTACAAGGGCGAGACGGCCGGCGACCCCATGGACGCCCCTGCTGTCTTCGACACAACGGCGGGCCACACCCCGGTCGACGCCCTTCAGATCACTGCCCGGGGGCGGGGCGCGTACGGAAACCGACTCTTCGTCACCACCACCCCGTCATGGAACTCGGGGCGCTTCCACCTGTACGTCAAGTACGGGACCACCAACCAGGGCTCCCTGGTCGAGACCTGGCAGGATCTCTCGCTCAACCCCGGCGACCCCCGCTACGCCGTCAGTCTCATCAACAGCGCCACTTCGGGGTCGAGCTACATCGAGATCGCGAATCTCCTGCCCCCGGGATCTGCCACACCGGGCACCGGTGCCACACCGGACGGCTCCTGGCAGCCCGAGTACGTTGCCGACGCCCCCCTGGAGTCGGGGGTGGACGGCGTCCAGGCCGTCAACCTCGCTCAGCAGCTCAGCGATCACTTCGCCTCCATCGAAGACGTCCTGCTGGTGAACCTCTGCGGCAACACCCAGCTCACCGACCATGTACCGCCGGCCACCCAGATCAACGCCGCGCTGGTGTGGGCGGAGACCCGACGAAGCGCGTTCGTCGTCCTCGACGCACCCCGACAGCCCGCGCCGATCGCGGCGGACGCGGCTGCGACGAAGTTCATCGAATCCGCCTCCGGTTATGCCCCTGCGACGTCGTACGCGGCGCTGTACGGGCCGTGGGTCCAGGTCGCAGACCCGGCCGGCGCTTCGGTGTCCTCGACGCGGATGCTGCCGCCGAGCGGGGCGGTCATGGGCCAGTTCTCCCAAGCTGATGCGGCGGTCGGCCCCAACCGGAGCCCTGCCGGCATCGCGTACAGCCTGGTCGGCGCTGTAGGCGTCGAGCATCTCTTCACCCTCGACCAGCTCGACGCGCTCAACGAAAGGGGGGTCAACGTCATTCGGCCGGTACCGCAGAGCGGGTACTGCGTGATGGGGGCGCGCACCCTCAAGGCCGGGATGCCGGACCGCTACATCAGCGTGCGGCGCATGCTGATGTACATCGAGAACCTGCTGGAGAACGTCACTCGGTTCGCGATTTTCGAGCCGAACGGGCCGGAGTTGTGGCAGACCCTTTCGGCGCTGGTGAGCCAGCAGCTCATGACGCTCACCCAGTCCGGGCAGCTTCAGTCCGGAGTCCCGGATGAGGCGTTCTTCGTGGTGTGTGACGACACCAACAACACGCCTCGAACGGTCTCTCTGGGAGAGATCCACATCACGATCGGCGTGGCACTTTCCAGCCCGGCCGAGTTCATCGTGATCGAGATCAGCCAGTACCAGGGCGGGGTGTCTTCGGCAACAGACTCCGTGGAGCAGACAGCCATCGGCTGACGAACAGTGTCCAACCGCCTCTCATCTCTGATCATTCCGGCGGCCCCCGAAATCGGGAATTGAGAGGTGAAGCATGGCCACCGTAAGCACGACACAGAAGCCGAGTCTGGCGCAGCTCCAGACTGACCCGCTTCGGAACTTCAAGTTTCAGGTCCAGATACACCTGGCAAACTCCACGCTGGACTCCAGCAAGCGCTCGAATCAGCTCGGGTTCATGTCCGTCAGCGGGCTGAGCATCACCACCGACGTCGTGGTCTACCGCCAGGGCGGCATGAACACCACCACGCAGAAGATGCCTGGTCAGAGCGACTTCGCACCCATCACGCTGTCCCGGGGCCTCATCTGCGGCGACTCGGACATCTACAAGTGGCTGAAGCAGCTTTTCATGGTCATGCAGGGAACCGGAGGCAACGACGGTTCCTACAACTTCCGCGCCACGATGGACATTTACCTGCTGGACCATCCCGTGACCACAAAGACCGTCTACTACAAGGCGGGTTGGCGAATCTACAACTGCTGGCCCACCAGCATCGCATTCGGCGACCTGGACAGTGGCGCGAATGGCGTGGAACTCCAGCAGATCACCCTCGCGCACGAAGGCTGGGACTTCAAGATCGCCAGCAAATACGGCCCCGGCGTCGGCGTCTCCATGCCGTAAATCGAAGACAACTCGAAGGACGACACATGACAGAGCCCATTGTGCTCCCCGAATTCGACAACTTCGGCGACCAGGCCATCAGCGGGCTGGAAGCGCCGGAGGAAGCGACCGCCGCCAGCCAATCCGTCCTCCGAGAGGCCCGGAACTCCGGCCGGCCGCGCATCGACGACCCCGGGGACAATCAACTCACCCTCGAACGCGGAATCTGCCGGGAAGGCACGTGGTACCGCAATGCGGAGGTACGCGAACTCACCGGCGCCGACGAGGAGGCCATCGCCGCCGCCGGCGTCGGCAGCAGCGCCTACCGGGTCTTCGAGACTCTCCTGCTGCGCGCCACGGTCCATGTCGGAGGCGAGCCGATGTCCCCCAAGGTCGCCGCCGAGCTGCTCATCGGCGACCGCGAGGCCCTCGTCGTCGCCATCCGGCGGGCCAGCTTCGGCGAGAACCTCGAATTCGAGAGGCTGCCCTGCCCCCGGTGCGGTGAGCTGGTCGACCTCACAGTGCCGCTCGCGGCCCTGCCGAGCGTCACACTTGACGAACCCGAACGCGTCAACTTCGAGGTCGCACTGCGTCACGGGGCCATGGCCACCGTGCGCCTACCCACCGGCGAGGACCAGGAGGCCGTCTTCGCCATCAAGAACAACAAGGCGAAGCAGGACAGCGAGATCCTCGGCCGTTGCGTCCTGAGCGTCACCCAGCCCGACGGCACCGAGGTCCGCAAGCCACCCGCCCAGACACTGAGAATGGCGGACCGCCAGACCATCCTGGGGTTCCTCGGGGAGACTCAACCGGGCCCCCGGCTCGCCGACTTCTCCTTCACGCACGAAACGTGCGGAGAGGAGGTAGCACTGCCGATCAACCTGGCCATGCTCTTTCGCGGACTGTGACTACCAGCGCGCCTTCTCTGAATTCGAGATTCTCACGCAGTTCCACCCCGGGTGGTCCTTGCGCGATATCAGGTCCCTCTCCATCCGTGAGCGCCATCACTGGATTCGCCACGCTGCCTGGGAAGTAGAAAGGAGGCAGTAGATGACCACTCCCCCGCCACCGCCCGGCCCGCCGAACCCTGGGCAGGGCCGACTGTTCGGCTCCAACCAACTCGGCGGACAGATGGACGCCTTGACCAGGGCCTTCACGGCGTTCACCAATAGGTTCGCCAGCACCTCCGGCATGTCGAGCATGGGCCTGTCCGCCTCCAACTTCGGCCAGGGGCAGCGGCTGGGAGAGCAGTCGGCCCGTCTCCAGCAGCGGTACCAGCAGACCTACGACGCGCACAACGCCGCCCGGCTGCGCATGCAGGAGGAACTGGAGCGCCAGCAGCTCCAGTGGGACCGCCAGCAGCGCGTAGGCACTCGCACTATGAACAACGGCAGGCTGCCGCAGTGGCGCCGGCAGGAGGCCAGCGACCTTCTCGACGAGCAAGGCATCCTGTTCGCCAACGCGCAGGCCCGCACGCGCCGTGACTGGGGTGTGCAGGGCAATCAGCACACCGCCGCGATGTCCCAGATGAACTCCGACATGGACCGGCTTCGGCGTCAGCAGACGACGCAGACGACGATGAACCGCCTGGCGCTCGGCGGGCAGGCGGTCGGGGCCGTGGTCGGTGCAGCCCGTTCGCACTATGCAGGCAACGAAGAAGAAAGCCTGGGGCAGTTCGAGCGTCGGTTCTCTTTGATGCGCCCGTCCTGGGAGGGCACGGCCGGCAGTCGGGCCCGCTCCTACGGACGCGAGATGCAGAGGTACGGCTCCATCATGTGGGGCACCTCGAATGAGGACATTTTCGGTGGTGCCGGTTCGATCCTCCAGCAGTCACCGCTCAACCAGTACGGCGCCCAGATGCGGCGGGCCAGCTCCGCCGCGTTCGTCACTCCTGGACTCGGAATCCAGGGTGCGGCACAAATGCAGCAAGAGCTAGGTACCGCCCAAGCATTTTACGCCTCCCAAATGTTCGGGCTCTCGCCCACCCGATTCGCAGGCGGAGAACAGAACTCGTCTGCCGCAATGGCTCTTTCGCTCGCGCAGCGTGTGAACAACGAGGGATTCGGTCGGCTTACCGGGTCTCAGCTCCAGGCGCAGCTTGCGCAAGGCGGGTCGCTGTCCATGTCGATGGCCAATTACGGGCGCACTGCGGGCCTTTCCGGGCAGTCGATGGAGGCCATGCGGAACCAGACGGAACTCTTGCGGGATCTGATGAACCCCAGCAAGGAGGGGCTGGAGAAGCTCTCTTCGGAGCAGGCGCTTCAGACAATCGAGGCTGCCGGCCGACGGGACGGCGCAGGAGACAAGGCGCGCGACAAGATCAAAAAGTACGCGCCGAGCGTCGGGGATTCCTACCAGGATTCCCAACGCTATCTCCAGGGTCTGGACCGTGAGGGCCATCTTCCGGCAAGCGCCTCCTACTTGGATGCGGCGAAGGCGTCGGCTAACTCGTTGGCCGACATTCACTCGCTCCTCCAGAAGACACTGGAGCCCATGGCCGACGCGATCGGTACCGTTGCCGGTAGCGCCAAGGGTGGTGGCTTCTGGGGCTCTCTTAAGGCCGGCCTCGAAGGCGGGTGGAACTCCGGCCCCAACATCCTTTTCGGAGACGCAGGGGAAGGCACCGACCAGTCGTCCTGGGCGAAGGGCGTCTGGAAGGGCATCAGCGGCTTCCTCGGCGGGGACTCCGGTACACCGGAGTCCAAGCAAGGCAAGTCGAAGAAAAAGAAGGCGGATGCAGCCGGCGTCACAGGGGGCGGTATCCAGGGCGCCATCAACTTTGCGCGCAAACAGCTCGGTGACCGGTACATCTTGGGCGCCGAGGGCCCGGACGCGTGGGACTGCTCCAGCCTCATGCGAGCTGCCTTCGATAAGGCCGGAGTGTCGCTGCCGCGCGTCACTTACGACCAGATCAAGAAGGGTGTGGAAGTACCTATCGACGAGGTCAAGACGGGCGACCTTGTTTTCTACAAAGACCTTTCACACGTCGGTCTGTACACAGGAAACGGGCGGGTTCTCGAAGCTGCGAATCCCGGCAAGGGCGTCATCGAGGGCCCGATGTACTCCAAGTTCACCCGGGCCCGCCGGGTGCTTTCGGGCAGTGTGGCTGCCACGGAAAGCCTGTCTGGAAAGAGCGAAGACCCCACCGCGAGTCAGAGCGGAAGTGGCGGCGGATTCACGGTTGCTGGGGCGTACGGCTCAACCGAGGAAGTCGACGCGCTCGCCGCTGCACTCGCAGGAGGAGGTGGTGGTGGAGGCAGTGCCCAGAGTGTGAGCCGCACCCCGAGCGCCACTCAGAACGAAGAATCCGACACCGAGGACAGTGACGCCGGGGCGGAAGCACCCCGAAACGTGAAGTCGAACGTCGCGCTGGGAAAGAAGATGGCCGCGTCGTACGGATGGCATGGCAGCCAGTGGACGGCGCTGTACAAATTGTGGATGGGCGAGTCCGGTTGGCGGCATTGGGCGGACAATCCGACCAGCGATGCGTACGGCATTCCTCAGGCCATGAGCAACCTCCATACCGAGACTGCGACTTCGGCGTGGCGCAACTCTCCGGAGAAGCAAATCGCTTGGGGGCTCAAGTACATCAAGGGGCGCTACGGCACCCCCTCCAAGGCGTGGAGCTTCTGGAACTCGAAGAACCCGCACTGGTACAAGGATGGTGCTTGGGAGGTGCCGGGCCAGCAGGGGCAAGGAGTTGACGCCCGACTGCATGGCGGGGAGATGGTCCTGGAGGCGAACGCGGCGCACACCGTGCGCCAGGCCCTGCTCAACCAGGGTCTGAATGCCTCATCTGACCAGGGGTCGAATGCCACCACCAGCGGGTCGGTCTCCCTCCAGTTCAGTCCCGGCTCCGTGGTCGTCCAGATGCCCGCCGCATCCGCCGAGGGCGCCCGGACGGCAGCCCAAGCCTTCGTCACGCATATTGCCGCTGACGACCGGATCAGGTCGCTGATGGGGGGCTGGTGATGACGGAGAAGAAGAAGTCCGACGGGGCTGTCAACATGCCCGGTAAGGGCATCTGGGAGAACAACTTCGACCCCCGCATCCGCGCGATTCCGTCGTATTTGCCAGGCGAATCATCCGGATCGTCCTACGGGCTGAAGCACGGATACATGGTGACGGCGTACCCCAAGGGCAAGTCCGGCCAAATTTACATGTTGAATTTTCTGTACAACCCGTCCACCGTGACACTCAGTCATTCCATCGATGCGGCGAACCAAGTCATGCCCGCCTACACCAGAAGTGATCAGGACTCAGGCACTCCCCTCGTCGCTGCCGGCGGCACACTGTCCTTCAATCTCCTTTTTGACCGCAGCTACGAGATGAGCGACAAGACGAAATTCAGCACCATCGAGGGCACGTACGGCGTCATGGCAGACATTCACGTGCTGTACAACCTGATCGGAATCAACTCCCCCCAGGTGGTATGGAATCAAGGAGACGGCGACTCGGCCGACGCCTCGGTTGATGCGAACAACGTGATCGGGATCATGCAGATGAATCCCGTGTGGGTGCGGTTCGGGCAAGCGCGGCATTCATTTCGCAACAAGCTGCCCGGCCTCAGCCGGATGGAGTATTTCGGCTATGTCGCCAACGTCGAGATTACTTACACCCATTTCTCCCAGCGTATGACTCCAGTGCGCTGCGCGGTCGGAATCACCATGCAGCTCATGTCGACGGCCGGCTGGGTCTAAGGAGCTATCGTGCCTATCTCTCTCACCTCGCGGTACCAGCGCAACGCCACTGCGCTGGTCAAGGACCGCCACGGCCGTCTCCAACTCGCGATCATGCATCGCCCCCCGGAGAACCGGTCACTGCGCGTCTCCGACTTCCGCTGGCGCGGTGATGAGCGGGTCGACGACGTGTCCACCCGGTACTACGGCAGCGAGTCGAGCTGGTGGATGGTCGCCGAGGCCAACCCGCGAGTCCTGGACTGGACACAGGTTCCGGCCGGCATGCAGATCATGGTGCCCCGTGGCCTGGCGTAAGGCGTTCAGGCCGCACCTGTACGCGAAGCGCCCGGTGCTGGAGAAGGGGGCGTGGCTGTCGGGTTGCGAGGTTTTCCAGGCAGAAGGGGCACACCAGGTCGTTGAGCTGACCGTGATGCACACGTACAACCCGGCGCTCCCCGTACAGCGGTGGCGTACGCCGGCCGGGGCGGTGTGGCAGGAGAACAGCCCGGCGCACCTGCGCTGGGGTTGGTACGCGGACGATTCCGTCGACTGGTACGGCTACGTCGCTAGCTCCCGGGTCCTGGCAAACGAAACCGATCCCCGCTACGGGCACGCGGTGCAGGTGCCCGTGGTCTACACCCTCATCGGCGCCTCGATGCTTATGCAGACGCATCGCGCCCGTACGTGGCGGGGCACCACTGCGTCCGCAACAGCGCGCCAGATCGCCCAGGAATACGCCCTCCAGCCGCGAGTTCAGCCGACCGCCATGGTGAGTGAGCAGAGCACCCAGGCGGGCAGTGACTGGCAGTACCTGTGCGACCTGGCCGACCGCAGCGGGTACCGGCTCTACTGCGACAACACCAGCATGTGGTTCGTAGACCGGCGCACCGTCATGCCGGCCCCGGACGGAAGCATTCCGACTTTCTGGCAGCAGAAATCCCCCGGAGTGATCGACTCGCTGCGCGAGTTCAGTGCTGTTGTCGGCGACACCGACCCGGCCGGGGGCTTGAGAGCCCGGTACGAGGCGGTGGGGTTCAACCGCAGCTCCAACGTCCTGACCCAGGCCACCTATACCCAGGAGCGCTCGACAGTTCAGGGAGCACCTGTTCCTGCGCTGCTGAGCAGCCAGTACAGGGCCCTGCCTGCTGACAGCTACGCGCAGGCCGGACGTCTTCTGGACGCCGAGGCCGATGTGCTGTGGGTGGAAGCCCGCGCCGTCGTGAACGGCGACCCGAGGCTGAAACCAGGCGCACTCGTCGAGCTGCGCGGGGCAGGTATCGGAGATGCGAATGAAGGGCTTTGGATGGTGCGCAGCGCTATCCACAAGCTGGGGATAAACCACCTCTATCCGCAGAAGAGTACCTACACCACGACCCTGGTAGTGGGCCGGAACGGTGCCCGCAGCCTCAATCTCGGAGTGCAGGGGCGGCCGGTGAAAGCTGCTCCCACGGTGTTGGTCTCCGGCAGGTGGCGGGCCGCGTACACCGGGGGGACGTCATGAACCCCCTGTACGGCACCTACAGCGCCATCGTGGTCTCTACCCAGGACCCGCAGCAGCGCGGGCGTGCACGGCTCCGTATTCCCCAGCTCATGGGCATGGCCGTCAGCGGCTGGGCCGACCCCGTGGCGCTGGGGGCGACGCTCCCCGGGGATCAGGTCTACGCCGCATTCGACGGCGGTGACCGTAACCGCCCTGTGTACTGGCCTAAGGTGCGCGACGGTGTGCAGTCCTGGGTGCCTCTGGCACTCGACTCCGGCTGGTCGGCCGGTACGAAGGGAGTTCCGGCGGTTCGGCTCGGTGGGGACGGAATGCTGGAGCTGGACGGCTCTGTCTCCAACTCGGCCGTCAGTGTGGGTAGCGCGGTGAAGTTCAGCAGCCTTCCTCCGGGGCTGCTTCCTCTGCACCGAGTGATGCAGCCGGTGGCGACGGATTACAGGGGCGCGTTCAACTCGCGGGTTTCCTACGCCGAGTACCGGGTGACGACCACCACTACTTCGGCTACTTACGTGACCGATCCTAATGGACCCGTTGTTACGTTCATCGCGCCGGGAAGTGGAGCGGTGGTCATTACCTTCGGAGCGCTGGCGCAGAACACGACCGCCGCCGGTCGAGCCCTGATGGGCATCCAGATCAAAGACGGCTCGACCGTGGTCACCGGCCCTGACGACAATCGGAGTTCCGAGAACCAGAGCCAGAACAATTCGTCGGCCTCTAATTCGCTCACCTACACATCACTGACCCCGGGCCGGACGTACACCGCGACGGGAATGTACCGGAGCGAGGGGGCCAGCAATACCGCGTCCTTCGACAACAAATGGATCTGCGTGACCCCAACCGTTATCGACACCTCGCCCATGGCCCGGGTTTCCGTCGAGGTGAACGGGGATCTGAAGATCCTTTTTCCCCTGGGGCATTACACCCCGTACGAAGCATCACTCACCGGAGTGCGAGCCCGAGTCGTGTAAGGAGAGGCAGTGGCCTACCCGAACTATCGCTACCTGGCCGTGGACAACACACTCGGCATCACCTACGACATCAAGAATAGGTACGGGTCCGGCGACTACCTCGTCCACGCCGCCGTCCACGGGGGCGCCATCGAGCCGCCCACATCCCAGCTCGCGGCGTACTGTGCCGGCAGCACGGGGGCGTACTACGTCTTCGAGGCGCTCAGCGACCTCACCGCCGCGAACTTGTCCCTGCCACCGGAGACGTTCGACGAGCCGTTCGCCGTCGTCAACATCGGCAACAGCTCCCGCACCGTGTCCTGGCGCGGTGTCGAGGACCAGCGGGAGGCCGAGGAGGTGGCGTACATCAGCGGGCTGGACGAAGTCCTGGTCTCGCTCATCACTCAGGAACTGGACGCTGCCGGCTTCGTCACCGACACTCCTCCGCTGCGCTTCGGCGGCAACGACGCATCGAACATAGCGAACAAGAACCGCAACCGCGCTGGAGTCCAGCTCGACCTCACCCGGTCGCTGCGTAAGAGCTTCTATGCCGACGGCGACCTGACCTCGGCGGCTGTGACGAATCCTGCCGCCCGGATGCCCGCATTCTTCGCCTTCGGCGACGCAGTAGCACGGGCCTGCGCACTCGTGCCCCTGGAGGTCGAGGCCGTCGACTCGCAGCCCGTCATCCGGGCCGCCGGGGTCGTCGATACCAGCGTGTCGACAGCGATGCGTACGCCGTTCAGCATTGACCACACCGGAGCAGTGGCCGCGACCACCGATCCGCGCGAGCAGCTCCTGGACCGCGTTCACGCTCTGGTGGGCACACTGCCCGGGGAGCGCGTCATGCGCAGCACGTACGGGGTGCCCACTAGTGCAGCGCTTTTCGACGTGAGCGCGGACGCGGCGAATGATCAGCTTCAGCGTGCCGTTCTCGACGCGGTGCAGGCGTGGGAGCCGTCCGCCACGGTGTCGGCCATCGTCGCCACGGTGAACCGGGAGCTGGGGATGGTCGACATCAACGTGCAGGTCAGCCGGTCGGACGTGCCTGGGGCTGAACAGGACGTCACCCGCACCGTGGGTGTTCTCGTCGGAGGCACCGTGGTGTCCACTCCTGAGTAGTAATTAACGGCGGCCCGCCCCGAACCGTAGAATCCCATTATCAGGCCGGCTCACATTTCTTACTCGATCCCGCTGGCGGGAACCGAGAGGAAGTGTGCGCAGTGGCAGGTACCGCATCGGCGGCACAGATCGACTACACGTCGCGCGATTTCACCGGCTACCGCGACGCCCTTCTGGCCTACGCCGGGGAGGTTCTCCCTGAATGGACTTCACGGAGCCCTGCGGATTTCGGCGTGGTCATGGTCGAGCTTTTCTCGTACCTCGGCGACATCATCAGCTTCTACCAGGACCGAATTCAGGATGAGGCGTACCTCACGACCGCCACCCAGCGGTCCAGCGTCATCGCCATCGCCCAGCAGCTCGGATACCAGCCCCACACCGCGATCCCAGCCACAGGCCAGGTGGCGTTCTCTCCCGCCCCTGGCCTGACCTCCCCCGTCGTACTGTCCGCTGGGACACAGGTCATCACCACGTACATCGCTGCACTGGACCGTGCCATCACGTACGAGACGACCGCCGACGTCGTCGTCCCGGCTTACACGACGCCGGTTCCGCAGGTGGTCGGCCTGGTCGCGGAGGGCGCTACCCAGGGCAATCGGACGCTGGCCCTGTACGCCTCCACGGCGGGCCAGCCAGCGTCCACCATCCGCGTCGAGGATGTAGGCACCTCCGACGGAACCCAGGCGCAGGAGTTCACTCTGGCCCAGGCTCCTGTCCTTCTGGACAGTGTCCGGGTCTTCGTGGACGACGGCCTTGGCGGCACCGAGTGGACGCGGGTTCCGGATTTCCTCCTCACCCGCCCCTCCGACCTGATTGTCACGGCGCACACCGACGACCAGGGGATCACACGTCTGGTCTTCGGCGATGGCACCAACGGAGCGATCCCGGCCACGGGCCTCAAGATCGCGGTTGCCTACCGAACGGGGGGCGGTTCCTACGGGAACATCCCGCAGGGCAGCATCATCGATCTGGCGGAGGGCCTCCCCGGCATCGTCGTCGCGGGTTCCTCCCCCATGGCCGGCGGGGCGGACGAGGAGTCCATCGACCAGATTCGCGTCAACGCCCCCAGGGTCTTCCGCACTCAGGGCCGCGCGGTCAGCGCCCAGGACTACGCCGATCTCGCGCTCTCCGTCGCGGGCGTCGCCGGCGCGAGCGCCGTGGTGCGCTCCGCCTCGGCAGTGACCATCTTCATCGTGGGACCAAACGCCATCCTGCCGTCCGAGGGGCAGCGGGATGCGGTCGCACAGTACGTCCAGGAACGGGCTTTGACGGGCGTCATCGTCAACGTGGTCAACGGGACGCTGGTTCCTACGCACATCGGTTCCAGCAGCCTGCCAGTGCTGGTCTCCGTCCAGCCCCGCTACCGCCGGGACACAGTCAAGCTGGCGGTGCAGCAGGCCATTCAGCGCGTTTTCACCCCGCCGCAGACCACGTTCGGATCTCGCATTTCCATTTCCCAGGTCTACCGCGCCATCCAGGAAGTCCCGGGCGTGGAATGGGCTGTGGTCCAGATGATGGCGCGCTCCGATCTTCCGCAGAGCGGTACCGCAGACGTTATCTGCCGCGACAACGAGATTCCCATCGTCGGCAACATCGCCGTCACCGCCAGTGGCGGAGTGTAGGAGACCAGAATGCCTGCCGTGTATCCCGTGTCGGTCCGCAGCTTCACGCCGAGAACAGACAATGTCGACGTCATCTGGGCGGCCCACGTCAACGACCTCCAGCACGAGGTGAGTGCTGTCGAGCGGACCGTCGGTGCCAGCCCGCATGTGTGGTCCGGGTGGTCGCCTTCCGGTATGAATCCTCTTGTCTGGCCGCCTCGCCCAGGGGCGATGACCATCAAAACGCCTGCGCCGGTGTCGAATTTCGGAGCCGCGAAGACATACACGTCGGTGGCCGACCGACTCAAGGCGATACAGCAGCAGGAGGCGTGGCTAACGCTCATGGTCCAGCTTCTCGTCGGCCAGTCCGGGACGAACCAGCCCGCGCCTACGCCTGCGAAGCCCTTGAAGCCGGCCGCTGCGGTGATCCGGGCACCCGGCATGAAGGTTCCTGCTGGCGAAGGGAAATGGGTCCCCTTCAAGTGGGGTGCGGCGGACTACGACCCGAACAAGATGTACCAGGGTGGAAGCAACATCGTGGCGCCTGTCACCGGCTTTTGGGACATCAGCGTCAGCGTCTGGGCCGACTCAACGACACGTCGGCCCAATGATTTGCACTTCGTGCATGTGCGGCTGATGCGCGGGACTACGGAAATCGCCGGACAGGATTCGCTTATCGAGACGCAGACCTGGATCAGGCACCGCATCAACGTGTCCTGGCAGGGACGATGGAATGCAGGTGTACCCGTCCAGGTCCAGGTGAGCCAGCACGGGGCGAGCGACAACACAGTGGACGCCAACGCCACCATCTCCATGTCCTTCGTTCGCGACCTCACGTGAGGCTGTAATGGGCGTCTACGAACTCGATATCTACGCCAAAACTCGCTACGGCGCACCCCACTTCGTCTCTTTCGAATCCAACATGCACGCCGAGCAGCGGGGCTACGGCGCGCTGGAGGTTTCTTGGGAAACACCCGCCCAAGCGGGCGCCTCCCAAATCCTTGCCGGCGTCAAAGCGTGGACGCGTCTACGGCTGGTACGCAACCGCTACGGCATCCCTGAAACGGAGCGCGACGGTTGGGTCATTCTGGAGGCCAACGCCTCCAGCGGCGACACAGCCAACCGCTACCTGGACAGCACCGTCGCGGAAGGCCAGGTCTACTACTACGCGGTGTTCGTCTCCACGGCGCCCAACACCTACGACCCGACGGCCACCTACTACCCAGGCGACCTGGTCACTTACGGCACCACCGTGTACGCCGCCACACAGACGGTTACCGGCCTCCAGCCCGACACGAATCCCGATGCCTGGAGCGCCAACGGCATCGTCGATGAGTGGTACCGCTGCGGCGGATGTGTGGGCTTGAGCGTGCGCGACTTCCGGCACTCCGAGCTGCTGTACGACCACATCCCCCGCCCGTACAAGGTCGAGGTCGTCGAAAGCACCGCCTCCGCGATCCCCGTCAACGAGCAACTGAGCCGATTCTGCTCTCTTTTTGGCTACTTCTACGACGTCATGAAGTGCGAGCACGCCCAACTGCTGCGCATGAACGACGTGCTGAAGTGCACCGACCAGCAGATTGTCCTGCTTGCTCAGAGCATGGGCATCGCGCACGAGCTGCCCGCCCTCCCAGAGCTGCGCCGCTCATACGTGAAGGACGCAGCGCTCATCCGACGCGACCGGGGAACCATCGCTTCCACGGCCCGCCTCGTCAAGGCGGTCACCGGCTGGGAAGCCGACGTGCTGACCGGGTACAACGAACTGCACGACATGGACGAGGCAGCTTTCGCCTCGCCCACCTACCCGGTATGGCAGCGCGACACGGTCTACTTCGCGACCGCCGGTAGTCAGCTCTACTCGGACATCGTCAGCTACAACGGCTCCCTCTACTCAGCTATCGGGACTCCACGCCGCGAGTCGGTGTATCTCTCCTTCACTGGCTCGAATCCGACCCGGACCGGTTCTGGAAGCCTTCTGAAAGACCCCGACCGAGTCGCCGATCCGTACCCCGGGTACGTACGCCTTGACCAAGCCGACCTCGGCGACACCATGACGTTTACCTTCAACGCGGCCAGCGGCGGGGCCGGCTGGTACAACGTCCTCATTGTCGCCATCGCCGACCCGGCCGGCGGGATCATCACCGCCAAGGTCAACGGGGTCGACAGCGGTATGGCACCCATCGACCTCTACAGCCCTTCACGGCAGCAGGTGCCCATGGCTCTGGTCGGCGAATTCAACCTGACCGCGACGGGCAACACCCTGACCCTGACCGTCACCGGCAAGAACGCGTTGTCTCACGGCCACGACATCACCATCTCCCACCTGCTGATGCAGGGCGGCGGGATCAACCTGAACGTCCCGCCTACCGGCCACGCCAACTCGGCCGTCTACTGGCAGGCCATCACTCCGAATTCGCTGAAGGACACCTCCACCGAGCTGAATCCTTTGACCGGCGGCTACGGCTCGTGGAACATATCTCTGCCCAACGGCTCGATCAATCCGGACGTCACCACCACGGGCACGCCCGACTGGTGGATCTCCCCGCAGGGCGCTGCCGTCGGCACCGCTAGTCCAGGCACGGGCAATAGTCTCAACTACACCGCTCTGGTGCCGGGTTCCAGGGGTGTGTTCGTAGCCGGCCTTATTCGCGCGAGCGCCTGGGTCAACGACAACACGTACTACCCGGGCCAAGCCGTCACCTGGAATCCCTTGGGGTGGTCGCCGGCACCTGTGTACGTCGCCGTAGCGCAGAGCGTGGGACGCCAACCTGATCTCCATCCGGAGAAGTGGCGCTTCACCTCCTACAGGGCGAACTTTTCGCCCGAGCCCAGCCGGATTCTCAACGACGCGGTACACACCGGAAAAGTCGTCTCGTGGTCGACCACACGTAGCTACCAGAAGGGCGCCCGAGTTTCATGGCGGGGGCACCTCTACGAGGCGGCCCGCCCGTCTCTGGGCGTCTACCCGACCGGGTACAGCACAGACAACCTCTGGTGGCGCTGGTGCGGCCTGAACACTCAGCGCTACACCTATTCGCTGTACCACAACCGGACCGCCACAGCGGCTGGTGCGGACGTGAGGCTGTTCGTCAACTGGTACAACAGCAGCGGCGTTTACGGCGGACTCGGCTTTATCGCGAGCGACGCGCAGCTCCTGCTGGACCGCTTCGAAACGACCCCCGTCTACCCAGCTTCTACAGGCAGTGCACCGGCTGGCTACACCATGCCCGCCGCCGGCCAGCACGGCGTGGCCATTCCCTGGAACTACTCCGGAGGCGCCTGGGCGAACACGCGAGGTGTCACACGGCCGACCGCCTGGAACTCCAGCAACACCCTGGAGCGACAGGCCGGCCGAGTGCTCTGGTTCCAGCGCAACTGGGTCTACACCACGCTGCCGACCGGGCACCAGGGCGAAGTTTGCTACGTGACCTTCATGTCGCCCCCTGACGACTCACAGGCCCTCATGGAGCACGGAATCGCATTCCGGTACAGCTCCTCCGCGTACTGGCTCGTGTCCCGCGACAGGTTGACCTACACCACCGTCACGGTGTCCGGCGGCACAGTCACAGCCGTCAACGTCTCCGTCGTCGCCACCTGGCCCCCTATCTCCTACGGCGAGCGCGTAAAGGTGCGTAACCGGTCCGGGGACATTCTTGTCGAGGCACGCGGCTGGTCAGCGTGGCGAACGCTCGCCAACGTCAGCGACACCCGGAATAACGCGGCGCTCGGATACGGCTTGCTGGAAAGGGTGCGCACATGACCATCCCCATTCCCATCACGCTGGATGGGACAACGCTGGGCACAGGGGTGTTCAACCCAGCACTTCGGCTCATCACGCAGATTTCCATGGACGCAGGCAGCAGCGTTGGCAGCGGGACGATGGTGCTCCTTCAGTCCAGCGTGCCAGGTTCGTTCACGGACTTCGGCGTAGTGCCGTACGGACCGTCCGTCTACAGCGATCCAGCGTTCAGCTACCCGACTTCCGGAGTGATTCGGGTCGGAGGCACGGACCCGGTCAACACATGGAAACGCCTTTCCCTCACCGTCCAAGCACCCAACAGCGTTTACAGTCCAGGCCCCCTCGGTGCGGTCTACGGCGTGTTCGATCACGCGCGCCTCGGCCTCACTTCTTACGCCATGGCACAGAACGAAACGCAGCAGATAGCTTACGTACAGTTCGAGAAGACACCGCAGGGCTTGGACTCCGACACAAACCAATTCGGATCGAACCTATTTGATTTGGAGCAGTCCTCCTACGAGGGCCGCTTGATGTACAGCGCTGTAGGTGGTGGCGGCGAGACCGCCCACATGACGTTCACCCGCACCAACGAGCAGACGTCATGCGGCGAGTTCAGCGGCAAGTTGGTCTATCAGTCTCCGCCAGCCACGAACTCCTACACGGCCGTGAAGCAGTTCGGCACGTACCCCAATCTCCAGGCCAAGCGCCAGACCTATGCTGACGTGAAATACCGGGGGTTTTTGCCGGGCGAGGGGACGGCCGAGAATCCTGGTGGAACGGGAGTCGTTGACGGCGCGCCGATCGCAGCACCTGCCGTTCTCACACTCAGCCCTCTCCAGACCGCGCTCGTGCGGGTCGAGCCCGGCGTCACCTACCAGGCGCAGGTGTCGGTGGCCACCGAGATCGCCGGCCAGCAGGTGACGTGCGCTGTCCTGCGCTACGACAGCAACTTCAACCTCATCGGCACGTTCCAGGCTGGCCCCGCTTCCACGACCTTGGGCAACTACCGCTGGCAGCAGGTCGGCGTCGCGTACACCATGGACGCTAGTGCCGCCTATGCGGCCGTCGTCCCCCGGGTCACTTCCGGCGGTGCCAGCCGGGTGCAGTTCTACACGGACGAGCACCGTATTTGGGTTCCCTCCACCTTGGCGACCAAGGCCAACGGCGCATCCCCGGCCCGCTCGTGGCAGCCGCCCCGCCAGCTCATCGTCAAGCTCCGGGCGACCCGGGTGAACTACGCGAAGAACCCCTCGTTCCAGAACTCCCTCTGGGGCTGGAACCAGGAGAAGGACGCCTCGCTGACCACGGCGCACACCCTGGCCGTCGGCGGCGGCATCGTCGGGAACGCCGCGCAGTACAGCATTACGACCGCGCCGGTCGCAACCTTGGTGAACGGGACCTCCCCTCGTACCGGCGTGGTCTCGGCGACCGCTCAGCCGGCTCTTGTGGACCGCCTCAAGGCGAGCACCGTCTACACCGCGTCCCTCTACGTCAGGCCACTTGCCTCCCCCGTTCCCGTCACCCTGTGGGCGCATGACGGCGTGAACCTGATCCGGGGCACGAGCACCCCCATTTTCGACCCCACCGACAACACCACCTGGACTCGGCTTGCGGTGACGTTCAAGACGTCCAGCACCTTCGGGGGGTCCCTGCGGCTGAGCCTCGGCTACGCGGCCGACGACGTCGCCAGCGTCTATGCCTCGGTCACCCCCGGCTCCAGCGATGCGGTGTGGGAGCACCTCGGCGACGCACCGGAAGGGGTACCCGACTGGAGCCAGACGTCCACCTACTCCCTCGGCGACCAGGTCGTGCATGCCGACGCCCTGTGGCAGGCCCGTGTACCCAACGGCCCGTACGTCAACGTCGGCCCCCTTACCTTCCGCTATGACCACCTCCTGGTCGAGCAGGCCGACCGGCTGGACGACTTCTTCGACGGTAACGAGCCTTCCGCTGACTACCTGTGGGAGGGAGCGGCCGGGGATTCTCGCTCGCACTATTACCGGGGAAAAAGGGTGAGCCAATACCGTCTGGACCAGCTCATCCAGCGGCAGATCGGTGTGGGCGCCTCGTACCGGCTCGTGTACGCCAGCGCTCCGTGACCCGGGATTCGCCATGTACCTACTCGTCCTCGCGCTCGCCACATTCCTCGTCTGGGAGGCGCTCCTGCGTCCCCTCGTCACGTTCCTGGTGTCCGCGCTCCCCGTCCCGGACCTTCTCGCCGGCTACGCCAAGGCCGCTACGGCGGTAGGCACCGCCATGGCACTAGACCATTGGGTGGACGAGCATTTCCTTATCCCTCTCGCGGCGGCTTCCGTCGCCGGGACACTCAGTCTTCTGAGCCGTACGAGTGAGACACCTCAAATTGCCGTAGCGACTCGAAACAGGGCCAGACGAGGGATGCCCATGCCCGGTCCGTAGAGGTCAGGGCACTGTCTCACCCCTGCGGGCTACATTGCGCCGGGTGAGTGGATCTAAAACAAAAGGCCCTGTCGCCCCTATTTCTGCGCTGTCGCTGAGGGCACTATCGCTGACACCCAGCCGATCAACCCATGTGAGGAAAATATGGCCACCGGGAAGCGAACAGTATCTCTGGGAATTCTGGGGGTCGCCGAGGTCCCCACCTCCCTGGTAGTCGACGCCCTGAACGACCACCTGGCCATGGGCCCCGAGGATGCCGAGGGGTATTTCGGCCCGTCGGACCGCTACGAGCTGAATCTGCTGATCCCGGCCGGCGAGCACGCCACATCCCAGGGCGTGCACCGCGTCTGGGAGTGGGGTATCCGCTGCGAGCTGCCCTACCGAGTGCTCTGGGACGAGACCGGAAACGACTTCACCGACGACGTCCTGGCGAACGTCGACAACCCCGAGCAGGACATCGTGATCGCCGGCGACCTCGGCAAAGCCATGGTCGAGCACCTCGGCCAGGCCGAGAACCCGCTGCTCCTTCTCCTCTCCACGGACGGGCAGTTCGACGAGGCAACCGCGTCGGCCGCCGCTGCTGCACTGCGCGAGAGCATCCCGTGCCACGACCTGTCGCGGGCGCTACTGGAGGTGGGGTGGCAGCACCTGCCCGGACACGAGCCGCCGCAGGAGTCCGCCCTGGAGGTCGAGGCCGACGGGCAGACCGCCCTGTCGGTGGTCTCCGACGCCCCCGACGTCACCCTCACCGCCACGGAGGCCGCCACCGTCAGCCAGTCCCTCGCGGAAGCGGAGGCGTTCGTCGGCGACCTGACCAACGACCTGGTGAGCCGCGCGGAAAGCCTGCGCCAGACCCTCATCCACGGCCGCTCACTGCTGGCGCCCAGCAAGCCGCAGGACCAGGAGGCGGACGACGAGAAGCCGAAGAAGACACGGCTCGAAATCTTCAACAGCGAGACGGGCGAGTGGGAGCCGGCCGGCCGTGGCCGACCGCCGGCCGGTGTGCAGAAGCGCCGCGTTCCCGCCTGACGCGAAGGACCCCCGGCGGACTCCGCCGGGGGCCACATTCAGGCTGCCACGCCATTCGACACATTCCCCGGGAGAATAGCATGGGTCTCGATATTGCCGTTGAAGAGATTCTCGCGAGAGTTCCCGCAAGGGCTCGCACTGCGTACACGAATCTCATCACGCACAAGGACACCCGGTATGACGCGAACACCGGCTGGTCATGCGCCTACGTCACACAGCAGGATCTCGCGGATGACATGAAAGTGTCGCTGCGGACCGCCACCCGGGCTGTAAATGACCTCCGCCGCATCGGAGTTCTCCGCGTGCATGTCTGGCCCGGAGCAGTCACCGAGACCCAAGTCCGCGTCAGCGACGTCCCGGTAGCCAGCATCTTCGGCCCCGTCCGAATGGCTCAGCGCCAAATGCCCCACCAGCAGCTCGTGGACTGGGCGATCCGGCTCCTCATGCAACAGAACTGCGAATTCGAGGACGCCCTGCCCGAAGGCGAGTAACTCCCCTGACGCATCAACTGACACATCGAGCGCGCACATACGCACTCAAGCAAAAGCCCTAGCTCAAGCAAACAGCTAGGCAAATAGAACCCTTCGGGTTCTATTAGCTGCCCGCGAACATTCGTTCGGGGCAGTTCTGGCCCGCCACACCGCCAGGAGACACGATGGCTCGACGCCCGATTGACCCCGACGCCGAACTCGACGCCACAGCCTACGTCCAGAACCTCCTCCAGGACACCGCAGCGCCCGCCTCACCCCCTGCCTCCGCCTGGACCCCGCCCGAGCCCGCACCCCGCCGCGCCCGACGCTCCCAGGGCCGCTCCTACGGTCCCGACAGCCTCCCCGGCCTCGCCGACTATTTCGCCCGCGCCTGCCCGCCCCTGAGCTGGGCCGGCGGCCTGGAGATCGGCAATCGACAGGCACTCATCTCGGTCTTCTCCGAGCTGCGGCGCGACGCCGGACTGACCCCGGACGACTGCCGGGCCCTAACCGACCTGTACGTCCGCCGGCTGGGCAGCCGAAGGCCCACGAAACCGTACGTGTGGGACTTCAAATGGCAGCGCTACCAGCTACTGGCCTCCCTGCGGGACACCGGCATCACCACGACCGCCGAGGACTTCGAGAGCTGGCAGGACGCAGCACCCACCGACCAGACCACCGACGACGCCTTCACCGCCTCCTGGGGGACCGCGTGATCACCAGCCCCATGGACCCCGAGCGCGCCCGCTGGATCGGCACAGGCATCCCTCCCCGGCTGCGCGGCATCACCCTGAACGACGTGGAAGCGATGGGCGCCCAGCCCGAGGCACTGGCCAAGGCCCGCTTCTACGTAGACGGCTACCGCGCCCAGCAGTCCAGGAACTGGCGCGGGCTGCCGGTCAACCCGCACCTCTACGGCCTTGGGTTGCTGTTCGCCGGCCAGCCCGGAACCGGGAAGACAACCCTCGCCGCCGCGATCCTCAGCGAACTGCGCCGCCGGTACGGCACCACCGTCTACTACTCCCGCGTCAGCGACCACATCGACCGCGAGCGACGGCTGATCCGTGCGGATCAATCCGTAGCGGCCGAGGAGCTGTCGCGTATCCAGTACGCCGTCGAACGCGTCCAGTGGGCCGACGTAGTGCTTCTGGACGACGCCGGCCACGAGCATTCCACGGGCTCGAATTTCGCCGAGGACGTCCTGGAGCAACTGCTGCGGCAGCGCTACGACGAAGGCCGGCCCACTCTGATCACCACAAACCTCTCCGGTGACGACTGGGCCGCCCGCTACTCGAAGGCCCTGCGCTCTTTCATGGACCAGTGCACACGGCGGAGCATCTTCGTCGGCGAGTCCCTGCGCAAGGCCGACAGGTGACGGCCCGCGCAGACCAGGACGCCACGCCTCGCCCCGAGGTCTACGTCGTCTGGGAGCACCTGGTCGGGCTCCCGGGCCCCCGCTACACGGAGAAACGATTCGGTAGGCGTCTTCGCTGGCATCAGCCCGCCCGCGCCCTGGACCTTTTCGAAGAGAGCAACGGGGCCGTCGTCGCGGAGCTGTGGCGCCTGTGGGAACAGGACCAGCCCGTCGCCATCACCACGTTTCTCCCCCCAGCCGTGGCCAGCGCCCTTGCGTCCCGGATCGACGCGGAGTCCATCCCCTGCACGCGGCTGGTGGTCACCACACCCACCGACATGGCACGGCTCATCGGCTTGCTCGACCCGACGCACATCGTGCACGCACTGCCCGAGCACGTCCTGCGGTACGGGCCGCGAGGTCTCTACGTCCACCCGCGCAACCCCGAGATCATGCGGAAGGTGATCTGATGCCCGGCTACCGGCCCCAGGGCGCGTGCCGCCGCGAGACCGTCCAACTCATCCCCGACACGGTCGGCAAGACGGCGCACTTCCGCTCCGAGTTGACGCTGGAGGGGTACGAGTCGATGCCGCTCATCGGCTGGGCCGTCGTCGCCACCTTCGAAGACGACACGCTTCCCCGCATCACGGTCGAGCCGGTGGTGGAGGACGACTGCCATGGCTCTATCGCCCTGGGGGACCTCGAAGAGGAACTCGGTCCGCTGACGCTGCTGGAGATCCTGTGAGCAGCATCGAAGAGGACGTGATCAGCTACATCGCGCTCACCGGCGACCTGGAGACGGTCGTCAACGGACGCATCACCGCAGAGCACTTCCTCGACCCGAAGAACCGGCAAGTCTTCGCGGAGATCCTCGAATTCCGGGCCGACTTCGGGGAGCCGCCCACCCCGGAGGTCATCCAGCGCGACCACCCCGGGTTCCAGCTCACCGAGGCCGGCTCGGGCCCCGTCGACTACCTCATCCGCGAACTGCACGAGGCCCGGCGCAGGACGATCATCGATCTGGGCCTGGACGCGGTCGCCGAAGCGCTCGACAAGGGAGGCTCGGACTCAGCGCTGCCGCTCCTGCGGATGATGCTCGCGCACGCCACGACGGCAACCGCGACCTCCCGGGAGATCGACTACGCAGCCACCGGCGAGCAGCGCCTGGAGGTGTACCGCCAGGCCCGTGACAATCCCGGACAACTCCTGGGCATTCCAACGGGTTTCGCCTTTCTCGACAAGTTGACGCTGGGCATTCAGCCGCAGCAGATGATCGTGCTCACCGGGCTCGCCAAAAGCTGCAAGACGACGGTCATGCTGGGAATGACCCGCTCCGCGTACGACTACGGGGCAAAACCCCTGCTGATCTCCTTCGAGATGCCCTACCTCGAAATCGCCCGGCGTCTCGACGGATTCCTGGCCCAGGTGAACCCGAAGAAGCTCCAGACGGGGGAGCTTTCACCGAAGGAGTGGCGAGCCCTCGAAGAGGCGTTGGCCAGCCCGCTGGGTGACCAGCCGTACGTGGTGACGGAAGACCGCGCCGGCGCGATGACGCTTACGGGCATCCAGTCGAAGATCGACCAACTGGACCCCTCCGTCGTTTTCATTGACGGAGCGTATTTCCTTTACGACGAGATCAGCCGCGAGTCGCAGACGCCGCTTGCCCTGACAAACATCAGCCGGGGCATCAAGAAACTGGCGCTCAACAACGACATTCCGCTTGTCGTCACCACCCAGTCCCTGTCCCACAAGGTGGGTGCCAAAGGGCTTACCGCGTCATCTCTCGGCTACACGTCCGCGTGGGTCCAGGACGCTGACCTCGTGGTGGGGATGGAGGCCACCGACGAGGACTTCTTCTACCGGATGAAAGTGCTCGCCAGTAGAAACGCGCCCCCGCAGGAACACCTCATCTCCATCTCGTGGGACCCGCCTGCCTTCGAGGAGGCGGAGGTCGAAGATGAACTCCCGTACTGACTTCTGGGAGAACTTGGCCGCGTTCTCCAACCCCGTCCCGCAAGATGTCGCCGGCGCCCTGCACCGGCTGGGAATCGACGTCCTGCGCGAGGTGAACGGGGAAGAGTCAACGGAACTTCTTGCCCGCTGCCCCGCCCACCTGGCTCTCACCGGGCGCGCGGACCGCAGGCCCTCCTTCTCGGTGAACTCGTCCACCGGGCTCTTTCACTGCTTCTCGTGTGGTTACTCCGGGCCTTTCGTGCAACTGGTGGAGGACGGGCTGGGGTACTCCCGGATCGACGCGTTCCGCTGGGTGGCACGCCACGGGGTATACCGCACTCAGGACGATCAGCAGCACACCCCCCGCAAAGAGCCAGAAGACCGGATCACAGAAGCAGCCCTTGCACTTTTCGAGCCGCCGCCGGCCAAGGCCCTGGAATCTCGCGGCCTGACTGCCGAGTCGTGCGCGGCGCTTGGCGTTCTGTGGTGTCCGGTCAAAAGGCACTGGATTCTTCCGATCCGCGACCCCGAGACGGGGGAGCTGTGGGGCTGGCAGGAGAAGGGGAAACGCTTCTTCCGAAACTACCCGGCTGGAATTTTCAAGTCGCGCACCCTTTTCGGCGACCTCTCCTGGCGGGGATCTAGAGCGCTCCTGCTGGAATCCCCCCTGGACACAGTGCGCGCCCATTCCCTCGGCATACCCGGCGCGTTCGCGGCGTTCGGCGCCCACGTCTCGGAGGCACAGATGCGCCTGCTCAAAACGCGCTGCACCATCCTCGTCCTCGGCCTGGACAACGACGAGGCCGGCAACACCTCGCGTGACCGGATCTACGCACGCTGGCGTCCGCGCGGCCTCCCCATGCGGTTCCTCGACTACACCCACACCCGAGCGAAGGATCTGGGCGACATGGACGACGAGGCCGCCCAGGCGGCCTACGCCTCCGCCTGTCACCCGTGGCGCAGGAGGCGATGATGTTCACCGGCAAGCTATTTCCCTACCAGCACGAGGGCGTTGCCCGCATCCTGTCCGACCGCCGACTTCTGGTGGCCTACTCGATGGGCACCGGAAAGACCGTGCTCACCATTGCCGCCATGGAGGAGATGTTCGGGGAAGGCGACGTGCGCCGCTGCGTCATCCTGGTCCCGTCCTCCCTCAAATGGCAGTGGGCTCAGGCCATCGCACAGTTCACCGACGCCCCCAGGCGTACCGTGAAGCTGCGCGGCATGAAGCTGGTCGTCCCGGTCGAAGAAGTCTGCGTGGTCATCAACGGCTCCAAGGCCCAGCGCCAGAAGCAATGGCAGACGGCCCAACACTCGGAGTACATCGTTGCTTCCTACGGCTCCGTCCTGCACGACTGGAGTCAGCTCTGCGCGGTACCGGCGGACGCACTCGTACTCGACGAAGCAACGGCCATCAAGAACTTCGCCGCCATGACGACGAAACGCATCAAGAAACTGAAGCCCCCGGTGCGAATTGCCCTCACAGGCACTCCAGTTGAGAACCTGCCCGAGGAAGTCTTTTCCATCATGGAGTGGGTGAACTCGAAGATCCTCGGCCGCTGGGATCTGTTCGACAAGTCCTTCATCCAGCGGAACTGGTTCGGTGCGGTCATCGGCTACAAGAACTTGGACCTGCTGAACCGTAATCTCCGGCGATCCATGATCCGGAAATCACGGATGGACCCCGAAGTGGCCCAGTACCTTCCTGAAGTGTCGGAGACCACGCGCCTGGTCCAACTCGACAAGACGACCCGCGCCATCTACAAGGCCATCCTGGTCGACCTCCAGGACGCCATGCGTGAGCTGACCGAAGCCGGCGACGACTTTGACGTTGCCGCGTACTACGCCGGCGTGAAGTCGGAGGGCAAGGGGGCACAAGGCAAGGTCATGGCGCGCATCCAGGCCGCCCGGATGCTGCTGGACCACCCGCAGCTCTTGATGGACAGCGCCGTCGCCTACCACGAGGGCAAGGGACACGGGTCGAGGTACGCGGCCGACTTCGCCGCCTCCCGCACAGACCTGCCGGACCTGAACAGCTCTCCCAAGCTCATCGCTCTGGACGAGCTGGTGGCCACGATGGTCGCCGAAGGTGCGAAAATCGCCGTCTTCACCGACTACCGGCGCCTGCTGCCGTACCTCGTCGAGCGCCTGGAGAAGCACGGCGACCTCGTGCAGTTCCACGGCCAGCTCAATGCCGACCAGAAAGCCAGCGCCGTCGCCAAGTTCAAGACGGACCCCGACTGCAAGCTATTCATCTCAACAAATGCCGGAGGGTACGGCCTGGATCTGCCCGAGGCTCAGTACCTGATCAACTACGACCTCCCGTATTCAAATGGGGTGCTGGCCCAGCGCAACACACGGCATGTCCGCGCCTCGTCGCACTACGACCGGGTCCACGTCACCAACCTCGTGGTCGAATCCACCATCGAGGAGCGCGTGCAAGCCACCCTGAGGCTCCGCCAGTCCCTCTCCCTGGCAGTGATCGATGGCACAGGGGCCGGAGAACTGGACATGGACGTGGAGTCCCTGTCAGAAAACATCTCCAGAACATTTTGAGGCACTCGTCTGGCCGATTGGCGGTAATTTTATCGACTCGTAGGGTTTCGGGCATGGAGCTTTCCGAGTAGCTCCTTCGCACCACCTACGGGAGCACAGCGTGCCTGACGAACCCCACACCACGGCCGCCCCGGAACCCCAACGCATTCCGTTCGACCCAATCATTCCCGTGTTCCGGGAATGGGCGACCCTCAAGGCCGAAGTAACTGAGCGCACGACTCGCCTGAACAAACTGCGCGACCGGGTCGCGGCTGCGGTCGAGCAGCGCGGCTATACCGACCACAAGGGCAGCCAGTATCTGGACCTGCCTTTCCCCGTCCCGGCCGGCGACACCGAGTACACCCGCATCAAGCGGGAGCGCCGCGTCTCCATCACGGCCGACCCCGAGGCCGCCGAGCGCATCACCCGGGCGAAGGGCGATGCCATCTACCGGCGGGCGTTCCCCCCGGTCCCCAGCCTGGACGCGGACGAGCTTTTCGTACTCCTCCAGGAAGGAGTCCTCACCGAGGCCGAGATGGACGAAATCCTCGTCCAGCGAGAGACCTTCGCCTTCCGGGGACTGGCGACATGAGCCCGATCCACCCCCCGCGCCAGCCCCTGGACGTCTACCCCGGGACCTCTCGCCCCATCGGCGTCCCGCACCCGGTGCAGGCACACGTCGGCGCTGGCGACACCGTCCGGTGGGACGACAAGCCGGTGTACAAGAAGATCAGCGGGTTCTACCGCGAATTCTTCGCCATCTCGCATCTGGCCAACGCCCTCGGCCGATCCACGAAAACGCTCTACAAATGGGAAGCAGCTACCCCGCCGCTTTTCCCCCGGGCGACCTGGATCTACAACGGCGAATCCAAGAACGGCCGCCGTCGCCTGTACACACGGCGTCAGATCGAAGGCGTTCTGGTCATCGCTTACGAAGAGGGCGTCCTGTCCGGGACGAAGCGATTCGTCTCCCACACAGAATTTCCGGCTCGCTGCATCGAACTGTTCCAGCAGACGCGCGCCGTCATGCCCGACCCCATCCATAACTGGAGCTGAATCATGTCCGAACCCCGCACGTACGGCCGACGTCGATCGCTCCCCGCACGCCCTGCCGAAGAGAGCAACTCCCGGAAGGGACGGGGCGAGGCCGCCCCCGCCCGACGTGACGCAGCCCCGCGCGAGGCGATCTCCGGGCGTGTGGTCGCAACGGGCGCCGGCCAGACCGCGATGGCGGGCTGGGACGACGTCGACAAGATCGCATCCGCCGCCAGCGGCGACTTCTACCTGAAGGTCGGCGAGAGCCGCACTGTCATCAAGATCCTGTCCGACGGGCCGTTTGATGTGTACGCGTCCCACTGGATCGATGAGATCGAGGACGGCTCCAAGAGCGTGCGCTGCTGGGCCAATTCCGACTGCCCGCTGTGCGCGCTCGGGGACAAGGCGAAGCGCTTCTCCGCCTGCTTCGACGTCGTGTCCCTGGAGGACCCGGACAGTCCGTCCATGAAGGTCTGGGAAGCCGGAATCAAGATCGCACGCCAGCTCAAGGACATCGCCACCGACTCCAAGCGGGGGCCCCTCGACCGGCCCGACCTGTACTTCACGATCCGCAAGGAGACGAAGAAGAAGAGTGTCGAGTACACGCTGGAGCGGGTGAAGGAGCGCGACCTGGAAGAGGAGTACAACGTCCCGCCGCTCACCGACGAGGAGCTGGCGGCGTTCGTCTCCCAGCGCCACGAGTACGGCACCCAGGTCAAGGAACCTCTCGACCAGGAGGCCATGGAGGACGTGGTCAGCCTGCTGATGGAAGACGCCTGACAGGCACTGCATCGCGAGGCAGGGCCCGCGCCGGCTCAACGAGTCAGAACCGCCGGCGCGGGCCCTTGCCATTTCCTATCACGGCGAGGGGTCCTCCGTGCAGCTCATCACCGAAACGCGTCAGCTCGAACAAGCTGTCGCCAGTCTCCGTGGCCACAACGAATTCGCTTTCGACGTCGAGACCGTGGGTGAGTACCGAGGGGTACCGGCGGTCAACGAGACCGCTTGGATTTCACTCGCCGCACAAGGCGAGTGCTTCGTCATCCCCATGGGGCACCCCAACGGAAATAACCGGCTGCGAAAGGCATCCCGGCGGAAGAACAAGAACACCGGCGAGTGGGAGCAGATCACCGAACAGTGGGAGCCCCCACCGAAGCAACTGCGCCCCAGCGTCGTGTTCGACGCCCTGGAAGAACTCCTCTTCTCCGACCGGCGCAAAGTCGCACACAACGCCCCCTTCGACCTGTTGAGCGTCGCGAAATATTACGGCGGAAAATTCCCCCCGCCGCCGTACGGGGACACAATCGTCGCGGCATGGATGCTCAACGAAAACAGGCCCCTTGGTCTGAAGGCACTGGACAAAGAGCGCTGGGGCCTCGTCTACGACACCGAGGAGGTCGGCAAATGCATCGAGCGGCACCCTTTCGGGGCCGTCGCCGACTACTCCTACATGGACGCCAAAACCACCTGGCTCCACTGGCGCAGCATGCGTCCGCGCATCACCGTCGAGGGCCTGGAGGACATGTGGGCCCTCGAAATGGACGTCCTGCACTGCCTGCTGCACATGGGCGCCGGCGTGCCCATCGACATTGAAGCTCTCCAGCGGCTAAGAACAGACCTACGCCAGCGCATGACCGGATGCGAGGCCGACGTCTACAAGGCCGCCGGCAGGGTCTTCAACATCGGCTCCACCCCGCAGAAGCAGAAGGTGCTCTACGAGGAGCAAGGGCTGCGCCCCCGGAAGCGCACCCCCAAGGGTGCTCCCAGTACGGATGCAGAAGCTCTGGCCCCGTACCAGGGGCGCAACGCGGTGGTCGACGCCATTCTGGCCTACCAGGAAACCTCTAAAATCCTGGGCACCTACGTGGAGGGCTATCTCGGAAACCCCGAAGAGGGAAAGCCGACCCAGATTTTCAACGGCCGCATCCACCCCATGCTCAAGCAGTACGGGACGGTGACGGGACGTTTTAGCTGTTCGGCACCCAACATTCAGAACTGGCCCCGCGCGGAAACGGAGTGGGGCAAGGCCATCCGCGACCTCGTGGACCCCATCCCCGGTTTCGTGCTCCTCGTCGCCGACTATGCCCAGATCGAACAGCGAATCCTGGCGCATTTCGCGGGGAAGGGTGCCTTGTGGCAGGGGTTCTGGGATGGGGTGGACGCACACACCGCGACTGCCGCAGCCGTATTCGGGGTCGCGCCCGAGGACGTCACCAAGCAGATGAGGCAAGTGGCGAAGGCCATCGCTTTCGCCATCGCCTACGGCGCCGGCCCTCAGAAGGTGGCCGACATGTCGCACACCACTCTGCGCCGGGCCAAGCAGATTCTCTCCACACACGAGCGAGAGTTCCCCGAGGTATATCGATACAAGGCGAAGCTGCTGCGCACGGTCCGCTCACGCCGTCCGGAGCCATACCTGCGCACGCTTCTCGGCCGCAAGCGTCGGCTGCCTGATCTGCTGTCTCACGACAACTCCCGCCGCGCGAAGGCCGAGCGTCAGGTGGTCAATTCGCACATGCAGGGCTCCAACGCAGACATCACCAAGCTCGCGATGGTGCGGCTTCACAAGAACCTGCTGCCGGGAATGCAGATCCTTCTCACGGTGCACGACGAGATCGCGGTCATGTGCCCTGCGGGCATCGCCGAGGAAGGGGCCAAGGTGCTGCACGATGCGATGGCCGGCCCCGAAATGCAACTCCTCTCCGTCCCGGTCACCACAGACGTAAAAATCTGCCGTCGCTGGAGTGAGGCGAAATAACGTTTACCTCTACGCTTGAGGCATGCCCGACATCGAACTCGAAGAAGCACCCGCCCTCTTCCGTGGAATGCTGCGCGACATTGTCGCGTGCAGCGACTACCAAGAGGTGTGCCGAAAGCTGGGCCTCGTGCCGGCCAGCCCCGACGTGGACCGCATCGAGCACCTGCTGTCGCACACCCGCATCGAAGAGTTCAACCGACTCGCCACCGACGCATTCAGGCATGCCGATGTCGCGGCTCTGGTGCTCTACCGGCTTTCACGCATTCACGACGAAGACGACGCCGACTCTGAAGTGGAGCGGCAGATGTTCCAGGCCATTAGCCGCACAGCCGTGGCTACCGTCGTGGCACACCTACTCGAAAAGGGACGACTGGGAGTCTGTGATGTCTGATTCCTTTTGGCTGGACAAACTCCGGCAGTCCGGCGGTGCCCCGCCGCCCCCGCCGGCAGCCCCCCAGGGCGGGCTGACCCCCACGGGCGCCCCGTGGTGGGCCCATCCGACCTACACCCAGCCGCAGCAGCCTGTGCAGCCGCAGCAGCCCCCGGAGGCGCTCCAGCGGGCCTACCAGACCGAGAAGGCGCAGTCGGCCAAGCAGACGGATCTCTGCCCGAGTTGCCGCAGTGAGCACTACTGGAGGCCGACCCCCAACACGACCCCCATGTGTTACGACTGCGGGTGGCCCGTGCAGAACTCGACGCAGGGTGTCGCGATCTCCAACAACTCCTCGGCGCCGACGCGGCAGTCCGTGCACCAGGCGAAGGGATCTGGGTACCAGCCGAACGTGATCGTGGGGCGGCTGTGACGCGTCTGGTCACCCTGCTCACGACCATTTCTGTCGGCGCTGTCGCGGTCTTCATGGCCGTGGTGCCGAGCAGCGCCCACCGCACTGCGGACTCACCGTCCCCGGGTGAGCCGGCCTGGACGCACGTGTGCCTGGGAATGGTGAGCGACCCCGACTGGTGTGAATAAAAATTTAAAATGCGTCACTCTTTTGGCGCTGTGCGGTATTTTTCGCCTTCCCTACGGTCGGGGCATGCCGCTCGATGATGAGGCCCGCGCGATCATGGCGCGGATCAACAAACAGCATCCAGGTTCAGTAATCGTCGCCTCGACAATGCCCGTTGTCCCCCGCTTCACCACGGGATCGCTGTCTCTGGACGTGATGCTCGCCGGGGGATGGCCGGGAAATCAGTGGAACGAGATTGTCGGTGCGGAGAGCAGCGGCAAATCGACCATCGTGCACAAGACCATCGCTGCGAACCAGGCTCGTGACCCGGAGTTCCAGACCTTCTGGGTTGCAGCCGAGCACTACGACGCGGAGTGGGCCACCTCCCTCGGTGTCGATGTCGACCGCGTCGCGGTCTATTCCACGAACGCGATGGAAGACGCGTACACGGCCATGCTGAAGGCTGCGGAATCCCGCGCTTTCGACGCTGTGGTACTCGACTCCTACCCGGCCCTGGTCGCGGCCGACGAGGACGCCAAAGAGATGGACCAGGCGACCATCTCCGCCGGCGCGCGGGTCACCGGAAAGTTTTTCCGGAAGGTCGGCAGTGTGACCCGCCGATCCCTGATCGACGCAGAGCGCCCTCTGCTGGCGCTCATCATCAATCAGTGGCGCGACCAGATCGGCGGCTGGTCCCCGTCCGGAATGACACCGAAAACCTCGCCCGGTGGGAAGGCGAAGAATTACGCCTACTACACACGGATCGAAGCCTCCCGTACCGAGTGGATCGATGAGAAGCGTCCGGGAGGGGGCGCGATGCGGGTCGGCCAGGTCATCAAGTTGAAGACCATCAAGTCGAAGTCAGCCGCACCGCAGCAGGTCGCCACCATCAAGTTCTATTTCGCGGACAGCGTCACGGGAATCCTCAAGGGCGAGTACGACACGACCGCCGAGATGGTCACCATGGGGATTTTCCACGGCGTGATCGACCTTTCGGGCGGGTGGTACCGCTACCGCGAGAACCAGTGGCACGGCAAGGACAAGATG
Organism: Streptomyces sp. MMBL 11-1; assembly: GCF_028622875.1. Lineage (NCBI taxonomy): Bacteria > Bacillati > Actinomycetota > Actinomycetes > Kitasatosporales > Streptomycetaceae > Streptomyces > Streptomyces sp. MMBL 11-1. The sequence continues at coordinate 5,078,078 of NZ_CP117709.1, read as the reverse complement.
AACGCCGCTATCCGCCACGACATCACTCTCCAGGAACAACTCAGCGAGGACGTGTTGGACCGCGTCCGCCCCGGAGCGGCGTGATGGACCGGCGGATCAAGACGTCCCGCGATCAGGAGAAGCGTCTTGCCCAGAAGCTCGGAGGCACCACGACAGCCGGGTCCGGGAACGGTTGGGCGGTTAAAAACGACGTCCGGAACAAGGCGTGGTCCGTGGAGTGCAAGACGACCGGAAGTTCACGCTTCAGCCTGACCCACAGAGACCTGATCAACGCAGAGAAGAACGCGATTCTCGACCTGCGTGACATGGCTTTCGCGATCGAGATGTGCGGGCGCAGGTGGGTGGTCGTCTCGGAGGAAACCTTTCTGCGCCTCATTGAGAACGAGGAGGACGCCTCATGGGAATCCGCGCCGTAATCAACGCACCGGATTGGTCCCCCGCTCACCACCGGGGAGAAGCGAAATGCCGCGATCACCGGCTTACGCCCACCCGCGACAACGACGTCTTCTTCAACGACGAAGCCCTCGCGATGGACATCTGCAACGGCATCTACGACGGCGTCGTGTGCCCCCGCCGGGCTGACTGCCTGCACGTCGCCATGGTCAACCGGGAGGGCTACGGCATCTGGGGCGGGATGACGGCACGTGACCGCCTCGCTCTGCGCATGCGCAATCCCGGGACGCCCGAGCGCTGGACCTGGCACCCGCCGAGCGAAGCGATCACCACCAACTTCCAGGAGTCGCAGTGGCCAGCCGCGTCGTAAAGGGCGGTCCCCGCCTGACCGAGTACCTCAACGCCTCGAAGGCCGCCGAGCCCATCTGGGGTGACGTGCAGAAGCACGTCCTGGACCGGGCAGCCCAGCCCTCCGGCCGTCGCCAGGACGTCATGCACCCCTCCGAGATGGTGAAGCCGGACTGGTGCCACCTCGCGGCCTGGTACCGGCTCAAGCTGGAGGCCGAGCCACCGGACCGCAAGAGGACGACTTTCGTCCGCGAGAACATCTTCCAGGAGGGACACGAGACCCACACAAAGTGGCAGCGGTGGCTTGCCCAGATGGGCCGGCTTGCCGGTGACTGGCACTGCTTGTACTGCGACGCCTACTTCTGGCTCGACACAACTCCCGGTTTCTGCCATGAATGCGGCGCCCCGCCGTCCTGCCTGACATACGCCGAAGTTCCCCTGAACTCCACCGCTCTGCGAATCGGCGGCAAGGCGGACGGGTACGACCCGGAAGAGTGCGCTCTCATCGAAATCAAAACTCTCGGCCTGGGAAGCCTGCGGTTCGAACGCCCCGACTTCCTCGCCCGGTACGAGGTCGAAACGGACCACGGGAAAGTACACGACGTCAACCGACTGTGGCGCGATTTCCGCCGCCCACTGCCCAGCGCCATCCGGCAGACCCAGTTGTACATGTACCTCGCGACACACTTTGAGGACCTGCCGTGCGAACGGTGCGTGTTCTTCTACGACTTCAAGAGCACGCAGGAAACAAAGTGCTTCACCGTCCAGTACGACGAGCGATTCTCGGAACCCCTGATCGAAGCCGCCGCAGCCATCGTCGACTGCGTGGCCGCCGACACTCCCCCGCACTGCAATCTGAACGGCCGCGCCGGCTGCGCGAGCTGCATCGAATTCAAGGAGACGACGTGAGCGCTGCCGACGCCATGTGGGACCACCTGAACAAACTCGGCTTCGACAAAGAAGAGAAGCCCGACGGCTTCCTCCCCCAGCTCCCCGCAGACATCACCGGTCTGGACGACCGGCAGCTCATGGCGCTCTACGGCGAGTACGTCTCCTGGACCGCGTACGCGGCCATGCGCCTGGTCGAGGCCCGCGCCAACGTGCGCTCGGCCAAGCAGTGCCTGGACGTCTCCTCGGCCCGCGCCGCTCTCGCCGCGTCGACCGAGAAGACGGTGGCCGGCCGCAAGGCCGCCGCCGCAGCCGACCACCAGGTCCAGGAGGACGAGATGCGGTACCTCACCGCGCAGTCGCTGGCCGAGGCCCTCGACATGGTGCACAAGAACTCGGAGGCACGAGCCCAGTTCTGTAGCCGCGATCTCTCCCGCAGACAGAACTCTCCCGCCGACAACCGCTACAGCAAGTGGGGGGTCTGATGCCTCGCATCGCTATCGGTATCGACCAGTCCTACAGCGGCTGTGCCGTCGTCCACTACAACGCGACGGCCGGCACCGCGCAGGAGACCGTATTCGACTTCTCCCCCAAGTCCGTCGGCTCCGGCATGCAGCGCATCCAGCACGTTCACCAGACACTCTTCGTGCATTTCGAGCGGAACAGCGTTCTCGGACAGACCACGCACATCTGTTACGAGGGCTACGCCTACGGCGCCCGCTACCGGCGCGAGGAGCTGGGCGAGCTGGGCGCCGCGATGAAGCTGGCCCTGGCCGAGGTGTTCCCCGAGCACGTAGAGCGCCGCATCCACGCGGTCGCCCCGACCACCGTCAAGAAGTTCGTCACCGGCTCGGGACAGGCCGACAAGGACAAGATGCTGCTGGCGGTCTACATGCGCTGGAAGTACGAGGCCAGCAGCCACGACGCGGCGGATGCCTACGCCCTCGCCCGCATCGCCGACGCCCTGGCCACCCCGGAGCCACCGGAGCTGAGATACCAGCAGGAAGTGCTCGCCACGATCCGCAACCCGCCGAAGAAGACCCGCACGAAAGCGGCGGCATAACAGCCGATAATTGTCCGGCCATACGCTCCCTGCATCAGTTCAAATGCAGGGAGCTAATTGTCGTGCAGACTCAGACCACAGATGTGCCCGAGAAGGAGTTCCGCGTCAAGAGTGTGACGCCACCTCCTGAACTGGGATCTGCTATCGCCCATGCTGTGAAGTCCGGCCACCAGGTAGTCCTTAAGGCAGTGGGTGCCGGCGCCATCAATCAAGCGGTGAAAGCAATCCCGATCGCCCAGTCCTTCGTGAGCAGCTTCGGAACACGACTCACCGAGGAGATCACTTTCTTCCGCAGCAAGACACCGGAGGGGGAGATCCTCGGCATCGCGATCCGCGTCATGGGCTCGTGAAATACCGAAAGAAAACCAGGGAGACCTAAACTCCCCCCAGCAGGCCCAACCGTTTCCTGACTCGTATATGAATCACGTTCTGACTCCCGAGGGCCGACCAGCGCCGCGCGGAGGAAGACATGAGCACCCACTGGACGCCCCCGAACCGGGGCAAGACCTCGACGTCGACCGGCTCCCTGAGCGCCGGTCAGTTCCCCGTCATGGGCGATGAGCTGCACAACGTGCGCTGGATTCGCCCCCAGACCGGGCAGACCGCCAGCCGCTCCGGAATGTCGAAATCCGGCGGCAACGAGACCGGCTCCACGTCCGCCCGCCGCTCCCAGCGCCTGGCCTCGACCGCAGACACCTACGGGCCCACCGGCGTCACCCGCATCAAGCGGGCCCTTCACGGCCCCGGCTGCCCCGACTGCGCCACCACCAGCCGCTACCGCATGCCGTCCGCGTTCGGAGACCAGGACAACTTCCGTGCCGGCGCCGACACGGGCAAGAAGGGCTGACCATGCTGCCCGCCATCGCCGGCATCGCCGCCCGAGCGGGACTGTCGACCCTCGGCAGGGGCGCGGCCACCAACTCGGCACGCACCTCCGTACAGGCTGCTGCCAGCAGCGGAACCATCAGCGCGGGTACGGCCACCGGCACCACCGGCAGCCGCATGCTCAGCGCCGCCCAGTTCGGCGCGTCCGCGTACAACACCGCGCGAGGCGACCGCACCGTCACCCAGACCGCACCTCCCGCAGGAACGGCGCCCGCCGCAGGAGACGGACTGGGGTGGGCTCGCTCATGAGCACCGCCGTCACCTCACCCAGCCCACCCGCGCTCAGCTCGCTGCGCACCACGGGCTCCGCCGACCGAGGCTCCCTCGCCCCGGCACCGGCCGCCACGGTGCCCGGCCAGGCACCGGCCGTGGGCACGGACAGCGCACGCGCGGGCGCACTGAACGAATTTCGACACGGACTCTCCAGCGGGAGGTGAACCACCATGGACTTCAACACCGACCAGTTCCGCCAGCCCGCCTTCCGAGGGTTCGGCGACCAGGCCATGCGCCGCCACCGGGTCACCCCGGCTGCCCCGCAGCCCGCACCGGCCACCCCACAGGCACCCTCCGCAGGCCACCAGGAGTCGCTGTTCCAGGCGGCCGAAGTCCAGGGCCAGACTCCGCCCCCGACGTTCAACCCCGCCCAGTTCCGCCGCGCGCAGTACGCGCTGCCCGGCATGAGCAACGCCGCCATGCGCGGTCAGCGCAGCACTCCCGCGCCCGCACCCCCTGCCTCCGCCCCTGCCACACCTTCGGTGACTTCCGGACCTGGCTGGTCGCAGCCCCAGATCAGCATGCTCGGCCCCTCCCCCAGTTCCCCGAGTGCACCTGGCGCGGCCGGCCCCACCCCCACGCGCTGGCCCTCCCCGACACCTGCGCCCTCCACTCCCGCCCCGTCAGGTCCCGGACGGACGGTGACGATCAACGCGGGCGCCTACCGCAACGCCGGCCCCTCCAGGCCGGCTGCGGCTGCCCCGGCCGCCGCCCCGTCCCGCGCGCCCGCCACACCGCCGAGGCCCTCGGCACCGCCCACCGCAGGCCCCCGCCTGGCCGCCCGCCCGCCAGGCCGTGGCAGCCGCGCCCTGCCCCTCGCCGGTACGGCCGTCACGCTCGCCGGCAGATCGCTGCAAGGCATCACCAAGATCGCGACCGATCCGAAGCGGTCCGGTAATCCCCTCTACAAGACGAGCCGAGGGTGGAACAAGGCATGAGCTATCCCAACCGTGCTGGCGCGAACAGCAACGTGATGTTCAACCCGCCCTACCAGGCGCCTGTCGGCGGGGCGATGACGTACACCGGCGGCTCCGGCGGCACGCTCATGTCCGGAGCCCGCGACATCCTCGACGCCCGCCGTCTCATGGACACCGGGCATGTGCCCAGCGCCCAGTACCCCGACGGCTATCTGGGCACCATCGGCGCCGGCACCCGCCGCCAGGACCGTCTGCTCAACAGCATCGGGAACCGCGCCACCCAGAAGTCCTACGAGCGCGGTGTCCACAAGGGGGAGCGGATCGACCCCGCCGACTACTACTGGACCGACGACGTCCACCCGTTCGCCGGCCTCCAGGCCCAAGCGCGCGGCGAGCGGTGGACCCAGCGCGGCTCCATGATCGGCAGCCCCCTCGTCAATGACGGCAAGAGCGAAACGCTGGTGTCCACCCAGGCACGCTTCGCGACCGCCCAGAGGGTCTACACCCAGGAGGTCACGCCGGCCTTCACCGCCGTCAACGAGCAGCGGAGGCAGCAGCTCCAGCGCCTTCGGCCTGCGTGGAGGTGAGCAGCATGCAGCCCCAGGACTCCATGTACGCCCGACGCCCGTGGTCCTCGCTCCAGGAGCAACAGGTCACCAACTACCTGCGCGAGTGGACCGATATCCCGGCGGACACGGCACGCCAGATGAAGCCGCCCATTCCGAATATCGGCCGCACCCCGCCGCGTTTCGGATACCGGCAGCACATTCCCGGAATCGATGACATTGCCCGCCTGGACGACGTGTATCCCGGCAGCCGCGTCGACTACAGCCAGCGCCAGTCCGGCTTTTCCGCCACCTCGTACCCCGCTCTGGGAGTGATCTAAATGCCCAAGGCCACCCGCACCACCGACCGCCGGCGCACCGGCCGGGGCGACAACGTCACCGGAGTCACCCAGGGAAAGTCGAACCTTCAGGATCAGCGCACCAAGGGCGCGTACGGGCCGAAGGCTCCGTCGGCCAACTCGGAGTTCTCGGCTGGGATTTCCGTGGGCCGAACCATGGGCGCCGGGGTCTCGCCGGGCTCCTCGAAGAAGCGTGCCGCCCCGGCCGTGAAGAAGATCGGAGAGAAGAAGTGACCCTGCTCCTCACTCGGTTGATGGGCGCCCTTCGCCGGCTCCGGGGAAAGGCTGCCCGCATTCGCGTCAATCGGCACGCATGCCGCAGAAAGGAGTCCCCGTGAGCTACGCGACCAGCCGCCCCCTCGGCGGCGAGATGAACGAGGGCCTGACCGACGGGGGCTACAAGAAGATCAACCGCGACCGGGGCGGCTCCGTCGACCCGGCCACCTACGCCGCCCGCAACCAGCTCAACGACATCACCTACGGCCTGCACGAGGCGAACACCAAGGCGCGGCCCGACGGACTGGTAGTCCGCACTCCGGGCTACGTGCCCAACCCGCCCGCGCACCTTTACCTCGGGATGTGACGTGAGGACCGACTACGACGGACTCATCTATCCGCCGGCCTTCACAAAGAAGGTTCTCGGCATCGGACTGGGTGTGTTCACCGCCGCCGCGTCGCTGCAAAAAGCTCTCGGCAGCACCCCCTTCTCCGTGGTCGACGCGCCAGGGGACACTCCGGCGTACTACATCGCCCTGGTGTACACCACGCTCGGAATTGTGCTGGGTATCGCCTCTGCGGCCTATTCCATCAAGACGTCCAGCCTCCGAATGATGGGATACCTCGCGGCATACCTGCTGGCATTCGCCGCGATTTCACTCTTCAACTCCCCGGCCACGGTGTGGATGCAGCTCGCCAACGTCATCAGTTTCATCGGCGTTTCCCTGGCTGCGTTCTCCGCCTGGCTGCGGTACCTGCGGGAGGGCACATGACGATGTCCGACGTCGCCGCGCAGATCGTCAGCATATTCGTCAGCGCACTCGGCCTCGTCATCTTCCGACTCATCGCGAAATACCTCCCGGAGGACCCCGACCCGGTCCCCCGCCCTCGCAGAAGGCACCCCCATGACGACACCCGCAGCGAAGACGATCGCGCTCTCTGACCGCAGCCACTGGGAACCGGCCCACATCCTGGGCATCGGCCTGTCGGCCTACGTCATCTCCCTGGCCCTGTACCGGGGCATGGGCCGCGAAGGGGCTCTCTCCATCACCGCCACCCACGGCGCCGCCCAGATCATCGCCATCGGACTCACCGTGACCGGCGTATGCCTCGGCCTCACCGCCATGGCCTACGTCGTCATCCGCGACAGCCTGCGCCCCATGGCCTACATCGCCGCCTACATCCTGATCTTCGCCACCATGGCACTCCTGCGAGTCGAGACCACCTTCGCGGCCAACTTCACCAACGCCTTGCGCTACCTGGCGGTCGCCGCCGTCGCCACGGCCGCGTGGCTCTACGAGGTGAGGGAGACCAGCCGTGCACACCAGTGACCTCGTCGCACAGGTGGCCTCCATCGTCGTCGCCGCCACCGGCATGGTCATCGCCTGGCTCAGCACCCGTCACCGCCCATGCCCCTGCGACCCGCCACCCTCCCCGCCCCCCGACGCAGAAAGGCCCTCTTGATGGCGAACGAGCGATGGAACCTCAACACCACCAGCGACCTCACAGCCGAGCCCGGCACCCCGGTCGGCCTGGTCAACCAGCCCCGCACCGCAGCCCAGCACCTCGCCGACCGGCCCTCCGACTACGGAGAGCAGGTCGTCCCGCCCAAGCCCCTGTGGTACCTCGACAAGGCCGGCGAACCCCACTCCCTCGGCGTCAACGAGCCGCACCAGTTCCTGCTGTTCTGGCGCTCCAACGTAGGCGACATGGCCGCCGACCTCGACGACAGCTACTACATGGGCGTCACCGGCCTCCAGGGCGTCGGCGTGGCCGGGCACCGCGTCACCATCAACACCACCGGAGAAGTGCACCAGCCCGGCGGGGAGTCCTCGGCCACCATCAGCGGGTTCTGGGACAAGAGCGACCCCGAGGACCCGGTGTGGACCCCCATCGAGCCGGAGACCGCGTACACCGTCACCGTCGCCGCACACAACCAGGCGGGCGAGTTCGGACCGGAGAGCGATGAACTGACCGTCACCACGCCCGCCGTCGGGTACGACCGCCAGCAGCTCACGCTCCCGCCCCGTCCGCCCAACGACCTCGACTTCGCCGCCCCGCTACCGGTCATCACCACAGCGGGCGGCGGCGGAATCCAGCTCCGCTGGACGACAGTCCCCAACGTCACCAAGTACGAAATCTTCGACAACCCCACCCCGGGGACCACCGACGGCATGGACTCCTCCCGCCCCGGACTCAGCAGCCGAGACGTCAAGCTCGGCGAAGTCAACCAGCCCTCGGCCGGCACCCCCACTGTCACCTTCACCACACCCGCCTACACGACACCCCGACGACGGTTCGCGCTGAAGGTCCGCGCAGTACGCACCAACTCCTACGGCACCGCCTACAGCGAGTTCTCCCCGCCCCTGCGCGGCGCTCTGCCGGCCTCCACCGTCGCCCCCGGTACGCCCGGCGCCCCGAGCCTGACCGTGTCCCCGGTCGTCGGCGGCCAGGTGCAGCTCACCATCAGCCCCCCGACGATCAACGGGTCCAACGGGGCACCGGAGTATTACGCGGTCTACGACGGCACCCGCCAGGTCGCCGTGGTCAACTCCCCCCTCGGCGCGGCCCCTCACGTCACGCTCCAGTACACCGCCGCGCAGACCTACTCCTTCACCGTCGCCGCAGGCAACAGCTCCGGCGTCAGCGCCCCCTCCAGCGCTCTCACGGGCACCGTGCCCACCCCGGCCGTCCCGGGCGCACCCACCGCAGTCGCCGTCACGAACGTCACCACCACCGGCATGACGGTCAACTGGGCCGCACCCGCCGGTGCAAACCCCCCCGTGACCTCCTACAAGGTCTACGACGGCTCGACCGTCAAGGCGACGGTCACCGCACCCGCCGCCACCACCAACCTGACCGGATACAGCGCGGAAACCGCGTACTCCATCCAGGTCGCCGCCGTGAACGGCACCGGCGAAGGCTCCAAGTCCTCCCCGGCCGTCACCGGCACCACCCCCGCCACGTAAGGAGGCAGAAGACAGTGCCCTCACCCACCCCTGGCCGCACCGTCCTCTACCGGCTCAGCGACCACGACGCACAGGTCATCAACCAGCGCCGAAACGACTACGCAACGAGCGCCAAGTCGACGCGCACCGGGTTCATCGCCCACGTCGGCAACGAAGCAGTCGAAGGCGCCGTCTACCCGGCTGTCGTCGTCCGCGTCTGGGACCACGAACCCCCCGCCGTCAACCTGGCCGTCCATCTGGACGGAAACGACACCTACTGGGCCACCTCCCGCCTCGAAGGCGACGACGTAGGCCAGTGGGCCTGGCCGGAGGTGAAGTAGTGGCAACTCCCCTCACCGCCAACCCTCTTGTAGCGGCACTACGTGCCGAAGGAGTCACCGTCGTCGAAGTCGGCTCCTGGCGCACGCACAACCGCAACTCCGTCGGAAAGTGGGGGCCGGTCAACGGCGTCCTCATCCACCACACCGTCACCAAGGGCACGCAGAACACGGTCAACATCTGCCGCACCGGCTACTCGGGACTGCCCGGCCCACTGTGCCACGGCGTCATCGGCAAGGACGGCGTGGTCTACCTCGTCGGCCTGGGCCGAGCCAACCACGCCGGCGGCGGCGACGGCACCGTCCTCAACCAGGTCATCGCGGAGAACTACGGAACCGCGCCGACGAAGCCCACCAAGGGCAACAAGACCGGCGTGGACGGCAATGCGCGGTTCTACGGTTTCGAATGCGAAAACCTCGGCGACGGAAAGGACCCGTGGCCCGCGAAGCAGATCGAGGCCATCGTCCGCGCCTCCGCAGCCATCTGCCGCGCACACGGATGGAGCGCCAAGTCGACCATCGGCCACGCCGAATGGTCCAGCGACAAGGTCGACCCCCGGGGTTTCACCATGCCCTCCATCCGCGACCGCATCGCCGAGCGGCTCAAGCACTCGGCGAGCTGGAACCCCACGACGCCCACGCCGCCCCCCGTGTCCACCATCGAGACGAGGGTCGCCGCCCTTGAAAAACTCGTCAAAGCGCAGGGCGCACGCATCGTCGCCCTGGAAAAGAAAGCAGGGTAGGCATGACCGTCTACGACGTAGTCGTCTCACTGTGGCGGACCGCCGTCCCCATCGTCGTCGGGTGGGTCGCGGCGCTCCTCGCGCACATCTATGTCGACGTCGATGAAGTGGCGCTCTCGCAGGCCCTCGTCGGCATCTTCGGCGTGCTCTACTACGGCCTCTTCCGCCTCCTGGAAGCCAAGGTAAGCCCCGCCTTCGGCTGGTTCCTGGGCCTGGCCAAGCCGCCCGCCTACCCCGCCCGACCCACCACCCCGATCGGACAGCCCCCCGTTTAGCGGCTACCCGACACAATTCTGCGGCCCCTAGGGTGACCGACGCCGGACTGCCTGCGGGAGAGCCGGGGTCACATCCCCTGTGAAAGGCCCTCTGTGTCCCGCCCCAAGCTCCCCCACGTTTCCTGGCGCACCTGCCGCATCACCGCAGCAGCCGCCCTCGTGGCACTCCTGACCGCAGCCCTGCTGACCTACCCCGCCGACGCCAAGCCCGACAAGCCGGCCCGGACGTCAGCCCTCCCGCTGCCCACGCTCCACATCGACCGCGCCCTGGACGACGGCCACAACGCCACCGTCGGCGCGCTCCAGGCCCAAGCCGCCGCGCAGGCCGCCGCGCACCGCAAGGCCGAGGCAGCAGCCGCCGCGAAGCGCAAGGCCGAAGCCGAAGCGCGACGACAGGCCGAGGCAGCAGTCGCAGCTCGCCGCGCGGCCCGCGCCGAGCGCCAAACCCAGGCCGCCCGCGAACACACCCAGCAGCGAGCCGCCCGCTCCGCCACCCGCACCATGGAGACCCCCAGCGTCTCCGGCGCCCGGTCCTACGCCCGCGCCCGACTTTCCAGCACCCAGTATTCGTGCCTGGACAGCCTCATCCACCGCGAAAGCGGATGGAACCACCGCGCGACCAACCCGTCCTCCGGCGCATACGGACTGATGCAGGCCCTCCCCGCCTCCAAGATGTCCTCGGCCGGCGCCGACTGGCGAACCAACCCGGTCACCCAGATTCGCTGGGGTCTGAGCTATATCTCCAACCGCTACGGAAGCCCCTGCGGAGCCTGGAATTTCTGGCAGAAAAATCGGTGGTATTAGCGTCCAGACATGACCCAGATTCGCCTACTCCTCTGCAAGGACTGCAAGTCCACAGAAGTCCTCCCCGCCTATCAGGGAGACCCGCGCAGAGACACGGTCCTCGAATACGCGGCAGCCAAGCACCAGTACCCGAATGGTGAGCGACACTTCGGCCGGCTCTACCCCGTAGAAGGCGTAGACGAGGACCGCTGGCATTCCGACAGCAGCGCCCGTGAAGAGATTCTCCGCCGCGTCTGGCAGGAGGAGGGCGCGACCGGAATGGAGCCCTGGGTCTACCAGGCGGTCGACACACTCAAGGACGACGCCATGCAGTGCTGGCGCAGCCGGAACCGACCCGAGACCTGCTCCGATTTCCATTCGGAGAAGAAGCGGCTCGCGCCCCCCACCGCTGCCGACCGCAAGGCCGAGGGCCTGCCGAAGTGGGACAAGCACAACCCCGCCGGCCAGCGCTACCTCTGCGACTACTGCCCTATCCGCTCCGTCAACGAGCAGAAGGTGCGGCACAAGCTCGGGCTCTACAAGTGAAAGCGCAGCGCCGCCGTAACCCTGACGACTGGACCAAGCGGTTCTTCGACAAGGTCGACAAGGGAACAGAATTCGACGACTGCCACATCTGGCTCGGCGCCAAGGACGACTACGGCTACGGGAAATTCCGCCTCCCCAACGGCCGCACCAAGGGCACCCACATCATCGCCTGGGAACTGGCAAACCAAAGAACGGTACCCCCGGGATGGCACGTAGACCACCTCTGCCGAATCCGGTCCTGCTGCAACGCCGACCACCTTGAACCCGTACCCGCCGCCGAGAACGTCGAGCGCGGCGAATCATTCTCCGCGCGAAACGCCCGCAAAACACACTGCCCCAAAGGCCACGAGTACACCGAAGAAAACATTCGGTGGCACTCAGGCCGACGCGAATGCGTCACCTGCGTCCGTGCTCGCGACCGCGAGCGGCGAATAGCGAAACGCGCGGAAAAAGAAGACGGCTACGAAATCGACTAGGAGTCCCGCAATGCCTCTCGAAACCCCCGCACCCCTCCAGGTCCGTACGGCATTCATGGTCGTCCAGCACACCAACGGCGAGTGGGAGGCCCTCACCGACCTCAGCAAGCCCGTCGAGGCCGAGCACCCGGCCACGGTCATCGAGATGAAGTTCGGCGCGAGCGAAGTCGTTTCCGACATCGAGGCCAGCAAGCAGTCCGCCATCACAGCCCACCAGCTCATGGCGATGACGACCCAGATGCAGCAGGCCGCCGCCCACGAAGCCCTCGCCGGCCAGCTCAAGCTGTAAGGCCCCACACCGTGCTCGCCGCAGTCATGGTCGTCGAAGGCATCCTGCGCACACCCAACGGCGAAGGCCACTTCGACACCGGCTGGGGTCTCTACCAAGCCCTCGCCAAGAACTCCCGCCTGTACCTGCTCTCCCACACTTGGACCGAGCAGGACAGCACCCTTTGGCTCGCCAAGCGCAGCCTCACCGGCCACCTCGGCTACCTCCACCAACCCGAGCCCGGCCCCGCCGGCCGCCTCGAAGTTCTGGAACGCGTCCGAAGCTGGCGCATCGGCCTGGTCCTCGAACCGGACCCCTCCTGCGCCGCCGCAGAGCTGGCAGCCGGATGGAACTCCGCGCTCATCACGCACGCGGCCTACACCCAGCCCCGCTGGCGCCCCGACTACACCGGCGCCCCCCGCCCCTGGGACCAGCTCGCCGACGCCATCGAGCACCAGGCCGCGCTCCGCATGACAGACCAACGCACCCAGGAGCAGCCGTGACCCTGACCCCGTACACCAGATTCACGCTCGCCGAAGGTCCCGAGCCCGTCGCCCACGGAGTCGTCTGGGGCGACCGGACCGCAGCGATCAGGCGCATCGGCGACGACCCGGGCGACACCACGTGGGACGACATCGACTACGCCCTCGACACCCACTGCCCACCGGGCACGGACATCCACTTCCACGCCCTCGGCGACCCGGAACCCGCCCTTGGCGAAGACCCCCTGAGCACCACGGCCTACACGGCGGAGGTAACGGCATGAACGAGAACCTCGTCCTCAGCGACACCCCCCTGCGTCGGTTCCACCTCGACCGCCACGAAGACGCCACCGGCGTCTCGGGGACCGGCACCGTCGCGGCCGGCGTCATTTTTCACGACGGGACCGTGGCCATGCGCTGGATGACCGGCCTCTCCTCCACAGCCGTCTACGGCTCCATCGACGACGTCCTGACGATCCACGGGCACAACGGCGCCACGGTGGTCACCCTGATCGACGACGTCACATGACCATGTCCAGGAAGCACTACCGCGAGGCAGCCGCCGTTCTGCGGTCCGCTCTGCCCCCCGAGGGCAAGCGGCAGCCCACCCGCACCAAGACGGTCCGCGAAATCGCCGACGGTCTCGCCGGCCTCTTCGCCCGAGACAACCCCCGCTTCCGGCGAACCACCTTCATCGACGCGGTCTTCGAGGACACCAGGTGATCTTCTATTACGCCGGGACCGAGATCCCCTCCCACCGCACCCTGTGCGCCGAGCAGCACGTGTCCCACGTCGGCTTGTCCTACATGGGGCTCCGCCGACGCGTGAAGTTCTCCAAGCCCTGGACAGTAGAAGCCCACTACCCCCCGGAGCAGTCAGTCTTCCTGGACAGTGGCTGCCACACGCTGAACCGGCCCGGGGTCGAGGTGACCACCGAGGAAATTCAGGCCATCGCCGACCACTACGACCAGTTCGTAGAGGAGAACGTCGACCGTATCCAGGCATACGTCGAGTTCGACGCCCTCACCATGGGACGCGACTGGATCGAGGCCCGCCGGCAACACCTCGACCCGGAAAAGGCCATCGTCGTCTGGCACGAAGAATGGGGTGTGGACACTCTCAAACGGATGGCCGACCAGTACCCCTACATCGCTGTCGGCCAAGGCACCTGCGGCGACCGGGACATCATCCCCCTGCTCCGCACAATCAGCCGCACGGTCAGGCTCCACGGCATGGGCTTCTCGTCCCCACCACTCATGCTGAGCGCCGACTGGTACTCCGTCTCCTCCACCACGTGGCTGTCGGCCGCCCAGCACGGAGAGACGTTCATCTGGGCTGGCACCGAAATGAAGCGATACCCTGCCCGCTACAAAGGGCAGGCACGCAAGCGGCACCGCACCCTCATCGCCGGCGCCGGATTCGATACTGATCTCATCGACGCGGACGACGCCTCCGAAAACCTGCGCCTCTCTCTGTGGTCGTGGCGCCACCAGATCGACCACATTACGCAGCGCCACGGAAAGGGAGTAACTGGCACGGCGGAAACGGGTGAACCCGCAAACGCGGAAAACCCGCCAGGGACAGTTGCGGTGAAGTCTGAAAACCTCGGGAACGAGGGGGCAACTCGGCCCTCCTCTGAAAGGGTGAAGAAACTCCTGCCAGGCATCGAGACCGAGGAGTTCACCCACCGCTACAACGACCCTGAGACCGGAGAAAGGAAACAGCGCACCGAGCGCCGCATCAACGTCGTGGACGCCAATGTGCGCACCTGCGACGGATGCTTCCTCGCCAAGAAGTGCCCCGAATACCAGCCCGGGGAATCCTGCGCGTACGAAATGCCCATCAGGGTGAAGACCAAGGAGCAGTACATCGCACTGCTCGACTCGATGATCACCATGCAAGCGATGCGAGTCTTCTCCATGCGCATGTCCGAGGAGGTAGAAGGCGGGTACGCCGACCCGAACCTGTCCGCAGAGATGGACCGCCTCGCAAAGTACGTCAAAATCAAGGCCGAGATCGAAGAGGCGGGCTTCACCTTCAGCATGCGGATGGAGAGCAAGGGGACCGCCGAGGTCGGCCTGATCAGCCGCCTCTTCGGACCAAAGTCCGAGGGGCCCCCCGCCCTCTCCCCCGCCGGGACAGTGTCAGCCGAAACCGCCTTCGATCAAATGGGCATCATGGACGCGGAAGTCGTCGAGGAGCCAATCCGGAAGGAGTAGCTCCCTCCGAGCCCTCCCCGGGAGGAACTGCGCCCTCCATCGACTCGGCCGCCGCCGCGAGCACACCCCCCAGCCCGCCAGGAGCGCACACCGCCTCCACGAACGCCCGCTCCGCCTCAGACAGTTCCGCCCAGGGGCACGGCAGCATCGCAAGCACCTCCACCGACGGCTCCCACTTCGCCATAAACGGCCTCCCTCCGCCTGCACAGACTGGCACGATGCGGTCGCACCTGCGACCGCATCGAACACATTCGAAGAGACCCTGTCACCTCGGCCGGCCACGCCGATGCTGCCCTCGCGGCGGTCGAGGCTCCCGCCCCAGCCAGGCCACCATGGCGAACCCCGCGACCGTAAGCGCACTCGTGACACCGACCGAACGCAGCCGCGTCTCAAAGAGCCACGCCATCAACTCCATCACGTACCTCCAGACATGGCGAAGCCCCCACCCGAAATTGGGCAGGGGCATGATGAGCGGGCCGAGGTCAGCCGTCAGCGTTCTTCGGGCATCCCTCGTGCACCCAAAAGCAGGCGTGGAACGCGAAGCGCGTCACGCCCGTATCCGGGGTGTTCAGCGCCAGGACTGCGTACGCGGTGACCAGCTCGGCCAACACCCCACTCGGTCGCCAGCCCTTCCTCTGCTGGCCCTTGTGGAACTGGAAGATGTCCCCCTTCTCACCGATGATCCGACTGGCACCGAGCGCCATCGGCAGCAGCTCCTCGAAGGTTTTCTCCCGCAGCTCCCAGAACCGCAGCGGAACCAGCCCAACCAAGGCGTGCCCCGCGCTCTGAACGAACTCGTTCGCGTCCCACCGCGTGTCCGGCAGACACGTCGCGAAGCCGAGGTCCCCGTGCGCGACTCTCTTCACCTCTTCTGCGGCCATGCCGCCCTCCTTCTGTTCCGGGCACGCAAAAGCCCCCCGCTCCCAAAGGAACGAGGGGCTTCAGCGAGCCACCTGATTACTTACGCACGACTGGCCAGGGCCTTGACCGCCGTGTCCACATACCGATCGATCACCTGGTCCCACAACCGCGCCACGGCCTCGGCGTCGGTCAGCTCCGGCTCGTCGGCCGCCGACAGCACACCCTTCTCCTTGTGCCAACGCAGCTCCGGGTCCACGTCCCGGATCTCCCGCCGCAGAGCCTCGCCCACCAGGTGCGCCAGCTCGACAATCTGCGGCGCGGGAACCTCCAACCCCGCCCTCTCCTTGAGACGCGCCAACAGGTCGCTCCGCAGGCGCAGCCGGGTGTACTCCCGGAACTCGGCCGGCATCCGCACGTGCAGAATGCCATCCGGCCACTCCCGCCAGGACAGCACCTTCCTCACGAAAGGCGTGTCCCGCAGCACGATCACCGCCTCGACGCCCCCCGACGAGAAGACACCGGCCGGCACGAGAGTCTCAGCCACGTGGGCCCGCACCGCATCAGCGATCTCAGCCCGCACATCCTCGCCGTGTGCTCGCGTCCATTCCGAGGGACGCAGCAGCGTGACCACCAGGTGCAGGAACACCGTCACCGTCGGCGTCGTCGAGAAGTCCTTGTCCGGGAAGAAGTGGTGCGCCAGGGCTTTCTGGACGAAGGGAACCTTCTCCAGCTTGAAGTCCGCCGACACCTCTCCGTTGCCGAAGACTGAGTTCGGCAGCAACTCGGTCTGGACGTAGTTCCCCACGTCCGTGGCGATCTCCGACCGCCCGCTGACGCCGAACGTCGTCGTCCACTGCTCCGGGTGCGGCAAGTCCACCTGTACCACGAGCGGCACCCGCAGGGGCCTGTCGCTCCCCCTCACCCCGTCCTCCGCCATGTCCTGATCTCCTTCTTGATCTGCACGATGGCCGGCGACCCCAGATCCGTGCCCATGTCGATGCCTCGCCCGTCGTCGAGCCGCCTCTTCTCGGCCCGATCCCAGATGTCTTCCCAGTCGATGGGCTCGTCCTCGTAGTGGCTCGTGACGAGACTTTTGATCAACGTGATGATCTCCGGGGTGACGTCCTCCGTCGTCACGACCTCGAAGTCCGGCAGCCCGTCAGCCACTTCCAGCCTCCTTGGCGGCGGTCGCCTTCCTCGGCTTGGCCGGCTCCATGTGGCGCTTCATCTCACGGTAGAAGTCCCTCAGCAACTCCTCCGCCAGTTCCATAGCCGCCGCCTCGGAACGCACCCGCAGGCCATCCCCACCCACAGGGATCGAGTCGGCGGGGAAGTAGAGGTAAAGCCTGAAATCACCAGGCTCATCGCCCAGTTTGTTGCCGGGCGCCACCAGGAATAGCCGCCTCTTCCCCACCAGCCCGACCTTCCGGTCACGGGCCGGCGCCGGTCCCCACGCAATCTTGTTCATTACCCCACCTTGTCCCGCGCGCTCAGCTTCTCCACCTCGGCGCTCTCACGGCTGTCTCGGAGTTCAGCCACGGCAGTCCCCCCGTGTGTCGCCCACGTGCATGTCGTCCAGCAGCCACAGTCGGCCCCCAGCGTAGACATGCACCTGCTGCGGCAGCGTCCCCTGCGTCAGCACTTCGACCGACTCCTTGGAGGGCTCAACATCCCCAGCCGCCCACACCGCGAACATCTCACTCGACTTCGGGTCCAACTTGTTCACCGCGTCGGCCGCCGAGCTGAACGCCACCGCTGCCTCATGGGTAACCCCCAACTCGGCTCCGTCGATCACCAAGCGGGCCGCAACGAGGTACTCCGGGCGCCGCGCGTTCTGCACCATGTTGGTGGTGAACTCACACTGCACGCCGCTGCTGTCCACGGCCAGGAAGCAGCCCTGATGGTCGGGCTCAGTGACTACTCGACACCCCTTTTCCGCCACTGTGTCGAAGGTCCAGTTCTTTCCGAGAAGCACGAATCCCGGTTCAGCCATGTTCTCCCTCACCTACTGGGTAGCGGACAGCGTAGGCGCCGCTACTGACAAGGCCCCCGCCTCCCGAAGGAATCAGGGGGCCTTCCCGGTCTCACTGTTCAATTGGGCGAGAACCGGGAGTCCTTGTTTTCCACAAAGTCGGCACAACCAGCGACCCAGTCGTGCCGCACGTAATCGTCGGCGTCTGGAACGCCGCCGAACATTTCTTCACACCGCGCCTCGACGGTGGCGCGATCCTCGTCGCTGGGCGGCAGGTACGCACCACCCAGTGCTTCGAAGCCAGCTTCGTAGCTCGACCTGTCCAAGTCCTCGACACCCTCCTCTGATGATCCGCACGCCGCCAGCACGACCACCCCCAGCAGGATTCCCACCATTCGATTGACTCGACGGTTCACGTTGCTCACCTCCTGGGGGCACTATTTCACAAAAATAATGCGTCACTCGTATGGTCGCTGGAAAAAACGAAAATACCCAGGGAGGGTCGACGTCATGTTGACGTATGACCGTTCCCCGGGTACTTCCGACCCCCGCTCCGAAGAGGAGTGCTGGGCGGACTTCTGGCGCATCATCGGCGAAGAGGCTTACCGTATCTGGGCGACCAAGCAGGCCGCCAAGCAGGCCGCCGACTAGGCGGCCTTGCCGAGTTCTGCGCGCTCGCTACTCAGCCGGTCCCAATCGTTCCTCCGCTTGATCTGCTGCTCCAGCGGAGCCCAAGCTGGCACGATCTTCAGCACGCATTCGCGTGCGCCCTCGGGACGCGGGTAGACGGCGATGTGGTCAACAACCTGCTGCATGGCCTTCCGCTGCTTCTCTGGAAGCATTTCCGACCAAATCTTTTGGAACCTACCGAAGGCTTCGGCCGGCGGGGGCGTCGAGCGCCGCACGGAGGCCGAGACGATGCTGATGCGCTTCTTCAGGATCGCAAGGTCACTCTTATGCTCAGCCGTCTTGCGCTTGCCGGCCTCTCTGGTGATCACCTCGTCGAGCACGAGATCCGCGACCGCGTCTAGTCTGCGCTCCAAGTCTGCCTTCTGTTTCTCAAGTTGCAGGAGTAGTTTCGTCTGGTCCGTCGCACTCGCGGCCCGCTCGAATGCCCGAGCGCCTTCCTCTTCGCCTTTTGCGTTGGCGTCAACCCACTTGAGGAACGTGCGCTCGGTGACCCGCAGTCGGACAGCGGTGCCCTCGCACGCGTCCTTACCCAGCTTGGTTCGCACGGGACAGTTGAATCGGGGGAACCCGTTTGCCCATCCTGCCGACATGGACGCCAGGCATGTTTCCCCGTTCTCGCGCTTTCCGTAGCAACGGATCATTGTCGAGCAAAAATACTTTGGCTTCTGCTGGCGACGGTTCGGGTCCGCCTGCGCCTCTCTTTTTGCTACGTAGAGCTTCCAGGTGGCCAAGTCGTCATTCACGATGGGCTTGTGCAAGCCTGCCGGCCACTCTTCCCAGTTCCACGGGCCCGGGTTCTCGTGGTCCACATCGATGCGAAGAAGACCTGCCCAGAACCCCGTGTCCAGGACGTTGCGCCAGGAGGTTGCGCTCATTCGGCAGCCGTTAGGGTATTTCTTCGAGGGGTTGGAACGGATGCCTCTTGCTGCTGCATCCTTGGCGATGGTCTCGAAGTTGTCGTCGTCGTAGACGTACCGACGTACCGCGTCGGCGAGTGCCTTGAACTTGCTGTACTCGTCGTCCTCGTTCGGCTGGAAAACGCCGTGGCACGTCGTGCAGTAGATGTACGACCGCATGTTGACGGGGTTGCGCTTGCAGTCCGGGCAGCGTTTGTAGCCGAAGTTCGGCTTGCCGTGATGCGGGAGCTTGCGCTTGTAGCGGTTCTCGTGGGCGCGTCGCCAGTTTTCCCCGATGACGATGGACTGGTTCTCATCCACTGCGGTGGAGAACTGAAAGGCCATTCGGCCTGCGGCGGTGGTGGTGTCGATGATCTGGCCACCGGCGATGAGTACGCCGCCGACTTGGCGCAGGAGTCGCTCGTGCGCCTGGGATTCTTCGGAGTTGCGCCCCCACCGGTTGGTGTGGAGGACAATGATTCCGTCCGCCTCATCGTGGCCTACGCGCTCGATGAGGTCGATGATGGGACGGTTATCGAAGGTTGTACCGGTCTCGTCGATGTCATAGATGACTTCCACGACTTCGCAGCCAAGTCGGTCGGCTACGGCTGTTCCATGGTCGAGCTGCGACTTGTCCGAGAACATGATGTCGCGTTCCATGCTGACGCGGATGTAAATGAAAACGCGTCGTAGGGCCCTGAGCGGGTGCAGTTTGGCGGCCCTCTTCTTCGCCATGGTTCTCCTCGCGGGGTTTCGGTACACGGTGACCGTCCCCCCGTCTGCGTGGAGTGATGCAGCAGGTCCGTCGTATGAGCTGCCTGGCTAGGCCAGCCAGACCAATGCGAACCTGTCTGTTCCGTGTTGACGGTGAACCACTGCATGTCGTCGAGCGTGTATCCGAAGGCCTCGGTCAGCCGCTCGAATTCCCCGCTCATGCTCGTGCCGCTCATCAGCCGGTTGTCCGTGTTCACGGTGACCCGGAAGTGCAGCCTGCGCAGCAGTCCGATCGGGTGCTCGGCGTACGAGGCGGCCGCGCCGGTCTGGAGGTTGGAGGTCGGGCACATCTCCAGCGGGACGCGCTTGTCCCGTACGTAGGAGGCGAGGCGGCCGAGGGAGACCGAGCCGTCCTCGGCGACCTCGATGTCGTCGATGATCCGCACCCCGTGCCCGAGGCGGTCGGCGCCGCACCACTGGAGGGCCTGCCAGATCGACGGCAGTCCGAAGGCCTCGCCCGCGTGGATCGTGAAGTGGTTGTTCTCGCGCTTGAGGTACTCGAACGCGTCGAGGTGGCGGGTGGGCGGGAACCCGGCCTCGGCGCCCGCGATGTCGAAGCCGACGACGCCCTGGTCGCGGTAGCTGTTGGCGAGTTCGGCGATCTCCAGTGCGCGGGCCGCGTGCCGCATCGCGGTGAGGAGGGCGCCGACGCGGATGCGGTGGCCGTTCGCGCGGGCGTTGCGCTCGCCCTCGCGGAAGCCCTCGTTGACGGCCTCGACGACCTCTTCGAGGGTCAGGCCGCCCTCCAGGTGCTGCTCGGGGGCGTAGCGGATCTCGGCGTAGACGACGCCGTCCTGGGCGAGGTCCTCGGCGCACTCGGCGGCCACCCGGAACAGCGCGTCACGGGTCTGCATGACGGCGCAGGTGTGGGCGAACGTCTCCAGGTAGCGCTCCAGCGAACCGGAGTCGGCGGCCTCGCGGAACCAGATGCCGAGCTTGTCGGCGTCGGTCTCGGGGAGGGAGTCGTAACCCTGCGCGCGGGCCAGCTCGACGATGGTGCCTGGCCGCAGGCCGCCGTCGAGGTGGTCGTGGAGCAGCACCTTGGGGGCGCGCCGGATCTGGTCGGAATCAGGGACATTCGGGGTCTGGCTCGTCATCTTGGCACTCTAGCGCCTACGCGCGTAGAGCGCCTGGTGTCGATGCGTAACAGTGACCGCGAAGTCGGGTGGAGTACACCTCTCCTTCTGACACTGTTCTGTCATGGGACAGCGCGCACTCCCCCCGGCACCCCCGAGGCTGGGACGGGCCGTTCAGACGGCCGGAGCAATGGACGAGGTCAGCGGCGTGGTTCTGCTGCTTCCGGACGGCCGGGCCGACTCGCACCGTCGCCCCTCCACCCTTTCGTACGCGGCGCAGCTGCCGTTCGCCCGTTCCCTGGCCCGTGCCGGGGTGGGCGACGGGCTCGCGGTGCATGTGCTGCGCTACCGCTGCCGGGGCTGGAACGCGGACGACGCGCACCCCGCCGAGGACGCCGCGTGGGCGGCCGACGAGGTCCAGCGCCGGTACGGCGACGTGCCGGTCTGCCTGGCCGGCCACGGGATGGGCGGGCGCGCCGCGCTGCGGGCCGCCGGGCACGGCGCGGTCACCTCCGTCCTGGCGATGGCCCCGTGGCTGCCCGAGCGGGCGGCGGCCGAACCGGAGCCCGTGAAGCAACTGGCGGGGCGGCGGGTGCTCATCGTGCACGGCACCAACGACGAGCGCACCGATCCGGAGCTGTCCTACCGGCTGGCCGAGCGTGCGAAGAAGGCCAACCGGGACACCTGCCGCTTCGAAGTCCACTCCGACGGCCACGCGTTGCGCCAGCACCGCTCCGAAGTGGTGGCGCTGGCCGCCGACTTCGTACGCGGCTCGCTCTTCGCCCGGTCCTACGCCCGCCCGGTCGCGGACGCGCTCGCCGCCCCGCCGCCGCTGGGGCTGCGGATGCCGCTGGCCGCCGGGTTCGGCCGGTCGCTGCGGCACTGAACGCCTTACGGGGGCGGAGCCCGTACCTCAGCCGGTGCGTCCGCGTGCCGGCCGGCGGAGCAGCCACAGGGAGGCCGCCCACAGGGCCGCGCAGGCGGCGGCGGTGGCGAGGAGGGCGAGCGGCAGGCTCTCGACGGTGACCGCGGCCGTGACCGCGACGCCCACCGCCGTCGCCGTCGCGGCCATCGGCACCATGACCTGCGCGGCGCGGACGACCGGGGTGCCCGGCGCGCGGCGGCCGTTCCACCAGAACGCCGACCGCACGAAGACGCCTCCGACGATCAGCAGGGCCAGCGCCACGGCCAGCCGGACGATCGCACCGGGCCCCGGCCGGTCGATCGCGTCCTGGCGCGCCTCCCCCGCCACCACCTGGACCGTCCGGCCGCGCCAGGAGGAGACGGTGACCCGGTCGCCCGGCGCGAGCTTCTCCCACACCGGCCGCTCGCCCCGCAGCCGGACACGGAACGGCTCTCCGTCCCCGCCCGGGTCGAGGGTGACCCAGCGGGCGTGGCCCTTGCCCTGGCGGCGGGCCTCCGTGCCGAGCACCGTGGCGGGCCACTCGGCGAGACAGTCGCCGTTCGCCGCCGCGGAGCCCTCCAGCTCCGCGCACGGCCGCGCGGCCCGGAAGTCGCGGGCCTCGGAGAGCTGTCCGGGCAGCAGCGCGAAGAGCACCGCCGAGGCCAGCAGCATCACCGAGCCGACCACGGCGGCGAGTACGACGCCCTTCAGACCGGCGGACGCGGACGGGTGCGGGGGCAGGGCGGACGGGGCGGGCCAGGGGGGCCCGGCGGAGGTCGCACGGTCACGGGTCACCGGGACATTCTCGCTGTCCCGGCCAGCGGGGCGAGCGGGCCCTCGGGCCACCGACCACGCACCGAACCCGCACCGACCGCGTGCCGACCGCGCACCGACCGCGCACCGGGCAGCGTGCGCCCGTCGCGTGCCCGCTCAGTCCGGCAGCAGGTGGCCCCGGCGCGAGAGCAGGAAGCGTTTGAAGGCGGCGACCGGCGGGGTGTCGGGGTGGCCGTCCAGCCAGGCGACCCCGATCTCACGGGCGGCGCGCGGTGCGGTGACCGTCAGCTCGACGACGCCGGGGCGGGCGACCGCGGGCGGCGGCAGCAGGGCCACCCCGAGCCCGGCGGCGACCAGTCCGCGCAGGGTCTCCGCCTCCTCGCCCTCGAAGGCGACCCGGGGCGTGAAGCCCGCTTCCGCGCAGAGGTCGTCGGTGATCCGGCGCAGCCCGTAACCGGGCTCCAGGGTGACGAACGTTTCGTCGGCGGCCTCCGCGAGACGGATGCGGCGGCGGGACGCGAGGCGGTGGTCGTCGGGGACCACGAGGCGCAGCCGCTGTTCGTCGAGGCGGCGGGCGACCAGGTCGGGGGCGTCGGGCACGGGAGAGGTGAGGCAGAGGTCGAGGCCGCCCGCGCGCAGCCGTTCGATCATCGCCTCGCCGTAGTTCTGCACGAGCTGGAAGCGGACCTTGGGGTGGTCGGCCCGGAAGGCGCGGATCAGGGCGGGTACGGTCTCCGAGCCCATGGTGTGCAGGAAGCCGAAGGAGACCCGGCCCGTCGTCGGGTCGGCGTCCGCCCGGACCGAGTCGGCGGCCTTCTCCACCTCGGCCAGGGCCCGTTCCGCCGAGCCGAGGAAGGTGCGGCCCGCCGGGGTGAGCGAGACGGTGCGGCCCTTGCGGGCGAACAGGGCGACGCCCAGGTCCGCTTCGAGCCGGACCATGGCCCGCGAGAGCGTGGACTGCGGGACGCCCAGCTCGTGTGCGGCACGGGTCACATGCTCGTGCCGGGCGACCGCCTCGAAGTACGCGAGGCGGGGCGCGAGCACGGCCCGGATGTCTTCTTCGTAACTACTGGGTGACAGCCGAGGCCCTGAGCTGCGTTCATGCACCATGGGATTGATTATCGCAGTTTCGTGCATTGGACGCATGAAACGTCCCGCTCTACTTTCGACTTATGCCTCCCGCCAGTACCGGGGCATCCACCATCGTCGTGGATGCCTCTGCCCCGCAGTCCCCCGTCACCACCACCGCCGCGCCGGCCGCCGCCACCCACGGCCGCCTGGAGCCCGGCCGCCCCGGCTACCGCCGGATGAGCTTCGCCCTCTTCGCCGCCGGTGTCGCGGCCTTCGCCCTCCTCTACTCCACCCAGGCGCTGCTGCCCGCGCTCTCCGCGTCCTTCGACGCGAGTGCCGGGCAGGCGAGCTGGACGGTCTCGGCGGCGACCGGGGCGCTGGCCCTGTTCGTGCTGCCGCTGAGCGCGCTCTCGGAGCGGTTCGGGCGGCGGCAGCTGATGACGGCGTCGCTGGCGATCGCGGTGCTCGTCGGGCTGCTGGTGCCCTTCGCCCCGTCGATGGGCGCGCTGATCGCGCTGCGCGCCGTCCAGGGTGCGGCGCTCGCCGGACTTCCGGCCTCCGCGATGGCGTATCTCGCGGAGGAGGTACGGCCCAAGGCGCTGATCGCCGCGATCGGGCTGTTCGTCGCGGGCAACAGCATCGGCGGTATGAGCGGGCGCATCCTCACCGGGTGGGTCGCCCAGGCCTGGGGCTGGCGCGCCGCGCTCGCGGCGGTCGGGCTGCTCGCGCTGGCGTGCGCCGTCGCCTTCCACTTCCTCATCCCGAAGGCCCGCAACTTCCGTCCCGGTTCGCTGAACCCGAAGGCCCTGGCGAAGACCGTCGCCACGCACCTGGCCGACCCGCTGCTGGTCCGGCTGTACGCGATCGGCGCGCTGTTCATGACGGTGTTCGGCGCGGTCTACACGGTGATCGGCTACCGGCTCGTCGAGGAGCCGTTCAGCCTGCCGCAGGGCGTCATCGGCTCGATCTTCCTGGTCTACCTGGTCGGTACGGTCTCCTCCGCCGCCGCCGGACGTCTGGTGGCCCGCCTCGGCCGCCGGGGCGCGCTCTATCTGGCGGTCTCCACCACGGCGGCCGGGCTGCTGCTCTCGCTGGCCGACCGGCTGGGGCTGGTGCTGCTGGGCCTGGTGCTGATCACGGCCGGCTTCTTCGCCGGCCACGCGGTCGCCTCGTCCTCGGTGAGCCGCACCGCGACGACGGGCCGGGCGCAGGCGTCGGCGCTCTACCAGTCGGCGTACTACCTGGGCTCCAGCGCGGGTGGCACGCTGGGCGCGGTCGCCTTCCACGCCGGGGGCTGGACGGCGACGGTGGCACTCGGCCTGCTCGCCGTCCTCGGGGTCGTCTCGATCACCCTGTACGGGACCCGGGTGGCGCGTGCGAACCGGCGGGCGCTCGTCCCCGCCACGCGCTGAACCGCCCGGGCGAACGGGCCGGGTCCGGGCGCGGGTCCAGGCGACGGGTCGGCGCAGGTCCGGGCGGCGGGTCCGGCGGCCCGGGAGCGGGCGGCCGACCGGAGGCGGCCGCCGTCGCTCGGACCGTCATCGAGAACACCTCGTCGTGAGCGCGGGGACCGGGAACCCGGCGACCATACGGCCGTCCCGGCGGCGGCTCCACGGTTTTCCCGGCTCGTCGCGCGCAACCGCCGCCCGCCTTCGGGCGTCTACCATGCGTAACCAACAACGCACTGTGGGCGAAGGGGAGTTGGCGCGCATGGGAGTGACGGCGAAGATATCCGGAAGACCGCTGCGGCGAGGGGTGGCACTGTCCGTCGCCGGACTGGTGGCCGCTCCGGCCCTGGTCCTGGGCACCGGCACCACCGCCCACGCGGCGTCCTGCACCAAGTCGGCGGGACCGCACCAGAAGCAGGTCGAGAAGTTCCTGAAGCGGCCCGTGGACGGCAAGCAGTCGACGGCCGACTGCAAGGCGACCCAGAAGTTCCAGAAGAAGCACGGGATCACCCCCACCATCGGCTACGCCGGTCCGCTGACCTGGCGCACGATGAACACGATGCTTGCCCAGAAGGCGGCCGGGAAGAACCCCAACAAGGCGAAGAAGTGCCCCACCAACAAGGGGCGCATCGCCTGCGTCGACCTGACGCGGCAACTGAGCTGGATCCAGGACGGCAAGAAGCTGAAGTACGGGCCGGTGCCGGTCCGGACCGGCCGGAACGGCGTCGAGACCCGGACCGGGTCCAAGAAGATCTACTGGCGCAACATCAAGCACTGGTCGACCATCTACAAGGTCTGGATGCCGCACTCCCAGTTCTTCGACGGCGGCCAGGCGTTCCACTCGGTCACCAAGTCCATGTACAACCCGCCGGGCTCCGGCGGCTGCGTCAACATGCGCCCCGCCGACGCGAAGGCATACTGGAAACTGCTGAAGAACGGCGACGACGTGTACGTGTACGGGCGCAAGCCCGGGACCTGACCGACGCGCCCGGTACGGACACCTCGAGGGGTGCCGGGCTGATCGTGGCCCCGGCCACGGCCGCCGGGCACCCCTTGTCCTCTTTCCGCCCCGACTGTCAGTGGCCTGCGGTAGCTTCCGACGTACCGGGTGACGGATGCCACAGCGCGGCTGCGCGCGACAGGGGTGGAGCGATGAGCGATCTGACCACGACGACGGCCACAGGAGCGGCGGCGGGCGCCGGGGGCGAAGCCGCCGGGATCGACAGCCGCCTGGAAGGGCACCGGATCGAGCTGACGGGGTACTGCTACCGGATGCTCGGATCCGCCTTCGAGGCCGAGGACGCGGTGCAGGACACCCTGGTGCGGGCCTGGCGCAACTTCGACAAGTTCGAGGGCCGCTCCTCGCTGCGCTCCTGGCTCTACCGGATCGCCACCAACGTCTGCCTGGACATGCTGAACGCGGGCAACAAGCGGGCCCGCCCGGTCGATCTGACGGGCCCGACTCCGCTCGCCCAGGCCGCGCTGAGCCCCCGCCCGGAGAACGTCTGGCTGGAGCCGATGCCCGACGGCCGGGTCCTGCCCTCGGTCCAGGATCCGGCGGAGGCGGCCGTGGCGCGCGAGTCGGTGCGCCTCGCGTTCGTCGCCGCCCTCCAGCACCTGCCGCCCAAGCAGCGCGCCGTGCTGATCCTGCGCGAGGTCCTCGCCTGGAAGGCCGCGGAGGTGGCCGAGCTGCTGGAGACCTCCGTCGCCTCGGTCAACAGCGCCCTGCAGCGGGCCCGCGCCACACTGACCGAGACGGAGGACCGGGCGGGCGATGCTGCGGACCCCCTCGACGAGGAGCAGCAGAAGCTCCTGGAGCGCTATGTGAAGGCGTTCGAGGGATATGACATGGCCGCCCTGACCGCGCTGCTCCACGAGGACGCGGTGATGACGATGCCGCCGTTCGACCTGTGGCTGCGGGGCACCGGGGACATCACGGGCTTCATGACCTCCATCGGCGCGGCGTGCGCGGGCTCCAGGCTGGTGCCCGTCTCGGCCAACGGGTCCCCCGGCTTCGCGCACTACAAGCCCGCCGAGGACGGGGACGGGTTCGTGCCGTGGGCGGTCCAGGTCATCGACATCCGGGACGGGGCGATCACCGGGATGCACTGCTTCCTGGACGTCCCGCGCTGGTTCCCGCTGTTCGGTCTGTCGGACCGGCTCCCGGCCGACGCCTAAGGGCTGTCGTCAAACTGCCGTCGTCGCCCGTAGGGCGGCCGCGCGGCGTCGCGAGCGTGCGTGCCGGGCGTCGCGCGGCAGACGGCAGCCTGACGACAGGACCTAGCGGTCACCGGACGGGCCGGCGCCCCGGGGCACACCACCGGGGCGCCGGGCCGGTCGCGGGCCGCACGCACGCCGGTGCGGGCCCGACGCCCGTTCCGCCCAGCGCGGGTGTGGGCCCGGCACCCGTCCGCCCGGCGTCCGTCCGCCCGGCGTCAGTACGGGCCCGGCACCCGTTCGTCCGGGGCCTCCTCCGGGGTCTCCTCCAGGGCCACCACGTCGGCCAGCCCCACCAGGTCCAGCAGTGACCGGAGTTCGGGGGGTACGCGGCGCAGCCGCAGGGTGCGTCCGGACCGGCGGGCGACGAGCCCCAGCCGGGCCACCGCCTCGACCAGCGTCAGATCCGGCCCGGTCACCCCGCCCACATCGCAGTCCACCGCCGCGCCCGGGGCGAGGGCCCCTCCACGAGGGCCGGCGAGAGCACGCTCCAGCTCGGCGCAGAGGTCGGGTACGGCGGCACGGCTGACCCGGCCGGTCACAGTCAGGGCGATCGGATTCTCGGCATCCACACCAGGGAGACCGGACCGGCGGGCGAAATTCATCGGCCCCTTCCGCGCGACCTCCGTCGCGGAGGGGCATTTTGCGACAACTGTGCCCCTCTGGTGCCCCTCTCGTGAACCAACTCCCCCGCTGTCCCCTCTAGTTCCGTGAACCGACGGGCCGCGGCCGTCCTTTCTGCGTCTCTGCGGACCGGCGGGACCGAGAAACCACCGAGTTCTCCAGGGGGAGAGTTGCGCAGACACGTGAGAAACGCGTGCATACCGGCGGTCGCCACCGCCGTGGCCGTGGCACTGGCGGCGGGCATGACCACGTCCGCCGTCGCCCAGCCGGATCCGAGGGGGGCGTCCGGCGCCCGGGCCCAGGACCGCGCCCAGGACAGGGAGCTGCGTCAGCTGACCCTCGTCACCGGCGACCGGGTCAGCGTCGACGCGCAGGGCAAGCCGGTCGCCTTCCGGCCCGCGAAGGGCCGGGAGAACATCCCGGTGCAGCGGATGAGCAACAAGGGGCACACGCTCGTCGTCCCGGCCGACGCCCACCGGCTGATCGCCTCCGGCAAGCTCGACCGGCGGCTGTTCGACGTCACCGAGCTGAGCCGTCCGGAGAACCTCCGGGCCCAGCGGGACGGTCTGAAGCTGATCGTCGGCTACCGGGGCAAGCAGGCCGCCACCGCGAGGGCACAGGTCCGCGACGCGGGCTCCACCGAGGTCGGCCGGAGCCTGACATCGCTGAACGCCGAGTCGGTGACCACACCGACCGCCGACGCGCCGGCCATCTGGAAGGCGCTCACCGACCGGCGCGCGGGCGGTGAGCGGGTCACCACCGCACCCGGCATCGACCGGGTCTGGCTGGACGGGGTGCGCCGGGCGAGCCTCGACAGGAGCGTCCCGCAGATCGGCGCCCCGGCGGCGTGGAAGGCCGGGTTCACCGGCAAGGGCGTCAAGATCGCGGTCCTGGACACCGGGACGGACACCACCCACCCCGACCTCAAGGGCCAGATCCTCGCGGAGAAGAACTTCAGCGCCGCCAAGGACACCAAGGACCGGGTCGGCCACGGCACACACGTCGCCTCGATCGCGGCGGGCACCGGCGCCAGGTCGGGCGGGAAGTTCAAGGGCGTGGCCCCGGACGCCAAGCTGCTCGCGGGCAAGGTGCTCGACGACGACGGGTACGGCGACGACTCCGGCATCCTGGCCGGAATGGAGTGGGCGGTCGCCCAGGGCGCCGACATCGTCAACCTGAGCCTCGGCGGGCTCGACACCCCGGAGGTGGACCCGCTGGAGGCCGCGGTCGACAAGCTGTCGGCCGAGAAGGGCGTCCTGTTCGCCATCGCCGCGGGCAACGAGGGCGACGGCGCGGGCACGGTGGGCTCGCCGGGCAGCGCGACCGCGGCGCTGACCGTGGGCGCGGTCGACGACCGGGACAAGCTGGCGGACTTCTCCAGCCGGGGCCCCCGGGTCGGGGACGGGGCGGTCAAGCCCGACGTGACGGCCCCCGGAGTGGACACCACGGCGGCCATCCCGTCCGGCTCGCAGATCGCGAAGGAGGTGGGGGAGAACCCCGCCGGCTACGCGACGATCTCGGGTACGTCGATGGCCACCCCGCACGTGGCGGGCGCGGCCGCCCTGCTCAAGCAGCAGCACCCCGACTGGACGTACGCCGAGCTGAAGGGCGCGCTGACCGCGTCCGCGAAGCCCGGCGCGTACAACCCGTTCCAGCAGGGCTCCGGCCGGATCGCGGTGGACCGGGCGATCGCCCAGACCGTCGTCGCCGACCCGGTCTCGGTGAGCTTCGGGGTGCAGCAGTGGCCGCACACCGACGACGAGCCGGTCACCGAGAAGGTCACCTACCGCAACCTCGGCACGAGCGACGTCACCCTCGATCTGAAGGTGACGGGCACCGGCCCGACGGGGAAGCCCGCTCCGGCCGGCTTCTTCACGCTCGGCACGGACAAGGTCACCGTCCCGGCGGGCGGCACGGCGGAGGCGACGCTGACCGCCGACACCCGGCTCGGCTCCACCACCGACGGCACGTACTCCGCGTACGTGGTGGCCACCGGCGGCGGGCAGAGCGTGCGCACGGCCGCCGCGGTCGAGCGTGAGGTGGAGAGCTACGACGTCACGGTCAAGCACCTCGGGCGGGACGGCCGTCCGGCCGCCCACGCGGACACCACGCTCTTCCGCTTCAATGCCGAGTCCGGCAACCCGTTCCTGAGTCCGCGGGTCGTCGACGGCACCGCGAAGATCCGGGTTCCCAAGGGCACGTACGTGGTCAACTCCACGGTCTACAACGACCCGGACGACGTCACCAAGGGCGCCGACTGGATCGCCCAGCCGAAGATCGCGGTCACCAAGAACACCTCGCTGACGTTCGACGCCCGCAAGGCGAAGCCGGTGAAGGTCACGGTGCCGGACGCGAAGGCGAAGGCTGAGCTCTTCTCCCCGGACTACGTGGTGGAGGCGGCGAACGACGCGGTCTCCTTCGGCTGGCTGGCGGAGTCGCCGGCCGGCATGCGTACCCTCCACGCCGGACCGAAGATCACCGACGGTTCGCTCGCCCAGCACTGGATCGGCACGTGGAGCAAGGGCGCGTCGACCGAGTACGACATCGCGGTCGGCGGCACGGTCAAGCAGCTCGCCACCGGCTTCGACCGGAAGTTCAGCACGGCGCAGCTGGCCAAGGTGAAGATCGCCATGGGCGCCGCCGCGCCGAAGAAGAAGGGTTCGATCACCGCCTTCCCCTTCCTGCCCACGCAGGGCGGGGGCTGGGCGACCTCGATCGATCAGAAGCTGCCCGGCACCCGCACGCTGTACGTCTCCACCGCGGACAAGGTGGCCTGGACCTTCGACTTCGACCAGCAGGGCCCGGTCGACGCGGACGGCTGGCCGACGTACGAGGCCAACTACCAGGTCGGCAAGGAGGCGACGTACAAGGCGGGCAGGACGTACACGAAGGCCGTGAACACCGCGGTGTTCGGCCCGCTGGTGAACAAGGACTACGGCGTCGTCCGTGAGGGCAACGAGATCACCGGCACTCTCCCGCTGCTGGCCGACGGCCGGGGCAACGCGGGCGGGATGCTGTTCACGTCGGCCAAGACCGTCCTGTACCGCAACGGCAAGAAGCTCGGCCAGAACAGCGACCCGGTGGGCGGCGGCGGCAAGCCCTTCCAGGTCCCGGCGGGCGCGGCCGACTACCGGCTGACGACCACGGTCAGGCACAGCGCGAAGGTCAGCCCGCTCTCCACCCGGGTGGACGCGGCCTGGACGTTCCGCTCGAAGAAGACCGCGTTCACGATGCTGCCCGTCTCCACCGTCCGGTTCACCCCGGCCGTGGGCACCGACGGCCGGGCCAAGGCCGGCAAGACGGTCTCGGTGCCGGTGAAGGTGCACGGCGCCGCCGCGGGCAAGAACCTGAAGTCGCTGAAGACGTACGTCAGTTACAACGGCGGAAAGACCTGGAAAAAGGTCACCGTCAAGAAGGGCAGGATCACGGTCAAGAACCCGGCCAAGGGCAAGGCGATCTCCTTCTCCGCCAAGGTCACCGACAAGAAGGGCAACACCTCGTCGGTGAAGATCTACAGCGCGTACCTGGGCAAGTGACGGGCGCTCGCGGGTAGTTCACCGCACGTATGACGGCGGCCCGCCGCACGGATCCTCTCCGTGCGGCGGGCCGTCCGCGTGTCAGCTGACCGGGAAGACGCTGGTGTCCAGGACCAGCCCGAACGGCTCGGGAAGGGTCAGTTTCCGCCCGTACTCGACCGTTTCCAGCACGCGGTACGTACCACCCTCCGGCTCCCCGTACAGCGTCGCGGTCGGATGGCCGGAGTGCCGGGGGTCGAGGAGCAGGAACAGCTCCACCCCGGCCCTGGCATAGCCGTTCACCTTGCTGACGCGGTCGTGGTTGGCGTTGGCACGGGAGGTGATCTCGACGACGAGGCGGGCTTCCTCGGCGGGCACGGTGAGGCCCGGCCCGGAGGCCGTGGCGCGGTCCACGACCACAAGGTCGGGGATGTAGATCCCGCCCCGTCCGGGCAGCGAGAGGCCGAGGGTCTGGTAGATCCCCCAGTCCTCCGGAATGACGGTGTAGAGCCTGCGCTGGAGCAGGGCAGCGGTGGTGTGGTGGTCCTTGGACGGCGGTGGCGACACGGTGACGATCTCCTCGATGATCTCCACCCTGCAGCCCTTGGGTGCGTCCGTCTCCTCCCAGATCCGGACGAGGTCGTCCCAGTCCTGGTCCTGCCCCTGGTCCGGCACGGGTTCGACGGTGAGTGCGCTCACGGCGGTCTCCTCTATCGGTACGTCACCTGGGGCCTCGCCTCGGAGTCCAGCATGCCGAACGGGACCGGTGGCAGTCCACCGATCCCGTTCACCCGTATGGGGAAACCGCAGGTCAGGCGATACGCTCCCGCACCACCGGCAGCGGTGCGAACGACGTGCCGGCCGGGGCGATGTCGTACGCCCCGGGCAGTGCCTTCAGCGCGTAGTCGAACTTCTCCGGGGTGTCCGTGTGCAGCGTCATCAGGGGCTGGCCCTCGGTGACGGTGTCGCCGGGCTTGGCGTGCAGCTCGACGCCGGCGCCCGCCTGCACCGGGTCCTCCTTGCGGGCGCGGCCCGCGCCGAGGCGCCAGGCGGCGACGCCGACGTCGTAGGCGTCCAGGCGGGTCAGCACGCCGGAGGAGGGTGCGGTGACGACGTGCTGCTCGCGGGCGGTCGGGAGCGTGGCGTCCGGGTCGCCGCCCTGGGCGGAGATCATCCGGCGCCAGACGTCCATCGCCGAGCCGTCGGCGAGGGCCTTCTCCGGGTCGGCGTCCTTGAGCCCGGCGGCGTCCAGCATCTCGCGGGCGAGGGCGAGGGTCAGGTCGACGACGTCCCGCGGGCCACCGCCGGCCAGCACCTCGACCGACTCGCGGACCTCCAGCGCGTTGCCCGCGGTGAGGCCGAGCGGGGTCGACATGTCGGTGAGCAGCGCGACCGTGCGGACCCCGCTGTCGGTGCCGAGCGCGACCATGGTGGAGGCCAGTTCGCGGGCGTCCTCGATGGTCTTCATGAAGGCGCCGGAGCCGACCTTGACGTCCAGGACGAGTGCCCCGGTGCCCTCGGCGATCTTCTTGGACATGATGGAGCTGGCGATGAGCGGGATCGCCTCGACGGTGCCGGTGACGTCGCGCAGCGCGTACAGCTTCTTGTCGGCGGGGGCGAGGCCGTCACCGGCGGCGCAGATGACCGCGCCGGTGGTGTCGAGGACGTGTCGCAGCTCCTCGTTGGAGATGCGGGCCCGCCACCCGGGGATGGACTCCAGCTTGTCCAGGGTGCCGCCGGTGTGGCCGAGGCCCCGGCCGCTGAGCTGCGGCACGGCCGCGCCGCAGGCGGCGACCAGCGGGGCGAGCGGCAGGGTGATCTTGTCGCCGACGCCGCCGGTGGAGTGCTTGTCGGTGGTGGGGCGGGACAGCCCGTCAAAGCTCATCCGCTCGCCGGAGGCGATCATCGCGGCGGTCCAGCGGGCGATCTCGGTGCGGTTCATCCCGTTGAGCAGGATCGCCATGGCGAGGGCGGACATCTGCTCGTCGGCGACCTCGCCGCGGGTGTAGGCGTCGATGACCCAGTCGATCTGCTCGGGGGTCAGCTCGCCTCGGTCCCGCTTGGTGCGGATGACGGAGATGGCGTCCATGGGAATCCTTCCGGCCGGGTGCGTACGCAAGAGTCCGGACTGACTTTTGCGTGGATAGAAGAGGGGGAAGAGCGGTGGCCCTTCCGAGAGAGGGAAGGGCCACCGCCAGGGGATACGGGGTTCAGCCGAGGTGCTGCGGGCCGAAGGCCTGGGGCAGCATCTCGTCCAGCGTGCGCCGCCCGTCGGGCGTCTCCAGGAGGAGTTCCGGGCCGCCGAACTCGTACAGCAGCTGCCGGCACCGGCCGCACGGCACCAGAACCGCCCCGGTGCCGTCCACGCAGGTGAAGTGGGTCAGCCGACCGCCGCCGGTGGCGTGGAGCGCGGAGACCAGACCGCACTCCGCGCAGAGCGACAGGCCGTAGCTGGCGTTCTCCACGTTGCAGCCGGTGATCGTGCGCCCGTCGTCCACCCGGGCGGCGACGCCGACCGGGTAGCGCGAGTAGGGGACGTACGCGCGGGACATGGCGTCCCGGGCCGCCTCCCGCAGGGCGTCCCAGTCGGCCTCGCCGAAAGCCGTGGCGGGCGGGGATCCGGCGGCGGGCGGCGTCACTTGCCCTCGCCCTTGCGGTACGGGATGCCGTTGGCCTTGGGCATCCGCAGCCGTTGCGCGGAGAGCGAGAGGACCAGCAGCGTCGTGACGTACGGGGCGGCGTCGACGAACTGGCTCGGCACCTGGTCGGTCAGGAAGTACCAGGTGAACAGCAGCGCCGAGACGGCCGCCGAGATCACCGCGGCGACGTACTTCTTCCGGTACAGCTGCCAGAACACCGCGACGACCAGCAGGATCGCCAGCAGGAGCAGCATCGCGTGGACGTTCTCCGCGCCACCGCGCAGCTTGAGGCTGTCGGTGAAGCCGAAGAGCCCGGCGCCCAGCGCCATACCGCCCGGCATCCAGTTGCCGAAGATCATCGCGGCGAGACCGATGTAGCCGCGGCCGCCGGTCTGGCCCTCCTGGTAGATGCCGGTGGCGACGATCGCGAGGAACGCGCCGCCCAGACCCGCCAGACCGCCGGAGACCGTGACGGCGATGTACTTGTACTTGTAGACGTTGACGCCGAGGGTCTCGGCGGCCACGGGGCTCTCGCCGCAGGAGCGCAGCCGCAGTCCGAACGGCGTGCGCCACAGGATCCACCAGGTGGCGGGGATCAGCAACAGGGCGACGACGGTGAGCAGGGAGAGCCCGGTGACGAGCCCGCCGATGATGCCGGCGATGTCGGAGATCAGGAACCAGTGTTGTTGTTGCAGGTCCTGCATCCAGTCCGAAAGCCCTGGAACGGTGATCCTGTCGATCGGATCGATGCGCGGGGACTGCTTGGAGGAGCCGCCCTCGATGCCGTCGAAGGCGAAGTTGGAGAGGTAGCGGGTGACGCCGACGGCGAGGATGTTGATGGCCACGCCGGAGACGATGTGGTTCACACCGAAGGTGACGGTGATGACCGCGTGCAGCAGGCCGCCGAGGCAGCCGCCGAGGACGCCGAAGAGGACGCCCACCCACGGGCCCCACTGGAACCCGGCCCAGGCGCCGAACCAGGTGCCCAGGACCATCATGCCTTCGAGGCCGATGTTGACGACGCCCGCGCGCTCGGCCCACAGACCGCCGAGGCCGGCGAGGCCGATCGGGACGGCGAGTGACAGGGCGCCGCGGACCTGGCCGACCGAGGTGATGTCGTTCGCGCCGCTGATGAGGCGCACCAGGGAGATCAGGGCGAGGGCGCCCGCGATGATCAGGAGGACGACGGGCAGGGAGAGCTTGCGGCGCCCGCCCTTGGCGGGGGCGAGGCGTGCGGCGGTGGCTTTGCTCGTGCTCACAGGGCCGCCTCCTTCTCGGTCTTGAGGGCATGGCCGGCGGCGAGCTCCTCGCCGACCTTCTGCTGCTGGCGGCGGATGCCGTACCGGCGGACCAGCTCGTAGGAGACGACGACCGAGATCACGATCAGACCCTGCATGATCGTGGCGATCTCCTTCTCGTACCCGTACTGGTCGAGCGAGGCCGACGACTTGTCCAGGAAGGCGATCAGCAGGGCGCTGAAGGCGATGCCGAGCGGGTTGTTGCGGCCCAGCAGCGCGATGGTGATGCCGGTGAAGCCGACACCGGTGGGGAAGTCGAGGCTGTAGGTGTGGGTGTCGCCGAGCAGCGTCGGCATTCCGGCCAGGCCCGCGACCGCACCGGAGATCAGCATCGAGGTGAGGATCATCTTCTTGGCGTCCACGCCGGAGGCCTGGGCGGCGCTCGCGCTGGCGCCGGTGGCGCGCAGGTCGAAGCCGAAGCGGGTGCGGTTGAGCACGAACCAGTACAGGAGACCGCAGCCCGCGGCGACGAAGGTGAAGCCGTAGATCTCGCCTGCCTGGTCGCCCATCGGCAGCCCCGGGAACCAGCCGGACTCCGGGATCTCACCGGTGGTCAGGTTGTTGGACCCGGCGGGCTGCTCGCCGAAGTTCTTCGGCAGGATCATCCAGGCGACCAGGGCGGTGGCGATCGAGTTGAGCATGATCGTCGAGACGACCTCGCTCACCCCGCGGGTGGTCTTGAGGAAGCCCGCGATGCCCGACCAGAACGCGCCGACCAGCATCGC
This sequence comes from Streptomyces sp. MMBL 11-1, assembly GCF_028622875.1. Taxonomy (NCBI): domain Bacteria; kingdom Bacillati; phylum Actinomycetota; class Actinomycetes; order Kitasatosporales; family Streptomycetaceae; genus Streptomyces; species Streptomyces sp. MMBL 11-1. The sequence continues at coordinate 5,041,629 of NZ_CP117709.1, read as the reverse complement.
GACGATCACGATCAGCGCGATGTGCAGCGGCCCCGGCAGGCTGACGCTCGCGCCGACCAGGGCGGCCATCATGGCGGCGAGGCGGTACTGCCCGTCGACGCCGATGTTGAAGAGGTTCATCCGGAAGCCGATGGCCACGGCGAGTGCGGCGAGGTAGTACGTACCGGCCTGGTTGACGATCAGGACCTGGACGTCGACGTAGCCGGCCGACTCGAACATGATCCGGTACGGCTCGAAGGGGTTGCGGCCGGAGGCGAGCAGCACCACGGTGGTCAGCGCGAGGGCGACGACCAGGGCGAGCACCGGGCCGGCGAAGCCCAGGATCAGCCGGTCCTTGTCGAATTTCTTCATCGGGCCTCGTCCTCCGGGCTTTCGAGGTGACCGGTGGCGGCGCCGGTCATGGCCGAGCCCAGTTCCTCCGGGGTGATGGTGGCCGGGTCGGCGTCGGCGACCAGTCGGCCTCGGTACATGACGCGCAGGGTGTCGGAGAGGCCGATCAGCTCGTCCAGGTCGGCCGAGATCAGCAGGACGGCCAGCCCTTCCCGGCGGGCCTCGCGGATCTGGTCCCAGATCTGCGCCTGCGCGCCGACGTCCACGCCACGGGTGGGGTGGGCGGCGATCAGGAGCTTCGGTGCGTGGCTCATCTCGCGGCCGACGATCAGCTTCTGCTGGTTGCCGCCGGAGAGGGAGGCCGCGGTGACCTCGATGCCGGGGGTGCGCACGTCGTACTCGCGCACGATGCGCTCGGTGTCGGTGCGGGCCGCCTTGTTGTCCAGCAGCCAGCCGCGGCTGTTGGGCTTCTCGGTGACGTGGCCGAGGATGCGGTTCTCCCAGAGCGGGGCCTCCAGGAGGACGCCGTGGCGGTGGCGGTCCTCGGGGATGTAGCCGATGCCTGACTCGCGCCGCTTGCGGGTGGGGACGTGGCTGATGTCGTCCTGGTCGAGGGTGATCACCCCGCCGTCCGGGTCGCGCATGCCGATCAGGGCCTCGATCAGCTCGGTCTGCCCGTTGCCCTCGACCCCGGCGATGCCGAGGACCTCGCCCTGGTGGATGGTGAAGTCGATGCCGGCGAGCACGTCGCGGACGGTGCCGTCGGGGTCGGTGACCGTGAGCGCCAGGTCCCGCACGCGCAGCATCGGCACGTCGGTGACGGTGGACTCGCGGGTCTCCGGCGAGGGCAGCTCGCTGCCGACCATCAGCTCGGCGAGTTGCTTGGTCGTGGTGGACGCCGGGTCGGCGGTTCCCACGGTCGTACCGCGGCGGATGACGGTGATCTCGTCGGCGACGGAGAGCACCTCGCCCAGCTTGTGCGAGATGAAGATGACGGTCAGGCCCTCGGACTTGAGCTCGCGCAGGTTGGCGAAGAGCGCGTCGACCTCCTGCGGTACGAGGACCGCGGTCGGCTCGTCCAGGATCAGGATGCGGGCGCCCCGGTAGAGGACCTTGAGGATCTCCACGCGCTGCCGGTCGGCGACCCCGAGGTCCTCCACGAGCGCGTCGGGCCGGATGCCCAGGCCGTACGCGTCGGAGATCTCCTTGATCTTCTTCCGGGCGCCGGAGCCGATGCCGTACAGCTTCTCGCCGCCCAGGACGACGTTCTCCAGGACGGTGAGGTTGTCGGCGAGCATGAAGTGCTGGTGCACCATGCCGATGCCCCGCTCGATGGCGTCGCCCGGGTTGGCGAACGAGACCTGCTCGCCGTTGATCGCGATGGTGCCCTCGTCCGGCTTCTGCATGCCGTAGAGGATCTTCATCAGGGTGGACTTGCCGGCACCGTTCTCACCGACGAGGGCATGGACCGTGCCCTTGCCGATCGTGATGTCGATGTCGTGGTTGGCGACGACGCCGGGGAAGCGCTTGGTGATGCCGTGCAGTTCTACGGCAGGGGGACTGCTGGACGCGTTGATGACGCACTCTCCTTGGCCGGACAGGAGCGGGGGCGGAGGGGCTGAGGGGCTCTGGGGGGCGGGGGTGAAGTTATCGCGCCGGAGGGCTGTCTACACGCGTAGCGCTGCCGAATCGTGAAACACAGGTGCACGTCACGGTCCGGACGCACGGTCCGGGCCGGGTGGGAGAGCACTGCGAGAGGCGGATCTTCTTCGGGTGGGACGGGGAAGCTCGGGCGGTGCCGCGCAAGCTCGACGTTCGCGCTCCGCGGCGGGGAGCCTGTCCGTACGGCGGTGAGCCTGTCCGTACGGGCGGGGAGCCTGTCCGTACGGCGGGGATGGGCCCGCGGCCCTGTCCGTCCACCGGCCGGTGCGGCGCGGGGACGGACAGGGCCTTCGGGAAACCAGCTGTACGGCAGGAGGCTCCGAGCTGCTTACGGAGCGGTCTTGACGGTGATCTTGCCGTCGATGATGTCCTGCTTGGCCTTGTCGACGGCCGCGATGACGTCGGTCATCTTGGTGAACGCCGGGTTGGACATCGACAGGCCGACGCCGTCCTTGTCCAGGCCGTAGCGGATCTCACCGGTGGTCGGCTTGCCGTCCTGGACCGACTTGATCAGGTTGAACACCGAGTCCTCGACATCCTTGGTGACCGAGGTCAGGATGGACTCCTTGTAGGCCGCGAGGCCCTTCTGCTTGTACTGGTCGGAGTCGACGCCGATGTTCCACGCGCCGGCCTTGGAGGCGGCCTCGATGGCACCGGAACCGGCCAGACCTGCGGCCGAGTAGATCACGTCGGCCTTCTTGTCGAGCTGGCCCTGGGCAGCGGCCTTGCCGAGGTCGGGCTTGGAGAAGCCGTCGAAGTTCGGCGGCTGGGTCAGGTACTGCGGGAGGACCTTGACCGCGGGGTCGGTGTCCTTGGCGCCCTGGATGAAGCCCGCCTCGAACTTCTTGATCAGCGGGGTCTCGACACCGCCGATGAAGCCGATCGTCTTCGTCTTGGTGACCTTGGCGGCGGCGACGCCGGCGAGGTAGGAGCCCTGCTCCTCGTTGAAGACGATGTTGGCGATGTTGTCGCCGGTCACCGAGGCGTCGTCGATGATGCCGAAGGTGGTCTTCGGGAACTTCGGCGCGACCTTCTTGATGGCCGGGGCGTAGGCGAAGCCGACGCCGATCACCGGGTTGTTGCCGGAGCGGGCCAGCTCCGTGAGGCGCTGGACCTTGTCCGCGTCCCCCTCACCGTCGGAGGGCTCGGCCTCGCTGCCCTTGACGTCGAGGTCCTTCTCCGCCCTGGCGAGTCCGGCGTAGGCGGCGTCGTTGAACGACTGGTCGCCGCGGCCGCCGATGTCGTACGCGATGGCGGCCTTCTCGCCGCCCGAGTCGGAACCCGCGTCCGACGACGTTTTTCCGCCACAGGCGGTGACACTGAGAGCAAGCGCCGCGGACGCAATGCCCACGGTGGTGATCCTGGTGATCCGGCGCAAGGGAAGGCTCCTTCAAACCTGACCGAAGCGCCTCTTCCGGCGCTGGTTTCGCGGCGATCGTAACGCGCGTAGATGTCAGATAAGAGCACGTACGGAAGCCGTTACCGGATCGTCGTGAACAGAAGGCCTCCCGCGGGTCCACGAACGGCCCATGAAGACCGCGTCAACGCTCCGCTAACGGTTCCCGTCGAACAGCGCCGCGGCGGTGAACAGCTCGACCCCCACCGTGATGGCTTCCTCGTCCACGTCGAAGTTGCCGCGATGCAGGTCGAGCCCGCGCGTGTCGCCCGGGGTCCGGACGCCGAGGCGGGCCATCGCGCCGGGGACCCGCTCCAGGTACCAGGAGAAGTCCTCGCCGCCCAGGCTCTGCTCGGTGTCCTCGATCGCGTACGATCCGCGACGTTCGGTCATCGCCGCGTCCAGCAGGCCGATGGACTCGGCGTCGTTCACCACGGGCGGCACACCGCGCACGTAGTTGACCACGGTCTTGGCCCGGTGCATTCCGGCCACCTCGTCGATGGCGGCGTGCACCAGGTCGGGGGCCGCGCGCCAGGCTTCCAGGTCCAGGCAGCGGACGGTGCCGGAGAGCTCGGCGTGTTGCGGGATGACGTTGGGGGCGTGCCCGGTCTCCAGCCGCCCCCAGGTCAGCGCGAGCCCGGAGCGGGCGTCGACCCGGCGGGCGAGCAGCGCGGGCACGTCGACGGCGATCCGGGCGGCGGCGGTGACCAGGTCGGTGGTCAGGTGCGGCCGGGCGGTGTGCCCGCCGGGCCCGTCGAGCGTGACCTCCAGCCGGTCGCAGGCCGAGGTGATGGCCCCGATCCGCAGCCCGATCCGCCCGACGTCCACCTTCGGGTCGCAGTGCACGCCGATGATCCGCCCGACGCCCTCCAGCACCCCGGACTCGATGGCGTCGACGGCACCCCCGGGCAGGACCTCCTCGGCGGGCTGGAAGATCAGCCGCACGGCGTGGGGCAGCAGCCCCTCCCGGTCGAGCCCGGCGAGCACGAGCCCCGCCCCGAGCACGGCGGTGGTGTGCACGTCGTGCCCGCAGGCGTGCGCCCGGTCGGGCACGGTGGACCGGTAGGGCACGCCGGCCTTGGTGTCCGGGATCGGCAGCGCGTCGATGTCCGCCCGCAACGCCAGCATGGGCGTCGCCCCGTCCCACTCCCCCACGTCGCACATGATCCCGGTCCCGACGGCGAGAACCTTCGGCTTCAGCCCGGCCTTCTCCAGCCGGTCCTTGATGGCCGCGGTGGTGCGGAACTCCTGGTTGCCCAGCTCGGGATGCATGTGCAGATCCCGGCGGAAGGCGATCAGCTCGGCACGGAGATCGTCGGAGAGTCTGCCGGGCAGCTCACCTCCCCCGGGCTGGCCGGCCGGGTCGTGGGGGCGGGAGGCACGGGACTTCAACTGGTTCACCTTATGAAGCGTAGGCCCCCTGCCCCCTCAACTGGCCACAGATCAACAAAACTTCAGCCGTGCAGGCGAACAAAGTCCGCGTGGGGACGTGTGACGCAGGGTGGTTTCGGGTATAACCGTCGGCCTTCCACCACCATCCGCCGCTCACTCAGCGCACCCGAACCGGCGGCCTCACCCACCTGCCCGCCAGGACCCACGCATCCGAGCACCGCCCCTCCCTCCCACCGAATGCCTCCACGCCCTCGAGGAGCACCGGGTACGGCAGGACGGGGAACGCGAAGCGGCAGGATCAGCCCGGCAAGACAGCGGCCTCGTCTTCACCACGCCAACCGGGCCTCCCGCCCCGGCCAACCTCACCCGCCGCATCCGCTTCCACGACCTCCGCCACTCGACCGCCACCCTGCTCCTGGAGCATGACGTCGACCTCGTCGTCATCAAGGAACTCCTCGACCACGCCCACATCGGCGTCACCGGCCGACGTCTACGCCCACGTCCGACTCCACCTCCAACCCCAGGCCATCGACACCCTCGGCAATGTTCCCGGCCCGGCCGACGCCCCCGATGCCCCGCCCAACGCAGCCGTCGTCCGCTGACGTTGCCGTCAGCGTCGCCGTCAAACACCTGTGGGTCGCGGTTGTGAGCAGAGGAATGTCCGTCGCAGCCCAACCGCACTGGCTCAGTTCCCCGCCTCCGAGGTCGGTCCACGCCTGCACGTCACGGAACCAGCCGCTGCCCGCCCGGCCGTTGTCGGTTCCGTACTTAGGGTGGCGGCTGTCGTTGATGTCCGGCCCGCCCACCGGGCCGTCCGGGCGGCAGCCCGTGGGGTCGCTGAACGCCACCGGGGCGTTGTTCGCGTACGAGTAACCGTGGGTCTGCTGCGGGCCGGCGAGGTCCAGGATCGGGTCCACGCTGATGAAGCGGCCCGTGGCCGGGTCGTACTGGCGTGCGCCCAGGTGGGTCAGACCCGTGTCGGAGGCACCCTTGCCCGGGTCCTCCACGGTGGTGGAGCGCTATGGCAGCTGATTGACCGGACGCGTTCAATCGCCGTGTGGGGACGCAAGACCAAAATGTGACCACTGTGTGTGTCCCATCGCACAGTGGTCACATCTGTAACCCGTGTTCTTCACACTCGTACGATGAGCGATTGGCGACAGGCATCACACAGATCTCTTGTGCACCACCCGTCGCACACGTACCGACGCGTGGGGCGCGAGGCCCGGCGTCCAGGCCTCGGAAGGTTCTTCCATGTCTTCTGTCTCGCGTCGTACTGCCCTGGGCATTCTCGGGGTCGGGGCGGTGGGTGCCACCGGGCTGGTCTACGGCTATGTGAACGATGACGTTCCGACCGACGTCCTGCCCAACCGTGCTGCCAGCCGCACCGGCAAGAATCCCGTGGTCACCGAGAACGCCCGCGCCGGCACCCGCACCTGGCAGATCGAGGGCGACGCGACGCGCGCGGCCAACGACCGGGACGGGCAGATCCAGGGGTACGCCTCCACGACCTCGGCCGCGGCCGGGGATTCGGTTGCGTTCCACGTATCGGTGCGTCCGGCCCAGGAGTTCACGGTCACGGTGCACCGGATCGGGTACTACGACGGGCAGGGCGGCCGTGAAGTGGCGCAGAGTCCCGCGTTGCGCGGTGTCGCCCACGACGTTCCGGAAGCCCATCCTGAGCACGGGATGATCGACTGCGGCTGGCCCGTCTCCTGGACCCTGGACATCCCCGAGAACTGGGTCTCCGGTGTCTATCTCGCGGTGTTCACGACGAAGGACGGGCATCGCAGCAGTACGCCGTTCGTCGTCCGGGAGACCGGTCGGGCGTCCGACATCCTGGTGGTCCTGCCTTTCACGACGTACCAGGCCTACAACGCCTGGCCGCAGGACGGGCGGACCGGTAAGAACCTCTACAAGGGGTTCAACGCCCAGGGGAAGAACGGCGGGAACGCGGAGCGTGCCTTCAAGGTGTCGTTCGACCGCCCGTACTCCGACGGCGGACACCCCCTGTGGTTCGAGATGGACAGCAGTCTCGCCCGGTGGGCCGAGATGTCCGGCTACGACGTCACCTACGCCTCCAGCCTCGATCTGCACGAAGGCCGGGTCGATCCCACGAAGTACGCGGCCATGGTCTTTCCCGGCCATGACGAGTACTGGTCCCGGCAGATGCGTGACGTAGCCGAGAAGGCCATCACCTCGCGCACCCATCTCGCCTATCTGGGCGCCAACAACATCTACTTCCACATCCGCATGGAGAAGTCGTCGGCGGGCACCGAGAACCGCGTCGTCGCCTGTTACAAGCAGGACCCCGATCCCACTCCGGACGAGCACGGTCCGACCGTGCGCTGGCGCGACCTGGAGAAGAAGCGCAAGCACGCCGAGCAGCGTCTGCTCGGCGTGCAGTACAACGGCATGCTCGCCAAGCCCGTACCGCTCGTCGTGCGTCGGTCCGACCACTGGCTGTGGAAGGGCACGGGACTCGCAGACGGCGATGAGATACCGAACCTCATAGGCATCGAGGCCGACGGCCGTGACCGCAAGACCAAGCTGCCGCGCAAGGCGGCCCAGCAGTTGCTGTCCCACTCGCCCTACCAGGACAGCATGGGGCGTGGTGAGCGGATCCAGAACACCAGCCTGGTCCAGCACCGCGACGGGACCATGGTCTTCGTCGCCGGCACCTTCTTCTGGCCGCTGGCGCTCATCTCCCCGGACCACATCGACAGCCGGATACAGACGGCCACCAGCAACCTCTTCGACCGGATGCTGACCCGCACCGTACGGGCGTAGGTCCTGTCGTCGAACTCCCGTCGTCGCCCGGAGGGCGGCCCTGCGGGGTCAGGTGCGTGCTCTCGGCGCGCCGGGCGCACGTCCTCGTACTGGACGTACTCGGGCGGGTGCCCGGTGCGGCGAGAGTGCGTGCACGGCGCCGCGGGGCAGACGGGAGTTCGACGACAGGGCCTAGCCCTCACGTCGCCACCGACGAAAGCCGCTGCACCCCCCGCGCCGTCTCCGTGACCCCGCTCAGGAAGCCCTGGGCGCGGGGCGAGGCCGTGGTGCGGAGCCATTGCGGGTCGATGTCGCAGACCGCGACGTTCACGCCCGTGCCGGCCAGGGCCAGCGGGAGGGTGTGGACGACCGTGGAGGGGAAGCTGACGATCGTGCGGCCGATGGGGCCGCGGCGGGCGATGAGTTCGAGCGGGAGGTCCGGGCGGACGATCTCCAGGCCGGTGGCGGCTTCCAGGGCGCGGAGCTTCTCGGCGGACTCGCGTCGGTGGGCGAAGTAGCGGGTGGCGCCGTGGGTGCGGGCCAGGGTCGTGACCGCCTCCTGGTACGGGACGGGGTCGACGACGCCCGTCTCGACCAGGGAGGTGCCGACCAGGTCCGCGCCCTTGCCGATGCTGGGCGGGCCGAAGCGGGCGCGGGTCCAGGCGAAGGTGTTCGGGGTGACCGCGATGCCGGGCGGAGCCTCGACCGGCATCGCGGTGAACACCTCGACCGTGTGGTCCGCCGTCGGGGTGAAGCGGCGGCGGGCCGTCGCCGTGACCGGGGCCAGGACCAGTTCGCGCGGTCCCGTACGGCCCCGGCGGTGCCAGCGGGTGAGGCGTTCGCCCCGGGCCAGCTGGGCGACGAACTCCATGGTGGCCGTGCCGTCGTCGACCACCGTGAGGCGGTCGGCGCGGACCAGGGTCAGCAGGAGCTGCACATAGCGGGAGAAGGGGTCGCCGATCACTATGTGGTCCGCGCGCCGGACCAGGCCGGCCAGGGCGCGCAGGGCCTTCAGGGGGGCGCCGGACTCGCCGCGCGCCTCCTGCCAGCGGACCGTGATGCCCTCGTCGCGGGCCAGCTCCGCCATCCGGCGCAGCTGACCGCGCGACATCGGGTCGACCGGGGGGAGGACGACGACCGTGGTGGCGGCCGGATCGTCTCCCCCCTGGGTGTGAACCCACTCCAGGACGTTCAGGAGCTGGACCGGGCTCTCGACGAAGGCGAGGTTCACCGGTCGGCGCTCAGACCGCGACCGGCTCGGGGGCCGGCGCGTTCTCGGTCTCGGCGACGACGCCCGCGACGCGGCGGAGCTTCTTCATCGGGCCGAGCTCGGACTCGTACACCTTCTTGACGCCGTCGCCGAGCGACTGCTCGATGGTGCGGATGTCGCGGACCAGACGGGTCAGGCCCTGCGGCTCGACGGAGGCGGCCTGGTCGGAGCCCCACATCGCGCGGTCCAGGGTGATGTGGCGCTCGACGAACGTGGCGCCGAGCGCGACGGCCGCGAGGGTGGTCTGCAGGCCGGTCTCGTGGCCGGAGTAGCCGATCGGGACGTTCGGGTACTCCTGCTGGAGGGTGTTGATGACCCGGAGGTTCAGCTCCTCGGCCTTCGCCGGGTACGTCGAAGTGGCGTGGCAGAGCAGGATGTTGTCCGAGCCGAGGACCTCGACCGCGTGGCGGATCTGCTTCGGGGTCGACATGCCGGTGGAGAGGATCACCGTGCGGCCGGTGGCGCGCAGGGCGCGCAGCAGCTCGTCGTCGGTGAGGGAGGCGGAGGCCACCTTGTGGGCGGGGACGTCGAACTTCTCCAGGAAGGCGACGGCCTCGGTGTCCCACGGGGAGGCGAACCAGTCGATGCCGCGCTTGGCGCAGTGCTCGGCGATGGCGGTGTACTCGGCCTCGCCGAACTCGACGCGGTGGCGGTAGTCGATGTACGTCATCCGGCCCCAGGGGGTGTCGCGCTCGATGTCCCACTGGTCGCGCGGGGTGCAGATCTCCGGGGTGCGCTTCTGGAACTTCACGGCGTCGCAGCCGGCTTCGGCGGCCGCGTCGATCAGCGCGATGGCGTTGTCGAGGTCGCCGTTGTGGTTGATGCCGATCTCGCCCGTGATGTAGACGGGGTTGCCGGGGCCGGCGGTGCGGGTGCCGAAGGTGCGCAGGCGGGAGGTGCTCATGGTGGTGCTTCCTTATGTGGTGGGGACTGTGGGGACAGAGGGAGTGGTGGTGAGGGTGGGGCCCAGCAGCCAGGCCGCGATCTCGCGGATGGCTCCGTAGCCCCCGGGGGTGGTCGTGACGGCGCGCGCCGCGGCGCGTACCGAGTCGTGGGCGCTCGCGACGGCGACGGGCCAGCCGGCGAGGGAGAAGCAGGGCAGGTCGTTGACGTCGTTGCCGACGTAGAGGACCCGGTCGGGGGCGATGGACTGCTCGTCGCACCACCGCTTCAGCGCCTCGTCCTTGCGGTCGATGCCGTGCAGGACCGGGATCTGGAGCTTGCGGGCCCTGGCCGCGACGACCGGGTTCTGCTCGGTGGAGAGGATCAGGAGGGGGACTCCCGCCTTGCGCAGCGCGGCGATGCCCAGGCCGTCGCCCCGGTGCACGGCGACCGTCTCGCGGCCCTCGGAGTCGATCATGACCCGGTCGTCGGTCTGGGTGCCGTCGAAGTCCAGGACGACCGCGTCCACGTCCGCGAGGGAGGGCAGCGGGGAGGGGTCCAGGAGCGGGGCGAGCGCGCGGGCGCGGGCCAGGTCGTGCGGGTCGTCGATCTCCAGCACCCGCGCCGGGTCTGTGGGCACGAGGGCGGTGTGGCCGAAGAAGCGGTGGCGGTGGGTACGGAAGCCCGCCGCGTCCATCGCGTAGGCGGCGCCGGTCTCCAGGTGGTCCTGGGGGCGGTCCTGGCGGCGGGGGCGTACGGACTTGTCGTGGTTGACGCCGTACGTTCCCTCCTCGACCGCGTGCCCGTCGCGCCAGACGAAGCCGTGGAACGGGGCGACCGTGACGGCCGTGTCCGCGCCCTCCTGGGCCACCGCCCGGGCGACGCCGTCGATGTCCTCGCGGGAGACGAACGGGCTGGTGCACTGGACGAGGAGGACCACGTCGACGCTCCGGGCCCGCTCGGCCTCGTAGACGTCCATGGCGTGCAGCACGGCCGCTTCGCTGGTCGCGGTGTCGCCCGCGATGGCGGCGGGGCGCTCGACGACGTGCAGCCGGTGGGCGGCCCGGAGGTCGGCGGCGGCGGTCCGGGCGGCCTCGGCGATCGCCCCGTCGTCGGTGGTGACGGCGACGTCGGTGACCTCGGGTGCGGCGAGCGCGGCGCGGACGGCGCGGGCGACCAGGGGGATGCCGCCGACCTCGGCGAGGTTCTTGGCGGGAACGCCCTTGGATCCGCCGCGGGCGGGGATCACGGCGAGGACGGTCGGGGTCGGGGGCGGTTGCATCGTTGTCCCTGGGGTCATGGTGGCTGCTCCTGGAGTCGTGGGCCCCCAGGCCCCGGGGGTTCCTGCGGAGGTGGTCACAGCTCCCCCATCCGGCGGATCACGGGGGCGACGCGCTGGACGCCCTGGCGGTAGGCGCCCCGGGCCGCGTTGCGGACGGTTTCGCGCACCGCGCCCCGGACCCGGCCGGGTTCCTGCGGTGCGGCCGCGCCGGGCAGGGGCGTGCCGTCGGGGGCCAGGTGGTGGCGGGCGAGGATGCCGGGGAGGTAGCCGGGGGCGGTGGCCGGTGTGTAGTAGGGGGCCAGGGGTGGGAGCCGGCCGTCGTCGAGGAGGGCGGTGACCTTGGCGCGGGCCGTGTCGTAGGCGGTGCCGTACGAGCCGTCGGCGGCGACGCCCTGGCCGGCCAGCCACGCCCCGTCGGGCCGGGGCCGGATACCGCCGTCGAGCCGGTCCCAGGAGGTGAGGAGCCCGGAGCCGACGAAGTGGTGGTTGCCGAGCGTCTCGCGGACGCCGAGGTCGGTGAGGACCGCGGTCGGGATGCGGCGGTGCAGGGACTCCAGCGCGGCCGTCGAGGAGACCGTGACCAGGAGGTCGGTGCGGTCCAGGACTTCGCCCATGTGCCCGTACACCAGGCGGAAGTTGGGCGGCAGACCGCCGGGCAGCCGCTGCGCGAGCTTCTGGTAGGGCAGCTCCTCGATGTGCGTGGTGTGCTCACCGGGCTTGGAGCGCAGCTTGAGCAGCACCTCGCGGCGCGGGTGCAGCCGGGCGTGCTCGACGAGCCTGCGGAGCAGGTACGTGCGGTCGGCGCGCGAGGCCGGCACGGAGGGCTGGGCGGCGAACACCACCGTGTCGCGGCCCTCTTCGGGGCGGTAGGGGTCTCCGCCGAGGAAGGGGAGGGCGGCCTCCGTGACGGCGGAGGCGTCGGCGCCCACTCCCTCGTAAACCGCGCGGAAACGCTCCGCGTCGTGGGCCGAGTTGGCGAGGACGACGTCCGCGCCGTGGCGGAGGAGGAGCCCGTCGGCGAGCTTCTCGTAGACGACGCCCACGTATCCGGTGACGATGACGGGCCGACGCGGCAGGCCGAGGGCGGCGAGGCCGTGCAGCATGGCCTGGACGCCGCCGCCGACGAGGGCGAGGACGACGAGGTCGTACCCCTCGTCGCGCACGGTGTGCAGGAACTCGACGGCGGTGACCTCGCGGACCCGGCCGGCGTCGATCCCGACCTCGCCGACCTCCGCGAGCTGGCGGGGCGTCGGGGTGGCCCGGCCGCGCAGCAGCAGCCCGCTGACCTCGACGGGCCGCGCGTCCGGGCCGTCCGCCGCCCCGGCGGTCAGGCGGCGCGCGGTGAGCGCGCCCCATTTCCACCGGGTGTCGGAGTCGGCGAGGACGGCGACCCGCAGCGCCGGTCGGAGCGCGGCGGGGGTTTCGGCCGGTTCGGCCTCATTGCTGGTACGTGGGGGCACGTCCTAGAAGTTAGGAAGGCATTCCGATGCGCGGCCCAACGTGATGGCAACAGATGGTTAACAGCGAGCCGACGCTTGGGGGCCGGGCCCGAACGCACCCTCAATTCCGGCCCCGGAAAAGGCGATTCACCTTGGTGACGGGTGTTGTTCACCTGCTGGGCGCATTGCGGAAAAGGAAAGAGCCACAGCCGCTCCTAACGTGATGCGCGTGGTTAAGCTCTCCGTCATCGTGCCGTTCTTCAACGTGCAGGCCTACGCGCCCGACACCCTCAGAAGTCTGCGGGCCAACGCCCGCGAGGATTTCGAGTTCCTTCTCGTCGACGACTGTTCGACCGATGAGACCCCCCGGCTGCTGCGCCGGGCCGCGGACGAGATCCCGGGGGCCGTGCTGCTGCGGCACGAGGTGAACGGCGGTCTGGCGACCGCGCGCAACACCGGTCTGGAGGCCGCCCGCGGGGAGTACATCGCTTTCCTGGACGGCGACGACTGGCTGGCCCCCGGGCATTACGAACGGCTGGTGGCCCGGACCGAGGCGCTGGGTTGCGACTTCGTGCGGACCGACCACGTCCGGGCGAGCGGCAGCTCGCGGACCGTACGCCGGGTGCCGCACGGGCCGCACGGGGTGGTGAGCGACCCCCGGGCCGCGATCCTGCCCGCCCACCGCACCACCTCCGTGGACTACGCGTTCGCCTGGGCGGGCCTCTATCACCGGCGGCTGCTGGACCGGGGGCTGCTCCACTTCACCGACGGGCTGCGCACGGCCGAGGACCGGCCGTGGATCTGGCGGCTGCACCGGGAGGCGCGGTCGTTCGCCGTCCTGGGCATGCTCAGCCATTTCTACCGGCGCGGGGTGGCCACGTCGCTGACGCAGATCCGCGATGTGCGTCAGCTCGATTTCCTGCGCGCTTTCGACCAGGTGATCGCCGAGACGGCCGCCGACCGTGACGCGGACGCTTTGCTGCCGAAGGCCGTACGCACCTATTGCGCGGTCATCGCCCATCATTTGGGCGCCCTCGACACATTCGAACCGGCCGTGGCCCGCGAACTGAAGTCGCGCGGCGCGGCGGCCCTGGGACGCCTTCCGCAGCGGCTGCTGGACGAGGCTCTCGACGCCATGGACGTGACACGGGCGACCCGGGTGCGCAGGCTGCGCCGCCGTCCGGTCGCCGCGAAGGGGGCCTCGGCCGCATGACCATCCGGATCTTCCACGCCTCCTCGCCCGCCGCGACGGTGCTGCTCGCCGCGGCGATCGACGCGGGCTGCTTCACCGAGCCCGACCGGCGGATCCTGCTGCTGTCCCGGACGGGGCCGGCTCCGGAGACCGTCGCCGACGTCTCGGAGACCGCCGGCTTCGAGCGGCTGCGCGCCCGGTTCGACGAGGTGCTCTCGTGGAACGACGCGATCTTCCCCTTCCACCCGGCCGGCTGGACGCCCCGGGGTGACGACGCCCCGTTGTGGGAGCGCCACTTCCGGCGCGCATGGGGTCTCGGCGACGAGGAGCTGGAGCTCGTCGTGGACTCCCCGCACGCCGGTCCCGCCCGGGCGCTCACCCAGGTCTTCGCCGGTGCCCCGGTCGATGTGTACGCGGAGGGGCCCGGCGGCTACGGCCCGACCGGGGAGAAGATCCCCCCGCTGACCGGGGTCCGGGTGCGGCGGCTCCTCCACGCGGATCTGGTCCCGGGGGCGCGTCCGTTGCTGCTGGGCGAGTACGGGGTGGAGCCGCGGGCCGTTCCCGCCGAGGCGTTCACCAAGGTGTTCGGTGAACTGGCGGACGCGGGCGTGGAGCTGCCGGCCGTCGAGGCGCCCGCGCTGCTGCTCGGCCAGGATCTCGCCGGGGCCGGGCTGATCCCGGCCGCCGAGGAGGCGGAGCTGCGGCTGGAGATGGTGCGCGGGGCGGCGGCCCTCGGCCACCGCCGGCTGGTGTTCGCGCCGGACCCGTACGCCCCCTGGGAGGACCCGGCGGCGCTGCGCGCCGAGGCGGACCGGCTGGACGTCGAACTGACCGTGCTGGACAGCCCCGTGCCGGTGCCGGCCGATGTGCTGCTGCACCGGTTGCGGCCCGCGCTGGTCGTCGGCTGCACCTCGGCCGCGCTGTTCGGGGCGGCCCGGTTCCACGGCCTCCCGGTGGCGGCCGTCGGCACGGGCCTGCTCCTGGAGCGGCTGACCCCGTACGAGAACGCCGAGCGGATACCGGCGACGCTCGCCGACGCCCTGCTGCCGGGGATCGGTGACGCGGAGGCGGTGGCCGCGCGGACGCCCCGCACCGGTGCGACGGGCGGCACGGAGGCGGTCGCGGTGCAGCCACCGTGCTCCGGTGCGGCGGGCGGCACGGAGACGGTCGCGGTGCAGCCGCCGAGTTCCGGTGCTACGGGCGGCACGGAGGCGATCGCGGTGCAGCCGCCGTGCTCCGGTGCGGAGTTGGACGGTCTGCTCGCGGCCGTCGCCTTCGCGATGCGGCCGAAGGTCCGCCCCGATCTGCGCCCGGCCGCCGAGCGCTATCTCTCCGCGCACCTGGACGATCGCACCTGGCGCTACTTCAAGCGCCGCCGGCTGGCCTCGCTCGCGCTTCCGGGAGTGGTCCCGGCCCGGCTGGCGTTCCTGCGGAGCAGCCCGGCCCTGCGCCGGGTGGCCCGGCGGGCCAAGGCCCTGCGCAGCGGCCGGGGCTGAGGAGCCTCCGGGGCGGCGGGCAGGGCGCACACGCGGCGGGCCCTGCCCCGGGGGGCGAGGGCACGCACGCCTGCCGTGCTGCCCCTGGGGGCTCCTGGTGTGTCGTCCCCCGGGGCGCGGCAGGCGCGCGGGACGGTCAGCCCAGCACCTTGCTCGCGCCCGCGCGGCCCCACAGCATGGCCGCGCCGAACGACAGGGCCGTCGTGGCCACCGTGATCCCGGCCACGAGCGCGGCGGCGGCCGGGCCGCCCAGGTCCGCCCGGACGAGGGCGTCGGTGAGGACGCCGAGCACGAGTACGTGCACGAGATAGGCCCCGAACGACGCGTCGGCCAGCCGGGTCAGGGCGGGGCGCATCCGCTCCGGGACGCGCAGGCCGTGCAGGGAGATCAGGACGCCGCAGCTGAACAGGGCCACCAGGACGTGTGCGTACGGGATCGCGTAGTGCACCTCGTGCTGGTACGCGATCACCCCGGCCAGCCCGGCCGCCGCGAGCAGCAGCCAGGGGAGCCGGCGTCGGCCGAACGTACCGGCCGGGGCGGCGAGCAACAGCGCCCCGAGCACCGCGTAGATCAGCTGGTAGGGACCGAACGCCCAGCCGAAGCGGGGCAGTTCACGGCCGGTGGCCTCGGCCAGGTCGCCGAAGAGCGACGGCGCGGACGCCAGGACCAGCAGCGCCGCGCCGAGACCCCACGGCCGCTTCCCCGACCTGACCAGCACCACCAGACCCAGGACCATGATCACGGGGAGGTAGGCGTAGAGGTACCAGAGGTGGTAGGCGGGGCGGACCGAGGCGAACACGGAGTCCAGCGCCAGGTCGCCCACCGGGTCGTCGTTGGTGCCGCGCAGCCTGCCCCAGGCGAGGTAGAGCGCCGTCCAGACGGCGAGGGGCACCACGATCCGCACGATGCGCCGCCGCAGCCGCGCACCGTCCTTCGGCGGGGCCCCGACCAGGACCACCCAGCCGGCGATGGCGAAGAAGAGGGGCACGGCGAAGCGGCCGACGGAGTCGGCGGTCAGCCCGGCCCAGTAGGTGCCGGGCCCCTGCGACGCCGTGCGGCCCACGGAGTTCACGAAGGCCGATCCGGCGTGGAGGCCGATCACGCCGACCGAGCAGAGCAGCCGGATCAGGTCGATGTCGTAGCGGTGCTCGCGGACGGGACGGGGCGTCTCCGGGACCGTCGGCGCCGGGGCGGGGGCTGGGGGTGTGGTCGGCATGGTCCTCAGAGGGTGGGCGGGGGCGGGGTCGGGCGTCACGCGCGGTCCCGGGGGCGGGTGACGTGGTCCTCTGCGGCGGGCCGGGGCGCGGGGAACACAGGGCCCGCGTCCCGGCTCCCCGAGCCCGCGCCCCGGCTCCCGGACGGGCCCGCAAGACCGGGGCCCGGATCGCCGGACGGATCCGGAAGGCTGGCGCCCTCATCGCCGAACAGGTCTGGCAGGCCGGTGAGTTCGCGCAGTCGGGCGAGGTTGTCCCGGGTCACCGACCACAGCGCCCGCTGCCGGTCGTGGACGTCGGCCACCGCCGCCGGGTGGTCGGCCAGCACCGCGCGGGCCCGTTCCGCGAGCCGGGCGCCGAGGGCACGCTCGTGGACGGAGACGCCCCAGTCGGGCCGGTCGATGTCGGCCAGGAAGTAGGCCAGCTTGGGGTGCGAGACCAGGCTGATGACGGGGGTGCCGCAGCCGAAGGGGATCATCCCGGCGTGCCCGCGCATCCCGATCACCAGCCGGGTGCGCCGGTAGAGGTCCCGAATGGCGTCGTTGGAGAGCAGGTACAGCGGCTCCACCGGGAGGGCGAGACCGTGCTCCCGGCGCAGGTCGTCGACGAAGCGTTCGTCGGCGGGCATGTGCGCGGCGTAACGGACCTCCGCCGACGCGGACACGGCCCGGATCGCCGCGGCCATCTCCGCGAGGAAGTGCCCGTAGTCGTGGCCGAAGCGGAGCCCGGCCCGGTCGTAGGCGCAGTTGACGAGCACGGTGTCCTCGCGCGCCGCCGGTTCGGCGAGGCGGGGGTCGAGGTGGCGGGCGACCGTGGTGGGGCAGGGCTGGTAGCGCACCTTCTCGCGGAGCGACGCGGGCAGCAGTTCCCTGACCCGGGCGACGGAGCCGTGGTTGCGCAGCCCGAAGAACGCGGACCGTTCGACGAGGGCCCGCAGGGAGGCCGCGAACCGCTCGCGGCGGTAGCGCTGGCCGTCGAAGACGTTGTAGCCGACGGCGAAGACCGCCAGCGGGGTGGTGATCCGGGCGAGGACGTCATCGGGGATGTTCCACTGCCAGCCGCTGTTGCCGTTGGGCGCGGTGTCGGGGAGGAAGAGCCCGCCGCCGCCGACGATCACCGCCCGCCGGGCGTTGAGGTGTTCGAGGGCGGCCTCGTCGACGAGCAGGTGGGCGTGGCGCTGGTGCCAGCGGTCCGGGCCGGTGTCGGCGGTGAAACAGCTGCGGACCGCCTCGGGCAGCACCTTGTCGCCCGCGTTCTCCTCGCCGTCGGCGAACAGGGCCACATGGGCGAGCTGTTCGCCGGGCAGCACGCTGACGGGCTTCCGATCGGCTGCGGTCATCTCGGACGTACGGGCGTACCAGGCACGGCAGTTGGCGTCGGTCGGGTCGGCCTCCAGCCCCGCGAGCGCATAGCCCCGGGCGTCCTCGGTGCGACCCAGCAGCCAGGCCAGCCGGGCCAGTTGGCCAAAGGCCCGGGGAGCGAAGTCGGGTGAGGCGGTCGCCAGCAGCAGGTGCGTCTCGGCCTCCTCGTACCGGGACAGCGCCATCAGGCAGACACCGAGCGTCTCGTGGCAGCGCGGCAGGTCGGGGCGGCCCGCGACGGCCTCACTCAGGAGGGCGACGGCCAGGTCGTGGTGGCCGCGCCCCCGGTGGATCTCGGCGAGCTGCCGGACCAGGTCGATCGGCGGCCGGGGCCGGCCGGGCAACGGGAGCGCGAGGTGCAGCAGCAGGTCGGGGTGTTTGGCGCCCGGGAGGGCGAGGTAGGCGGCCCGGAACGTCTCGTGGTCCAGTTCGAAGCGGTCCCTGGCGGCGTGGGCGGGGGCGAGGCCGGTACGGGCCTCGGGGGCGTCGGCGAAGTTCAGGACGACGACGTCCTCGGGGACCGGCAGGTCGTCGTGGAGCCGCCACGCCCGGAAGTCGTCACGGGAGTCCAGGGGTACGAGGAGGTCTGCCGGGATGTCCTTCGCGGCGGGCGGCACCGGACCGAGGTCCTGACGCTGGATCACCAGCAGCCCGTCGTCGGGGACACCGCCGCGCGGACCCGGGGCGCGATCGGGTCCGGGTCGTGGCGGCACGGCGGCCACGCCCGTACGGAGTCTCAGGAGGGGGTCGAGGCGGCCGAGGACCACCATGGCGGGGGTGAGGGCGACCACGGTGTCGTACCCGTCGAGGCGGAACACGTCGTCGCGTCCGCCGGCGGGGCGCGGGATCAGCCGGGGGCGCAGCCGGCGGGCGGCGTCGAAGGCGGTGTCCGGCAGACCGGGGTGCAGGACGACAAGGTCCTCGCAGAGCGCCGGGTTGGTCAGCGCGAGGCTGCGCAGGAGGGTGTGGAGCCCGGGCAGGTCGTCCGCACCGGCGACGTGCACGGCGAAGGCGATCCGGCGCTTTCCGGTGACGGCACGGCGGTCGTCGGCGGATGCGGAGGCGGTGGCGGTCGCCGTGGCGGGGGTGGGTGCCGTGGCGGTGGCGGAGACGGGCGTCGTCGCGGAGCCGGGCGTCGTCGCCTCGGAGCCGGGCCGCGTCGTCTCGGAGCCGGGCGTCGTCGTCGCGGGGTCGGGGTGTGTCATCGCAGGGTGATCCTCACCGCGGTGTCGTCCGTGTTCGCGGTCCTCGTCCGGACCCATTCCCGTTCGCGCGGGGGCAGGGCGGCCGGCCCTTCGAACCCGATGAGGTCCACCCGGGCGGGGGTGCCCAGGAAGTCGAGGAGCCGCAGCACGGTGTACGCGGTGCTCGCGGGCCCCGCGCCGGCGGGCTCCTCGCCGAGCAGCGCCGGATCGTGCAGCGGGCGGCGCAGCGAGGCGTCGCCGACGCGGTCCTGGGCGCCGGGGACGAGGCGGCTGCGCAGGGCGAGCCGCCAGTGCGGGAGCGGGTCGCCGAAGACCAGCCGGGCGCCCGCCCGCCGGTCCCAGCGGGGGCCCTTCCACGGGGCGTCGCCGCGCAGGGTGCAGACGTGCAGGTCGGTGCGGGCGGCGGGCGCGGTGTGGCGCGGCTCGTCGCAGCGCACGACGAGGTCGTAGCCCTCGATCAGGGCGGCCAGCGGGCTGCCGGGCCGCTGCTCCTGCTCGGCGGTGCGCGGCGTGTCGGCGACCAGGCACACCGTCCTGCCCGCGACGAGCCGGCGCAGACCCGGTACGCCGATGGGCGCGGCCCCGCCCAGCAGCGGGTCCGCCATCGGGTCGCGGTCCGAGAGCCGGCGGTGCTCGGCGTAGAGCGCGGCGAGCCGGCGTACCGCCGGGTCGGCGGCCCCGCGTTCGGCGGTACGGAGCCGGACGAGGTCGGTGAAGGCGGCGCGGGCCTCGGCGGCGGGCAGGTGGCGCGACAGGCGGACGGCGGCACCGGACGTCTCCGTGCCGGCCCTTGTATCGGCCCCCGCCGTCTCCGTTCCGGCCCTCGCCGTCTCCCGGAACAGTGCCAGCGCCTCGTCGATGCGGTCCCCCGCGGCGCGGAGGGCGGCGATCCGGCGTTCGACGTCGCGGGAGGCGGTGGTGTTCTGCTGGAGCGCGAGGTGGCGTTCGTACGCGGTGATCGCCTCCTCGCCCCGGCCGAGCGCGTCCAGGGCGTCGCCGCGCAGCCGCCAGGCGCCCTTGGAGCGGCTGCGCAGGGCGGTCGCCTCGTCGGCGAGGGCCAGCGCGAGGCGGGCCTCGGCCTCGCCCCCGCTGTCCAGGGCCTGTTGTCCGGTCCGCAGCAGCGCGTCGAACGCGTCGGCGCCCGGAGTGGAGCACGCGGTGGTCAGGGCGCCGATCGACGCGATGAGCCGGGTGCGGCGGGCGTCGGTGAGGGGGCCGGCGGCGGCGAGGGCGGCCAGGTGGTCGCCGCAGAGCCGCAGGGCGGCCAGGAGTGCCGGGTCCGGTCCGCCACCGGGGCGTCCCCGGCCCGGCGCCGTCGGCCGTCCCGCTATCGCACGTACTGACGTGAGCAGCCCGGTGAGGGTCTGGCCCATGCTCGTTCCGCCGTTCTGTGAGTCGGACGCCGGCCGGGGGCACGCCCCCGGCCCCGGGTCAGAGGCCCAGGGTGCTCCGGGTGCGCCGTACGGTGCGGCGCAGCCGGACCGCCGCTCCCCGGGGGCCGCCGCCGGGCAGGGTGAGGCTCTGCAGGCGGCGGCGTTTGAAGTAGTGCTGGGTCGTGGGGTCGAGCCGCTCCCGCAGCCAGGCCTCGGCGTCGGGGCGCAGCCCCGGGTTGAGCTTGGCCTGCATGCAGTAGCCGACGGTCCGCACCAGCGGGGCGAGGGTGTCCGGCGCGGTGCGCGGCAGCAGGGGGACGGTCCCGGCGCCGTCCGCGTCCAGGTCGGGCACGAGGTGGTCGGTGATCGTCAGCGGGACGCGGTTGCTGTTCTCGTACGGGGTGATGCGGTCGAGGACCAGGCGGGTGCCCACGCGGGCGACGGGGATGCCGTAGTAGGCGGCGGCGGTGAACATCGCGGTGGAGAAGCAGCCGACGACCAGGGTGGGCGCGCACCGCTCGTACAGCGTCTCGGCGAGCAGCGGACCGTCCAGGGTGGTGAGCCGTACGCCGGCCTCGGCGGCGGCCTCGTCCAGGGCGCGGGAGTAGCCGGCCGGGGCGGTGGGGTGCGGCTTGAAGAGGAGGGATGTGTGCCCGGCGCGTACGGCTCCTCGCAACATCCGCACGTGCAGGTCCTCTTCCTCCTCCGGGGTGAGGATGTTGAGGGCGGCGAGGTACTGGCCGAGCAGCATCGCGGTGGGGGCGGCGGCCTCGGCGGCGGCGAGCTTCTTGTCCCCGTCGGCCGCGGCGGCGATCTCGGAGAGGACGGCGCGGAAGGCGTCGTCGGGGACGAGTTCGGGTTCGACGCCGGCCTCGGCGAGGAGGAGCGGGCGCAGCCCGGTGACCAGGTCGAGGTGGAGGACGCGCCGGATACGGCAGGCGATGGACTGGGGCAGCCGGTTGCGGGTGGGGCCGTAGCTCATCAGGCCGTCGGCGTAGACGTGCACGGCGCTCTCGGAGAAGATCGCGGCCAGCGCGCGGGCCGGGTTGACCTGGATGGACTCCACGGCCAGGTCGACGGGGGCGTCGGGGGCGATGTCCCAGGCCAGGCGGAAGGCCCGCTGCCACAGGACGGTCTCCTCGGAGCGGGGGCCCCAGCCGCTGGGGTGGTGCGGGCTGATCGCCTCGTTCCAGTCGACGACGGCGTCGAAGCGGGCGGCGATGGACCCGTAACCGCGCATCTCCTCCAGGCGCAGGGCCGTTTCGGGGACGGCCGCGTTGTTGGAGACCAGCAGGACGCGGTGGCTGTCTAGGGCCCGGCCGAACTGTCCGGCGTCGAGTGCGGCGGCCAGGGTGGCCGCCCCGTACAGCGTGGACACCTGGAAGATCTGGGTACGCACCGGCCGGTGCGCGGGCGCGGGTGCGGGCTGCGGTGCGGGCTGCGGTACAGGCATGGGTCAGGCGGCCTTCTGCTTGGTGCGCAGACGGCTGAGCAGCGTGCCGCGCTTGTCGTCGATCATCGTCAGGGTGCGGTCGAGCACGTCCTGCGGCATCCGGTGCAGCGCGGCGGCCGACTCGGAGCGCAGCCGCCGGGCGGTGGCGGGCTCGTAGTCGCCGGCCTTCTCGTTGTGGAAGGCGATCATCGCGCAGTAGGTGCGGACGGCCTTGGGCAGCAGGGTCTTCGCGTCCCGGTCCGTGCGCAGCTGGTCGAGCAGCGTGTCGTAGGCGGGGAAGAAGTCGAGCTGGCGGGCGTCCTTGATCTGGGTCAGGGAGGTGGTGACCCCGCGCCGGTAGAAGATGCCGTACAGCCCGAGCGCCGCGTAGGTGCGGGCGCGCAGATGGAGCTGCCAGATCCACAGCCGGTCCTCGGCGGTGCGCAGTTCGGTGGCGAAGCGCTGGGCGCCGTCCGCGAAGAGCCGCCGGTGGTAGATCCCGGCCCAGACGAACGGGTAGTCGACCATGGTCTCCCGCTCGGGTACCCCTATCCCCTCGCGGGGGTCGAGCAGGGTGTCCCGGAGGGGGGCGGGGGCGCGCCGCACGACGCGGGTGGTGCCGGTGGACTGGACGTGGTCGGTGCGGGCGAAGTCGCAGTCGAGATCCTGGGCGGCGCGCACGAGCCGGTCCAGATGGCCGGGGGCGTACCAGTCGTCGCCGTCGAGGAAGGTGAGGTAGTCGCCCTCGGCGGCGTCGATGCCGCTGTTGCGGGCGGCCGCGATGCCGACGTTCGTACCGTGCCTGATCACCCGTGCGCGCGGCAGGCGGTCGGCCCAGTGGTCGACGATGTCCTGCGTTCCGTCGGTGGACGCGTCATCGACCAGCAGGAACTCGATGTCCGGGTCCGCGTTGCGGGCCAGGCTGCCCAGCGTGGTCGGAGCGTAGGGCGCGACATTGTGGAGCGGTACGACAACGGACAGTTTCGGCACGCGTGCCCTCGCCTTCGATCATGGTCCCGACAACCTAGTGAGACGGCGGAAGGATCGGGTGACGCCCGCCACGACAGCGGGTGAACTCTGCGCGTCCGTGGGATGACCGGGCGCGCGCCGGAGAACGCCTTACGAGGAGGGTTTGACCTCAACTTTGCTTGAGGTTCTACGTTCCGATGCATGGACTACCGGGTTCAATCGCAGCGCATCGGGCTTCGGCCCGGCGGTGAGGCGGTTCCGAGAAGCGCTCTGCCCTGCAGGTCGCAGCGGACGGTTTCGCTGCTCGATGTGCTGGTTCACGAGGCTCAGAGGCGCCCCGCCCGCTGACCCGGCGAAGCAGGAGCCGGACCAGAGCTTGTCGGCTCGGTAGTAGTGCTGGACGAGACCGGAGAACTCCTGGCAGAGCCTGCGGGGTCGAGTGGCGGTCGACGGCTACCTGATACGAAGATGCCCGCTCCTTCGTTTTCCATCCGAACGAATGTTCCCTGTTGCTCTCGTAGGGGTGAACGACTGCTATGCCAGGGGCAGTTGTCGTGTGCTCTGAGTACGTTGGTCGGTGTGAAGGCGGATGCGGGGCGCAAGTACCGTGCGTACCCCACCGGGGAGCAGGAGTCGGTCCTGACCGGGTGGGGGCACACCGGGCGTGCTCTGTGGAACGTCACCCTGGAACAGCGGGTGTACCTGTGGGAGCAGCGGGGGTACACGCTGCGCTCCGTCGAGCAGTGCAAGCACCTCACCGCCGCCCGCGCCGAGCTGGACTGGGTGGGGGACCTGCCCGCACAGGCCGGGCAGCAGATCCTTCGCCGTCTCGACGCCGCGTACGACAACTTCTGGAACCCGGACCACCCGGCGAGGTTCCCGGCATGGAAGAAGCGCGGCCACCGCCTGTCCATCCCGTTCCCAGGACAGGCGGTCGAAGTCCGCAAGCTCAACCGCAAATGGGCCGAGGTGCGTATTCCGAAGCTGGGACGGCTCCGGTTCCGGTTGTCCCGTGCCATCGGGGGGACGATCCGCAACGCCACCATCTCGCGGGACGGCAACGGCTGGCACATCTCCTTCGGCGTCCACACCGGGACCAAGCCCGCCACCCCGAACGGCAAACCCGGCTGCGGCGTGGACTTCGGCGTCTCCGCATCCGCGTACGTCTCCACCGAGTCCGCACCGCGCCTCATGCCACCGTCGCTGACGGACAGCGAGAAGAAGCGGCTCAAGCACCTGGAACAGAGGAAGGCCCGCCAGCTCACGTACGCCAAGAAGCACAACGGAGGGAAGTACAGTCGCCGCCTGCGCAAGACGATCGAGGGCATCGGCAAGCTCAGGACCAGGCAGGCCAACCGCCGCCAGGACTTCACGCACAAACTCACCACCGACCTCGCCAAAAACCACGGCATGGTCGGTATCGAGGACCTGCGCGTGAAGAACATGACGGCTTCCGCCAAGGGCACCGCCGAGAAGCCGGGCAAGAACGTCAGGGCCAAGGCCGGACTCAACCGGTCGATCCTGGACAACACCCCCGGCGAACGACGGCGCCAGCTCGCCTACAAGGCCCGCCAGTACGGCTCGGAACTGCGGGTCGTACCACCGTTCCACACCTCCCGGACCTGCGCCGCCTGCGGCCGGGTCGACCCCCAATCCCGCAAGGGATGCGGCCGGCTGTTCGCCTGTGTCCACTGCGGACACGAGGACGACGCCGACCACAACGCCTCGGTAGAGATCGAGGCCCGTGCCCGCCGGACCGGTGGCACGGTCACCAACAGCACGCGCAGCACCCCTCGGGTGCGAGTCCCGGCCACCAGACGGAGGCGGATGCGTGAAACCCCCAAGCCCGCTCACGCGAGCTGAAGGGAATCGCCCCCACTTATGAGGGCGAGGATGGTCAATCACACGACGACGCGGGGGACTCGCCCGCCGGGCGCTGCGCGGGAAGGCGTACGCCCGGGTCGCGCGGGCGAGCTCGGAGATCCACGAGGGCATCCCCGAGGCGGAGTTCGTCGCCGCGCCCAAGGTGCTCCAGCGGATGATCCACAACGTCGGGGGAAAAGCCTGGCACCACTGAGGACCCGGCAGCGCCGAGGGGTGCGACCGGCTCTTCCCGTGGCTCCTCCCCCGGCTCTTCCCCCTGTGTGCGGCTACACGCTGCTCAGCGAGAGCTTGGCCGCGAACCCGAGAAACAGAACGCCGGCCGCCGAAGTGGCCCCCGCCGACAGTCGCTTACGGCGACGGAAGGCGGCGGCCAGGCGGGTGCCGCCGAAGATCAGCACCGAGAGGTACGCGAAGCTGGCGAGCTGGAGCAGCGTGCCCAGCACCAGGAACGAGAGCGCCGGGTAGGCATAGCCCGGGTCGACGAACTGGACGAAGAAGGAGATCAGGAACAGGATCGCCTTCGGATTGATCAGGCTGACCACCAGCGCCCGGCGGTAGGGCCTCTCCGCGGGAGCCTTCGCCCCGGGGGCCCCAGCCGTCTGCGCCGTGTCGACCGTCTCCACCAGCTCGGCGGTGCGCTGATGCCGCTCGCGCCACAGGGACACGGCCGCCCGCAGCATCCCGATGGCCATCCAGGTCAGATAGGCCGCGCCCGCGTACTTGACGATCGCGAAGAGCAGGGGCGTGGTCTGGAGCAGGGACGCGGCGCCGAGCGCGGAGAGCGTCATCAGGATGGCGTCCCCGGTCCAGACACCCGCGGCGGCCGAATAGCCGGTGCGCACGCCGCGCCGGGCGGCGACGGAGAGCACGTACAGCGAGTTCGGCCCCGGCAGAAGAACGATCAGCGCCAGACCGGCGAGATAGGTCGGAAGATCGGTGACACCCAGCATGAACGGAGTCTCGCACGCCCGTACGGGGCGCCGTCCAGGGGGTTTCACCAGGCGATGCCGGCCGTCCGGCGGCGCCCGGGAGAGGCAGGGGCGCGGCGGGCCGGACCGGCCATGATCCACCGGGCCACCCCTCGGGGGTCTGGACGCGCGACCGGCGTCCGGCGGAGGATTCGGTGACCGGGCCGGACGGGAATTCCGTACAGGAGGCACCGGGCCGGCGGGTGAGCCAGGGGGACCGAACATGGCGGACACGAACAGCGGGTGGGACGGCCGGGGAGCATGGGGCCCGGGCGAAG
Source organism: Streptomyces sp. MMBL 11-1 (assembly GCF_028622875.1). Lineage (NCBI taxonomy): Bacteria > Bacillati > Actinomycetota > Actinomycetes > Kitasatosporales > Streptomycetaceae > Streptomyces > Streptomyces sp. MMBL 11-1. Next base: position 5,015,835 of record NZ_CP117709.1, on the reverse strand, counting down.
CACGGACGACGGCAGCGATACCGGGGCCGGAACTGGGGCCGGGACCGCAACTGGGACCGGAACGGGGACACGGAGCGGACATGACCGCCGAGCGGTGTGGGGGCGGGCGGCCCCAGGGGCGTCGCGTCACCGCCGTCTCCCTCGTCGCGCTGGCCGCCCTCGCGACGGGGTGCGAGCCCGGGACCGCCGCAGGGGCGCAGGACGCGCCGCCGCCGGTGCGGGCCACCCAGGCGGCCGCACCGACCCCGAGCCCCTTCCTCACGGCCCCCGCACCCACGACCGAGGACGCGAAGCCGAGCACCGCGCCACCGCCGAGCCCGTCAACGTCCACCCCGGCCCCGGCCCCGACGACGGCCCGGCCGGCTCCGGAGCCGAGCACCGCACCGCCCCCGCGCGTCCTGATGCGTACGGGGTCCGAGAGCGACCGGGTGCGGGAACTCCAGGCCCGGCTGCGCCAGATCGGCCACTTCGGGCGCAATCCCACCGGCTACTACGGCTCCGTCACCGCCGACGCCGTACGGTCTTTTCAGGCCAAGCGGCGGCTGCCGGTCACCGGAAGCACCGACGCGGTCACCTGGCAGCGGCTGCTGGCCATGACCCGGGTGCCGACGGCCACCGAGCTGGCCCCGCCGACCGAGCGGCCGGTGGCCACGCCGGACAAGCGGTGCCTGACGGGCCGGGTCCTGTGCATCAGCAAGAAGAGCCGCACCCTGGCGTGGATGAACGACGGCAAGGTCGTCTCCGCGATGGACGTGCGCTTCGGCTCGGAGTACACGCCTACCCGCGAGGGCGTGTTCGAGGTGTTCTGGAAGTCCCGGGACCATGTGTCGACGCTCTACGACACCCCGATGCCGTACGCCCTGTTCTTCAGCGGCGGCCAGGCGGTGCACTACTCCGCCGACTTCGCGGCCAACGGTTACGGCGGCGCCTCGCACGGCTGCGTCAACGTACGGGACAAGAAGAAGGTCTCGGCGCTGTTCGACCAGGTGAAGAACGGCGACAAGGTCGTCGTCTACTGGTGATCCGGTGCCGGTGATCCGATACCGGTGATCCGGCGTACGGCCGGTACGAGGGAGGAGAGGGCGCGGGCGGGACCGGGGGAACGTGTCCCGCCCGCGCCGATGCGCTGAGCCGAAGGTACGGGGGGAACCCCGGCTCGTTGCGCGGCCGATGACCAGTCGGCTCACTCTGTACTGCGCCCAACCTCCGGAAAGCGTCACACCTGGCCGCCGGGCCCTGTCCTCGAACGTTCTGTCCGCCCCCGAGGGGCAGCCCTGCGAAGCAGGGTGACGACAGGGCCGAGGGCCGCTCGCACGGGACAACGGACCCGCAGGTCAGCGGGTGATTACGGAGGCCATGCCGGTGCTCTCCGGGCGCGGCGGGGCCTCGGTGTCCGTCCCGGCCCCCGTCTCCGGGGCCATGGCGGAGCGCGGTACGGGCTGGAAGGAGACGGGCGGCAGCGAGCCGCCGCCCGGCCCGCTCTGACCGCCGTCACCGCCGTCATCGTCGTCGTCCCCGCCACCGGAACCACCGGAGCCCCCGGAGCCGCCGGAGCCTCCGCTCCCACCGTTCCCGCCGCTTCCGCCGTTCCCACCGCTTCCGCCGCTTCCGCCGCTTCCGCCGAGGAGGCGGTCGCAGAAGCGCTCCAGGTTCTTCTCGCCCTTGGCGTACTGGATCAGCTGCCGTCGGGTCCGGTCGTCCAGGGTGCCGTCGCGGAAGGCCTTGCAGGCCTTGACGGACTGCTCGTACCAGCTCCCGGAGCCCTTGTCGTCGCCGGAGCCGCCAGGCTGTTCGCCCTGGCCGTCACCGCCCCCGGCCGCCTCCTCGCGGCCGCCGCCGCCCGGCTGGTCCGGGCTGCCCGGACGGGTCTCACCGGGCTCCGTGCCGGCGGGGTCCGTTCGCGCGCCGTCGGGCTTCTCGGACGCGTCGGATTCCCGGGCGGCGGGCGAGGAGGGCTCCTCCGACTCGTCGGGCGAGGACGGGTCCGCCGGGGACGACGGGTCATCGGTGTGTCCGTCGGAGACCAGCGGCCCGGGGGTCACGGCGGCCGATACGGAGCTGGCGGGCGTGGGCGAGCCCTGCCCACCGAAGGCTCCGGCGAACACGCCGGTACCGGCGGCCACCGCCACCCCGCCGAGCGCGCAGCCCGCGAGCGAGGCGACCAGCCCGAAGCGGACCGGCCGGTTCCAGCGCGGGCGGCGGGCCGGGGTGTCGGGAGGGGAACCGATGTGGACGGCGTGCAGCGGGGCGGAACGGCCGGCGGCGGCGAACCGGTCCACGCCGTTGCCGTGACCGGCCTGCCGGAACGCGGCGAGGGCCGCGTCCTCGCCGGGAAGTTCACCTGCCGGCGGCCTCAGCTCCTCACGCGCCGCGCCGAGCGCTTCGGCGAGCCGGAGGGCATCGGTGCGGGCCTCGTCGCCGACGGGGACGACCGGTTCGCCGCGGAGCAATGTCTCCGCCGCGTCCTTGTCAAGCCACTCGTAGTGCTCGTCGGCCATCACATGTCCTTCTGCGTCCACGGTCGCGAATGCGTCACACCGGGAGTGACCCCGGCGGGCGCCGCCGGACCGCCCCGCCCGGGGCGTTGCGCGGGCACGGCGCCGAGTCCCGCGCCATCGCCCGCCGCCGGACCCGCGCCGTCGTCGGCGTCCCGCGCCGGGTCCGGGGCGCCGTCCGTGGAGGCGCCGTCCGCGGCGGACCCGCCGTCGGCCCGGTTCGTCCCGGACTGCTCCGCGCCGAGCAGCTCGGCCAGTCGCTTGAGGCCGCGGTGGGCAGCGGTGCGTACGGCCCCGGGCCGCTTGCCCAGGGTCCGCGCCGCACTCTTCGCGTCGAGCCCGACGACCACCCGGAGCACGACGGCCTCGGCCTGGTCCTGCGGCAGCTGGGCGATGAGGGACATGGTGCGGTCGGTGTCCAGCGCCTCGATGGCGTCGCCCGCGGTGTCGGAGTCGGCGGCGCGCGCGGCCAGCTCGGTCTCGTCACCGCCGATCGCGGGGCGGCGGCTGCGCATCCGCAGGTGGTCCAGCGAGCGGTTGCGCGCGATCCGGGCGGCCCAGCCCCGGAACCGGTCGGCGTCACCACTGAAGCGGTCGAGGTCGCGCGCTATCTGCAGCCACGCCTCGGACGCCACGTCCTCGGCGTCCGGCTCCCCGACCAGTGTCCGTATGTAGCCCAACAACCGTGGCTGCACCGCGCGGTACACAGCACGGAAGGCGTCCTCGTCCCCGTCCTGTGCCGCGAGCACCGCGGCAGTCAGCTCCGCGTCGTCCCCCAGCACTCCCTCAACCCGCCCTGCCGTTCTCCATCGCAGCTGGTCAACTGCTGCGCAACCCTGCGCGAAGCAGCACGCTACGTGCTCGGCGGGGGCCACGTCCATGACTTGTACAACCCGCAACAATTCGTCGGCCGGCCGACGGTGTGACAGAAAACGCAGTCATGGCGCTGAGATGAGTACGGGGTCGTGCTGCGACCCCGTGGAAGACGGCCGGGGCCTCTCCTGTGGGGGGTGGCGGCCCCGGTCGTCGCTCCAACACGTGCTCGCTCGACCAGGCGCTTTACGGACCGCCTACCTCCTCCGTGACCAACGGCGTGACCAACGCGCCGGCGAATCCTTTCGGGTGAGCGCGTTCTCGTACGCCAGGCACCCCAGTGACCAGCACGGTCCAGCGCTCACCCGACCCAGCAGCGTTCAGTCGTCGCGTGAGCTCAGAACAAGCTCCTGGCACCTCCCTTCGGCGCCGCGGGGAATCCACGCGAAGATCGCGCCCGAAGGGGCGACCCAGGTGCCCCCGTCGCCGAGACGACCGCGAACGGCCACCGGACAGCAGCCATTAAAGTGCCCAGCGTGAACACCGCGCCTCAGCAGACGGCCGTCTTCCGCCTGATCGTGACGGGCGGGGGCACCGGCGGTCACACGTACCCCGCTCTCACCGCGATCCGCACCTTGCAGGCACGCCTGGCGGCTTCCGGTCGCACCCTCGACGTCCTGTGGATCGGAACGGCCGAGGGCTTGGAGGCCCGGGTCGCGGGCGCAGAGGGCATCCCGTTCACCACCGTTGCCACGGGCAAGATCCGGCGTCACGCCAACCCGCTGAAGATGGTGTCGCCGGCCAACGTCCGGGACATGGCGCGCGTGCCGCTCGGGGTCGCCCAGGCACGCAGCGCTGTCTCCGCCTTCCGGCCGCACGTCGTGCTCGCCACGGGCGGTTACGTAGCCGTGCCGGCCGGGCTCGCCGCCAGGATGTGCCGCGTCCCGCTGGTCCTCCACGAGCAGACCGTCCGCCTCGGCCTCGCCAACCGTAAGCTCGCCGGTTCCGCCGCGCGGATCGCCGTGTCCTCGGAGTCGACCGTGCCGCTCCTGCCGGAGAGCGTCCGGTCAGCGGCGGTGGTCACCGGCAACCCCGTACGCCCGGAGGTGCTGTCCGGACACCCGGACAAGGCCGTGACCGCGCTGGGACTGCACGCGTTCGACCGGCGGCTTCCGACGGTGTACGTCACCGGAGGCGCACAGGGCTCGCAGCAGATCAACGACGTGGTCGGCGGCGAACTGCCGTGGCTGCTGGAGCGCGCCAACGTGGTGCACCAGTGCGGTCCGGCCCACCAGGAGGCGCTGTCCGCGCGCGCCGCAGGGCTTCCGGCCTCCCTGGCCGCCCGGTACCACCTCACAGCCTTCGTCGGCCCGGAGCTGCCGGACGTCCTGGCCCTGGCAGATCTCGTAATCTCCCGTAGCGGCGCGGGCACCCTGGCCGAGCTGACCGCCCTGGGCAAGCCCGCCGTGTTCATCCCGCTCGCGACCGCGGCCGGGAACGAACAGGCCCACAACGCCCGGCACCTGGAGGACTCCGGGGCAGCGGTCGCCCTGCTCGGCGAGGTCACCGGCGGCCACCTGCGCGAGGCGGTCGGCCCGCTCCTCGACGATCCGGAGCGCCGGGCGACGATGGCCGCTGCGGCCAGGGCGCACGGCCGCCCGGACGCTGCGGAAAGGCTCGTGGACGTGATCCTGTCCGCGGCGTCCCCGTAGCAGCAAGGACGTCGCTTGTCAGCCGTGGCCTCTATGCGCTTCGGCCACGAGGAGTTGGCGGGGTGCACGCGGCGCTGGTCTCGGGCGCCTCGCCGCGCCGGCGCATGCCGGCAGACGCGCGGCGACACCTACACAGGCGGATCCGGCGGCAGTCGGCGTCCGTCGGCTCGTGTGAGGGCCGCGACCTCCGCCTCGGCCTGGGTGATCCGCACGGTGACCCGGCGGTGGCCGACGCCCGTCCACACGAGGAGCACGGACAACAAGGCCACGTAGTACAGCGTCATGGCGCCCCAGTCGCCCGTCACGACGGCCCGGATCAGCACAGCGGCGAGCAGGCCGGCGATGGCCGTGGTGGCGAAGACTCCCACCGCCCGTGACCTGCGCAGCAGCCGCAGCAGGGCCTCACCCGCCTGCAGTCGGTTCAGCTCGCCGGCCTGCCGGCGAGCGGTGAGTTCCGCCTCTGCCCGCTGGTTCCTGCGGGCGAGCAGCACGGTGCACAGACCGACAGCTACGCCGGACACCCTGATGACCAGGTCGAGCAACGAGACCTCCCCATGGCACGCCGACCGTCTCCGAGGCGGTCGCACGACGAATACCCGGACCTGATGCCGTCGCACGACGGAAGCCCGGACCTGGCGGCGCGCCTACCCACATCGCCCGGCCTCGAACCCGCCCGCGTCGGCGGGCCCCGCACGCACCTGCGGCACCCGGGCGCACCCGGCGCGCGCGGTGCGTTCCCCGTTCGATCGAACGGGGAACGGGGAACGGGAGCTCGGCGTCGAGCTCCCTGCGGGCTTCCGTCCCCACCGGTGTCCCTCGGCGGCGCGTCAGCCTCGGATCAGGTTCCTGAGTGCCGTGTTCAGTTCGAGGACGTTCACCCGGGGCTCGCCCATGAAGCCGAGCAGGCGGCCGGTGGTGTGGTCGGCGACGAGGTCCTCGACCTGCTTGACGTCGAGGCCGTTCCTCTCGGCGACCCGGTGGACCTGGAGTTCGGCGTACGCGGGTGAGATGTCCGGGTCCAGGCCGGAGGCCGACGAGGTGACGGCGTCGGGCGGCACGTCCGCGGGCCGCACCCGGTACGTGGGGGTGGAGTTGTCCTCGACCACGGCCGCCTTGGCTTCGGTCACCCACCGGATCAGCTCCTCGTTGTCGCCGGAGCGGTTGGTGGCGCCGGAGAGAAGCAGGGAGTACCGCGTGTTGACGCTGTTGCTGCCAAGGCCGTTGGAGGGGCGCGGCTGGAACCACTTCAGGTCCGGGGCGGGTGACTCCTCGCCGTCCTTCAGCGGGAGGTCGTACCGCTGGCCGATGAGGGAGGAGCCGACGACCTGCCCGTTCCTGTCCTTGATCTCGGAACCGTTGGCCTCGTCGTTGAACAGGGCCTGGGCGACCCCGGTGACGGCCAGCGGGTAGAGGACCCCGCACACCAGGGTGAGGACGAGCAGGGCTCGCAGTCCGGCCCCGAGCACGCGCGCGGTACTGCTCACGGAGTTGTTGGTCATGGCGGATCAGCCGATTCCGGGAAGGAGGGAGAGAAGCAGGTCGATGATCTTGATGCCGACGAACGGGGCGACGACGCCGCCGAGTCCGTAGACGGCCAGGTTGCGCCGCAGCATCCGGTCGGCGCCGGCGGGCCGGTAGCGCACGCCCTTGAGGGCGAGGGGCACCAGCGCGACGATGACCAGGGCGTTGAAGATGACCGCGGACAGGATCGCGGACTCGGGCGAGGCGAGCCCCATGATGTTGAGCCGGTCCAGCGACGGGTACGCCACGGCGAACATGGCGGGGATGATCGCGAAGTACTTCGCGACGTCGTTGGCGATGGAGAAGGTGGTCAACGCTCCCCGCGTGATGAGGAGTTGCTTGCCGATCTCGACGATCTCGATGAGTTTGGTGGGGTTGGAGTCGAGGTCCACCATGTTCCCGGCCTCCTTGGCGGCCGAGGTTCCGGTGTTCATCGCGACGCCGACGTCCGCCTGGGCCAGCGCGGGCGCGTCGTTGGTGCCGTCGCCGGTCATCGCGACGAGCTTGCCCCCGGCCTGTTCCCGCTTGATGAGGGCCATCTTGTCCTCGGGCGTCGCCTCGGCCAGGAAGTCGTCGACCCCTGCCTCCTCCGCGATCGCCTTCGCGGTCAGCGGGTTGTCGCCCGTGATCATGACCGTACGGATGCCCATCCGGCGCAGCTCGTCGAACCGCTCCCGCATCCCCTCCTTCACCACGTCCTTGAGGTGGACGACCCCGAGGACCCGCGCGCCGTCCGCGTCCTGGACGGCGACCAGCAGCGGTGTGCCGCCGGCCTGGGAGATCCGGTCGGTGAGCACCTGCGCGTCCTCGGAGACGGCGCCGTTCCGCTCCTTCACCCAGGCGATGACCGAGCCGGTGGCGCCCTTGCGGACCTTCCGTCCGTCCAGGTCGACACCCGACATCCGGGTCTGTGCGGTGAACTCCACCCACGCGGCTTCCGTCAGCTCCCCCGGGGTCCGCTCCCGCAGCCCGTACTTCTCCTTGGCGAGCACGACGATCGACCGGCCCTCCGGGGTCTCGTCGGCGAGCGAGGAGAGTTGGGCGGCGTCCGCGAGCGCGCCCTCGGTGACGCCCCTGACCGCGAGGAACTCGGCTGCCTGCCGGTTGCCCAGGGTGATGGTCCCGGTCTTGTCGAGGAGCAGGGTGGACACGTCGCCCGCGGCCTCGACCGCGCGCCCCGACATGGCCAGGACGTTGCGCTGCACCAGGCGGTCCATGCCCGCGATGCCGATCGCGGACAGCAGGGCCCCGATCGTGGTGGGGATCAGGCACACCAGCAGGGCGGCGAGCACGATCAGCGACGTCTGGTCGTCCGCGCCCGCGTAGATCGCGAAGGGCTTCAGGGTGACGACGGCCAGCAGGAAGACGATCGTGAGGGACGCCAGCAGGATGTTCAGGGCGATCTCGTTGGGCGTCTTCTGCCGGGAGGCGCCCTCCACCAGGTTGATCATGCGGTCGATGAAGGTCTCGCCCGGCTTCGTCGTGATCCTGATGACGACGCGGTCGGACAGCACCTTCGTACCACCGGTGACGGCCGAGCGGTCGCCGCCGGACTCGCGGATGACCGGGGCGGACTCGCCGGTGATCGCGGACTCGTCGACGGAGGCGACGCCTTCCACGACGTCGCCGTCCCCGGGGATGATGTCGCCGGCCTCGCAGACCACCAGGTCCCCGATGCGCAGGTCCGTCCCCGCGACGCTCTCCTCGTTCGATCCGATGACCCGGCGGGCGACGGTGCCGGTCTTGGCCTTGCGGAGGGTGTCGGCCTGGGCCTTGCCACGGCCTTCGGCGACCGCCTCGGCGAGGTTGGCGAAGACGGTGGTCAGCCAGAGCCAGGCGGTGATCGCCCAGCCGAACCAGTCGGTCGGGTCGGTGAGCGCCAGCACGGTGGTGACCACCGAACCGACCAGCACGACGAACATCACCGGCGACGTGACCATCACGCGCGGGTCGAGCTTGCGCAGTGCGTCCGGGAACGATCTGAGCAGCTGCCGGGGGTCGAACAGCCCGCCGGCGACCCGGTTGGTGGCCCCGGGGCCACCGGCCGGCGGTATGTCTCCGTGCGGAGCGCGCGTGGAGGCGGGGGCGGGAGCGCGCGTGGGGGCGGGGGCGGGGGTGCTCATGAGGCGAGCCCTTCGGCGAGCGGGCCCAGCGCCAGGGCCGGGAAGTAGGTGAGTCCGGAGATGACGAGGATCGTGCCGACGAGCAGCCCCGCGTAGAGGGGCTTGTCGGTGCGCAGCGTGCCCGCGGTCTCGGGCACCGGCTTCTGCTCGGCGAGCGAGCCGGCCAGGGCCAGGACGAACACCATCGGCAGGAACCGGCCGAGCAGCATCGCGATGCCGATGGTCGTGTTGAACCACGGGGTGTCGGCGCCCAGCCCGGCGAAGGCGGAGCCGTTGTTGTTGGCGCCGGAGGTGTAGGCGTACAGGATCTCGGAGAAGCCGTGCGCGCCCGTGTTGGTCATCGAGTCGGCGGGGGTCGGCAGGGCCATCGCGACGGCGGTGAAGCCGAGTACGAGGGCCGGGGTGATGAGGAGGTAGCAGGCCGCGAGCTTGATCTGGCGGGTGCCGATCTTCTTGCCGAGGTACTCCGGGGTGCGTCCGACCATCAGCCCGGCGATGAACACCGCGATGACCGCCATGATCAGCATGCCGTAGAGGCCGGAGCCGACACCGCCGGGAGCGATCTCGCCGAGCTGCATGCCGAGCAGGGTGATGCCGCCGCCGAAGCCTGTGTACGAGGAGTGGAAGGAGTTCACCGCGCCGGTGGAGGTCAGCGTCGTGGCGACCGCGAAGATCGACGAGCCGGCGATCCCGAAGCGGGTCTCCTTGCCCTCCATCGCGCCGCCCGCGATCTCGAACGCGGGCCCGCGGTGCGCGAATTCGGTCCACATCATCAGCGCCGTGAAGCCGATCCAGATGACGGCCATCGCGCCGAGGATCGCGTACCCCTGCTTCAGCGATCCGACCATCCGCCCGAAGGTCCGCGTCAGCGCGAACGGGATCAGCAGGATGAGGAAGATCTCGAACAGGTTCGACAGGGGGTTGGGATTCTCGAAGGGGTGGGAGGCGTTGGCATTGAAGTAGCCGCCGCCGTTGGTGCCGAGTTCCTTGATGGCCTCCTGGGAGGCGACCGCGCCGCCGTTCCACTCCTGCGTACCGCCCATGAACTGGCCGACCTGGTGGATGCCGGAGAAGTTCTGGATCGCGCCGCAGGCGACCAGGACGATCGCTCCGATCACCGAGACCGGGACCAGGACGCGGACGGTCCCGCGCACCAGGTCGGCCCAGAAGTTGCCGAGTTCACCCGTACGCGACCGGGCGAAGCCGCGTACGAGCGCCACCGCCACGGCCATGCCGACCGCCGCGGACAGGAAGTTCTGCACGGCCAGACCGCCGGTCTGCACGACGTGGCCCATGGCCTGTTCGCCGGCGTACGACTGCCAGTTGGTGTTGGCGACGAAGGACGCGGCGGTGTTGAACGCCTGGTCCGGGTCGATCGAGGAGAAGCCCAGCGAACCAGGCAGCGAGCCCTGCACCCGTTGCATCAGATAGAGGAAGACGACGCTCACCGCCGAGAAGGCGAGTACGCCGCGCAGATAGGCGGGCCAGGGCATCTCGGCGGCCGGATCGGCGCCGATGGCTTTGTATATCCATTTCTCCGGCCGGTAGTTCTTCTCGGCGGAATAGACCCTGGCCATGTAATCGCCCAGCGGGCGGTATGCGAGGGCGAGGGCGGCGATCAGGGCTGTGAGCTGGAGCAGACCAGCGACCTGGGGGCTCATTTCCGTACTCAGAACCTCTCCGGGTAAAGGAGAGCCAGGACGAGATAGCCGAGCAGGGACACGGCCACGACGAGGCCGACGATGTTTTCGGCGGTCACAGCTTGGTCACCGCCCGGGCTATGAGGGACACCAGCGCGAATACCGCGATCGTGGTGACGACGAAGGCCGGATCGGCCATCGCGAGCTCCTGATTGATGTGAGGAAGGGAATCGGCCGTTCGGCCGATACGAGCAAACCTCGACTTCATCAGGGCGATAAGCCACCTTGACGGGGTCCATACGAATTCCGGGAGAGCCTTGACGCCGGTCTGACGCGAACGCCCGGCCCGCGGCACGGCCGTCCGGGCATGCGGCACCGCCCCCTGCCGGCTGCGGGGAGGGGGGCGGGCCCGGGAAGGCCGTCGGCGTGGCGCCGCTCGTCAGCCCCGGCCGCGGGCCCGCCGTGACATCACCGCGCGCAGGACGCGGCGGCCCTCCGTGGACAGGTCCAGTGCCTTGCGGAGTCCGGCGCCGCTGCCGGCCGTGCCGGCGGTCTCCGCGAGGATCTCCAGGATGCGGACCTGCCGTTCCAGCTCCCCGGCGGCCAGCGGCCCCACGGCGGCCGGTTCACCGGCGCGGGCCGCCTTGAGCAGCTGCTCCTCGTCCGGCGCCGCCTCTCCGGCCGGCGCGTCGAGCCGCCCGTGGATCCGGAGCGCGACGAGCGAACAGGCCTCCGCCCACTCCCGCAGCGGTACGGCGGCGAACTCGGAGGGGGCGGCGGCGAGCATGGTCCGCACGAGCGCGGCCGGGTCCTCGGTGACGGACGTGTGCTCCATCCCCGTCCGCACCGCCGCGAGCCGGATGGCCCAATCCCGCCCGTTCTCGCAGCTCGCCCAGAGCGGGCGCAGGGGCTCGGCCCCGGCCTCCGCGAGCAGCGGCAGACACCGGTCCAGGCAGGCCAGCGCCCCGGCGGCCAGTGCGCGCTCGTCGGCTCGTTCGATCAGTTCCAGCAGACTCATCGACGTCTCCCTCGGTCTACCGGGTACTGCGCCGAATGGCTGAAAATCGTCACTGCGGGGTGGTTGACTCCAGGGCCGCCCGCTCCGGGGCGGTCGCCGTCTGTCGGAGGGCGGCGCGCTCCGCCTGCATCCGGGTCACCGCGCGTACGAAGACGATGGCGAGCACCGCGGCCACGAGGTCCAGCGCGTCGGCGGCCGCGACCAGGGCCGCCGCGTCGGAGATCTCCTCCGGCCCCTCGGCCCGGTTCCACCGGCTCACGGCGATCCGGGAGGCGAGGACGGAGACGATCCAGCCACCCCACCACAGGTTCAGCACCGTCTTCGGAACCGTGCGCCAACCGCCGTCGGGGTGGAGCCGGACACTCGCCTCCCAGATGCCGCTCGCGACGCGGTAGGGGAACCAGAGGTTGGCGACCGGGACGAACCAGCCGCCCACCGCCCAGCCGGGCCCCATCCTCTGCACGCCGGACTCGAAGACCTCGGCGTTCCGGCGGGCCCGGTGGAACCAGACGATGAAGAGGACGCCGGTGGCCAGGAATGCCGCCGTCTGGACGGTCCCGGCCAGGTCGTACAGCTCCCACGCCCGCAGGCCGGGGTCGGTGTAGATGTCCAGGGTCTCGTCAGCCGCCAGCCCTTCCCACAGGCCGCGCAGGTGCAGACCGGCTCCGATGACGAACAGGTCACTCGCGATGACGCAGCCCAGCAGGGCGATCACCGCACGGGACAGGCCGACCGGCGAACGCGGCCACGGGGCGACACTCCAGGCTCCGGAACCGGAGCCGGAGCCGGGTACAGGGGCGGAGCCGGGTACAGGGGCGGCCGGGGTCAGGGCCGTCGGGCCGCCCGGCAGCGGGGGCCGGGTGCCCGAGCAGAAGGTGCACAGGTCGTCCTCGGTCACGGCCGTTCTGATGCGGCAACGGATGCAGAGCATGAAGAAGTCCCCCCACAGGACGCGGTGTCGGCGTGTGACCTCACGTCCTCCCCAGGAACCGAGCGGTCGGCGGACCGTAGCCCGTGGACAGCGGCGCTGTCCACGGGCTCACACGCCGCCGGGGGGCGCCCCCGGCCTCAGCCCGCGCTGCCGGTCCGCTTCGCCAGTTCCTGGAACCGCGCCCAGCTCAGCGAGGGCTTCCGGGGATCCCACAGCTTCTGCGAGGTCGCCACCAGCGGCATCCTGATGCCGTCCGCCACCTGCTGGGTGGTCTGCGCGTTCGGCAGGTCGCCCCAGACGGCGAACCGGCCGCCGAGGATCTGCGGCGAGTAGCGCTCCGCCACCGGTTCGGTGCCGCGCATGACCAGCGGGGTCCACTGCTCGTAGATCCGCTCGCCGGTCGGATAGACGAACTCGTTGGGCTCGCCGAGTACGTAGTAGAGGAACTCGTCGTTGAGGTTCAGCATCTTGTACCCCGCGGCGAGGTACTCCAGCGGCGGGCGGGCGCCGATCTCCTTGCCGGTCCAGTACTCGATCTCGATGTTCTCGTCGGCCTTGACCTTCGTGTCCCGGAAGAGCCCGTCGTTCCAGGCCTTGGCGGTCCGGCCCTTCGGGACGACGACGGCCGCGCGGTCGTTCAGCCAGCCGGTGGCCAGGTCCTCGATCGTGGCCCCGGCGCCGTACTTCTCCTCCGCCGCGCGCTGGAGCTGCGGGTAGGAGGCGGCCGGGTTCTGGACCGTCAGCGCCTGGTACTCATCCGCGCCGAGGTGCCAGTACCGCCCCGGGAACAGCTCGGTGTACTCGTCGAGCAGTTCGTCGATGAGCTTGGCCGCGTCCGGCTCGGAGATGTCGATGGACCCCTTCGACTCGACGCCCGCGGTGTTGCGCAGCTGGAGGTCGGGGTGGGCGGCCAGCACCGCGCCGAGGTGTCCGGGCGAGTCGATCTCGGGGACGACCTCGATGTGCCGGCTGTTGGCGAGGGCGACGATGCCGCGGACCTCGTCCTGGGTGAGGGCCTCGTCGGAGACCACCTCGGGGTGGGTCTTCGACTCGATCCGGAAGGCCTGGTCGTCGGAGAAGTGCAGGCCGAGCTGGTTGAGCTTGAGGTCGCCCATCTCGCGTATGCGGTCCTCTATCCACTCCGCGCTGTAGTGCTTGCGCGCGATGTCGAGGTTGAGTCCGCGCTGCGGCCGGTCCGGCCGGTCGTTGACGACGCCCTCGGGGACCGTGCTGTCCGCCTTGAGCGACTGCTTCAGCGTGCGGGTGCCGTAGAAGACGCCCGACTCGTCGGGCGCGGTGATCTTCACCTTCCGGTCGCGCACGGTGAGCGTGTACGACTCGGCGGGGCCCGCGTCCTTGTCGCCGAGCGCCAGCTCGACGTCGCCCGTCCGCGCCGGCTCGGCGCCCCGGTAGCGGATCTTCAGCTCCTTGGCGAGCAGCTCCGCCTCGTCGGCGAGCACCTGGCTGCCCCGGGCGATGACGACGGTGCTGTCCTTGCCCGGCTGCCAACCGGGCCCCCGGGCCGGGGTGTGCTCGCGCACGGCGGGGATCGTGCTCGGTGTGCTGGACATCGGGTAGCTGCGGGAGGGCGACGGGGCGGCGGCCTCGGCGGAGGTGCCGGAGGGCGACGCCGTGTCGCCGGACGATCCGCTGCCGGACCCCTCCGGCCAGACGACGACGGTGAGGGCGACGGCGGCCGCGGCCGTGACAGCCGCGCCGGTGACGAGGGCACCACGCGTGGGCGACATCGGGCAGATTCCTCCGTTGAGGGGGCAAGTACGGGTGAAACGAGTGAAGAGACGATGAAACGGGTGAAGTGGGTGCAAGGTTGACATTTTTGCCGGGGCCTCGCCCATCGAGGGCTCCGGGAGATCGAACAGAACCCCGGTCGGCGCAGGTCAGACGTCCATCACGCGTTCCGAAACTCTCCCGTTCGGGTGATTCTTCCGCGGTCCACCGGACGGCCGTCGACCGATCTCGCTAGCGTTGCGGCACATTCGTCCCTCCCTTCACTTCTCCCGTCACTTCTCCCTTCACCCCCACCCCCTTCGCCCCCGCCACCCATCACTCCCGCCCCCGCGGAACTCACTCCCACGCCGGGCAACCTCGGTGCGCCCTGGTCTGTCTTCCAGGGGCAGAGGGCTCCTTGCGGGGCCACGGAGTCATAGCTGTCGTTGAATACGAGGAGTCCACGCTGTCCAGGTCCAGCGAGTCCCCCGCCGGCCTGCCGAAGCGATCCGCGCCCCCGGCCGGCCACCCGGCCGTGCCCGCGCAGCCGCACCCCCCGCTTCCGGCCGACGGCCCGGGAGCACCGTCCACCGGCGCGCCGCAGGTCGATCATGCCGTCGGCCTGGCCCATTTCAACAACCTGCCCTTCGCCGCCGCCGAGGCGGCCTTCCTGGAGTGCTGCGGAAGTCTCCGCTGGGCCCACCGGATGGCCGCCCACCGCCCCTACCCGGATCTCGGCGCTCTACTGGCCGCGTCCGACGAGGCGGGCTACGACCTCGCGCCCCGGGACATCGCGGAGGCCCTGGCCGCGGAGCCGGCCCCCTGCCTGCACCACGACGCTCCCCGCGCCGCCCATCTGGCGCTGCGGGCCGCGCACGCGGCGTACGAGAGCCGGTTCGGCCACGCCTTCGTGATCTGCCTGGACGCCTGCCGGCCCTCCCAGCACGTGGACCAGGTGCTGGCCGGGATCCGGGTCCGGCTGGCGCACGACCCGGACGAGGAGCGGGCCGTGACCGCCGAGGAGCTGCGGCGACTCGCCCGGAGCAGGATCGTCGAGCTGGTGACGGCGGACCCCCGGCGGTAAGGGGCGCGCTAGCCCGTACGTGCCTGTTTGATTGCCACTTTGATCACACCAGAGGCCCCGGCGGATGCGAACCGACAATGCGTCGCTACGATGGCCGGGGCCGGTGGACCGTACCCGGCCGGGTCAGACCGACAGTCAAGCCGGCCGACCCCAATCCCCGCTCCCGGAGGGTTCTTCCGTGCCGGCTGGAACGCTGTACCGCGGCCGGGAAGGCATGTGGTCCTGGGTGGCTCATCGAGTCACCGGTGTCCTCATTTTCTTCTTCCTGTTCGTACATGTCCTGGACACCGCTCTCGTCCGCGTCTCCCCCGAGGCCTACGACGTAGTCGTGGCCACGTACAAGACGCCGATCGTCGCGCTCCTCGAATACGGCCTCGTGGCCGCGATTCTCTTCCACGCGCTGAACGGTCTCCGGATCATCGCCGTGGACTTCTGGGCCAAGGGCCCGCGACTCCAGAAGCAGATGCTCTGGACCGTGGTGGGCATCTGGATCGTGCTGATGGTCGGGGCCCTGTACCCCGTCCTCGGTCACGCCGTACGCGACGTCTTCGGGAGCTGAGGCCCATGTCCAGCGAGACTTCTTCCGCAGCCGCGATCGGCGACGTCGAAGGCGTGAGCCTCTACGACGTCGACCACCCGGCCCCGGTGATCGAGCCCCCGCGCAAGCGCACGGGCAAGACACCCAAGGCTTCGCGCACCAACTTCGAGATGTACGCCTGGCTCTTCATGCGCCTGTCGGGCATCCTCCTGACCGTCCTCGTCATCGGCCACCTGCTGATCCAGCTGGTGCTCGACGGCGGCGTCTCCAAGATCGGCTTCGCCTTCGTGGCGGGCCGCTGGGCCTCGCCGTTCTGGCAGGTCTGGGACCTGATGATGCTGTGGCTCGCCATGCTCCACGGCGCCAACGGTCTCCGTACGGTCATCAACGACTACGCCGAACGGGACAACACCCGCTTCTGGCTGAAGATGCTCCTGTACACCGCCACGGTGTTCACCGTCCTGCTGGGCACGCTGGTGATCTTCACCTTCGACCCGAACATCCGCTAGGCGCCGGGACAGAGGGACCAGAGGAAACCATGCAGATCCACAAGTACGACACCGTCATCGTCGGCGCCGGCGGCGCCGGCATGCGCGCGGCCATCGAGTCGACCAAGCGCAGCCGTACCGCCGTGCTGACGAAGCTCTACCCCACCCGCTCCCACACGGGCGCGGCGCAGGGCGGCATGGCCGCCGCGCTCGCCAACGTGGAGGAGGACAACTGGGAGTGGCACACCTTCGACACGGTCAAGGGCGGCGACTACCTGGTCGACCAGGACGCCGCCGAGATCCTGGCGAGGGAGGCCATCGACGCCGTCCTCGACCTGGAGAAGATGGGCCTGCCGTTCGGCCGCACGCCCGAGGGCAGGATCGACCAGCGCCGCTTCGGTGGTCACACCCGTGGCCACGGTGAGGCCCCGGTCCGTCGCGCCTGCTACTCGGGCGACCGCACCGGCCACATGATCCTCCAGACGCTGTACCAGAACTGCGTCAAGGAGGGTGTGGAGTTCTTCAACGAGTTCTACGTCCTGGACCAGCTGATCACCGAGGTCGACGGGGTCAAGAAGTCCGCCGGCGTCGTCGCCTACGAGCTGGCGACCGGCGAGATCCACGTCTTCCAGGCGAAGTCGGTCATCTACGCCTCCGGCGGCACCGGCAAGTTCTTCAAGGTGACCTCCAACGCCCACACCCTGACCGGTGACGGCCAGGCCGCCTGCTACCGGCGCGGCCTGCCGCTGGAGGACATGGAGTTCTTCCAGTTCCACCCGACGGGCATCTGGCGCATGGGCATCCTGCTGACGGAGGGCGCCCGCGGTGAGGGCGGCATCCTCCGCAACAAGGACGGCGAGCGCTTCATGGAGAAGTACGCGCCGGTCATGAAGGACCTCGCGTCCCGTGACGTCGTCTCGCGCTCCATCTACACGGAGATCCGTGAGGGCCGCGGCTGCGGTCCGGCCGGCGACCACGTGTACCTGGACCTGACGCACCTGCCGCCGGAGCAGCTGGACGCCAAGCTCCCGGACATCACCGAGTTCGCGCGGACGTACCTCGGCATCGAGCCCTACACGGACCCGATCCCGATCCAGCCGACCGCGCACTACGCCATGGGCGGCATCCCGACCAACGTCGAGGGCGAGGTGCTGGCCGACAACACCACCGTCGTCCCGGGCCTGTACGCCGCCGGCGAGGTCGCCTGTGTCTCCGTGCACGGCGCCAACCGCCTGGGCACCAACTCGCTGCTCGACATCAACGTCTTCGGCAAGCGCTCGGGCATCGCCGCCGCCGAGTACGCGTCGAAGAGCGACTTCGTCGAGCTGCCCGAGAACCCCGCCCAGCTGGTCGCCGACCAGGTCGAGCGGCTGCGCAACTCCACCGGCACCGAGCGCGTCTCCACGCTGCGCACGGAGCTCCAGGAGTGCATGGACGCCAACGTGATGGTGTTCCGCACCGAGCAGACGATCAAGACGGCGGTCGACAAGATCACCGAGCTGCGCGCGCGGTACCTCAACGTGTCCATCCAGGACAAGGGCAAGCGGTTCAACACCGACCTGCTGGAGGCCATCGAGCTGGGCAACCTGCTCGACCTGGCCGAGGTCATGGCGGTCTCCGCGCTCGCCCGCAAGGAGTCCCGCGGCGGTCACTACCGCGAGGACTTCCCGAACCGCGACGACGTCAACTTCATGCGCCACACCATGGCGTACCGCGAGGTGGCCGCCGACGGCGCCGAGTCGATCCGGCTCGACTACAAGCCGGTCGTGACGACCCGCTACCAGCCGATGGAGCGTAAGTACTGATGGCTACCCCGACCCTGGACAAGACCGGCAACGCCGAGGCCGGCTTCGCCGACTCGCCGTTCATCACGGCCACGTTCCGGATCCGCCGCTTCAACCCCGAGGTGTCGGACGAGGTCCAGTGGCAGGACTTCCAGATCGAGATCGACCCGAAGGAGCGTGTCCTCGACGCCCTTCACAAGATCAAGTGGGAGCTCGACGGAACCCTGACGTTCCGCCGTTCCTGCGCGCACGGCATCTGCGGTTCCGACGCGATGCGGATCAACGGCAAGAACAGGCTCGCCTGCAAGACGCTGATCAAGGACATCAACCCGGACAAGCCGATCATGGTCGAGGCCATCAAGGGCCTCACGGTCCTCAAGGACCTCGTGGTCGACATGGACCCGTTCTTCCAGGCGTACCACGATGTCATGCCCTTCCTCATCACCAAGGGGAACGAGCCGACCCGCGAGCGTCTGCAGTCCCCCGAGGACCGCGAGCGGTTCGACGACACCACCAAGTGCATCCTGTGCGCCGCGTGCACGTCCTCGTGCCCGGTGTTCTGGAACGACGGCCAGTACTTCGGCCCGGCGGCGATCGTCAACGCGCACCGCTTCATCTTCGACTCGCGCGACGAGGCCGGCGAGCAGCGGCTGGAGATCCTCAACGACCGTGACGGCGTGTGGCGTTGCCGCACCACGTTCAACTGCACGGACGCCTGCCCGCGTGGCATCGAGGTCACCAAGGCGATCCAGGAGGTGAAGCGCGCGCTCATCACGCGTCGCTTCTGACCCTCCCGTAGCACCTGTTACGCCGACAGGCCCCGCCCCCGCAGCCTTGACCTCGCGGGGGCGGGGCCTGTTGCTGCGCCGGAGCCGGACGGGCGGTACGGTTCAGCGAGCTTAAGACCGAAAGAGAACGGGGATCGTCGTGAGCGAGCCGAATCCGTACGCGGACGACGCGTACAAGTGGGGCCCTCCCCAGCAGCCGGGCCACCAGCCCACCGTCGCCGACGGCCAGGGGTACGGCTACGCGGCGCCGGGCGCCCCGCCCGCCTACGGCTATCCGCAGCCCCTGCCGGACTCCGCGGCCCAGCCGGGCCCGGGTTACGGGTACCCCCAGCACGCGCAGCCGACGATGCCCGGCCAGTACCTCCCGGTGCCGCAGGGAGCGCCCGGCCAGGGCGGCGTGCCGGTGCTGACGATCGGCGACATCACCGTGATGAACGACGCGATCGTCACGCCCTCCGGCTCGATGCCGCTCAAGGGCGCGGTCTGGACGGCCACGGACATGTCGCGCACGGAGGAGAAGATCCCGACGCACGCGGTCGTGCTGGCGATCGTCTTCGCGCTGTTCTGCCTGATCGGGCTGCTGTTCCTGCTGATGAAGGAGAAGCGGACCACCGGCTTCATCCAGGTCACGGTCACCAGCGGCGGCCGGCACCACTCCACGATGATCCCGGCCATGGGCCCGCACACCTTCCCCGCGGTCATGGGCCAGCTCAACCAGGCCCGCTCCATGAGCGCCTGAGTCACGGACCGCACGCATGGCACGCTTCGAGCACACGGTCACCGTCGGGGCCCTGGACCGTGACTGGTTCGAGGAGGCCACCAGGACGCTGCTGGACCTCCTCGACGCCTCCCGGGAGGGCGAGGGCGGGGCGATCCTGCTGGCCGACGGACGGGTTGTGGACGGCCTCCGGCTGGTGAAGGGACGTCACCTGCGGCCGGGGGCGCGGTACAGGAGCACACCGGACGGGACCGGGACGGACGATGCCCCGGACGCCGCGCCGGGCGCCGTCCCGGACGCCGCGCCGGGCGCCGTCCCGGGCGCTGTCCCGGGCGCTGTCCCGTTGACGGGGGCGACGGTCCTGCGTGAGTGGCGGCCCTCCCGCTCCATCGAGGTGGAGAGCGTCCTGGAGGAGCCCTCCTTCTCCGTCCGGGCGCGCGTACGGCTGCGCGATCCGCTGACGCCCGGGGCCCTGGAGCTCTCCCTGTCCGGGCACAATCCGCAGGGCGGCTCGCTGTACCGCTTCTCGGGCCGCGGCAAGGCCGATCCGGCCGCCTGGTGGGCGGCGGTGGACCGGCCCGCCTCCGCGCCCCCGGCCGCCCGGCCCGCGGTGGCCGGCCGGGCGGTGCACCGGCTGGGCAAGGCCCGCCTGACCATCACCCCGCGCCCGGCCGCGCACGACGGTTCCTGGCAGGTCTCCGTGGTGCTGGTCGTGCGCGGGCGGTGGCTGCTGCGGCCGGTGGGCGCGGTGGCGCTGTTCTTCGCCCGGGGCCTGGTGACGCGGGGCTTCCGGGAGGCGGTGGACCGTGCGGCCGAGGAGTGGAACACGGCGCTCGCGGAGGTGACACCGCTGTACGGCGAGGCGTTGCGCGAGGAGATCGCCGACGCCCTGACGGAGCAGACCGGGCCGACCGGGCCGACCGGGCCCAAGGCTCTTTGACCCCACCCCGGCGGGGCGGCCCTTCGCCCCGGGGCCGTCCAGGCCGCCGCCCGCTGCCGCTCGTCGGTCCTGCCGCCCCGCGCCCCCGGGGTCCGCGAGTGCGCCGTTCCACCCGGAGGGCCGTGGGGGCCGTGGGGGCCCCGATAGCCTTGGGCCCGTGGTGAAGGAAGAGAAGAACGTGCAGGAGAAGAAACCGGCCAGGGCCGCGAAGAGCGAGCAGACCCGCACGCTGATTCTCGAGACGGCGCTCCGGCTCTTCGCGGAGCGCGGCTACGACCGGACGACCATGCGGGCCATCGCCCAGGAGGCGGGCGTCTCGGTCGGGAACGCCTACTACTACTTCTCCTCGAAGGAACACCTGGTCCAGGGCTTCTACGACCGCATCGCCGACGAACACGCCGCGGCGGTCCGGCCCGTGCTGGAGGGCGACGGGGATCTGACCGTACGCGTCAGGGGCGTGCTGCTCGGCTGGCTGGACGTGGCGGAGCCGTACCACCGTTTCGCCGCCCAGTTCTTCAAGAACGCCGCCGATCCGGACAGCCCGCTCTCCCCGTTCTCCGAGGACTCGGCCGCCGCCCGCGACGCGGCGATCTCCATCCACGAACGCTGCGTCGCGGGGGCGGACGTCAAGAGCGACCCGGAACTGGCTCCGCTGCTGCCGCAGTTGATGTGGCTGATGCAGATGGGTCTGGTGCTGTTCTGGGTGTACGACCGCAGCGAGGGCGCCGAGCGCAGCCGCCGGCTGGTCGAGCGCACCGCGCCGATCGCCGCACGGGCCATCTCGCTCTCCCGGTTCCGGGTGCTGCGACCGCTGGTGCGGCAGATTCACGCGCTGCTGGTGGAGTTCCTGCCGGGTACGGAGACGGCCGGGCCCGGGGGCGGTACACCCCCCGAGGCCCGGCCGGCCGGCTGATCCGTCCGGATCAGATCCAGCTGAGTTCCCACAGGCGCCAGGTGCCGGTGCCGTCGGAGAGGTACTGGGAACCGGCGACCTCGGACTTGGCGACGACGTAGTCCTTCTTCTGCCACAGCGGCAGCAGGGGGACGTCCTCGCCGACCAGCGACTGCATGTCCTTGAAGTCGCCCGCCGTCCGGCTGCGGTCGCTGAACTGCTGCGTGGCGGCGATCAGCTGGTCCATCTTCTTGCTGGAGTAGCCGTTGTGCAGGACGTTCCCGGTGCCGACAAGCGGCTGGCTGAAGGTGTCGGGGTCCGGGAAGTCGGGGAACCAGCCGACGGTGTACATGTCGTACTTACCGGCCGCGTACTCCTTCTGGTACTTCGTCCACTCCACGGCCTTGACCGAGACCTCGAACAGCCCGTCCTTCTCCATCTGCCGGCGCAGCTCGGCGGTCTCCTTGGTGTACATGTCGCCCTCGCGGTAGGCGAAGTTGACGGCGACCGGCGTCTCCACGCCGGCTTCCTTCAGCAGTTGCGCCGCCCGCTTGGGGTCGGAGGAGGGGTAGACGTCGAAGAAGGGGGTGCTGTGCCCGATGTAGCCGGTGGGGATCAGCGAGTACAGCGGGTCGACCGTGCCCTGGTAGACCTTCCGGACCAGGGGCCCCCGGTCGAGGAGCGTGGCGACAGCCTGGCGGACCTTCTTCTCCTTGAACGGGGAGTCCTCGCGCAGGTTGAAGATGACGTTGCGGATCTCGGCGCTGGCCGCCTCGGTGACCCGCACGTCCGGGTCGTTCACGTTCAGCTCGGCGAGCGTCTCGGACGGCAGCTGGCGGTGGGCGATGTCCACGTCGTCGGCGTCCCAGGCCGTCTGAAGCTCCTCGGAGGTCTTGAAGTAGCGGATGTTCACCGCCTCGCCGGTCTTCTTGAGCGCGCCCTTGTACTTCAGGTTCGGCACCAGCTCGGCGCTGTTCCCCGGCTCGTACGACTTGAGGACGTACGGGCCGGAGCCGTCGGCCTGGTTGTCCCGGCGGAGCTTGTCCTTCGGGTACTTCGTCGGGTCGACGATCGCGGCGGCGCCGGTGGCGATCTTCTGCGGGAAGGTCGCGTCCTTGCCCGAGAGGTTGAACGTGATCGTGCGGCCCTCGGTCGTCACCGTGTCGAGCGTGGGGAAGAGGCCCGCGGGGCCGACGTCCGACT
Organism: Streptomyces sp. MMBL 11-1; assembly: GCF_028622875.1. Taxonomy (NCBI): domain Bacteria; kingdom Bacillati; phylum Actinomycetota; class Actinomycetes; order Kitasatosporales; family Streptomycetaceae; genus Streptomyces; species Streptomyces sp. MMBL 11-1. The sequence continues at coordinate 4,993,419 of NZ_CP117709.1, read as the reverse complement.
TGATCGTGAAGATCCGGTCGAAGGAGTGCTTGACGTCCTCGGCGGTGATCTTGCGGCCGTTGGAGAAGGTCAGGTCGTCACGGAGCTTGCACTGGTACGTCTGGAGCTTCTGCCCGACGAACCCGCAACTCTCGGCGGCGTCCGGTTCCGGCGTGACCGCACCGGGCTTGAAGGTCATCAGCGACTGGTAGATGTTGCTGTAGATCGCCCAGGAACCCGCGTCGTACGCGCCGGCCGGGTCGAGGGAGGTGACGACGTCCGATGTCCCGACAGTGATCGCATCGGTCTTCGCCTCCCCGGACGGGAGCAGCTGCCAGGCGCCGACGCCCGCTATGACCAAAACCGCGAGAATCGCGAGAATCCGTACCCGGACCGACCGCATTGCCGTGCTCTCCCTTACCAGCCCCACCTCGGCGGTCGCGTTTGTGACGCGCACATCGCCGCATGTTCGCGCTTACCCAATCACACGATTTTCACATCTGGAAGAGTAAATGGGGCTCTCACAGCCTTTTATTGGACACGCACCCGAAACCCTGTCCGAAAAGGCTGTTTCCTGCCTCCTGCCTGCGCGTTTCCGTAGCTGACGGTGACTCTTCGGTGTGGATTTCATGATGTCGGTCCGGGGCTCCCGGACCGTCGCACCCGCAACGGAACTACGCCTGACGGGACGCCAGCTCCACGACGGTGATGTCGGAGGGGGCGCCCACCCGGACCGGCGGGCCCCAGGCGCCCGCGCCGCGCGAGACGAAGAGCTGGGTGTCGCCGTAGCGTTCGAGTCCGTCGACGGTGGGGTTGGCCAGCTCGGCGAGGAAGTTGCCGGGCCAGAGCTGTCCGCCGTGGGTGTGGCCGGAGAGCTGGAGGTCGACACCGTGCTCGACGGCGTCGTGGATGACGACGGGCTGGTGGGCGAGGAGGACGGCGGCCCGGCCGCGGTCCCGGTCGCCCAGCGCGCGGGCGAAGTCGGGGCCCTGCCCCTCGGTCTCGCCCGCGATGTCGTTGACGCCGGCGAGGTCGAAGCCCTCGATCTCGACCCGGGCGTTCTCCAAGGGGTGCAGGCCCAGCTCGCGGACGTGGTCGACCCACTGTTCGGCACCGGAGAAGTACTCGTGGTTGCCGGTGACGAAGAAGCTGCCGTGCCGGGCGCGCAGGGCGGCCAGCGGTTCGGCGGCGGAGCCCAGGTCCGCGACGGACCCGTCGACGAGGTCGCCGACGACGGCGACCAGGTCGGGCGAGGTCGCGTTGATCGTGTCGACGATCCGGCGGGTATGGGCGCGGCCGAGGATCGGGCCGATGTGGATGTCGCTGACCACGGCGATCCGGAAGCCGTGGGCGGCGCGGGGCAGTTTGGCCAGCGGGACGGTGATCCGCCGGACGCTGGGCCCGCGCAGCACGCCGTACGCGCCGTACCCGACGGTGGCGAGTCCGGCGGCGGCCGCCGCGCCGCCGACGACCCGGGAGACGAAGAGCCGCCGGGAGGGGCCGATGGCGGGAGCCGGCGCGGAGACAGAAGCCGAGGCAGGGCCGGGCGCGAGGGCGGAGACAGCCACGGAGGCAGGAGCCGGCGCCGAGGCAGGACCGGGCGCGGCGGCAGGGGTGATGGCGGGGGCGGTGGTCGAGGTGGCCGGGGCGGCCGGGTCTTCGGCGGCCGGTTCCGCTTCCCGTTCCCTTTCCGTCCCCGTCACGGGGGCCGGTGCCGCATTCCCGGCCGCTTCCGATCGGGCGGAGGCCCCGGCCGGGCCGGACGGCACCAGTTCTTCGGTACGGGGGCGGGGCTCGCCCGGGACGTCGGCGGGGGTTCCGGTTCCGCTTCCGTTTCCTTCCACCGGGGCCGCCGCGGCCGGCTCCGGAACGGTCCGGGCATCGCCCCCCGGCCTCGCCCCGTCGCGCCGGGCGAGGACCCGCAGGAGAACCGGACGTACGACCTCGCCCACGAGCAGCGCCAGCGTCAGGTAGAGCAGACAGGCGAGCCACAGGAAGCCCGGCCAGGCCAGCACCTGCTGGAGCCAGAAGGGGGCACCCACCCGGCCGGACATCATCGCGCCGACGCTCAGCAGGGGCAGGACGAAGGCCGCGACGGTGCCCACCCGGCGCAGCGGGCTGCCCGGCGCCGTCGTGTCACCGACGAAGCGGCGCCACAGATACCGGTGCACGGTGCCGAGCAGCACCAGCACCACGAGCCCCATCAGAGCGAAGACCACTGCAGCCATCCGAGCTCCCCCATGTTCCCGTCGTCATGCGCGGTCGTCGCGCAAAGCCCGGACTCCGCGCAACCCGATCACGCCGACCGCCGTCCCCAGAGAAAAGGACGTGATGGCGAGCAGCAGGTGCACCCAGAAGTACCCGGTCGGTTCGCCCGCGTCGTCGAAGGCGAGCCCGCTGCCGTCCTGCCACAGGTTCTTGACGAAAGTGATCCAGATGAACCAGCTCCACACCCCGAACGCGAGCAGGAACCAGGACACGCGGCGGCTGAGCTTCATGGGTCCAGTATCGCCGCCGCCGCCCGGCTCCCTCTCCCGGGGTGGCGTCCGAACAGGGCCGTCCCGGCGTTCCCTGCGGCGGGTCAGCCGGTCCGGGTCCGCATCCACACCTTCGCCCTGTACGTTTCCGACCGTGCCAGCTCTGAAAAAGATCGCCCTCACGGTCACATCCGCCGCCTTGTTGTCCGGTTTCGTCCTGAGTCCCGCCACGGCGGCCGACAAGGACAAGAGCGACGACAAACAGCCCAAGCCGCCGAGCACGATGTCCAGCCTCGGTGGGGAGCAGCTCGGCAGGGCCGGTACCCAGGTCAATCTGGGCCCGGGGGCACCGGTGCTGCCCAAGGCGCTGACCGGCCGGTCCTGGATCGTCGCGGACGCGGAGAACGGGGACGTTCTGGCGGCGCACAACTCGCACTGGCGGCTGCCGCCCGCCTCCACCATGAAGATGCTCTTCGCGGACACCGTCCTGCCCGCGCTCCAGCCCACCACCCTGACCCACAAGGTGACGGAAGGTGAGCTGTCCGGGGTCGGCGAGGGCAGCAGCCTGGTCGGGATCAAGGAGGACCACACCTACACGGTCCACGACCTGTGGCTCGGGGTGTTCCTGCGGTCGGGCAACGACGCGGTGCACGTCCTGTCGGAGATGTACGGCGGCATCCCGAAGACGGTGGCCGCGATGCAGAAGCACGCCGAGGAGCTCCAGGCCCTGGACACCCGGGTGGTCTCGCCGGACGGGTACGACGCCCCGCGCCAGGTCTCCAGCGCCTACGACCTGACCCTGATCGCCCGCAGCGGACTCCAGAAGAAGGACTTCCGCGAGTACGCGGCGACCGCGTCGGCCGACTTCCCGGGCGAGGAGAAGAAGGGGAAGAAGCGTGGCTCCTTCGAGATCCAGAACACCAACCGGCTGATCACCGGCGACATCGGCGTGGAACCGTACCAGGGCATCGCGGGCGTCAAGAACGGCTACACCACCCACGCGGGCAACACGTTCACCGGCGTCGCCGAGCGCAACGGCAAGGTCCTGCTGGTCACGGTCATGAATCCGTCGGCGGAGGAGAGCCACGCCGTCTACAAGGAGGCCGCGAGCCTGCTCGACTGGGGCTTCGCCGCGAGCGGCAAGGTGACGCCCGTCGGCGAGCTGGTGCCACCGAAGTCCGTGGACACCGGCACCGGCACCGGCACCGGCGGCAAGGGTGCGGCGAAGCCCGCCGCCGGAGCCGACCAGGGCTCGGGCGGACAGGCGGAGGCCGCGCACGCGTCGGCGGCCTCGAACGGTTCCAGCGGGGTCGGGGTCGTCCTGGCGATCATCGGCGGGCTGCTGGTGTTCCTGGCCGGCGGGGTGTTCCTCGTCAACCGTCGCTGGCCGCTGACCGGCCTGGCCCGCCGCACCCCGCCGGAGGCCGGCCCGGCCGGCACCGCCGAGCCGGCCGAGCCGACGGCCTCGGCCGCCCCGACCGACAAGTCATAGGGCGTTCCGGAAGGAGCGCCGTCCGCCCGGAGGGCGGGCTCGGCGGGACAGCCCTCAGACCCGGGTGGAGCCGCCGGACTCCGTGGCGGCTCCACCCGGGCCGGGAGCGTCAGCGCCGGCACCGTCCGCGCCGGCACCGTCCGCGCCGGGGTCCTGGCCGGTGTCTTCGCCGGCCTCCTCGTCCTTGCTGCCGGTCGCCGTCCAGGCGGCGCAGAACAGCAGCAGCTTCGCGGTGAAGTTGATCCACAGGAGCAGCGCGATCGGCACGCCGAACGCGCCGTACATGCTCTTGCCCGCGACCTCCCGCATGTAGCTGCCGAGCAGCAGCTTGAGCAGTTCGAAGCCGACCGCCCCGAGCAGGGCCGCGACCACCAGCCGCCGCCGGGGCGGCTCCACCCCGGGCAGCAGCGTCAGCAGGTAGAGCAGCAGCAGGAAACCGGCGGCGACCGCGACCGCCAGGGCGGCCACCCGCAGCAGGATGCCGCCGGCCCCGTCCTCGGGGATGCCGATCAGGTCGGCGGTCCAGCCGACCGCCGTCGAGCCGATGGTGGAGACCGCCAGGGTGGCGAGCGCCGCGCCGCCGAGGCCGACCAGCAGCACGGCGTCCTTCACCTTGGCGACGACGGGGTTGGCCTCCTGGACGTCGTCCAGCTCCCAGACCGCGCGCAGGCACTCCCGCATCGAGCCGACCCAGCCGATGCCCGTGAACAACAGCAGCGCGCCGGCCACCAGGCCGACCGTGCCCGCGTTGGCGACCAGCCCGTCGATGCCCAGCTGGTCGGAGATGCCGGGCACCTGGTCGGCGAGCTTCTCCTTGATGGTGTCGAGCTGCTTGTCGCTGAGCAGGGCGGCGGCGACGGCAGCGCCGACCGCGATCAGCGGGAAGAGGGCCAGGAAGCTGATGAAGGTGATCGCCGCCGCGAGCCTGGCCCAGTGGACCCGGTCCAGCCGCTCGTACGAACGCCACACGTGCGTCTCCATCAGCCGGGCGACCAGGGGCCCGATCACCGGGAGTTTCTTCAGCCAGTCCATGACCTCACGCGTACCCTCCTGGGCCCGGAACACCGACGGCCCGCCCCGGACTCTCCCGGACCCGTCCGGCGGAACTCCGTCACGCTTCGCTGACACTCGCTCCATCACCCGTTCCGGTGAGCGAATTCACCAATGCCGCGAAGGGGATTTCCCGGACGATACGGTCACCCTCATGTCCGTCGACACGGTGTCCTTGACCGGCTGGGGCCGCACCGCCCCGACGACCGCCGTGCGGTTTCGCCCCCGTACCCACGAGGAGGCGGCCGCCGTCGTCCGGGGGCGCGGGCCCCGGGGTGTCATCGCGCGCGGGCTGGGGCGGTCGCCCGGCGACGCGGCGCAGAACGCGGGCGGCTCGGTGCTCGACCTGACGGGCCTGGCCCGGGTCGGCGGGGTCGACGCCGTCGCGGGTGTGGTGCGCTGCGACGCCGGGGTGAGCCTGGAGCGTCTGCTGCGGGTGCTGCTGCCGCTCGGCTGGCTCCCGCCGGTCGTGCCCGGGACCGGCAGGGTGACGGTCGGCGGGGCGATCGGCTCCGATCTGCCCGGCCTCGACCACCGCCGCTCGGGCTCGTTCGCCCGGCATGTGAGCGCCCTGGAGCTGCTCACCGCCGAGGGCGAGGTGCGTACGGTACTGCCCGGCACCGCCCTCTTCGACGCGACCGCCGGGGGTCTGGGGCTGACCGGGGTGATCCTGGGCGCCACCCTGCGCCTCCGGCGCGTGGCGACCGGGTTGATGTCCGTCTCCACCGAGCGCGCCGGGGACCTGGACGATCTGCTGGCCCGCTTCACCTCGGGCGGCGACCGGCTGCCGTACGCCTCCGCCTGGGTCGACCTGATGGCCCGGGGCCGGGCGACCGGACGCGGGATCCTCACCCGGGGGGAGCATGCGACCCCCGACATGAGCCCGGCGCACGCGGAGCGCACTGTGCACTCCTCGCGCTCCGGAGGGGCCCGGGGAGGGTTCCGGCTCGCCGGCTTCCCGCCGGTGCCGGGTGGGCTGCTCGGCCCGGCCTCGGCCGCCCTGTACAACGAGGTGCGCTACCGCGGCGCATCCCGCGCGCGGACCGGTGAGCTGCGGCCGGTCCCCGCGTTCTTCCACGCCCCGGACGCCTTCCCGGAGGCGAACCTGCTGTACGGCCGGGGCGGCCTGGTGCGGTACCGGTTCGCCCTCGGGTACGGCCAGGAGGAGACCCTCCACCGGGTCGTACGGCGGATCGCGGCGCGCCGGAGCCCCGCCGTGCGGGCCGTGCTCCAGCGGTTCGGGGCGGCGGACCCCGGCCCGCTGTCGTTCGCCGCGCCCGGCTGGTCCCTGGCCCTGGATCTGCCCGCGGCCCTGCCCGGCCTGGCCCGCTTCCTGGACGACGTCGACGAGGAGGTGGCCGCCGCCGGTGGCCGGGTCTGCCTGGCGAAGGACTCCCGGATGCGGCCGGAGACGGCGGCCTCGATGTACCCGGGTCTCGCGGACTTCCGGGAGCTGCGGGCGCGGCTGGACCCGACGGAGGCGTTCCGCTCCGACCTGTCGCGCCGCCTCGGGCTGTAAGCCTCTTTCTCCCGCCCCTCCACCTCGACCGACCAGGAGTTTCTCCGTGAAGGATGCCTTCGGCGCCCCCCAGTCCCTGCTCGTCCTCGGCGGCACCTCCGAGATCGCCCTGGCCACGGCGCGCCGGCTGATCGCCCTGCGCACCCGCCGGGTCTGGCTGGCCGGCCGCCCCTCCCCGGCCCTGGAGTCGGCCGCCGCCGAGCTGCGCGGCCGGGGGGCGGAGGTGCGGACCGTCGACTTCGACGCGCTGGACTCCGCCTCCCACGAGGTCGTCCTCGGCAAGGTCTTCGCGGAGGGCGACGTCGACGTGGTGCTGATGGCGTTCGGAGTCCTCGGCGATCAGGCCCGGGACGAGGAGGAGCCGATGGCCGCGGTCCGGGTCGCCCAGACCAACTACACGGGGGCGGTCTCCGCCGGGCTGGTGTGCGCCGGCGCACTGCAGGCGCAGGGGCACGGTTCGCTGGTGGTGCTGTCCTCGGTGGCCGGGGAGCGCGCCCGGCGCGCGGACTTCATCTACGGCTCCAGCAAGGCGGGCCTCGACGCGTTCGCGCAGGGGCTCGGCGACGCGCTTCAGGGGACCGGGGTGCAGGTGATGGTCGTCCGCCCCGGCTTCGTCCGGACCCGGGCCACGGCGGGGCGGCCGGAGCAGCCGTTCGCGACCGGCCCGGAGGAGGTCGCGGAGGCGATCGTCACGGGGCTGCGGCGGCGCTCGGAGACCGTGTGGGTGCCCGGTTCGCTCCGGGCGGTGATGGCGGCGCTGCGGCACGTCCCGCGCCCGCTGTTCCGTCGGCTGCCGCTCTAGGTCCTGTCGTCAAACTGCCGTCGTCGCCCGTAGGGCGGCAGTCGGCAGTTTGGCGACAGGACCTAGGTGTGCGGCCCCGGGTGCTCAGGGCCGCAGCGACGGCGTCGACGGGGCGTCGGCCGCGCAGCCGCCCTGGGCGGGGACCACTGGAGCCCCGCCGCCCCCGCCGAACGGGAAGTCCCTGATCTTGCGCCAGACGGCGTCCGGGCCCTGCTCGTACAGCGCGAAGGATCCGCAGGTCCAGGCGGCCTCGTAGTCCGCGAGCTCCTGGTAGGCCCGGTCCATGGCTTCCTCGGCGATGCCGTGGGCCACGGTGACGTGCGGGTGGTACGGGAACTGGAGCTCGCGCACCAGGGGGCCGGAGGCGTCCCGTACCCGCTTCTGGAGCCAGGAGCAGGCCGAGGCGCCCGCGGCGACCTGGACGAAGACGACCGGCGACAGCGGGCGGAAGGTGCCCGTGCCGGACAGTCGCATCGGGAAGGGGCGGCCGGCCGTGGCGATCCTGTCGAGGTGCGCCTCGATCGCCGGGAGGTCGGCCGACTGCACCTCGGTCGGCGGGAGCAGGGTGACGTGGGTGGGAATGCCGAAGGCGGCAGGGTCCCCGAAGCTCGCGCGGCGGTCCTGGAGCAGGCTGCCGTAGGGCTCCGGGACCGCGATCGAAACGCCGAGCGTTACGGTCCCCACGTCGTTCTCCTCCACCGTCGATGGTCGATTTCCGGTCATGCCGCGTGGGCCGGGTTTCCGGCCCACGCGTTCCGCCGCCGCAAGTGTGACCCCTGGGGCCATGATCTCGCCAGGGTCCTTGGACTCAGTGCTTCGCGGGCAGGAAGCCCATCCGGTCGTACGTCTGTGCCAGAGTCTCCGCGGCGACGGCCCTGGCCTTCTCCGCTCCCTTGGCAAGGATGGCATCCAGCGTCTCCGGGTCGTCCAGATACTGCTGGGTGCGGGCCCGGAAAGGAGTGACGAATTCCACCATGGCCTCGGCCAGATCGGTCTTCAGCGCACCGTAGCCCTTGCCCTCGTACGCCCGTTCCAGGTCCTCGACGGGGCTGCCGGAGAGGGTGGAGAGAATCGAGAGCAGGTTGCTGACGCCGGGCTTCTTCTCGACGTCGAAGCGGATCACCGTGTCGGTGTCGGTGACAGCGCTCTTCACCTTCTTCGCCGTGGCCTTCGGGTCGTCGAGCAGGTTGATGAGGCCCTTCGGCGTGGAGGCCGACTTGCTCATCTTGACCGCCGGGTCCTGGAGGTCGAAGATCTTCGCCGTCTCCTTGAGGATGTACGGCGCGGGGACAGTGAACGTCTGTCCGTACCGGCCGTTGAACCGCTCGGCGAGGTCGCGGGTCAGCTCGATGTGCTGGCGCTGGTCCTCGCCCACCGGGACCTGGTTCGCCTGGTAGAGCAGGATGTCCGCGACCTGGAGCACGGGGTAGGTGAAGAGGCCGACGGTGGCCCGGTCCGTGCCCTGCTTGGCGGACTTGTCCTTGAACTGCGTCATCCGGGAGGCCTCGCCGAAGCCCGTGAGGCAGTTCATCACCCAGCCGAGCTGGGCGTGCTCGGGCACATGGCTCTGGACGAAGAGCGTGCACCGCTCCGGGTCCACCCCGGCCGCCAGCAGCTGCGCCACGGCGAGCCGGGTGTTGGCCCGCAGCTCGGCGGGGTCCTGCGGGATCGTGATCGCGTGCAGATCCACGACCATGTAGAAGGCGTCGTGGGTCTCCTGCAGGGCCACCCACTGGCGTACCGCGCCCAGGTAGTTGCCGAGGTGGAACGAGCCCGCGGTGGGCTGGATCCCGGAGAGCACGCGCGGACGGGCGGCCGCACCGGTGCGGCCCGTCTGCGGCTGGTCGGTGGGGAGGTCAGAGGCCATGGCCCCATTGTCTCAGGTACGGGGGCGATCTCCGGCAGCCGGTGCGGGGCGGGGAGGGCCCCGGGCCCGGAGCACGGGAGCACGCGCCTGAGACGAACCGCGCATTCCGGCCGCCCGGCGTGCGACGGCGGGCGCGCCGGGTGAGAGAGGTTTCCCGGCGCGGGTTCCGACCGACGATACAAAGTGGGCACGACCCCCCGCCCACGCCGCACGACGAACGGAGATCCCGTGTCGACCACGGAAACTGCCATCGCCTCCGCCGAGGCGCACAGCGCGCACAACTACCACCCGTTGCCGGTCGTCGTGGCCTCGGCGGAGGGCGCCTGGATGACGGATGTCGAGGGCCGCCGGTACCTCGATCTGCTCGCCGGGTACTCGGCGCTCAATTTCGGCCACGGCAACCGTCGGCTCATCGACGCGGCCAAGGCCCAGCTGGACCGGGTGACCCTGACGTCCCGGGCCTTCCACCACGACCGGTTCGCCGACTTCTGTACGGAGCTGGCGGCGCTGTGCGGCATGGAGACGGTGCTGCCGATGAACACCGGGGCGGAGGCCGTGGAGACCGCGGTGAAGACCGCCCGCAAGTGGGGCTACCGGGTCAAGGGCGTGCCGGACGGCATGGCGAAGATCATCGTGGCCTCGGACAACTTCCACGGCCGCACGACCACGATCGTCAGCTTCTCCACCGACCCGGAGGCCCGGGCCGACTTCGGCCCGTACACCCCCGGCTTCGAGATCGTCCCGTACGGGGACCTCACCGCGATGCGGGAGGCGATGACCGAGAACACCGTGGCGGTGCTGATCGAGCCGGTCCAGGGCGAGGCCGGGGTGCTGGTGCCGCCGGCCGGCTATCTCCCCGGCGTACGGGAGCTGACCCGCGAGCGGAACGTCCTGTTCATCGCGGACGAGATCCAGTCGGGCCTGGGGCGTACGGGGAAGACGTTCGCGCTGGACCACGAGGGCGTGGTGCCGGACATGTACGTGCTCGGCAAGGCGCTGGGCGGCGGGGTGGTGCCGGTCTCCGCGGTGGTCTCCTCCGCTGCGGTGCTCGGCGTGTTCCGGCCCGGCGAGCACGGCTCCACGTTCGGCGGGAACCCGCTGGCCTGCGCGGTGGCGCTGGAGGTGATCGCGATGCTGCGGACCGGCGAGTACCAGCAGCGGGCGGCCGAGCTGGGCGACCATCTGCACCGGGAGCTGGGCCTGTTGGCGGGCGGCGGCGCGGTGGAGTCGGTGCGCGGCCGGGGTCTGTGGGCGGGCGTCGACATCGCTCCGGCGCTGGGCACCGGCCGGGAGATCTCCGAGAAGCTGATGGAGCTGGGGGTGCTGGTGAAGGACACCCACGGCTCCACGATCCGGATCGCTCCGCCGCTGGTGATCAGCAAGGAGGACCTGGACTGGGGTCTGGACCGGCTGCGGTCGGTGCTGAGCGCCTGAGACCCGGGCTGAGGGGGGCGGGGCCCGGGGCCGGGAGGCGGGGGCCGAGGGCCCGGGGCCGGGAGGCGGGGGCCGAGGGCCGAGGGCCCGGGAGGCGGGGGCCGAGGGCCGAGGGCCCGGGAGGCCGGACACAGGGGACCCGCCCCCCCCTGCCCGGCCCTGTCCTCGGGCCCGGCCCTGTCCCTGGGCCTGGGCCTGGGCCTGGGCCTGGGCCTCAGAGGATGACGTGGGGCAGGAAGCGGGCGTACTCGTCCGTGACCGGCCCCGCCGACTCCCGGATGCCGAGCCCCGCCGCCTCGTCCTCGACGACCCACGCGCCGAGCACCACCCGGTTGCCGTCGAAGTCGGGCAGCGGGGCCACCTCCTGGTAGCAGCACGGCTCGTCGCGCGACACGGGCGGGGAGCCGGGGCCGTGCAGCTCGACGCCGGCGCCCTCGCGGCCGAGCAGCGGCTTGGACACGTATCCGGCCCCGCCCGGCCCGGCCAGCTCGCGCGGCCCGTCGAGATACGCGGGCAGCAGGTTCGGGTGGCCGGGGTACAGCTCCCAGAGGATCGCGAGCAGCGCCTTGTTGGAGAGGAGCATCTTCCAGGCGGGCTCGATCCAGCAGGTGGTGCCGGAGCCGCCGCCGTTGTCGAGGGTGTCCAGCACCTGCGGGCCGAAGCGGTCCGTGGCCAGCCACTCCCAGGGGTAGAGCTTGAAGCAGCTGCGGATGAACCGCAGCCGGTCGTCGACGAACCGGCCCGACAGCCGGTCCCAGCCGATCTCCTCGACGGACAGCGCCTCGGTGTCGAGCCCGGCCTGCTGGGCGGTCTCGCGCAGATACGCGACCGTCATCAGGTCCTCGCCCGCCTCGTCGCCGTCGGAGTGGACGAAGTGCAGCGGCCCGGGCGGCAGCAGGGGCGCCTGCCGCTTCCAGGCGTCGACCAGCCGCTCGTGCAGGGAGTTCCACTGGTCGGCCCCGGGGAACCGGTCCTCCATCCAGAACCACTGCGCGCTCGCGGCCTCCACCAGCGAGGTCGGGGTGTCGGCGTTGTACTCCAGCATCTTCGCCGGGCCGCTGCCGTCGTAGCGCAGGTCGAACCGCCCGTACACGGACGGCAGTTCGGCGCGCCGGCGCCAGGACTCGGCGACCAGCGCGGCGAGTCGGGGGTCGGTGATGCCGAGGTCGGCGAAGCGGTCCCGCTCGACGATGTGCGCGGCGGCGGCCAGGCACATCCTGTGCAGTTCCTCGACGGTCTCCTCCAGCGCCTCGACCTCGGGCAGCGAGAAGACGTAGTAGGCGCTCTCGTCCCAGTACGGACGCAGCGAGTCGTCCGGGTAGCGGGTGAGCGGGTAGACGACGCCCTGCGACTCGACGGTCTCCTGCCAGCCGGGGCGCGGCTCGGTCGTGCGGCGCTCCATCGCGCTCAGCCCCCGCCGGTCTTGGAGCAGCCGAAGCCGCCGCGGTCGACCGCCGACTTGTCGAAGCTGCCGCCCTGGACCTTGCCGTCGTAGCTGCTGGTGCTGCCGCCGTAGTAGTACGAGCCCCGGCCCCCGCCGGAACCGCCCGTGCCGCCGCTGCCGCCCCGGCACTCGTAACTGGGCAGGGTCTCGCGGGTCGTCCGGTCGGCGCAGCGCTTGTCCGGCTCCGAGCCGCAGGACGTGATCGTCAGGGCGAGCAGCCCCATGCCGCCGAGCACGACCGTGCTCGACCTCAGCCTTCGTATGGCCATGTTCGGTTCTCCCCCGTGGTGTGCGATCGCATCCGGCGACCCTTTTCCGCCACCGGACCTCTTGTCAGATTAGTGGGAGTGATGGCCCGTTCGGAACCTTGCCCTCACGGCAGCACCCGGCACAGGGCGTCGAGCGTGCCCGCCCAGGCGCTCTCCGACGGGGAGCCGTAGCCGATCACCAGGGCGTCGCGGGCGGCCGGGGCGTCCGGGTGGCGGTAGCGCGCGAGGCCCTCCAGCGCCAGCCCCTGGAACGCCGCCGCCTGGATCACCGAACGCTCGGCACCCGCCGGGAGCCCGAGGACCGCGTGCAGCCCCGCCGCGATGCCGCTGACCTCGGTGCCCGGCGCGCGGTCGGCGAGCGCCGCGACGAGCTCGTCGCGGCGGCGTCGGTAGCGCAGCCGCATGGAGCGCACATGCCGGTCGTACGCCCCCGAGGCGATGAACTCCGCGAGCGTCAGCTGGTCGGGGGAGCCGCACATCCAGTCGGACACGCCCTTGACCGCCACCACTTCCCCGACCAGGCTCCGGGGCAGCACCATCCAGCCGAGGCGCAGCCCCGGGGCCAGCGACTTGCTGACGGTGCCGAGATGGACGACCCGCTCCGGGTCGAGGCCCTGGAGCGCGCCCACCGGCTGCCGGTCGTACCGGAGCTCCCCGTCGTAGTCGTCCTCCAGGATCAGCCCGCCGGTGGACCGGGCCCAGTCGACGACGGTGGCCCGCCGGTCCGGGTGCAGCGGTACGCCGGTGGGGAACTGGTGCGCCGGAGTCAGCAGGACCGCGCCCGCGCCGCGCATCGCGGACAGCTCGCCGGTCCGGGACCCGTGCTCGTCCAGGGGCAGGCACGGGGTGCGCAGCCCGGCCTCGGTGAGAAGGTCTCTGTGGAGGTCGAGGCCGTACGACTCGACGGCGACGTCCCGGACCCGGCGCCGGCGCAGCGCCCGGCCCAGCAGCGTCAGCCCGTGGGCGAAGCCGGAGCAGATCACGATGCGCTCCGGGTCGGCGTGGACGCCGCGCGCCCGCGCCAGGTACTCGGCCAGCACGGTCCGCAGCTCGACGCGGCCGTACGGGTCGACGTAGCCGAACGCCTCGTCGGGCGCGGCGGTGAGCGCTTTGCGGGCCGCCCTGAGCCAGGCCGAGCGCGGGAAGGCGGACAGGTCCGGGGAGCCGGGCTTCAGGTTGTACCCGGCCCCCGGCCGCGCCGGCCGGGCGGGGGCGGCCACCGCCGGGCCCGTCCGGCGCGGCGCCGACCGCTGGGCGACCCGGGTCCCCGAGCCCTGCCGGGCGGTGAGCCAGCCCTCGGCGACCAGTTCGGCGTAGGCGTCGGCGACGGTGTTGCGGGCGACGCCCAGGTCGGCGGCGAGCACCCGGGAGGACGGCAGCCGGGTGCCGGGCGTCAGCCGGCCGGTGCGCACCGCCTCCCGCAGCGCGGCCATCAGCCCGGCGCGCAGCCCCCGGCCGACCGGTTCCAGATGCAGGTCCGCACCGAAAGTGGCCCAGGAATTCGTCATGCCAATGGACCATACCGAGGTGCCACCGGGGGCCGTAGCGTCGTCCTCATGACCACGTCGCACGCCCACCACCACGCCCCGGCCGCCCTCGCCCCGGAGCACCCGCCCCGGATCTCCGTCTCCCGGCTCCTCCCCGACGTCTACAAGGCGCTGGTCCGGCTGGACACCGCCGCCCGCGAAGGCCTGGACCCCGTCCTGGTCGAGCTGGTGAAGATCCGGGCCTCGCAGCTCAACCACTGCGCGTTCTGCCTGGACATGCACAGCAAGGACGCGCTGGCGGCGGGCGAGTCCGTCGAGCGGATCGTCCAGCTCAGCGCGTGGAGGGAGTCGCGGCACTTCTACACCGCGAAGGAGCTGGCGGCGCTCGCCCTGACCGAGGCGGTCACCGTCCTGACCGACGGTTTCGTCCCGGACGAGGTGTACGCGGAGGCCGAGAAGCACTTCGAGGAGACCGAACTGGCCCGGCTGATCGCCTCGATCAGCGTGATCAACTCCTGGAACCGCTTCGGTGTCACGGGCCGTCTGGGGCCCGGCCACTACACGCCGGGCGACCACAAGGGCTGACCGAGGGCCCTGCGGAGAGCATGCGCGAGCGCCCCCGGCAGCAGCTGCCGGGGGCGCTCGACGAGGCTCGGGTGCGGGTCAGATGAGACCCAGCTCGCGGACCGCGTCGCGCTCCTCGGTGAGCTCCTTGACCGACGCGTCGATGCGCGTACGGGAGAACTCGTTGATGTCCAGGCCCTGGACGATCTCGTAGACACCGTTCTTCGTGGTGACCGGGAACGAGGAGATGATGCCCTCGGGGACACCGTAGGAGCCGTCCGACGGGATGCCCATCGAGGTCCAGTCGCCGGCGGCGGTGCCGTTGACCCAGGTGTGCACGTGGTCGATGGCGGCGTTGGCGGCCGAGGCGGCCGAGGACGCGCCACGGGCCTCGATGATCGCGGCGCCGCGCTTGGCGACGGTCGGGATGAAGGTGTCGGCCAGCCACACCTCGTCGTTGACGACCTCGGCCGCGTTCTTGCCGGCGATCTCCGCGTGGAAGATGTCCGGGTACTGGGTGGCCGAGTGGTTGCCCCAGATCGTCAGCTTCTTGATGTCGGAGACGGCGGCGCCGGTCTTGGCGGCCAGCTGCGAGATCGCGCGGTTGTGGTCCAGGCGGGTCATCGCGGTGAAGCGCTCGGCCGGTACGTCCGGGGCGGCGGCCTGCGCGATGAGCGCGTTGGTGTTGGCCGGGTTGCCGACGACGAGGACCTTGATGTCGTCCGCGGCGTGGTCGTTGATGGCCTTGCCCTGCGGCTTGAAGATGCCGCCGTTGGCGGCGAGCAGGTCACCGCGCTCCATGCCCTTGGTGCGCGGGCGGGCGCCGACGAGCAGCGCGACGTTCGCACCGGCGAAGCCGACGTTCGGGTCGTCGGTGATCTCGATGCCCCGCAGCAGCGGGAAGGCGCAGTCGTCGAGCTCCATCGCGGTGCCCTCGGCGGCCTTGAGGCCCTGCGGGATCTCCAGGAGGCGCAGGTTGACCGGCACGTCCGGGCCGAGCAGGTGGCCGGAGGCGATGCGGAAGAGCAGCGCGTAGCCGATCTGGCCGGCCGCGCCGGTGACGGTGACATTCACGGGAGTGCGGGTCATGGCGGTCTCCGTTTAGACAGCTGGCGGTGGGGGTCCCGGCCCCTGGTGCCGGACCCTGGTGCTGGACACCCTCCGCGCCCCGACGAATCTTGACGTGAAGAGATATCCAGCGGTCAGGCTATCGGACCCGGCCGGGCCGGGCCGCCCGCCCCCCTGTGGCACCGCACACAACCGGTCACGCAGCGCATGCGGGGGCGGCGGGGCGCGGCGGGGGCGAGGGGGCCCCGCCGGGGGGCGGCGGGGGCGGCGGGACGCCCCGGGCGGGGCGTCCGGCGCCGTCGTCACTCGCCCGGGCCGGTGCACCCCTTCGTACCGGAGGTGAGCGTCGCGCAGGCCTTCGCGTCGGACGCCTTCTTCACCGCGACCATCGGGGTGTACGCGGCGGTGTCCCCCATGACCTCCCCGTCCTGCCCGTCGGCGCTCCCGGTGATCCGCACGGTGTCGCCGACGGCCGCCTCGGTGAGCCGGGCCCAGGCGGCGGCGCAGACCTCGCTGTAGCGGACCTCGACCTTGCTGCCGCCGACCACGGCGCCGGCGACCGTACGGGCGAACTCGCCGCCGCAGCCCATCGCCTCGGGGTCCTGCCCGACGCAGTCCGCGCCGCTGCATCCGACGCCCGCGGGCAGCTCCGGAGCGATCGCGGTGGGGGTCGCCGACGGGGGCGGGGTGGCCTCGGCACCGTCGTCGCCGGGTGCGAGCAGCACCGCGCCGGCCATGACGATCAGGGCGCCGACGGCCCCGACGGCGAGCATGGCGCCCTGGCTGCGGAACCCCGGGGTCCTGCTCCCGGCGCTGCGGGCCGCCGGCCGACCGCCGTGCGGCGTCCCGGGGGCCTCCGGTGCGCTGCCGCGCTGGTGGGGCACGGACGGCGGGCGCGCCGTGTCACGGTCGCCGGGCCCATGGGCGTCGGTCGCGTGACCGTCCGGCCCGTACGCCTCGGCCCCGAAACCGCCCGGCCCGTGAGCGCCGGCCGCGTGGCCGCCCGGCCTGTACGCCTCGGCCCCATGACCGCCCGGCCCGTGGCCGCCCGGCCCGTACGCTTCGGCCCCGTGGCCGTCAGGCCCGTGAGTGCCGGTCGCCTGACTGTCCGGCCCGAACCACTCGGACCCATAACCGCCCGGGCCGTGAGCGCCGGTCGCCTGACCGCCCGGCCCGGGGCCGCCCTGCCCGTGGCCGGCCGTGAGGTGGTGCTGCGGAGTGCCCGTCACCTCGGCGAGGGCCACGACGGCTCCGCGCGGGGCGAGCAGCCTCCCGTTGAGGTACCCCTCCCAGGACGTCACGCTGTAGCCCGTGCGGTCGGCCACCGCGTCGAGGTCCAGCCCGCTGCGGTCGACGAGCCCGCGCAGCCGGCCGGCGGACTCCCTGATCTGCGGGTCGAGCTCTTCGGGCAGTGCCTGCCAACGAGGCATCGTGTGTTCCCCCCTCATCTCCCCCGGACGTACTTGCTGTGCCCCGCCGCGGACGGCCCCCGGTCCGCGCGTTCCCCGGCCCGTCCGCTGTCCGTCCGGCGAGGACGTCAGCCGGACCACCCGGGAGGATGCACGGAGCCAGGGTGTCGGTTCCTGACGAGGAGGCGCACGGGAGCGTCCGGGACGAGGTGCGTGTCCTCGCGCGCCCCGAACACCGCGCCGGTCACCGCTCCGTCTGCTCCGTGCCGCTCGGTGCGCCGTGCCAGTCTGCCATCGTTGCGCGGCGATCACACCGTGCCGGAATGGTCACTTCCGTGCCACAGGCCACAGTGATCGCTTGTTCCGGTCATCCATGTCCATGACGCTGGAGTCCGGACGGGGCAAGGCCGCTCATCTCCCCGCATACCGGGGCTGTCGCCCGGTTGTCCCGCTCCGTCGTGGTGTCCGTCCCTCCTCGGGGGTAGGGACGGGCACCACGGAGCTGATCGGGACGGGACGGCCCTAGCGGATCGTGAAGTGGACCGCGTCCTCCAGGATCGGGACGTCGAGCCACGGTGCGGGCTGTGCGACCAGCGCGAGCAGCACGATCAGCGTGCCCATCAGCCCGTACGTGACCAGGTCGGTGAAGCGGGAACGTACCGCCAGCATCCCGACCGACGGCACCACCCAGCGCAGCACGGCACCGGCGATCAGCGCGCCGCCGATCAGGATCGTGCCGATGCGGAACGCCTGGTCGAACGGGTCGAGCACCACGATCAGCAGGCCGAGGCCCGCCGCGCAGAGCACGGTGAGCAGCGGCCACTGCCGGGCCGGAGCGGGCGCGTCGCCGGACGCCGCCCTGCCGCCGCCCTCCGGCCGGGCGGTGTCCCGGGTGAACCGTGGGAACCGCCGCGACCGACGGGGCCGCCCGCCGGCCGCGCCCTCGGCCTCCTCCGTGTCCATAGCCGTAGCCGTGTCCGCATCCGTGTCCGTGGATACGGACGTGGCGGTTTCCGTGTCCATGTCCGGGGCCGGGTCCGAGGCCACGCCCGAGGCCTGGTCCGGTCCAGCGGCCCCGGTGGATTCGGTGGATTCGGTGGACCCGGCGGCCCCGTCCCGCTCGTCCGGTTCGCGCGGCTCGTCCGCCGCCCGGCCGGCGGGGGCGGGGTCGGCCGGACTCGTACCAGCACCCATGAGGTTCCCTCCGGATCCGGCCGTCAGCTCGTCGCGGCGGCGGCGTCGGCGGCCTCGGCAGCGGCCAGCTCGGCGGCCTCGACCACGTTGACCAGCAGCTGCGCACGGGTCATCGGGCCGACGCCCCCGGGGTTCGGGGCGACCCAGGCGGCCACCTCGCGGACCCCCGGGTGCACGTCGCCGACGATCTTGCCGTCCGCGTCCCGGCTGACGCCGACGTCGAGCACCGCCGCGCCCGGCTTCACGTCCTCCGGCTTGATCAGGTGCTGCACACCGGCGGCGGCGACGATGATGTCGGCCTGCCGCAGGTGGGAGGAGAGATCCCGGGTGCCGGTGTGGCACTGGGTCACCGTGGCGTTCTCCGACTTGCGGGTCAGCAGGAGCGGGATCGACCGGCCGATGGTGACACCGCGTCCGACGACCACGACATGCGCCCCGTTGATCTCCACACCGTGCGCGCGCAGCAGCTGGACGACGCCCTGCGGGGTGCAGGGCAACGGGCCGGCCTCGTTGAGGACGAGACGGCCGAGGCTCATCGGGTGCAGCCCGTCGGCGTCCTTCGCCGGGTCCATCAGCTCCAGGACCCGGTTGGTGTCGATGCCCTTGGGCAGCGGCAGCTGGACGATGTAACCGGTGCACTCGGGGTTGGCATTGAGCTCCCGGACGACGTCCTCGATCTCCTCCTGCGTGGCGGTGTCGGGAAGTTCGCGCTGGATGGAGCCGATGCCGACCTGGGCGCAGTCACGGTGCTTGCCGTTGACGTACCACCGGCTGCCCGGGTCGTCCCCGACGAGCAGGGTTCCGAGGCCGGGAGTGATCCCCTGGGCCTTGAGAGCCGCCACACGGACGGTCAGATCGGTTTTGATCGCGGCAGCGGTGGCCTTGCCATCGAGAATCTGGGCAGTCATGGCCCCATCCTCGCGGATGACCCCGCCCGCATACCAATTGCCGGTGCCGCCCCCGTACCGGACATTGCACTTGCACAACGTCGGAAGCCCCGGACTGGACAAACACGGGTCTCGCTCATAACGATGAGGGCCGCGGTTGTACGGGGGGCGGGCCGCTGATCGATGTCCTTCCTCCGTGTGGCCATCTCGTCCCCACACGTCTGTTGAAGGAACACCCCTTATGAGCTTCGGCGACCCGAACAACCCGTACGGGCAGCAGCCCGGTCAGCCGCCCCAGGGCCCGCCGCAGGGTCAGCCCGGTTACGGCTACCCGCAGCAGGCTCCGCAGGGTGTCCCG
Source organism: Streptomyces sp. MMBL 11-1 (assembly GCF_028622875.1). Taxonomy (NCBI): domain Bacteria; kingdom Bacillati; phylum Actinomycetota; class Actinomycetes; order Kitasatosporales; family Streptomycetaceae; genus Streptomyces; species Streptomyces sp. MMBL 11-1. Next base: position 4,974,119 of record NZ_CP117709.1, on the reverse strand, counting down.
CCGCAGGGCTACGGCTACCCGCAGCAGCAGCCGGGGTACCCCCAGCAGCCCGGCTACCCGCAGCAGCCCGGTCAGCCCTACGGCGGCGGCTACCCGCAGCAGCCGGGCCAGGGCGGCATGCCGGAGCTGGCCCATTGGGGTCTGCGCTTCGGCGGGCTGATCGTCGACGGGCTCGTCATGATGGTCCCGTACATCCTGGTCATCATCGGTGGTGGGGTCGGCGACTCGTTCGGCGCGATCCTCGGTGTCATCGGCTTCATCGGTCTCCTCGCCGTGGCCATCTGGCAGCTGTACCAGGAGGGCACCACCGGCCAGACGATCGGCAAGAAGGCCGTGGGCATCCGCCTGCTGCGCGAGGCCGACGGCCGTCCGCTGGGCTTCGGCATGGCCTTCGTGCGCCGCCTGGCCCACTTCCTGGACAGCATCGCCTGCTACATCGGCTGGCTGTGGCCGCTGTGGGACGCGAAGAAGCAGACGTTCGCGGACAAGGTCTGCTCGTCGGTGGTCGTCAAGGCCAACTGATCCGCCGCGCCACCTCGCGCGTACGAAGGCCGCACCCGGTGGACGGGTGCGGCCTTCGCGTTCGCGCGTACGGGCCCGGGGCCGCTGCCAGCCACCCCGGACGCCCGGTCGGCCACCCCTGACGCCCGGTCAGTCGCCCCGGACGCCCGGGATCTCCGCCGGCTCCGGTGAGGTGCGCTCCATCACCACGAAGCTGCCGCCCTGGTGCTTGAGCCGGTAGGACGCCTCGGGGTGCAGCTGCTCGGCGTACGCCACCGGGTCCTGGATCGGGCGGGACCAGCCGAAGTCCAGGTTGATGGCGACGATGTCGGGTGCGGTGCCCGGGGCTCCGCCGATCCAGTAGACGGTGCGGTCGGAGGTGAGGTGCGCCATCAGCGTGATGTCCGTCTCGACCCGCGCCCCGGCCGGGATGACGTCGAGCGCCGCCCGGGCGGCCTGGCTGCGGGCGTCGTCGGTGCGGTAGGTCTCCGGGCGCAGCAGATCGCGCAGGGGCAGGTGCTGGGTCATCGCGACGGCGATCGCGGCGGCGACGGGCACGGCGACCTTCGCGTACGAGGCGAGCCAGGGCCGGTCCGAACCGCGGCTGCGGCGGACGCCGTCGGCCAGCGCGAGGAAGAGGACCGGCATGAGGATCGCGCTGTAGTGCCAGACCATGCCCCAGTGGTTGCTGTCCTGCGAGAGCAGCCGCCAGCCGAGCGTGGGCACGATCAGCAGCGTCAGCGGTGAACGCAGCGCCATGAACGCGGTGATGCCGAGCAGGAAGACCAGCATCTCGATCTTGACGGAGGAGTTGAGGACGCCGAGGACGGAGTCCAGCATCGAGACGTCCTGCTCGCCGTTCTTGTCGATCTTCTGCCAGTAGTCGTAGGTGCCCGCGCTGCTGGCCGCCGGGATGAGGACCATGAGCGTGACGACGAAGGCGGCGACCCCGAAGGCGGCGAGCAGCGCGCCCTGGAGCCGGCGGCCGTGCACGAAGAGCAGGAAGCCGACGACCGCCACGGTGGCGCCCAGGTCCTCCTTGACGAGGACCAGGGGGAGCGACCACAGGAGCGCGGCCGTGTACCGCTCCAGGAGCAGGGCCCGGCAGACGAGGGCCAGCAGCGGTACGGCGAACGCGATCTCGTGGAAGTCGGCCTTGACCGCTTCCTGGATCCCCCAGGAGAGCCCGTACGCGACGGTGACGCAGAGCCCGGAGCGCCCGCCGAGAAGCTGCTGGGCGGTGCGGCCGACGATGACCGCTCCCAGCGCGAACAGCGCGGCCTGGGCGAACAGCAGGGACTCGGCCGACGGCCACAGCCAGTACAGCGGTGCCAGCAGCGCCACGATCGGCGAGAAGTGGTCGCCGAGGATCAGATATCCGGGGCCCTTGATGTCGACGACCGGGGCGTCGAACCCGGCGTACGCCCGGACCTCCTGCTCGAAGATGCCCAGGTCCCAGGAGGGTGATCCGAAGCGGCTGTACTGGAAGTACGAGTAGAGGAAGTAGAGCGCGCACAGGATCGCGCCGGCGATGAGGTACGGGCGCAGGGGGACGCGTTCGGCGGCTCCGGCCGCACTCGGGGCGTCGCCGGCCGGGCGGGTGGCCGGGGCGGCATCGGGCCCCGGGTCCTGGGCGGGCAGGTGGCCCGGCCCCGGCCGGTCGTCCGTTCCACTCTTGTTCAGCTCAAGCACGGTGGCTGCTCCCGCTGGGATGGGTACGGCCGTGGGTTGGCCACGGCCGTGTCATTAGAACAGAGCGGCGAGCGGATTCCGTACGACGGACACGACGGTGGCCGCACCCCTGGACGAGGTGCGGCCACCGGGGGTACGCCGGGGCGGTCAGTGGAAGAAGTGGCGCGTGCCCGTGAAGTACATCGTCACGCCGGCCTTCTTCGCGGCCTCGATCACCAGTTCGTCGCGGACGGATCCGCCGGGCTGCGCGACGGCCTTGACGCCGGCGGCCGTGAGGATCTCCAGACCGTCGGGGAACGGGAAGAACGCGTCGGACGCGGCGTACGAACCGGCTGCCCGCTCCGCACCCGCCCGCTCGACGGCGAGCTTCGCGGAGTCCACCCGGTTGACCTGGCCCATGCCGACGCCGACCGAGGCGCCGCCCTTGGCGAGGAGGATCGCGTTGGACTTGACGGCCCGGGACGCCTTCCAGGCGAAGGCCAGCTCCTTCAGCTCGGCCTCGGAGAGCGCGTCGCCGGTGGCGAGCGTCCAGTTGGCCGGGTCGTCGCCGTCGGCCTGGAGGCGGTCGGCGACCTGGAGCAGCGCGCCGCCGTCGATCGGCTTCACCTCGAACGCGGAGGCCGGGGCCTCGGGGGCGCGCAGCACGCGGATGTTCTTCTTGCGGGCCAGCACCTCGACCGCGCCGTCCTCGTACGCCGGGGCGACGATGACCTCGGTGAAGATCTCCGCGACCTGCTCGGCCATCTCCACGGTGACCGGCCGGTTGACCGCGATGACGCCGCCGAACGCGGAGAGCGGGTCGCAGGCGTGCGCGTTGCGGTGTGCGGTCGCGACGTCGTCGGCGATGGCGATGCCGCACGGGTTGGCGTGCTTGATGATCGCGACGCAGGGCTCGGCGTGGTCGTAGGCGGCGCGGCGGGCGGCGTCGGTGTCCGTGTAGTTGTTGTAGGACATCTCCTTGCCGTGCAGCTGCTCGGCCTCGGCGAGACCGCCGTCGCCGGAGGTGTAGAGCGCGGCCGGCTGGTGCGGGTTCTCGCCGTAGCGCAGGACGTTCTTGCGCGTGAAGGTGTCACCGAGGAACTCGGGGAGGCCCGAGTCGCCGTCGGCGGCGTAGTCCGCCGCGAACCAGGAGGCAACGGCGACGTCGTACGCGGCGGTGTGCTGGAAGGCCTCGGCGGCGAGCCGCTTGCGGGCGGTCAGGTCGAAGCCGCCCGCCTTCACGGCCGCGAGGACGTCGGCGTACCGCCCGGGGCTCGTGACGACGGCGACCGACGGGTGGTTCTTGGCGGCGGCGCGGACCATCGAGGGACCGCCGATGTCGATCTGCTCGACGCACGCGTCGTCGGAGGCGCCCGAGGCGACCGTCTCCTTGAACGGGTAGAGGTTCACCACGACCAGGTCGAAGGGCTCGACGCCGAGCTCGGCGAGCTGCTCGCGGTGGGCGTCGAGACGGAGGTCGGCGAGGATGCCGGCGTGGACGCGGGGGTGCAGCGTCTTGACCCGGCCGTCCAGGCACTCGGGGAAACCGGTGAGCTCCTCGACCTTGGTGACCGGCACTCCGGCGGCGGCGATCCTCCCGGCGGTGGAGCCGGTGGAGACGAGTTCGACGCCCGCCTCGTGCAGGCCGCGGGCGAGGTCTTCGAGCCCCGTCTTGTCGTAGACACTGACCAGAGCGCGGCGGATGGGCTTATTCACCGACATGACCGAGATGAACCTTTCGTCCCTCAATGCGATGGCCGTCACGGGCGATCCGCCCCACGGCCTCGACGAGCAGCGAGCGCTCGACTTCCTTGATCCGTTCATGGAGGGCGGCTTCACCCTCCGGGGTGTCCTCCTCGGTCACCTCGACCACGCCCTGCGCGATGATCGGACCGGTGTCGACGCCGTCGTCGACGAAGTGGACGGTGCAGCCGGTGACCTTCACGCCGTACGCGAGCGCGTCACGCACTCCGTGGGCACCGGGAAAGCTGGGCAGCAGGGCGGGGTGGGTGTTGACGGTCCGGCCGCCGAACGCGGCGAGGAACGCAGGGCCGACGATCTTCATGAAGCCGGCGGAGACGACGAGGTCCGGGCGGTGCGCGGCGACCTGTGCGGTGAGCGCCTCGTCCCACTCGGCGCGGGTCGCGTGGTCCTTGAGCCTGCACACGAAGGTGGGGATTCCGGCCCGCTCCGCGCGCTCCACGCCACTGGTGCCGTCGCGGTCCGCGCCGACGGCGACGATCCGCGCCCCGTACGCCGCCGGGTCGTCGCCGATGGCGTCGAGCAGGGCCTGGAGATTCGTACCCGATCCGGAGACCAGCACGACCAGCCGGGCGGGAGAGGCGGAGGGGGGCGGGGAGGCCACGTCGGGGCCCTTTCTCACGTGATGACCGCATGATGGCGCAGGTACGGCATGCTCTTTGTAGGGTCGTACGAAAGTATCGCCTCACCCGATACGGGGAACCCTACGAACGAGTCGACCGTCAGCAACGATACCGGCACACCCGACGGCCCCCACGGGACGGGGGCGTGACCGGGAGGTAGCGTCAGGGGACAGCGAGCCGTCCACCGGGCGGACGAACCGTCCTACGGGCGGACATGACGAGATGGGGAAGACGTTCACCACATGCCGGACCGACGCCGTCGCACCGCCTTCCGCTTCCCCCTGCCCGAGCGGTCCGCTCCGCTGATGCGGGAACGCCGGCCCTCTTCGCCGGACTCCTCCCCTCCGGGGTCCTCCTCGCCGGGGTCCTCCTCGGGATCCGCACCGGCGTCCGGCTCCGCCGGGAAGCCGCAGGAGGACAACCCGTTCGCGGCACCGCCCGCGGACCGTCCTGACCAGCCGTGGCAGCCGCGCCGCCCCGCCGGGACCGACGGGCCGGAGGGGTCGGACGGGAACGGCGGGTCCGACGGGAGCGGCTCCAGCGGGGACCGCCCGGCGTGGGGCAGCCAGTGGAGCAGCAAGCAGCCCGGCCGGGGCAACGGCGGCTTCGGCGGCGGCCCCGGCGGGAACGGCTCCGGCGGCCCGGGAGGCAAGGGCGGACCCGAGCGCGGCGGTCCGGGCGGACTGCGCTGGGACCCCACCGACCCCGCACAGCGGCGCGCCCGCTACGCGGTGCTCGGCGGTATGTGGGCCTTCTTCTTCGCCCTCTTCGAATTCTCGGAGCTCGCCCTGCTGCTGGGCGCGCTCGCGACGTACTGGGCGATCAGCGCGCTCCGCACCCCGCCGGGGAACGCCTCCGCGACGGACCGTACGGCGGCCGACGGCTCCGGGGCGGCGGGAACCGCCGCGGGGACCGGGACCGGCACGGGAGCCACGGCGGGCGACGTCTCCGGAGCCTCGCCCACCGCGCCCACGCCCGCCGCGTCGCAGGGCGTCAGCAGCAGGCAGCAGACCACGGCGGCGGTGAGCGGCCTGGTGACCGGCCTGCTGGCGCTGCTCATCGTGGCGACCACGTTCACCGTGCAACTCGTCTACCGCGACTACTACACCTGCGTGGACGACGCCCTGACCAGGACCGGCGCGCTGGCCTGCAACGACCAGCTGCCGAAGCCGCTGGAGCCGTTCTTCGGCGTCAAGGAGTAGGTCACCGGCGCCCCGGCTCCGGATCGGGCCTCGGCGCGGGGCGGCCCGCGGCGGCATCGGTGGGGACAGCCGCATCCGGGGGGTCAGCCGGCCCCGGGGGACCAGCCGGCCCCGTGGAGTCAGCCGGACCCGCCCGTGGAGTCAGCCGGGCCCGTGGAGTCAGCTGGATCAGTTGAAGTCGGACCGACTGGATCAGTCGAACCAGCTGGATCAGTTGAATCAGCTGGATCAGTCGAACCAGCGGGAAAGTCGGCCATCAGTCCGCCGGAACCCTGCTTCAGGGAGGCCCAACGGGCCTCCCTGAAGTCTTTTCCGTGCCACGGGTCGGTCGGCAGGAAGTCGTACGGCTCGAACCCCGCGTCGCCCCGCCCCGCCCCGGGGCCGGCCGTTCCGGCCGCGCCGGCCGGAGTACCGGCGGCCGGAACGAGGGCCGCCCCGGGGGCCGGAACGGAGGAAGCGGCGCGTGCCGCGTAACCGCCCGGCGCCGCATCGCCGGACGCGCCCGCCTTCCTCCCCCGCCCACGCCACGGCGCCCACCAGCGGCGCGGGCGCCCGATGACGGCCCCCGCCTGCACTTCCTCGTCCTCGGCCGCTGTCGGTCCCGCCGCCTTCGCTGTGGCCGCTGCTGTTGCCGCCGCCGTCAACGGAGGTCCATCCCCTTCCGGTACGTCCCTGCGCCAGGCCCAGCCCGGGGTACGCAGTCGCCACCGGCGCAGCAGCAGGACCGCCGGTACGCCGATGCCCGCGGTCCACGCCAGCGCCGCCGGGCCGGCCAGCCACCACACCGGGCCGAACTCCCGCAGCGCCCCGGTACCGAGCGGCCCGCCGGCCACCGCCGTGAGCAGCGCCGTCACGGCACCGCACCCCAGCGCGGCGAGCAGGGTCACCAGCACCGTCTCGCGGCGGCCCCACGCGTGAGCACGGGGCGCGTCGGCGGGCACGGCCCTGCGGGCGGTGAACCAGGCGACCGCCAGCCCGGCCGCCACCGGCACCGCCAGGGCCGCCCCGTACAGCGGGGAGCCCGGCCCCTGGTCCGGCACGGCCGCCAGCAGGGGGAAGGAGGGCGCCGTCGGGGTACCGTCGAGGCCCAGCGGGGTGGCGGTGGCTCCCGTACCGAGCGAGAAGCCGGGTCCGAGCCCGTACGACGCTCCCCACAACGCGGCGTTCGGCACCAGCGAGGCGGCCAGCAGGAGCACGGCGAACCGCCCCGGCCAGTCGCCCGCGAGCCCCAGGAACGCGTCCTGCGCCGCCCCCGCGTTCCGGCCGAGCGCCACCGCGACCAGCAGCGCACCGCCGCCGAGCAGCACCGTCACGCCCACCGCCGCCGACCGGCACGCCGCCTCGGCCCGGTCGCGGAAGAGCGTCCGCGCGATCGCCTCCTGAAGCGCCAGGGGCGACCAGGACGGCAGGGGCCCGAGTGGCCGCCCGGCCGCCGTCCACACCCCGGCCGCCGCCGCACCGGCCACCACCAGCGCCACCGGGAACACCAGCGTGTCCGCGTCCGGGCGCAGCGAACCGTCCCTCGCCCAGGCCGCAGCCCCCGCCACGACCAGCAGGTATCCCGCGGTCACCGCGCAGAACGCGCCCGCCGGTGAAGGCCTGGGCCGACCGTCCTCCGGCACCGCCGCATCGCGTGCCGCGCGATGCGCCAGCCAGACCGGGCCCACGACGAGCAGCAACGGCACCACGCCGACGGGGGCGGGAACGCCGCTCAGGGTGTCGGGCCGCACGAGTCCCGCGCCGTGCGCGAGCAGCCAGATCCCGGCCGCCGCACGCAGTGCCCCGCCCGGTCCGCTGTCGGGGTACGGGGAGCTGATCCACACCACCATGACCAGCACGGCCAACGCCCCGAGGCCGAGTCCGGCGGCGACGGCTCCCCGCACCAGGGCGGAGGCCAGGGCCAGGGTGCGGTTCCGCTCGGCCGTCGCCTTCGGGCCGCGCTGCGTCATTTGGGTCACGCGGCCCATGCTGCCAACGACACGCGCTTATATCGCGTAACGCGCTAACAGCCGTTGTGTCGCTCAATATACGTTTATGTACTTTTTCACCCAGTGCGGCGCTGCCGGGGGTCGTCCATGACCCGGAGCACGACCGACGAGGCCGCCGCGCCGCCGCTGCCCTCCCCCAAGGAGCGCCGCAGACTGCGCGAGGCGAAGTCACTGAGCGAGGAACAGGTAGCGGCGGCCGTCGGCGTCACGCGCGCCACCGTGCGCTCCTGGGAGACGGGGCGCACGAGCCCGCGCGGGCGCAAGCGCGCGCTGTACGCGAAGCTCATCGCCCCCGGGCCGGAGGCGCCCGCCGCGCCACCGCCCCCGGCCGTGGCGGCTCCGACGCCGACGGCTCCGGAGCCCCTCCCGGCCCCCGCTGCGGAAGCCACGCCGGAACCCCTTCCCGAAGCCGCTCCGGAAGCCCGCCCCCAAGCCGTTCCGGAGGTGAAGCCGACGGTGCGGGCGGAGGCGGTTACGGCCACGGGCACCCGTGCGGAGGCGGAAGGGGCGAAGGAGGCGGAGAAGGAGGCGGCGGCGGAGGCGGACAAGCAGGCGGAGAAGGAAGGGCGATGCCTCTCCCCCGCCGAGGCGTTCGACGAGCTGTACACCCGCACCGCCCCCGGCCTCGTCCGGCAGGCCTACCTGCTGACCGGCCGCCGCGCCCTGGCCCGCGAGTCCGTCGAGCGCGCCTTCGAACTGGCCTGGCACCGCTGGCCCGAGGTGGCCGTCGACCGGGACCCGGCCGGCTGGGTGCGCGCGGCGGCGTACGAGTACGCGATGTCCCCCTGGCACCGGCTGCGCCGCGCGCACCGGCACCCCGACGCCCCGCCCACCGAGCCGGGGAAGCAGGCGCTGTTCGGCGCGCTGCTCGACCTGCCCCCGGCCTACCGGCGCACGCTCCTCCTGTACGACGGGGTCGGCCTGGACCTCCCGGAGACCGCGGCCGAGACGGAGGCCAGCACCCCGGCGGCGGCGGGCCGTCTGATGACCGCCCGCGCGGCCGTCGCCGAGCGCCTTCCCGAACTCGCGGCCGCCGGCTCGCCCGCCGAGCAGTCGGCCCTGCTGCACGACCGGCTCGGCGGCCTCGCGCGCGCCGAGCACGTTCCCGTACCGCGGCCGGCCCGGGCCGTGCGCACCGGCAGCGAGGACAGGGCCCGGCTGTGGACGCGGGCCGCCATCGTGGGCGTCGCGCTCCTCATCGCCGTCACCGGGCTGACCCTGTACACCGCGCCCACCCACTACGAGCCGCCGATCTCCCCCGGCGAGCGGGTCGGGGGCGTACCGCCCCGCGGTGGTCCGCAGAAGCTCACCGCGCAGGACCTGGAGCTCCAGAAGACGCTGCGCGAGCAGCTGGCGCACGGCCCGGAGCGGCTGGTCCCGCAGCTGCGATGAGCCGTCACGCGGACCGGGCCGTCACCCGGGCGGCAGGCGCGTACTCGAACGGCCCGGGCCCGCACCCCTGCATCACAGGAAGTGCGGGCCCGGGCCGTTCGCAGCGTGTCTCCGCCGCCTGACCGACGGCGTCAGGCGCCGAGGATCTCGCGCGCCAGCTTGGCGGTCTCGGTCGGCGTCTTGCCGACCTTGACGCCGGCGGCCTCAAGGGCCTCCTTCTTCGCCTGGGCGGTGCCCGAGGAGCCGGAGACGATGGCGCCGGCGTGGCCCATGGTCTTGCCCTCCGGGGCGGTGAAGCCCGCGACGTAACCGACGACCGGCTTGGTGACGTTCTTCGCGATGAAGTCGGCGGCACGCTCCTCGGCGTCGCCGCCGATCTCGCCGATCATCACGATGAGGTCGGTCTCCGGGTCCGCCTCGAACGCCGCGAGGGCGTCGATGTGCGTGGTGCCGATGACCGGGTCGCCACCGATGCCGACGGCGGACGAGAAGCCGATGTCACGGAGCTCGTACATCATCTGGTAGGTCAGCGTGCCGGACTTCGACACGAGACCGATGCGGCCGGGCTTGGTGATGTCGCCCGGGATGATGCCGGCGTTGGACTGGCCGGGGGTGATGAGACCCGGGCAGTTCGGGCCGATGATCCGGGTCTTGTTGCCCTTCGCGCCGGCGTACGCCCAGAAGGCGGCCGAGTCGTGGACGGCGATGCCCTCGGTGATCACGACGGCGAGCGGGATCTCGGCGTCGATCGCCTCGACGACGGCGGCCTTCGAGAAGGCCGGCGGCACGAAGAGGACGGACACGTTCGCGCCGGTCTTCTCCATCGCCTCGGCGACGGAGCCGAAGACCGGTACCTCGGTGCCGTCGAAGTCGACGGAGGTGCCGGCCTTGCGCGGGTTCACGCCGCCGACGATGTTGGTGCCGTCGGCGAGCATGAGCTTGGTGTGCTTCATGCCCGTCGCGCCGGTCATCCCCTGGACGATGACCTTGCTGTCCTTGGTGAGGAAGATAGCCATGGTGGTCTGAGTCCCTCTTCCTTACTTCGCAGCCGCGGCGAGCTCGGCGGCCTTGTCGGCCGCGCCGTCCATGGTGTCCACGCGCTGCACGAGCGGGTGGTTGGCGTCGGAAAGGATCTTGCGACCCAGCTCCGCGTTGTTGCCGTCGAGACGCACGACCAGCGGCTTCTCGACCTTCTCGCCCTTGGACTCGAGCAGCGCGAGCGCCTGCACGATGCCGTTGGCGACCTCGTCACAGGCGGTGATGCCACCGAAGACGTTGACGAAGACGGACTTGACGTCCGGGTCGCCGAGGATGATCTCCAGGCCGTTCGCCATGACCTCCGCGGAGGCGCCGCCGCCGATGTCGAGGAAGTTGGCGGGCTTCACGTTGCCGTGGTTCTCACCGGCGTACGCGACGACGTCCAGGGTCGACATGACCAGACCGGCACCGTTACCGATGATGCCGACCTCGCCGTCGAGCTTGACGTAGTTGAGGTTCTTGGCCTTGGCGGCAGCCTCGAGCGGGTTGGCTGCGGCCTTGTCCTCGAGCGCCTCGTGACCCGGCTGACGGAAGTCGGCGTTCTCGTCGAGAGACACCTTGCCGTCCAGGGCCAGGATCCGGCCGTCCTTGGTCTTCACCAGCGGGTTGACCTCGACGAGGAGCGCGTCCTCGGCGACGAAGGTGTCCCACAGGGTCACCATGGCCTCGGCCACGCCCTCGGCCACGTCGGCCGGGAACTTCGCCTGGGCCACGATCTCGCGGGCCTTGGCGATGTCGACCCCGTCGACGGCGTTGACCGGGACCTTCGCGAGGGCCTCGGGGGTCTTCTCCGCGACCTCCTCGATGTCCATGCCGCCCTGCACCGAGGCCATGGCCAGGAAGGTGCGGTTGGTGCGGTCGAGGAGGTACGAGACGTAGTACTCCGCCTCGATCTCCGGGGACAGCTCGGCGATCATCACCTTGTGGACCGTGTGGCCCTTGATGTCCATGCCGAGAATGTCGGTCGCCCGGGCGACCGCCTCGTCGGCGTCGGCCGCCAGCTTGACACCGCCGGCCTTGCCTCGGCCGCCGACCTTCACCTGCGCCTTGACGACAGACTTGCCGCCCAGCTTCTCGGTCGCCTCGCGGGCTGCCTCAGGCGTGTCGATGACTTCACCGGCCAGCACCGGTACACCGTGCTTGGCGAAGAGGTCCCTCGCCTGGTACTCGAACAGGTCCACGCGCGTCCGTCCCTTTTAGTGGTATCGCGGTTCGTTCTTCTGCGTGGGCGTGCCGCGATGGGCAACGTGACTGCACTGTCACTAGGGAGGCGTACACGGTGTCCGAGTACGCGGCATGTCCATCCGGCAGGTTATCCCCGCGCTCGGTGTGACCCTAAATCGCAGATCACACCTGAGCGGTGATAACGGTCACAGAGGGTGGCTCTTCCGGCTCCCGGCCGGGGCCCGCCGGGAGCCGGAAGAGGCTGGTCGGAACTGGAGCGCCCGGCCCGGGCCCCCCTGGGCCGGGCGCTCCGATGTGGTGAGCCGGGCGGCTTGCACGCACCCGTGGGGGTCGCGCAAGTCCCCGGTTACTGTTGGGTCTCCTTGTCCGGTATGGGCAGTGGCCTCTTCTCGATCGCCGCCGCCATGACGTCCGGGAAGAGATCCGGCGTACAGGCGAAGGCGGGTACGCCCAACGCCCCGAGCGCCGCCGCATGCTCGTGGTCGTACGCGGGTGCGCCCTCGTCGGAGAGCGCGAGCAGGGCCACGAACTGCACCCCGGAGGCCTGCATCGCGGCGACCCGCTTGAGCATCTCGTTCCGTATGCCGCCCTCGAAGAGGTCGCTGATGAGGACGACGACGGTGTCCGCGGGGCGGGTGATCCTCGACTGGCAGTAGGCCAGTGCCCGGTTGATGTCGGTGCCGCCGCCGAGTTGGGTGCCGAAGAGGACGTCGACGGGGTCGTCGAGCTGGTCCGTGAGGTCGGCGACCGCCGTGTCGAAGACGACGAGCCGGGTCGAGAGCGTGCGCATGGAGGCGAGCACCGCCCCGAAGACCGAGGCATGCACGACCGACGCGGCCATCGAGCCCGACTGGTCGATGCACAGGACGATGTCCTTCTTGGCGGACCGGGAGGCACGCCCGTACCCGATGAGGCGCTCGGGAACGATCGTGCCCCTCCCCTCCGCGCCTCCCGGGTCCGTTGTGGGCCCCGTACCGGCCGGTCCCGGGACGGGGAGGTAGTTCGTGAGGTTGGCCCGGATGGTGCGGTTCCAGTCGATGTCCCGGTGGCGCGGCCTGCTGATGCGCGCCGAACGGTCCAGGGCGCCGGTCAGGGTGGCCCTGGTGCGGCTTTCCAGACGCTTCTCCAGGTCGTCGACGACCTTGCGGACGACGGCGCGCGCGGTCTCCTTCGTCGTCTCGGGCATCGCCTTGTTGAGGGAGAGCAGGGTGCCGACGAGGTGGACGTCCGCCTCGACCGCCTCCAGCATCTCCGGTTCGAGGAGCAGGGCCGCCAGGCCGAGCCGGTCGATCGCGTCGCGTTGCATGACCTGGACCACGGAGCTGGGGAAGTAGGTCCGGATGTCGCCGAGCCAGCGGGCGACGGAGGGCGCCGACGCGCCGAGCCCCGCCGAACGGCCGCCGGAGCCCCGGCCCCCGGGCTTCTTCCCGGCACCCCCGCCGTACAGCGCGTTCAACGCACCGTCCATCGCCGCGTCCTGACCGGTGAGGGCGCACCCGGTGCTGTCGGCGCTGTCCGCTCCGAGCACCATCCTCCAGCGCCGCAGCCGTTCGGCGTCGGGCGCGTGCGGGGCGGTGGGCCGCGCCGGGCCCGACGCCTGTGCGGTCGTCCGTTCCATCGTCTCCCCCGTCGGGTCCATCGGGTCCGTCGCGCCGTGGTCTCCGGCGTCCGGGCTCGTTCCCTGTTCCGTCGCGGCCGGGATGCTCGTTCCTTGTTCCGTCGCGCCCGGATTGCTCATACTCCGGGCCGCCGCGCCCAGGCTGCTCGCTCCCTGGTCCGCCACGCCCGGGCTGCTCGTTCTCTGGTCCGCCGCGCCCGGGCCCGTCGTCGGGGTCCTCGTCATCTGGCGGCCTCCTCGGGCTCGGACCGGCGGCCGATCAACAGGCGCAGCACCGGCTCCACAGCGTCGGCCCTGGCCCGGTCGAGACCGGGCCCGAAGCCCCCGGGCGCCCGGCCGGCCTCGTCCCGGCGGGCGCTCTCGGGGACGGGCCCGCGCCGGACCAGCTCGCCCAGGGTGCGCCGTACGCCCGGTTCGTACGCGGAGAACGTGCGGCGCAGCAGTGGCAGCACGTCGGTGAACGCCTCGGCGGGGACACCGGTCAGCCAGGAGTCGACGAGGCCGAGCAGCCTCTCGTCGTGGACCAGCAGCATGCCGCCGCCCGACGCGCCGCCGACGAACCCCTCGATCCAGGCGGCGGCGTCGGCGGGCGGGGTTCCGGGGGAGAGCGCCAGGCCCATCAGCCGGGCCGCCTCGTCCTCCGCCAGCCGCCCCTCGTCCAGGAGCAGCCGGGTGGCCCGGCCCCGGATGATCCCGGCAACCGTGTCCCGGGCCGCCAGTTTGTGCAGGACGGCGTCCCAGCGCTCCCGCAGCCCTTCGGCAGGGGCCGCTCCCGCGAGCAGGAGCCCGATCGCACCGTGCACGGCCTCCACCTGGCGGCGCAGCGCCTCGGCCCCGTCGGCGTCGAGGCCGGCGCAGGCGGGCGGCAGGCCGACGCAGATCCGCTCGGCGAGTCCGGCGGCGACCTCCGCGAGCGCCGCCGTGTCCGTGGAGCGCACGTCCCCGTATCGCAGGGAGCGGGCCAGGGCGGGCAGCGCGTCCGCGAGGTGGCCGACGTCCGCGTCGAGTGCGGCCCGGTCGGCGAGGGCCTTCATCACGACGGGCAGCGCGTCGGGCAGTCCGGCCAGGAGGCAGTGTTCGGCGAGTGCGGTGACGTCGGCCAGTGCGGTCGCCGCCATGGCCTCCGACTCGGCCTTCGCGGTGGCGGCGGTGAGGACCGTGGTGCCCCACACGCCTGCCTCGGCGACCCGGACGTGCAGTTCCGGCTCCCAGCGCAGCCGCCAGCTCTCCCGGAAGGTGCCGGTGCTGCCCCGCCCCGCGACCGGATCGCCCCAGCCGACGCCGAGGAGGCGCAGCCGGTGCAGGAGGCGGCTGCGGGCGGCGTCGGTCTCCTTGCGCAGGTCGAGGTCGACCTCGCGTTCCGACGCCTCCGGCTTGAGCCGGAGGGTGCGCTGGCTTCGGGTCAGGTCCCGTTGCAAGGGGACGGCCGGGGCGGTGTCCGGCACCTCTCCGAGGTTCTCGCCGACGATCAGCCGGTCCCTGACGAGGGCGAGCGGGACGTCGGACCCCTCGCACATGACGGCCCGCACCGCGTCGGTCGTCTCGCCCAGGCCGGCCAGCGGGCGGCCCCGGAGCGCGGCGAGGGTCTCGGCGAGCCGGACGGCCTCGATGACATGGGCGGTGGAGACGAACCGGTCTTCCTCCCGCAGCAGTCCGGCGACCTTGGTCATCCATCGTTCGATCGGCCGGTCCGCCACGTCGAAGAGGTGCCCGTACCAGCCCGGCGCGTCGATCCCCGCCCCGTACCCGCTGTGCCGGGCGAGCCGGCGGTGGGTCCACGGCACCCAGGTCAGGTCCGTCCTGACCTTCGGGAGGCCCTTGAGCAGGGCGCGGTCGGCGGCGAGAGTGGTCCGCGCGGCAAGGGCCGGGACGTGCCAGGCACCGCAGACTACGGCGACGCCGTCTCCGAACTCCTTGCGGGCAGTACGCAGTTGGATGCGCATGTACGCCTCGCGCACCGCGTCCCGGGGCTGCCCACCGTCGCCGTACGCCTCGCGGAGAGCACTCATGGCCTCCGCCAGTGCGGCGAACGGCGCGAGCGCGTCGTCCGCGTCGGCCGTGTCGTCCGCGCCCACCGTGTCCCCGGGCGAGCTGCCGTCGTGGCCCCGGCCGGTGCCGCTGTCCAGGCTTGTGCTGACGCCCCCGCCGGTGCCGCCGCCCGGTGATCGGTGCTCGACGACGTCCTCCCACCAGCGTTCCGGATCGTCGTATCCGGCGGTCTCCGCCAGCACGCGGATCGGGTCGACGACCGGCGAGTCCTCTTCCCCGGCCCGCTCCCCCGGGGCCGTCTCCTCGCCCCCCGTGCCTGGCGCGGGTTCCTTGAGCGCGAGGGAGTGGGCGGCGGGCAGGTCGATGAAGCGGACCGGGACGTCGTGGTCGAGAGCCCAGCGGATCGCCAACCACTCGGGCGAGAACGCGGCCATCGGCCAGAAGGAGGCACGTCCCGGGTCGTCCACGGCGTGCGCGAGCAGCGCGACCGGGGGGCGCATCCGAGCATCGGCGGCCAGAGGCAGCAGCGCGTCGCCCTCGGGCGGCCCCTCGACGAGGACAGCGGCCGGGCGGGCCGCCGCGAGCGCGGCGAGGACCGCGCGGGCCGACCCGGGGCCGTGGTGCCGCACCCCCAGGAGCCAGGGACCGACGGCCGCACGGGGCCCCGGCCCAGACATTCCGGCCGCCGCCGCGGTCCCGGTCGCCGTTTCGGCCGCCGCCCCGGTCGCCGTCCCGGTCGACGTTTCGGTCGCCGTGGCCTCTCCGGTCGCGGCCGCCCTCGCCGTACCGGCGGGGCTCGTCATGCGGTTACCTCGCGGCAGGCGCGGTAGAAGTCCTTCCAGCCGTCCCGCTCGCGGACCACGGTCTCCAGATACTCCTGCCAGACCACCCGGTCCGCCGCCGGATCCCGGACGACCGCGCCGAGGATCCCGGCCGCGACGTCCCCGGGGCGGAGAACGCCGTCGCCGAAGTGGGCCGCGAGCGCGAGGCCGTTCGTGACGACGGAGATCGCCTCCGCGGTGGAGAGCGTGCCGGAGGGGGACTTGAGCTTGGTTCGCCCGTCGGTGGTCACCCCGTCGCGCAGCTCCCGGAAGACCGTCACCACGCGCCGGATCTCGGTCAGGCCCTCCGGCGCCGCGGGCAGGTCCAGCGAGCGGCCGATCTGGTCGACCCGCCGCGACACGATGTCGACCTCGGCGTCCGGGGTGGCGGGCAGGGGCAGCACGACGGTGTTGAACCGGCGTCGCAGCGCGCTGGACAGCTCGTTGACGCCGCGGTCCCGGTCGTTGGCCGTGGCGATGAGGTTGAAGCCGCGAACGGCCTGGACCTCCTGCCCCAGCTCGGGGACGGGGAGCGTCTTCTCGGACAGGATCGTGATCAGCGAGTCCTGCACATCGGCGGGGATACGGGTCAGCTCCTCGACCCGGGCGGTCATGCCCTCGGCCATCGCCCGCATCAGCGGACTGGGGACCAGGGCGTCGCGGCTGGGTCCGTGGGCGAGCAGCTGTGCGTAGTTCCACCCGTAGCGGACGGCTTCCTCGGGCGTCCCGGCCGTGCCCTGCACGAGCAACGTCGAGTCACCGCTGACCGCGGCGGCGAGGTGTTCGGACACCCAGGTCTTGGCCGTACCGGGGACGCCGAGCAGGAGCAGCGCCCGGTCGGTGGCGAGCGTGGTCACGGCCACTTCGACCAGGCGGCGCGGGCCCACGTACTTCGGCGTGATCACCGTGCCGTCCGGCAGGGTCCCGCCCTGCAGATAGGTGGCGACGGCCCAGGGCGACAGCCGCCAACGGGCGGGCCTCGGGCGGTCGTCGGCGGCTTCGAGCGCCTTCAGCTCGTCGGCGAACGCGTCCTCGGCATGCGGGCGCAGCACCTCGGCGCCCGCCTCCGGCGCGATGGCCGCGGTGGTTTCGAACACGGTCATGGATCCCCCTCCAGATCGGTCGACCTGATGTGGTTCCCACCGTGCACCATGCCACTGACAACGGGCCCTGACCCCAGGTCAGAGCCCGTCCGTGAGCACATGGAACCGGCTGAGCACGGGGAACCGGCCGGGCCGCCCCCGCCGGGCCCACTCGGCCGGTCGGCCGGTCGGCCGGTCGCCGGTCAGCCGACGATCGGCGACACCGCCACGCAGCCTCCGGCTGTGAGCATGCCCTCCCCCTTCGCCTCCTTGATGACCTTGCCCTTGTAAGTGATGGTGCAGGTGACGTCGGTTCCGCCCGCGTCCACGGCCATCGGCATGACGGCGGGCGGCATGATGCCGCGCAGCTCGACGGTCTTCTTCCACGGCAGGGTCGGCGAGGTGACGGTCTCCAGCTCGGGCTCCATGGCCTTGCCGCCGCCCCCGTGGTACGTGATCTCGTCGACGCCCTTGCCCGTGACCTCGTACGTGACCTCGTACTTCTCGTCCACGGTCGTGTCGACCGCCTCGCCGACCGCCTTGTCGACCGACTCGGCCGAGCAGGCGCCGAGGCCGAGCACGAGACCGGCGATCGCGACCGCGTGGGCAACGGTGCGCACGGGGCGCGTGGTTCTGGAGGTGGATGCGGTGCGGATGGTGCGGTTCATTCCGGGATCCCCCCTGGATCGGACCGGGCACGGATCTGTTCCGTACGCGGAGATCGCAGAGAAACGCAGGCTAATGGCAAAGTCAAATCCCGCTCGGGGCGGCTGCTTCGCAGGTCGGAGGGGATTGTCAGTGGCTCCCCCTACCGTCGGGGACATGCTGCTATCTCACGGGGGAGAGCCCTCGCCCACCGGTGGACCGGTGGCGCGCTGGACGGTGGAACAGGTGCTGGCACTGGCTCCTGACGACGCTTCACGCAGAGCGGGCACGCGGCTCGGCACGGCCGGGCCGTGGACCGGCACGGGCCGCGACGCCGTGGGCGCGGTGTGGGGCCTGTGCGAGGGGAGCGGGAGCACGCCGTACCGGACGGTGGTCGACACCACCGGCCCGGCCTACTCCTGCAGTTGTCCGAGCCGGAAGTTCCCGTGCAAGCACGCGCTGGGGCTGTTGCTGCTGCGGGCCTCCGACGACACCGCGGTCCGGCCGGGCGAGCCGGCCGACTGGGCCGCGACGTGGATCGAGGCCCGGCGTGGACGCGTGGTGGAGAAGGGCGGACCCGCTGCGGGCGGCGGCGCCGCGCGGGGCCCCGCCGGCACTGACGCCGCCAGGAAGCGGGCGGAGCGCCGTGCCGAGCGCGTCACGGACGGGGCCCAGGAGCTGGAACAGCGCCTGGGTGACCTGCTGCGCGGCGGACTCGCCGCGACCGACCGCTCCGGGTACGGCCTGTGGGAGGAGACCGCGGCCCGCATGGTCGACGCCCAGGCCCCCGGTCTCGCGGCCCGGGTGAGAGAGCTGGGCGCGATCAGCGGGTCGGGCCCGGGCTGGCCGGTCCGCCTGCTGGAGGAGTGCGGCCTGCTCCATCTGCTGGACACCGCGTGGCTCGGCCGGGAGCGACTGCCAGAACCGCTGGCCGCGACCGTGCGTACGAGAGTGGGACTGCCCGTCTCCGCCGAGGGCTCCCCCGTCCGTGACCACTGGCTGGTCCTCGCGCAGTACGACACCCCGGACGGCAAGATCGTCGCCCGTCGGATCTGGCTGTACGGGAGGGAGTCGGGCCGTACGGCTCTGCTGCTCTCCTTCGGCGCGGCGGGCCGGACCCCGGCTCAGGCGCTGCCGGTGGGCGCGACGATCGACGCCGAGCTGACGCCGTATCCGGGCGGCGGACAGCTCCGGGCGGAGCTGGGCGAGCAGTTCGGCGCCATGGCCCCGGCCGGGCCTCCGCCGGGGATCGCCGCGGCGGCTGCGCCGGCCGTCTACGGGGACGCCCTGCGGGAGGACCCCTGGCTGGACGCCTGGCCGGTCACCCTGCGCGACGTCATACCCGTGCCGGCCAAGGACGGCTGGCAGGTGGTGGACGCGCACGCCGACTCCGCCCTGCCGATCGCCCCGGCCGCGCTGTCCCGGCCGGGTCTGTGGAAGCTCGTCGCTCTGTCCGGCGGTGGCCCGGTCACCGTGTTCGGCGAGATCGGCCACCGCGGCTTCGACCCGTTCGCGACCTGGGACCCGGGCGCGGAGGCGGCGGACGGGTACACCACGGGCGGGTCGGTCGTCCAGCTGGTCTGACCAGGCCGCGCCACGCCCCGCCCGCCTCGCCGCACCCCGCCCGGCGCACCGATATCTCGCCCGGCGCACCAGCAGCCCCCGGTGCAGCCCGCCCCAGTCCGACATCCGCGCATTTCCGCCGCTGGAGGGGAAAGATGCCTCGCACGACCAGCCCCACCGCAACCACCGATACCGATACCGATACCGATGCCGCCACGGCGGCCACCGCTCACGCCTCCGTCGGCTCCCTCCCCTGGGAGGAGCTGGTCACCTCGGCGCTCCTGGGCACCGACCGCCGTCCTCCGACGCCACGCGGCGGCCCCGTACCGGCCGATGCTCCGGCGGCCCTGCTGCACGCCGCCGCGCTGCACACCGTGCGGCAGCGGGCCGGGCTGCTGCCGGCCGTGCCGGAGGCGCGGCCCGAGCCCGCAGCCCCGGATCCCCGGCCTGCGCTCCCCGAGGCCGCCCGGCGCAGGCTCGCCCACCTGCTGGACGGCCGTGCCGCGCCTTCGGGCGGCGGGCGGCGCGGTGCGGCACCCGACCTCACCGAGCTGATTCCGCAGTGGCTGGCCACCGCCAACCGGAAGGGTTTCCGCGCCCCGGCGGCCCTGTTGCCGGCGCTGCTGGACGCCGCCCGCGCCCGTACGGACCTGCGCCCGCAGGCGCTCGCGTTCGCCGGGCCGCGCGGTCTGTGGCTGGCCGGGCTGAATCCCGACTGGAAGTTCGCCCTGCGGGGCGCGGCGAGCGGCGCGCTCCACCCCGACATCGCGGATCCGGAAGCGGTGGGCCGGCTGTGGGAGGAGGGACTGTTCGCGGAACGGGTCGCGCTGCTCGACGCCGTACGGGCGCAGGATCCGCCCGCCGCGCTCGCCCTGCTCGCCACCACCTGGCCGGCCGAACGGGCCGAGGACCGGCTGATGTTCCTGGACTCCCTGCGGTCCGGGCTCGGGGGCGACGACGAACCGTTCCTGGAGCAGGCCCTGTCCGACCGCAGCCGCAACGTCCGCGCCACCGCCGCCGAACTGCTGTCCGCCCTGCCCGAGTCGGCGCTCGCCGGACGGATGGCGGCCCGCGCGACGTCCTGCGTGAACCTGGACCGTACGGGGGACATCGCCTCCATATCCGTGGAGGCACCGCACGAGTGCGACGCGGGAATGCAGCGCGACGGCGTCGCCGCGGTCCCACCAACCGGCCGGGGCGAACGGTCCTGGTGGCTTGGCCAGTTGGTGGAAGCCACCCCGCTCGACGTCTGGGAGCGGCGGTTCGGCGGGCGTCCCGCCGAGGAGATCGTGGCCCTGCCCGTCGCCGACGACTGGGCGGGCGAGCTGCACGCCGCCTGGTGTCGGGCGGCCGTGCGACAGCGGAATCCGCGGTGGGCCCGAGCCCTGCTCGGGCGCCCCTCGGCACCCCCGGCGAGCGGCCCCGGGACGGCCTCGATCGCCGAGCGCTCGAAGCTCCTCGCGATCCTGGACCAGGCCGAACGCGCTTCCTGGGTGGCCGCGTTCATCGCCGCGCACGGCCTCTCGGAGGCGTTCCAGCTGCTCGGGGTGTGCACGGTCCCCTGGGCCGGGCCGCTCGGGCGCGCGGTGGTCGACGCTCTCGACATCGCCCGGGACGGCGGAAGTTATCCATGGAGCTTCAGCGGAGTGATGGGCCTCGCGGAACGCTGCCTGGATCCGGCCGAGGCCGACCGGCTGGAGGTCCTGACGGCCGCCCAGGACGAACAGGAGGGGGCGTCGCCGGGGGCGGGCGGCTACTGGTCGGAGGCCTTCCAGCGCCTGGTCTCCACCCTGCGGCTGCGCGCCGCGATGGAGGCGGAACTGATGACCTGATGCCGTGACCGGAGCCACAGGACACGGGCCACGAGCCACGAGTAGGAGCGACGAGACAGGAGCGGCGTCGACTTGCTGGAGTGGCGACGGAGCCGCCGCCCGCGCGGGCCCCGTGCGCAGGGGGCCCGCTCCGGGGTCGGCGTTCAGGCCTGGGCGGCCTGGCGGACGTTGGCGTTGACCCACGTGACGATCTCGGTCGTCGTCGCCCCCGGGGTGAACAGCTCGGCGACGCCCAGCTCCTTCAGCGGTGCGATGTCGTCCTCCGGGATGATCCCGCCGCCGAACACCTTGATGTCCTCCGCCTCCCGCTCCTTCAGCAGCTCGATCACCTTGGCGAACAGTGTGTTGTGCGCCCCGGAGAGGATCGAGAGGCCGATGGCGTCGGCGTCCTCCTGGATCGCCGTGTCGACGATCTGCTCGGGCGTCTGGTGGAGCCCCGTGTAGATCACCTCCATACCGGCGTCCCGCAACGCCCGCGCGATGACTTTGGCCCCGCGGTCGTGGCCGTCGAGTCCCGGCTTGGCCACCACCACACGGATCGGACCGGTCACACCCATCACTGCCTCCACCTGGTCTCCCGCGCCTGAAGGGCCGGGGATGTGAACGAACGTTATCCACAGCATCCCGCAAGGCGCTGTTTCGCGGCAGGCGGGGAGGGGGAAATCACACATGGGACATGTTCGCCAGGCGTCGTCCCCCGTGCCACGCGGCGTTCCGGCCGCGCGGGGTCCGGCGCAAGGGGAGCCGCTACGAGGTCTCCGTACCACCGCGCCGCCAGCCGCGCGGCACGGTGGTACGGACCCCGTGCCGTGCGGCCGTCACCGGCCCCGCGGCGGCCCGGCCGTCGTGCCGACACCCCATGAGGGCGTACGGGGACGGGAGCCGCCTCCCCGTACGCCAGTGCAGGAGGCCGGCCCGTGAAGCTCCTCCCTCTTCTTCCCCCGTTGCCCCGCCTCTCCCGCCTGCTTCTTTCCCCGGTGCCCCGCCTCCCCCGCCTGCCGGGCCCCCGGATGTCGTCCGCGCTGCTCGGCGCCACCGCGCTGGAGCTGGCCGTCCTCGCCGGACATCTGGTCGCCTACCCCTTCGGCCTCACCCCGGAGCGTCCCCCGCCGCCCGGCCCGACGCCACGCCCGGCGGGCACCGGCGCCGACCACACCGACGGGGGCGGAGCAGCTCCCCGGCCGGCCACCGGCCACCCGGCCACCGCCCTGCCGGTCGCGGCCGCTGCCGCGCCGCCCGTCGTCCTGCTGCACGGCTTCATCGACAACCGCTCCGTGTTCGTCGTCCTGCGGCGCGCGCTGACCCGGCACGGCCATCGCCACCTGGAATCCCTCAACTACTCCCCGCTGACACGCGACATCCGTACCGCCGCCGAACTGCTCGGGCGGCATGTGGAGGAGATCTGCGTGCGCACCGGGCACAGCCGGGTCGACGTCGTCGGGCACAGCCTCGGCGGCCTGATCGCCCGGTATTACGTACAGCGACTCGGCGGTGACCGGCGGGTGCGCACCCTGGTGACGCTCGGAACCCCGCACGGGGGCACCGCCGTCGCCCCCGGGGCAGGCATTCACCCCATCGTGCGTCAGATGCGCGGAGGTTCCTCCGTGATCGAGGAGCTGCGCACCCCCGCACCCGGCTGCCGTACCCGGTTCGTGAGCTTCTGGAGCGAGTTGGACCAGGTGATGGTGCCCGTGGAAACCGCGTGCGTCGATCATCCCGATCTCGACGCGGTGAACGTACGTGTCACCGGCGTCGGACACCTCGCGCTGCCCGTGCACCCGACGGTGGCCGCCGCGATCCGTGAGGCTCTTGAGGCGCCGGAGGCCGAAGAGGGCACCGCCACCGCCGCCGGGCCCCGCACCGGGGCGACTTCCGCGGCCTGAAATAGAACACCACTCGAACGTAGAGCCAAGGCTGCGTCTGCCGTCCACCGAAAGTCGGCCGATTGCCCGTTTCCTGCGAACGCAAAACCTGTCGAAGATTGTCGTCCTCACATACCGCCGGGTACAGTCGCGGCCACTGCTTCCCCCTGGGACCCCCTGACGGGATCCAGAACAGTCCTGCTGCCGAGGCGAGAGAGAAGTTGGTGAACGACCAGCACCCCCACGCCGGGCCTGTCGGGTACGACGACCGATCGACCGGCGGCTTCGACACCGACCCGCTCTTCGGCTCCCTTCCGGGCGGCCACGACACCGGCCACACCACGGGTCACCCCGCCGCCGGATACGGCGACAGCACCTACGGCACCGGCTACGACACCGCGTACGCGACCGGCCGGCCGGACCACAGCGGCCCGTACGACTCCTCCGCGTGGAACACCGACACCGGCGCACAGCAGACGCCCGCCTACGACGGTTACGCCGCCCAGGAGCAGCAGGCCCCGCAGCAGTGGGACACCTCCGGGGCCTGGCAACAGGTCACCGAACAGGACCTGAGCGGCCAGTGGGCGACCGCCGACACCGGCGCGTTCCCCACCGCCGGCTTCCCCCCGGCCCCGTACGGCACGGACACCGCGTACGCCACGGACGCGTACGACACCGGGGCATACGAGACGGGCTCGTACGACACCTACGACACCGGGACGTACCCGGCCGGCACGGCGTACGGGACGGGCGACGCCCACGGCACCGACTCCTACGAGACCGGGTCGTATCCGACCGGCGCGTACGGCACGGCGGCCGTCGCCGCCGACACCGGCACGTACGCCACCACCGCGTTCACCACCGGCACGTTCGACACGGGCCAGCACGACGCCGGTGCGCACGACACCGGTTCGCATGACACCGGCGCGTACGCGACCGGCGCGTACGGCACGGGTACGTACGACACGGGCGCCTACGACGCCACCGCGTGGAACTCCGGCGCCACGCCCGGGGACACCGCGTACGAACCCGAACAGACGTCGCACTCCCTGTACGAACAGCAGCAGGCCGACGCGGCGGCGCCCGAAGCGGCGGCCGAGCAGGACGGGACGGCGGACGAGCAGGACACCGGCCTCTCCTCCACCGCCGCGTTCGCCGTCCTCCCGCCGGACGCCGCGCCGGAGCCGGACGCCGGGGACGGCTTCCCCGCCCCGCGCTCCGCGAACCGCACCGCCGCCCGTCCCCCCGCTCCCCGTAGCCGGGCCCGTCGGCGTACCCCCGCCAAGCGTTCCGCCCTGCTGACCGTCGCGGTGCCCTCCGCCTGCGTGATGAGCGTCGCTGGCATCGCCGCCGCCTCCGTCGGCGGGATGCCCGGCGGCGACGAGAAGCCGGAGGAGACGACCACCTCACTGGCGGTCGCCGACCCCAGCACGGTCAAGCCGGTCGCCGCGAACAACCGGCTGGACAGCCAGTTGGAGCAGCTCTCCGAGGGCAGCGACGACTTCCGTGAGCGCGCGAGCCGCACCCAGGAGCGCCTCGACCTGCGGGAGCGGCAGGCAGCGGAGAAGAAGAAGCGCGAGGAGGAGGCCGCACGCCGTGAGGCGCTGCGGCCCAAGTTCGTCCTGCCGGTCAAGCAGCACGGGCTGAGCGCCTACTACGGTCAGGCGGGCGTCAACTGGATGTCCGTGCACACGGGCATCGACTTCCCCGTCTCGTACGGCACTCCGGTGATGGCCGCGACCGACGGCACCGTGCGCACCCAGCTGAACAGCGCCTACGGGGTCATGGCCATCGTGACCGCCGCCGACGGCACCGAGACCTGGTACTGCCACCTCAGCAGCACCAAGATCCGCTCGGGCCCGGTGAAGGCCGGTGACGTCATCGCGTACTCCGGTAACTCGGGCAACTCCACCGGTCCGCACCTGCACTTCGAGGTCCGGCCCGGCGGCGGCTCGGCGATCGACCCGCTGGCGTGGCTGCGCAGCAAGGGCGTCGACCCGAGCTGAGACGGAACCACCAGAACGGACAGACGGAAGCGGGTGGGAGGGCCTCGGCCCTCCCACCCGCTTCCGTCTGTCCGGCCCGGCCCGGGCCGGCCCGCCTCGGCGGCCGGCCGGACTACAGCTTCTCGACCGGTGCGTACCGCAGGAGGAGCTTCTTCGGGCGCTCGTCGCCGAAGTCGACCGTCGCCTTGGCCTGGTCGCCGAAGCCCTCGACGGCCGTCACCGTGCCGAGCCCGAACTGGTCGTGCGTGACCCGGTCCCCGGCCACCAGGGTGACCGTCGGCTTCTCCGCACCGCCGCGCCGGGTCGCGAAGCCCGAGGGGCCGGAGCGGGAGCGGGAGGAGGACAGCGAGGACGTGATGCCGGAGGTGGGCCCGGCGGGGGCGGCCATGGGGCCCTTGCGCCGCCAGTCCAGGTGCTGTTCCGGGATCTCCTCCAGGAACCGCGAGGGCGGGTTGTACGAGGGCTGGCCCCAGGCGCTGCGCATCGCGGCCCGGGTCAGATAGAGGCGTTCACGGGCGCGGGTGATGCCGACGTACGCGAGGCGGCGCTCCTCCTCCAGCTCCTTGGTCTGGCCGAGGGCCCGCATGTGCGGGAAGACGCCGTCCTCCATGCCGGTGAGGAAGACGACCGGGAACTCCAGGCCCTTCGCCGTGTGCAGGGTCATCAGCGTGATGACGCCGGAGCCGTCCTCGTCCTCGTCGGGGATCTGGTCGGAGTCGGCGACGAGGGCGACCTTCTCCAGGAACTCCGCGAGCGTGCCCGCGCCCTCCTCGTCGGCGCGCTCCTGCTCGAATTCGAGGGCGACGGCGGCGAGTTCCTGAAGGTTCTCGATGCGGGTCTCGTCCTGCGGGTCGGTGGAGGACTGGAGCTCGGCGAGATAGCCCGTGCGCTCCAGGACCGCCTCCAGGACGACGGCGGGCCCGGCGCCGGACTCGACGATCGTGCGCAGCTCCTCCATCAGCGTGTTGAAGCGCTTGACGGCGTTGGAGGAGCGGGCGGCCATGCCGTACGCCTCGTCGACGCGGCGCAGCGCCTGCGGGAAGGAGATCTTCTCGCGCATCGACAGGGCGTCGATCATGGCTTCGGCGCGGTCGCCGATGCCGCGCTTGGGGACGTTGAGGATGCGGCGCAGCGGGACGGTGTCCTCGGGGTTGGCGAGGACCCGGAGGTAGGCCAGGACGTCCCGGACCTCCTTGCGCTCGTAGAAGCGCACACCGCCGACGACCTTGTAGGGCAGGCCGACGCGGATGAGGATCTCCTCGAAGACACGGGACTGGGCGTTGGTCCGGTAGAAGACGGCGACGTCCCCCGCCTTGGCGTCGCCCGCGTCGGTGAGCCGGTCGATCTCGTCGGCGACGAACTGCGCCTCGTCGTGCTCGGTGTCGGCGACGTAGCCGGTGATGCGGGCGCCGCCGCCGGCGTTGGTCCAGAGGTTCTTCGGGCGGCGGCTCTCATTGCGCTCGATGACCGCGTTGGCGGCGGAGAGGATCGTCTGCGTGGAGCGGTAGTTCTGCTCCAGGAGGATCGTCGTCGCGCTCGGGTAGTCCTCCTCGAACTGGAGGATGTTGCGGATGGTCGCGCCCCGGAAGGCGTAGATCGACTGGTCCGCGTCGCCCACCACGCACAGCTCGGCGGGGGCGTCGGCCTCCCCGGCCGGGCCGACCAGCTCCCGTACCAGCGTGTACTGGGCGTGGTTGGTGTCCTGGTACTCGTCGACGAGGACGTGGCGGAAGCGGCGGCGGTAGTGCTCGGCGACGTCCGGGAAGGCCTGGAGCAGGTGGACCGTCGTCATGATGATGTCGTCGAAGTCCAGGGCGTTGGCCTCGCGCAGGCGGGCCTGGTAGAGCGCGTACGCCTGGGCGAGGGTCTTCTCGAAGCCATCCGCCGCCTGCCCGGCGAAGGTCTCCTCGTCGATGAGCTCGTTCTTGAGGTTGGAGACCTTGGCGGTGAAGGACTTCGGCGGGAACCGCTTCGGGTCCAGGTCGAGGTCGCGGCAGACCAGGGCCATCAGACGCTTGGAGTCGGCGGCGTCGTAGATCGAGAACGACGAGGTGAAGCCGAGCTTCTTCGACTCGCGGCGCAGGATGCGGACGCACGCGCTGTGGAAGGTCATGACCCACATCGCGTTGGCCCGGGGGCCGACGAGCTGCTCGACGCGCTCCTTCATCTCGCCCGCGGCCTTGTTGGTGAAGGTGATCGCGAGGATCTGCCCGGGGTGCGTCCCGCGCTCGGCCAGCAGGTGGGCGATGCGGTGGGTGAGGACCCGGGTCTTGCCGGAGCCGGCCCCGGCGACGATGAGCAACGGGGACCCGGCGTGCACGACGGCGGCGCGCTGCTCGGTGTTCAGCCCGTCGAGCAGCGCGGCGGAGTCGATCACCGGGCGCGCGTGACCGTCCCGGTAGTACCCGTCCCGGGGCGGCGGGGGCGCGTCGTAGACGCCCGCGAAGAGTCCCTCCGGCACCGCTTCGGGCGCGTGGTCCTCGGGGGGCGGCGGGGGGCCGTCCTCCACGGGCTGGAGGCCGGTCAGGAAACTGTCGTCAAAGAGGCTGCTCATCGCCTCCCGAGTCTAGGCGGCCGGACTGACAAGCTGCTGCCGAAGCCGGGAAGCGGCCACTCGCCCCGGGGAATCGCCCGCCCCTCACCCGTACGCACGGAGAGCGGACGTCGACGTTCCGTGAAGGAGCGCCCGGTCGGAGGGGGTGCCCGGCCCCCGATCCGGAAAGGTCACGAAAATGTATCGGGCATATCGCTCATCGTCCTTCCCAGCGGCGGGGCCGGTTGGCTAGCGTGCTCGGTCAGGTGGCCCGTACCTCCCTGGGGCGAACCACGCCCGACGGGCACCTCTGCCGAATCCGTCCTGCCTCCCTGGCAGTCCGGAACCGGGGACCCACACGCAGAACCGGGGTGAATCGGTCCGTGACCTCGCATCCGGACCGTAGGACAGCCTTCCGTTCCGTCCGAACCCGACAGCTAACCCGGTAGGCGGTCCACGGAAGGAGATGCCGGTCTTGGCATCGCATCGCAAGCCGCGCGCGAAGGTGCGCACCACCACCCCCGCCGTCGGGCTGACGACGGCCGCTCTCGCCTCCGTGACGCTGCTCTCCACGCAGAGCGCCACGGCCGCGCCCGCGGAGCCGAAACCCGCCATCGAGGAAGTCCAGAAGAAGGTCGACGCCCTGTACCGGCAGGCGGGCGCCGCGACGCAGGAGTACAACCGGGCCAAGGCCGCCTCCGCCTCCCAGCGGACGAAGGTCGACACGCTGCTCTCCGACGTGGCGAAGCAGGCCGAGAAGATCAACGAGGCGCGCAGGGCGCTGGGCTCCTACGCGGCGGCCCAGTACCGCAACGGGGGCATCGCGCCCGCGGCGACCTTCTTCCTGGCGGACAACCCGCAGGGGTACTTCGACCAGAGCCGGCTGATGGACCGGGCGACGGAGCGGCAGCAGAAGGCCGTCGCCGAGGTCCGTACGCAGCAGGCCTCGGCGGCGAAGAAGCGCGCGGAGGCGGTGAAGAGCCTGGAGACCCTCACCGAGACGCAGGCCACGCTGGCCTCCAGCAAGAAGGACGTGCAGTCCAGGCTCACCGAGGCCCGGAGCCTGCTGTCGAGGCTGACCGCCGAGGAGAAGGCGCGGCTGGCGGAGCTGGAGCGCAGACAGGAGGCCGAGGCAAAGGAGAAGGCGGCGAAGCTGGCCGCCCGGCAGGCCGCCGAGGCGAAGGAGCGGGCCGAGGCCGAGGAGAAGGCCCGCGAGGAGGCCGCGAAGGAGTCCGGCGGCGGTTCGGGCACCGGCACCGGCTCCGGCTCAGGTACGGGCACGGGCTCGGGCACCGGCGCGGACAGCGGCTACGCCGCCAAGGCGGAGAAGGTGCTGGCCTTCGCCCGCGCCCAGATCGGGAAGCCGTACGTGTGGGGCGCGACGGGCCCGTCCAGTTACGACTGCTCGGGGCTGACGCAGGCGGCGTGGCGGGAGGCGGGCGTGACCCTGCCCCGGACGACCTGGGACCAGGTGGAGGTCGGGACGCGGGTCGCCACGTCGGACCTCCAGCCCGGAGACCTGGTCTTCTTCTACGACGACATCAGCCACGTCGGCATCTACAAGGGCGACGGGATGATGATCCACGCCCCGAAGCCGGGTGCGAACGTGCGCGAGGAGTCGATCTACTCCATGCCGATCCACGGCAGCGTGCGCCCCGCGTGACGCGCGCCGGGGGGCGGCCCTTCGGCGGCCGCCCCCCGGGGAGGCTCAGGTCCAGACCGTGGCGAGGAAGATGTTGACGACCGTCAGTCCGCCGACCGCGGCGAACGCGCCCTTGTCCACCGTCTCGTCGTCCCGCTTGACGTAGACGAGGGCGAGGATCACGACCAGCAGCGCGAGCTTGATGCCGATCTTGACGTGGTTCACGGTCTGGTCGTCGGCCTCATTGAGTCCGACCAGGGCGACGCCGGTGACGAGCATGGTCAGCGCGCCGTGCAGCATGGCGGGGGTGAAGCGGGCGGTGCCCGCCCCCATGGCCTTCATCTGCGTCAGGAAGCCGCCCAGCAGGGAGGCGATGCCGATGATGTGCAGGGCGACGAAGACATTGATGAGTACGTCCATGGCTCCGGAGCCTAGCCAGGGCCGCTCCTCCCCCACGCAGTGAGGCAAGCCTTCCCTGGGCGCTTTCCTCACTCGTGAACCAATTGCCCATTCCTTGCGCTGATTGCCCGGCAACAGGCTCCCGTTCTCGATCAGATGCGGCCGTCGAAACGTCACATCAGGGCAATAGCCGTCATGGGGATTCTTTTCCCCGCACCCGGAATAGCGTCCTGCACGGGCCCGCCGGCATCCCCCGGCGGGCATCCGACAGAAAGGATGCCGCCCCCGTGGCAGCGCACCGCAGGTCAGCTCACCGAAAACCCGAGCAGCGCCCGGTCACCGGCCCCGCCGCCCGCACCGCCGCCGCCCTGGCGCTCGCCGGGGCGGCCACCGTCGGCTCGGTCTCCGGGGCGGGCGCGGCCCCCGCCGAACCGGCCCCCACCGCCGCGCGGGTCAAGGCGGAGGTCGACCGGCTGTACCACGACGCCGAGGCCGCCACCGAGAAGTACAACGGGGCGAAGGAGAAGGCGGCCACCGCCACCCGCGCCGTCGACGCCCTCGCCGACGAGGCCGCCCGCCGCACCGCACGCCTCAACACCGCCCGGCACGCACTGGGTTCGCTGGCCACCGCTCAGTACCGCAGCGGCACCCTCGACCCGGCCCTGCAGCTGGCGCTCTCCTCCGACCCCGACACCTATCTGCAACGCGCCTCCTACCTCGACCGGGCGGGCGACCGGCAGAGCGGCCTCCTGCGCGGCATCCGGCGGCAGGTCTCGCAGCTCACCCGCGTCAAGGCCCGCGCCGACCAGGAGACCGAACGCCTCGCCGCCCACAGGGCCGAGCTGCGCGAACACCGCACCGCGATCCGCGCCAAACTGGCCGACGCCCGCAGGCTGCTGGACACGCTGACCGCCGACGAGCGCGCCGCCTACGAACGCGGGGCCGACGCCCGGCACGGCGGCGGCCCGGCCCGCGCCGGCCGCTCTGCCGCCCGCGCCCCGGTAGCCGCGCCCGACTCCCGCGCCGCGCGGGCCATCGCCTTCGCGCACGGTGCGATCGGCAAGCCGTACGTCTGGGGCGCGACGGGCCCGAACGCCTTCGACTGCTCGGGCCTGACCCAGGCCGCCTGGAAAGCGGCGGGTGTGAGCCTGCCGCGCACCACATACACCCAGATCAACGCCGGAGCCCGGGTCCCCCGCTCCGAACTGGCCCCGGGCGACCTGGTGTTCTTCTACTCCGGGATCAGCCACGTCGGCCTCTACATCGGCGACGGCCGGATGATCCACGCCCCGCGCCCCGGAGCACCGGTCCGCATCGCGCCCGTCGACGACATGCCTTTCGCCGGAGCGACCCGGGTGGCGTAGTCCGCCGCACGGGACGTCCTCGACGGGCGGGCCGGCCGGGGCGGGAGACCGTTGAGGGCTGCCCCGGCTCACTGACGGCTGCCCCTGCTCAGACCAGGCGGCGTGCCGTCGCCCACCGGGTCAGTTCGTGCCGGTTGGAGAGCTGGAGCTTCCGGAGGACCGCCGAGACGTGCGACTCGACCGTCTTCACCGAGATGAACAGCTGCTTGGCGATCTCCTTGTACGCGTAGCCGCGGGCGATCAGCCGCAGCACCTCGCGCTCGCGCTGGGTGAGGCGGTCCAGGTCCTCGTCGACCGGCGGGGCGTCCGTGGAGGCGAAGGCGTCCAGGACGAAGCCGGCCAGCCGCGGCGAGAAGACCGCGTCGCCCTCCTGGACCCGGAAGACCGAGTTCACCAGGTCGGTGCCGGTGATCGTCTTGGTGACGTAGCCGCGCGCGCCGCCGCGGATGACGCCGATGACGTCCTCCGCGGCGTCCGAGACGGAGAGCGCGAGGAAGCGGACCGGGTTCTCGGCGGTGCCCATCATGGGGGCGCAGCGGCGGAGCACCTCGACGCCGCCGCCGCCCGGGAGGTGGACGTCGAGGAGGACGACCTCGGGGCGGGTCGCCGTGATGACGGTGACCGCCTGGTCGACGTCGGCGGCCTCGCCGACCACCTCGACGCCGGTCTCCTCGGTGCGGCCGATCTCGGCCTGCACCCCGGTGCGGAACATCCGGTGGTCGTCGACGAGCACGACCCGTACCCGTCGCTCCGGGCCCCCGGTGGCTTCGGTGTTCTCGGTCATTCGCTCGCCCTCTCCATCTCCAGCTCGACCTCGGTGCCCCCGCCGGGCACCGAACGCAGCCGGGCGCTGCCGCCGTTGCGCTGCATCCGGCCGATGATTGATTCTCGTACGCCCATCCGGTCCCCGGGAACCTCGTCGAGGTCGAACCCCGGGCCCCGGTCCCGTACGGAGACGAAGACGGTGCGGCCCTCGACCTCCGCGAAGACCTGGACGGCGCCGCCCTCGCCACCGTACTTGGCGGCGTTGACCATCGCCTCGCGCGCGGCCTGCATCTGTGCTGTCAGCTTGTCGTCGAGGGGGCAGTCGCCGACGACGACGACCTCCAGGGGGACGCCGTGCTTGTCCTCGACCTCGGCGGCGGACCGTTTGACCGCCTCCGCCAGGGTCTCCGGCTCCTCGTCCTCGTCCTTGCCGGTGCCCTCGGGATTGTAGAGCCAGTTGCGCAGCTCGCGTTCCTGGGCGCGGGCGAGGCGTCTGACCTCGCCGCCGTCGTCGGCGTTGCGCTGGATCAGGGTGAGGGTGTGCAGCACGGAGTCGTGGACGTGGGCGGCGACCTCGGCCCGCTCCTGGGCGCGGATGCGCATCAGGCGCTCCTCGGAGAGGTCCTGGGTCATCCGCACCAGGTAGGGGCCGGCGAGCAGGGCGATGCCGGTGAGGACGGCGATGGCGGCGGTGAGGACGTTGCCGAGCTGGGCGGCCGAGCCGCGCACCACCAGGAACACGGCGAGGCCGAGGCCGACGAGGGCCACTCCGGCGAGGCCGCGGGCCAGGTGGAGCAGCTTGCGGTTGCGGCCGGTCTCCATCCAGCGGGCGCGGCGGGCGTTGTCCGCCTGCCGCCAGACCAGGACGGAGCCCGCGCCGATCAGGAGGGTGGGCCAGATGTAGCGCCCGGCCTCGCTGCCCATGTCGACGTTGACGACGAACGCGATGGCTCCGACGGTCAGGGCGACCAGCGCGAAGACCTGGCCCCTGTCCGGTTTACGGAGCTTGCGGCGGCCGTCCGCCGAGATCTCGAACACCGAGCGCGGGGCGTCGACGCCGCCGACGCCGAGCGGGACGACGATCCAGAACACCGCGTAGAGGACCGCGCCGAGGCCGTCGGTGAAGAACAGCCCGAGGAAGAGGAACCGCACCCAGGCGACGGGCAGCCCGAGGTGTCCGGCGAGTCCGCGCGCGACGCCGCCGAGCAGCCGGCCGTCGGCGCTGCGGTAGAGCTTGCGCGGCGCGGGCTCCTCCTGGTCGGCGGCGAGGGAGCTGGCGGCTCGGGCGGTGGCGGCTGGCATACCCCGATCGTCACACGTGCGGACGCGGGGCGGCATCAGGGTCGGCCCCCGAAGTGACCCTGATGCTCTCCCCCGCGTACGGCCTGGTGGCAGCCTCCCCTCCCGCTCCGCCCGGCGCGTCCGCCCGGCCCTTCCGGGGCGTACGGGGGCAATATCAGGGACCGGCCAGGGTCGGCGCGGGTCCCGGCGGGCGGTCCGGCCCGTCACCATGGAGGCATGACCGCTCCCTCGGACGCCGCTCCCGGCGTCGCACCCCCCGAAGCGCCGAAGCCGACGCTGCGGCGCACCCCGCGACAGAAGGTCGTCGCCGGGGTGTGCGGCGGACTCGGCCGGTACTGCGATGTGGATCCGGTGATCTTCCGGATCGTGCTCGGTGTGCTGTCGGCGACCGGCGGCATCGGTCTGATCTTCTACGGCTTCGCCTGGCTGCTGCTCCCCGCGGACGGCGACGACGAGAACGAGGCGCGCAAACTGCTGTCGGGCCGGGTCGACGGGGCGTCCCTGGTGGCGCTGCTGCTGGCGCTGATCGGCTGCGGGATGTTCCTGTCGATGCTGCACAACCGGGACATGCTGGCGTTCGCCGCGCTGCTGACGCTGGCCGTCGTCGGCTTCTCCGTGTGGACGCAGTCCCGGTGGACGGCGGGGGCCCCGGAGGACCCGGCGGCTCCGCCCGGCGCACCGGTGGCCCCGCCCGGCCCCGCGCACAGCGGCGGGCTCGGCGCGCCGCCGGAGGTGAAGGCCCCGCCGACGCCGGGCGGGCCGTCGTGGTGGCGGGACCCGATCGTCAAGGACGGGACCACGGGGCCGGTCGGTCCCGGCTATCTGTGGGGTCCGCCGGACACGGACGCCGACGCGGCCCGCGCCGGGGCGAAGGCCGGGCGGCCCGGTCCGGACGCCCCGTTCCTGACGCCGAGGCCGTCGCCCGTGGAGCGCGGGCCGCGCTCCATCGGCGGTCCGGTCTTCCTGACGGCGCTGGTGGCGGGCGGCCTGGGCACCGGGCTGAGCTGGGAGCAGCAGCCGCTGGGCATCGCCCTCCAGATCGGTCTGGTCGCCGCCCTCGCGGTGTTCGGGTTCGGTCTGCTGATCGCCTCGGTGCTGGGGCGGACCGGGTTCGGCACGGTGCTGATGGCGATGGTCACGGCGGGTCTGCTGGCGGGTGCGGCGGTGCTGCCGAAGGACATCGACACGTCGTGGGCCCGCAAGGAGTGGCGGCCCGTCTCGGTGGCGGCCGTGCAGCCGCGGTACGAACTGAGCACGGGCGACGCCCGGCTGGACCTCTCCGGGCTGAAGGTTCCCGAGGGCGGGACCGTGCGCACGGGGCTCGATGTGGCGGCGGGGCGGGCGGCCGTCGTCGTCCCGGAGAACGTGACGGTGAGGGTGCGCGCCGAGGCGGGTCTCGGGGAGATCCGGCTGGAGGAGGGGCAGCGGGTCCAGGTGCGGATCAACAGCGACGAGGCGAAGCAGCGGACGCTGCCGCCGCCGGCGGGCACGAAGCCCGCCGGAACGATCGAACTGGTGCTGGAAGTCGGCATCGGACAGGTGGAGGTCACCCGTGCTGCGTCATGAATTCCGGCCCGGCCGCGCGGTGGCGGGCCTGGCGATGCTGGGCCTGGCCGGAGGGTACGCGGCCGACGCCGCCGGGGCCTGGGAGGTCCCGTGGACGTTCTTCCTGCCGCTGTTCCTGGGCGGACTGTGGCTGGCCGCGACGGTGACGTGGGCCGCCTACATGCTGCGGCGGCGGCGCGAGGCGAGGAAGGCGTCGGCGGAGAACACGGTGGCGCCCGCGAGCACCAGCGGCAGCCACGCCATCAGGTAGGGCAGGTCGTTGCCGTAGTAGTACGGGGTGGCCTGCCAGCTCACGGTCAGCCAGAGGCTCAGCGAGATCAGCGCGCCGCCGAGCGCCGCGAGCCGGGCCCAGAGCCCGACGAGGGTGCCGAGCCCGACGAGGAGTTCCCCGATCGCGATGGCGTGGCCGAAGCCCTCGGGGCTCTTGAGCGCCAGGTCGACGAGGGCGGGGACCGCGGAGGAGTCGCGCACCGAGCGCATCATCTCGCCGATGGAGCCGGTGCCGGTCGCGGACAGGAACGCGCTGTCCGTGAGCTTGTCGAGGCCCGCGTAGACGAAGGTGACGCCGAGGAAGATCCGCAGGGGCAGCAGGGCGTAGGTGCCCGCCTGCTCCCTCAGCGTCCTGCGCTCGCCCAGACCGTACGATCCGCCGCCGTAACCGTTCATCACCGCTGCCCTGCTTCCCGAAGTCCCGTCACCTCGACCATACGTACGCCCTGGGCGCGCCGCCCACCAGGGGTGGGACGTGATCGGTGGCCGAAATGCGCGTGGGGGTGCGGGTGACGGTCAGTCCGTGACGTCGATCGGACAGCGGTTGGTCTCCACCCCGGCGGCGGTGACGACCTGGACGTCCACGGTCCCCGGCTCGACCTCGACCGGGACGGGCACGGTCAGGACGGTGTCGGTCGGGTTGGCGAAGCCTCCGGCGACCGGGATCAGGGGGACGTGGACATGGACGGTGCCGATCCGCACGACGAGCCGGGCCAGCCGGTCGGGGCCGCCCGCGCCGGGCGGTACGAAGCCCGCGCCCCGGATCTCGATGTCGTCGCCGGTCCGGATCGGGGCGTCCAGGTCCCCGGCCTCCCGGGCCCGCACGACGGACAGCACGACGGGCCGGCCGCCCTCCGCGTACTTCCCGGCGAAGTAGGTCGCCGCCGAGACCGCCACCAGCAGCGCGAGCCCCCACGGCAGGTCGGGCAACTGCTCGGGGCGGCGGGCCAGGCGGACCGCGGCGAACAGCACGGCGACGGTGCTGACCAGCACGTACTGCACATCGGTGAAGGAGCCGCGCCCCGAGTCGTCGGTGAGCAGGTCGGCGGCGCGCGGCCGGTCTGCGCGCAGCTTCTGGAGCCGCTGGCCCAGCACCCGTACGGTCACCACGCGCCGCACGACGACGGCGACCGCGCACACCAGAGCCAGCACGGCCACGACCCCGGCGGAGCGCACGAGGTCGAGCCCTTCGATCAGCGCGTCCCTCTCCTTTGGGTCGGAGGCCCCGGCCAGTTGCAGCGCGAGCACGAGGACGGCGAAGACCACCAGCAGCACCCAGGCCCCGGCGACCGTACGGGAGGTGGAGAGCCGGTTGTCCTCCCCGATCAGCGGAGCGAGAAGGCCGCCCCGGGCGCGGTGGAAGCGGGCGGCGGCGGTGAGCAGCCCGGCCGTGAGGAGGGCGGCGATCAGCCCGGCGGTACGGGCGGTGGACCAGCCGGCCCCGATCGCGGTGAGGCTCGCGCCGACGAGGAGAGCCCCGGCCGCGCCCCAGACGACGAACAGCGTGCCCCGCCAGACGTGGTGGAGCCAGGCGTCACCGGCTTCCCGGGCCCGTTCGGCGACGGTGCGGGCGGACCCGGTCAGCTCGTCGGAGACCCACTGCCGGGACGCGGACGGCGACTGGGCGACCCCGGCGGGGAGCCCCTTGCCCGCGGCCAGTTCGTCCCGTTTGGCCAGGAACGCGGCGACCGCGCGCCGGTGTCCGCGACGGGCTCCGTGCGGGCAGTCGCCACACGTACAGCCGCCGCTGTGCGTGCCGCTCGTCCTGGATTCGTCCAACGCCACGGAGGATTACGCCCTTTCCCGCCCCGGTACAACCAACTCACCTGCGATATCTGCGAATTGTGCCGTACCGGGCGGCCGGGGCATGCATCGGGGCGGGCCGGGGCGGGTGCCGTCGATATGTTCGAGCGATCCGCTGCCGCAGGGGCTGGTCGGTGACCCGGGCCGCCGACGGCCGGCGGCCCGTGGTCGCGCGGGATCACCGGTCAGGCGGGTCAGGTGCCGTGTCAGGTGCTGAGCACCAGATAGGCGAGCGTGAGGTACGAGCGGTAGCCGCCGTAGTAGCCGGTGCGGCGGGCGTCGATCTCGGCGCTCACCTCGGCGTGCAGCGGATGGTCCGGGTGTTCCAGCGCCCAGCGCTGCCCGCGGCCGATCGGCCCCTCGGACTCGAAGAGGTCCCATTCGCGCTCGTCGGCGACGGTGACCTGGAGGGCGCGCAGCCCGACGGACTCCGCCAGCCGGATCAGCTCCAGCAGCGACCCGAAGTCCCCGGGCCCGGCCCCGATGCCTTCCAGTGCGGCGGGGGTCGGTTCCTTCAGCCAGATCCCCTCGCCGAACAGGACCCGACCGCCGGGGCGCACCGTGGCGGCGAGGGCGGTGAGGGCCTCACGGGTCGTGCCGGGCCAGGCGTGCGAGGAGCCGATGGAGACGGCGAGGTCGTACCCGCCCTCGGCCCACTCGGCGGCGGGCACCTCGTGGAACCCCACGCGGTCCCCGAGCCCCCGCTGCCCGGCGAGCTTCCGCCCGCGCGCGACGGCGTCGGGGTCGGTCTCGACACCGTCCCCGACGGCCCCGGGCGCGGCCTCGACGAGCCGCATCAGCAACTCGCCCCAGCCGGAGCCGAGGTCGACAATCCGCGATCCGGGGGCGGGGGCGCAGGCGGCGATCAGCCGTGCCGCGTGCTCCTCGGAGAGCGGGGTGTTCCAGATGAGGCGGTCATTACCGGCGGCGGACACGATGGCGCGGACTTCTTCGGCGGACATGAGGCAGGAGCGTGGCACGGGCGGCGAGGTCCGTGCCAGGGAATTACCGGCGGCCCCGGCGGTAGATATCGCCGAGGTCCACATCGATCCGGAAAGGAACGGACAGATTCATCTTCTGGTGGTGGATTCCGGTGGGGGTGTAGGCGCGCGTCGCCGGGTCGAGTTCGTAGACGTAGACGACCGGCAGATCGTCGTCTCCCTGCTCGACCCGCCAGAAGTGCTTGACCCCGGCCTCGGCGTACTTGCGCGGTTTGACGCCCCGGTCGCGCTCCAGGGAATCGGGGGACACGACCTCGACAGCGAGCACGACGTCCTCCGGTGCGTACCAGGTCTGGTCGGGCCCGGTGTCGGCGTCGGCCCGGTACACCAGCAGGTCCGGCTCCGGTCGGTTACTGGTGTCCAGTCTGATGGTCATCTCCCGGTCGACGTCAAGATCCGCGGGAACGTGGGCGAGGAGGGCGGATTCCAGCAGCCACATGGCTCGCGTGTGGAATTTCCGCTGCGGACTCATGAAGACGAGACTCCCGTCGATCAGCTCGGTGTGGGGCGGGAGGCCCGGAATCCGGTCGAGGTCGTCCGCCGTCCAGCCGCCCTCCGGCGGGACCGGCCACCGGTTCGGCTGCTGCTCAAGCCCGTCCTCGGGTGCGGCGCTCATAGTTACTCCCATACGCCGAAGTCTCGTCTCTTCACTCAGCGTACCCATCCGATACGACAATGCCGCCGCCCAAACGAATGAGCGACGGCATCGACGTTGACCTGGGGCTCTCGGAGAGCGGGGAGGTCACTCCCACTCGATGGTCCCCGGGGGCTTGCTGGTCACGTCGAGGACGACACGGTTGACGTCGGCGACCTCGTTGGTGATGCGGGTGGAGATCTTCGCCAGCGTCTCGTACGGCAGCCGCGACCAGTCCGCCGTCATGGCGTCCTCGGAGGAGACCGGGCGCAGCACGATCGGGTGGCCGTAGGTGCGGCCGTCGCCCTGGACGCCGACCGAGCGGACGTCGGCGAGGAGGACCACCGGGCACTGCCAGATGTCGCGGTCCAGGCCGGCCGCCGTCAGCTCCTCGCGGGCGATGGCGTCGGCGTCGCGGAGCAGGTCCAGGCGCTCCTTGGTGACCTCGCCGACGATGCGGATGCCGAGGCCGGGGCCGGGGAACGGCTGGCGCTGGACGATCTCCTCGGGCAGGCCCAGCTCCTGGCCGACCATGCGGACCTCGTCCTTGAACAGCTGGCGCAGCGGCTCGACGAGCTGGAACTCGATGTCGTCGGGGAGTCCGCCGACGTTGTGGTGGGACTTGATGTTGGCGGTGCCGGTGCCGCCGCCGGACTCGACGACGTCCGGGTAGAGCGTGCCCTGGACGAGGAAGGCGACCTCGGGGCCGTCCTCCTGGAGGATCTCCAGCTGGGCCTGCTCGAAGACGCGGATGAACTCGCGGCCGATGATCTTCCGCTTCTGCTCGGGGTCGGAGACCCCGGCCAGGGCGTCGAGGAAGCGCTTCTCCGCGTCGACGACCTTCAGCTTCGCGCCGGTCGCGGCGACGAAGTCCTTCTCGACCTGCTCGGTCTCGCCCTTGCGCATCAGGCCGTGGTCGACGTAGACGCAGGTCAGCTGGGATCCGATGGCCTTCTGGACGAGTGCCGCGGCGACCGCGGAGTCCACACCGCCGGAGAGGCCGCAGATGGCGCGCTTGTCGCCGACCTGCTCGCGGATGAGCGCGATCTGCTCCTCGACCACGTTGGTGGTGGTCCAGTTCGGCTCGATGCCCGCACCGCGGTAGAGGAAGTGCTCCAGGACCTGCTGGCCGTGGGTCGAGTGCATGACCTCCGGGTGGTACTGGACGCCGTAGAGCTTCTTCTCGTCGTTCTCGAAGGCGGCGACCGGTACGACGTCGGTGGACGCGGTGACGGTGAAGCCCTCGGGCGCCGCCGAGCAGGCGTCGCCGTGCGACATCCACACCGGCTGCTCGGTGGGCGTGCCCTCGAAGAGGGTCGAGCCCGCCTTGGTGACGTGCAGCGGGGTCCGGCCGTACTCACGGGCCCCGTTGTCGTCGACCGTGCCGCCGAGCGTGGTGGCCATCAGCTGGAAGCCGTAGCACATGCCGAAGACGGGGACCCCGGCCTCGAAGAGCGAGCGGTCCAGGGAGGGCGCGCCCTCCGCGTACACCGACGAGGGGCCGCCGGAGAGGATGATCGCGCGCGGGTTCTTCGCCAGCATCTCGGCCACCGGCATGGTGGACGGGACGATCTCGCTGTAGACCCGGGCCTCACGGACTCGGCGGGCGATGAGCTGGGCGTACTGCGCGCCGAAGTCGACGACGAGGACCACGTCGGCCGTGGCGTCGGGGGCGGCGGGGGGTGCTGCTGGCACGGGAGCGGCCTTCCGGCGGTGGTGAAGGGGGGTCGGTTCTTCCGATTCTACCGGCCGTGCGGGAACCCTCCGCCGGGCCGCGGGACGGGGCCGGCGCCCCGGGAGCGCCGCCCGTCGCGTCTCAGGATCCGGGCCCCGTTTTGTGGGGGCCGCCGGGCCGGGGCCATACTGTCCCCATGCGTCAGCACACGACCTTCGTCTTTACCTATGGCATCCGGCCCGCCGGCTGCCATGGTCGTGCTGCTTGAGCTACTGACAAGCAACGTTCCAGGCGCCCCGGGCCAGCAGGCCCGGGGCGTCTCGCGTGTCCGGGCCGGTTGGCCCCGGGGGCCGTCACCCCACCGGGAGTCACCACCATGAGCAGCACCACCGGCGCCACCGCCGTCACCCCCGCCGAGCGGACCGGCGCCCGCACGGACGAGGCCGCCGCCCTGATCGGCGGCGCCCGGGAGCGCATCGACGCCCTCGACGACCGGATCATCGGCCTCGTCCAGGAACGGATGGCCGTCTCGGCGGTGATCCAGGAGGCCCGGATCACCTCCGGCGGCCGGCGGGTCAACCTCTCCCGGGAGACGGCCGTGCTCGGCCGCTACAGGGACGCGCTGGGCAAGCCGGGCACCGCTCTGGCCATGACGCTCCTGGAGCTGTGCCGCGGCCGGGTGTGAGACGTGTGCGGCGTGGTGAGCGGTGCGCGGACGGAACGGTTCTCCGCCTGCGGCACCCGGCCGTATCCACGTTCGGGCCCCGTCTCACCCGTACGGCGCGTGACCAGGTGCGCGGTGCCTTCGTTGATCCTGATGTCCGTGCCAACCAGGGGCGGCATCGGTAGGAAACCACGCGTGGCTCCGCCGGGACGTGTGACGTACCGCAGGTGCGTCGTGGGACCACATCCTGGCGTTCAGTGACCGGTCCGCAGGGGACAGCAGCCCGGTCACCCCATTGCGGCCGAACCCGGGGACGCCCGGGTCGGCCGCATCGGAACGTCCGGGCGGAGGCCCTGTTCCCCCTCCGCCGTCGGTCAGGCGTCAGACGTGCCGCGCGGCAGCCCGTCGCCGTGCCGCCACGAACAGCAGCAGGCCCGCCGCCAGCGCCCCGGCCGCCGTGCCCGAGGTGATCAGGGCGGTCGAACCCGTCGAGGCCAGGCCGCCCCCGCCGCCGGAGCCGCCGGTCGTACCCGCCGCCCCTCCGTCGGAGGTCGTGGACGCCGAGGGCCCGGGGGTGCCGGACGGGCTCTCCTCCGGGTCCGGGGCCGAGGTCGGCGGGGTGGACGGTTCGCCGGAGCCGCCGTCCGTCGTGCCGCCGGAGTCCGAGCCGCCGCCCTCGCCGTTCAGGACCAGAAACGCGGTGTTGTTGGCCGGCTTCGGGTCGAACGGCAGCGCCGGGTTCTGCAGCCAGGTGCTGCGTACGGTCACCTCGCCGCTCGCGCCGATCAGGGCCTCGTCGATCCGCAGCTCGAAGGGCAGGTCAAGGCTCTCGCCGTCCCGCACGGTCATCGAGGTGTCGCAGACGTAGCGCGGCGCGGGGCTCTTCTGGTCCTCGCGGTACTTTCCTTCGGCGGTCACCGCACGGCAGCGGTCCGGCTTCGCGGTGACCGACGCGCCCTGCGGGACGGTGAAGTCGACGGTGGCGACGTCCTCGCCGGAGCGGATGTAGCCGATCCACGCCGGGCCCTCGTTACGGAAGCCGATGTCGGCCTTCACCGTGGTCCCGGCGGCCCCGGACGCCTCGTCGCCGTACGCCACGAAGTCGGCCGTGTTCTTCGTACGGAAGTCGACCTCCTGCTGGTTGTCGGACGGATTCAGGTCCCCGCCCCGGGCGGTCGCGCCCTTCCGGGGAGCCTTCGCCGGGACCGCCTTCAGCACGGGGCCCGCGCCCCGCGCGAAGGAGGCGCCCGCACGCTGGGCGGTGCGCTGGGCGGCGCCGTCCTCGTGGATGCGGTAGACGAAGGTGTCGTAGAAGGCGCGGGTCGTGGCCTCGATGGTCAGCGGGGTCGCCAGGGTGTACGTCGCACCCGCCTCGAAGGAGCCCTCGACGGAGCAGAGGGCCGTGGTCCAGCCGACGCCCGGGACGTCCGGGTCGTCCACGGTGTACTCGCAGTTGGTGTAGCGCTGCGGAATGTCGAGACCGCGGGAGTACATGAGGGTGAGCAGAACGCCCTCCGCGTCCCGGCTGCCCCGGTTGGTGAAGGTGATCGGAGCCTGCTGCTTGTCGCCCGGGTTCAGCTCCTGGTCGAAGGGGAGCTGCTCCATGACCAGGTCGGGGCCGCCGACCGTGAGCCGGGTGGTGAACGGGGTGAAGGTCACGCCCTCCGCCTCGCCGGTCACCGTGATCGTGCCGGTGTCGCCGTTCTCGCTGCCGTCGGCGGCGGTGACCACGAGGTCGGCGGCGCCCTGGAGGCCCGGCCAGACGCCCCAGTCCTCGCAGACCGCCTTCGTACCGGTGACCTGGCAGTCCGCGCT
The DNA here is from genome assembly GCF_028622875.1 of Streptomyces sp. MMBL 11-1. NCBI lineage: Bacteria > Bacillati > Actinomycetota > Actinomycetes > Kitasatosporales > Streptomycetaceae > Streptomyces > Streptomyces sp. MMBL 11-1. Next base: position 4,931,907 of record NZ_CP117709.1, on the reverse strand, counting down.
GTTGGACTCGCCGTCGAAGGCCACGTCGGCGACACCGTCGATGCCGCTGAGGTCGAAGGTGAGCGTGAAGTGACCTCCGTAGCCGCCGTTCTCCTCGTCCTGGGACGGGTTGTTGATGGTGATTCCGACGGTGGCACCCTTCGGTGCGCCACTCTCGGGGTAGGGGTGCAGACCCGTCTCGGCGGGGCCGCCGAGGGTGAACACCGGGGCTTCGGCGGCCTGTGCCGGGGCGGCCGCCCCGGCGAGCGTGGCCGAGGCCAGCAGGCCTGCGGCGGCGAGAGAACCCGCTGCGCGGTGCAGCACGGTTCTCGGGGATGTGCGTGTCATCGGGGACCTCTGGGACTCGGCAGGAGCTGTGTGACTGCTGTGAGGCAGTACGGGTTCGACCGCGCAGCCCTCCGGACAGTTGCCCAGGAGAAGATCACGGATTGGGCACGGGGGTGTTGCCGACGCCCTTCACATCGGCCCCGGCCTCCGCCGTCCCCTTCGGCGGCACCACGGGGATGCCCAGGAACGGCAGCTTCAGCGCGCCGAACGCCTCCTTCGGCACCGTCGGCGCGAGGGGCTCGACGGGGGTGAGCCGCTCGTAGGCCCCGCCCGGCTCCGGGCGCGGGTCCGCCTCGCCCTTGTTGGGCCAGAAGGACATGGCGCGTTCGGCCTGGGCGGTGATGGTCAGCGAGGGGTTGACGCCGAGGTTGGCGGAGACCGCGGAGCCGTCGACGACGCTGATGCCGGGGTGGCCGTAGAGGCGGTGGTACGGGTCGATGACGCCTTCCTCCGCGCTCGCGCCGATCGGGCAGCCGCCGAGGAAGTGGGCGGTGAGCGGGGTCCCCATCAGTTCGCCGACGTTGGATCCGGCGAAGCCGTTGATCTCCTCGGCGAGCAGGGTGGCGCTGCGGGTGGCCTCCGGTATCTGGGTCGGGTTGGGCGCGCCGTGGCCCTGGCGGGCGGTGAGCAGGCCCTTGCCGATGCCTCCCGGTTTGCGGTACGTCGTCAGGGAGTTGTCCAGCGACTGCATGACCAGGCCGATGATGGTGCGCTCGGACCAGTGGTGGTTGGAGAGCGACCGGGCGGCGAGGGTGGGGTGCTTGAGCATGTTGGCGAGCCAGCCGCGCACCCGGTGGGCCCCGTACGGGACCTGGAGTATCGACATCGCGCCCATGGCGTTGGAGCCCTTGCCGTAGCGGACGGGCTCGATGTGGGTGTTGTCGTCCGGGTGGATCGAGGAGGTGATCGCGACGCCCTGCGAGAAGTCGGCCTTCGCGATGCCGTGCTTCTTGCGGTAGCGGCGGTCGCTGGTCTGGGAGCCCACCAGCGCCTCGGAGTTGGTGCGGGTCAGCTCGCCGAGTTTCGCGGAGAGCCGGGGCAGCAGACCCCGGTCCTTCATCGTGTGCAGCAGCGTCTGGGTGCCGTACGTGCCCGCCGCGACGACGACCTCGCGGGCGCGCAGCTTCGTGGGCTTCGCCTTGCGGCGGCGGTCGGTGGGGACGGTGAGGACCCGGTAGCCGCCCTCGGGGTCGTCGGTGACCGCGACGACGGAGGTCATCGGGTGGATGACCGCTCCGGCCTTCTCGGCGAGGTGGAGGTAGTTCTCGTTGAGGGTGTTCTTCGCGCCGTGGCGGCAGCCCGTCATGCACTCGCCGCACTCGGTGCAGGCCTTGCGTGCGGGGCCCGCGCCGCCGAAGTACGGGTCGGGGACGGTGGCGCCGGGCGTGGCCTTCGCGGTGCCGTCGGCGTCCTTGCCGTCGCCGAAGAAGACGCCGACCGGGGCCAGGTGGAAGGTGTCGCCGACGCCCATGGCCTCGGCCGCGGCCTTGAGGTGGATGTCGGAGGGGGTCATCGTCGGGTTGAGGCGGACCCCGAGCATGCGGCGGGCCTGGTCGTAGTACGGCTTCAGCTCGTCCTGCCAGTCGGTGATCGAGGCCCACTGGCGGTCCTGGAAGAACGGGGCGGGCGGCACGTACAGCGTGTTGGCGTAGTTGAGCGATCCGCCGCCGACCCCGGCCCCGGCGAGCACCATGACGTTGCCGAGGAGGTGGACGCGCTGGATGCCGAAGAGGCCCAGCGCCGGGGCCCAGAGGTAGTTCTTCAGGTCCCAGGAGGTCCTGGGGAGCGTGCCGGGGGTGAAGCGGCGGCCCGCCTCCAGGACCCCGACCCGGTACCCCTTCTCGGTCAGCCGGAGCGCCGACACCGCTCCCCCGAAGCCCGATCCGACGACCAGGACGTCGTAGTCGTACGCGGCGTCGTCCTCGGCCGGGACAGGGATCGCCGGAACGCTGCTCGCGGCCTGTTTCTGGGCAGGGCTGTCCTGGGACATGGCACTCCTCGGAACGGGATCGGTACGAAAAGGGCGGAAGCGGCTGCGTCCTGCGGGGCGTTCAGCGCAGCCGGAACGCCTTCATCGCCTTGAGGCTGCGGGTCATGAACGCGGCGTACTTCTCGTCGTCCATCCCGAAGGCGGGCGCGAGGGGGATCAGCCGCTGCTGGGCGACGGTCTGGACCTCGGTGTACTTGAGGATGCCCTCGGAGCCGTGCCGCCGGCCGAGGCCGGACTCCTTCATGCCGCCCATCGGGGACTGGACGCTGCCGTAGGCGGGGGCGTACCCCTCGTTGATGTTGACGGTACCGGTGCGCAGCCGGGCGGCGACCTGATGGCCGCGACGGGAGTCGGTGGTCCAGACGCTGGAGTTGAGGCCGTACGGGGTGGCGTTGGCCAGCGCGATCACCTCGTCCTCGTCGCTGAAGCGGTAGACCGAGACGACCGGCCCGAAGGTCTCCTCGGTGCAGACGGCCATCGGGGCCTCCACCCCGTCGAGGATGGTCGGCTCGTAGAACAGCGGGCCGATGTCGGGGCGGGCGACGCCGCCGGCGACGAGCTTCGCGCCCTTCTCGACGGCCTCGTCGACGTGGCGCGTGACGGTCTCCAGCTGGCGTTCGCCGACGAGGGAGCCCATGTCCGCCCCGTAGGCGAGGGCGCTGCCGAGCCGCATGGCCCTCGTCCGGGTGGCGAAACGCTGCACGAAGTCGTCGGCGACGGACTCGTGGACGTACAGCCGCTCGATGGAGATGCAGAGCTGTCCGGCGGAGGAGAAGCAGGCGCGGACGGCTCCGGCCGCGGCCTTCTCGACGTCGGCGTCCTCGAGCACGAGCATGGCGTTCTTGCCGCCGAGCTCCAGGGAGACGCCGACCAGCCGGGACGCGGCGCCGACGGCGACCTCGCGGCCGGTGCGGGTGGAGCCGGTGAAGGAGACGTAGTCGGCGCGGCTGACGACCTCGGGCCCCACGACGGGTCCCTCGCCGAGGACGACCTGGAAGACCTCGGCGGGCAGTCCGGCCTCGATCAGCAGGTCGCGGGCCCACAGGGCGGTGAGCGCGGTCTCCGTGTCGGGCTTCATCACGACGGCGTTCCCGGAGACGAACGCGGGCAGCGCGTCGCCCACGGAGAGTTCGAGCGGGTAGTTCCAGGGGGCGATCTGGCCGACGACGCCGCGCGGCTGGCGCAGTTCGGTGACCTTGGTGAGGGTCGGGACGACGCCGGTGTGGCGGCGGGGCTTGAGGTAGGCGGTGGCCTTGCGCCCGTAGTGGCGGGCGGCGACGGCGACGGCCTGCACCTCCTCGTGGGCGTGCAGACGGGCCTTGCCGGTCTCCAGCTGGATGAGGTCGAGCACCTCGGACTGGCGGCTGAGGACGAGGTCGTGGAAGCGCAGCAGAACGGCGGCCCGCTGCCGTACGGGGACGGCGGCCCAGACGGGCTGGGCGGCGCGGGCCCGGTCGAAGGCGGTGGCGACGTCCTCGGGGGTGGACTCGGGCAGGTCGGCCAGCTTCTCCCCGGTGAAGGGGGTGTGGTTCGCCGTGCGGCCCGACCCGACGACACCGCGGGCCAGCCGGGCGATCACCTCGGGGGTGACCACGTCGGCGGCGGTACGCACCCCGGCGGGGGCGACCGCCACGGAGTTCGTGCCGAGAGGGGCGTCAGGGGCCTGCGAGTCCGTCATGAGGCCGAGAGTATGTCCAGGCGGAGGCTTTGGGTACCCGTGGGTAACAGTTTTTCACAGGACCCGCCGCCCCGGCCCGGCCCCCGCCCGGCCCCCGTCCCGAACGAGCCAGTGATCGCTGGCGACATAACCGCTGATCAGTGGCTATGCGGCCGACCGCGGCGCGGCGGCCGGCCCGCGACGCTCAGGAAGCGTGAATCTTCAGCCCGTCGGTGACCTCGGTGAAGATCGCGTCGCCGTCCTTCGCCGCCTCCCCCTTGGCGGGCATCCGCACCCGCACGTGCCAGTAGGGGTCGTCCGTCTTCTTGCCCGGGATCAGCAGCTCCCGGTAGCGGTAGCGCACCGGGTCGTCGCCGGACGAGGGGTAGGGGACGAACTCGGTGGTCATCTCGACCGCCTTGCGTCCCTCGTGCGTGGCGTCGTTGTACGCGACGGAGGCCTCCTCCATACGGGTGGAGCTCTGCGAGCCCTTCTCGTAGAACTCCTTGCGGGCCTTCGGGTCGACGCCGGGGTCGTCGTCGTCCATGCTGTCGTCGCTCTTCGGGTCGCGGTGCCAGAAGGAGATCTCGAAGACCCCGCTGGGGTCCGCGTACCAGACCAGCTCGGCGTCGCCGTCCTCCTGGACCCGCTTGTACTCCTCCGGCACGGCGACGTCCGCCGACAGCACCTCGTTCTCCGGCCGGACCTGCCAGCCCTCGGGCGGCCCGTCGCCCGCGAACGGGTTCAGCAGGATCAGGACGAGCGAGGCCGCCACCGCCAGCGCCCCGCCGCCGAGCGCGAACTGGGCGACACGGTTGCGGTGCAGGACGGGCGGCACCCACTTGCTGCCGCCGCCCCCGCCTGCGCCTGCGGAGACCGCCCCGTACACGGAGGCCGCCTGCGCCGGGGCCGGCGAGGCCAGCTGCTGAAGCGTCCGGCGGACCTCGGCGGCCGGCGGGCGCGCGGCGGGGTCCTTGCGGAGCAGCTGCATGACGAGCGCGCCGAACGCGCCCGTGCCACGGGCGGGCACCTGCGGCTCGGCGGACAGCACGGCCTGGAGGGTGGCCGGGGTGTGCGAGCGGCGGTACGGGGACATCCCCTCGACCGCCGCGTACAGCACGACGCCCAGCGACCACAGGTCCGACTCCGGTCCGGGGCGCTGCCCGAGGACCCGCTCCGGTGAGATGTACTCGGGCGAGCCGACGAACGCGCCGGTCTCGGTGAGCTGCTGTTCGCCCTCGACCTGGGCGATCCCGAAGTCGGTGAGGACGACCCGGTCGCCGGTGCCGAGCATGACGTTGTCCGGCTTGACATCCCGGTGCAGGATGCCGATCGCGTGGGCGGCCATCAGCGCGTCGAGCACGGCGAGGCCGATCCTGGCCGCCTCGCGGGGGTCCAGGGTGCCTTCCTGGAGGCGGTCGCCGAGCGACGGGCCGCGCACCAGCTCCATGACGATCCACGGCTTGCCGTCCTCGACGACCACGTCGTGGACGGTCACGACGGAGGGGTGGTCGATCCGGGCGGCGGCCCGCGCCTCGCGCTGCATGCGCTGGTGCACCATGCTGTGCTCGCGCTCGCCGAGGTGTTCCGGTACGCGCGGTTCCTTGACGGCCACCTCACGGTCGACGACCTCGTCGTGGGCCCGCCACACCGTGCCCATGCCGCCGTGCCCGAGCCGGGCGAGCAGCCGGTAGCGCCCGCCGATCAGCCGGTTCACCGCACTGTCCGGGACGCTCGCACGGACGGTGGGGGACGGAATGTGCGCCGGGGGCGCGGGATGAGGCGCGGGATGAGGCGCGGGGTGGGGGGCGGAATGGGGCGCGGAATGGGGCGCGCCGAAACCGCCCGGTGTCTGCGGCGGCTGGATTCCGTAGCTGGTGGGCTGGTTCGCCCATCCCCCGTGATCTGTCATGTCCTCCATCCTGGATCACGCGCCGGGCCCGGTACCACCGGGGGTGGTCACCGGATGCGGAGCCGTGACCGTCTCGCGACCGGGCCGGAGCAACGGGCGCTCACCCGGGCGCCGCGCTCACTGCCGGGGTTTCGGGGCGCTCCAGCTGCGCAGCATGATGTCGAACTTCTCGCGGCTGGCCTCCCAGCCCTCCTGCGGGGCCGTCAGGTACAGCGCGTACTCGGGGCCGCCGGGACCGCCGTAGTACATCTGGTCGATCCCGTGCCGGGGCCCCGGGTGGTCCTTGGTCTCGTTCCAGGTGAACTCCCAGAGGGCGCCCGGCCGGTCGCGGAAGGTGTTCTTCTCCATCCCGATCCGCTGATAGCCCGGCAGCCGCGCGGCGAGCTGCTCCTCCATGTTCTCCATGTGCAGATACGGATGGCCGAAGTCCGGGTCCGGGTCGACGCTGATGCGGATCCGGTGGGCCCCGTCGTCCGGCGTGTAGTCGATCTGGCCGTCCTGGATCTGTCGTTTCCAGTCCTCCGGCACGATCAGGCTGAACCCCGCCGGGTCGTCGACCCGGTGCCAGCCGTCGGGTATCTCCGATGTCCCCTCGGAGGGGGCGGCGGGCTCCGGGGAGCTCTGCTCCGTGGACGGTGTGCCGCCGGCGACCGTACCGCCGCCGACGGGGCCCGGGGCCTTCGAACCCTCGCCGTACTTCATCGCGAAGAGCCCGGCCCCGCCCCCCAGGACGGCGGCGGCGACGACCACGAGGAGCACCGTGCGCCACCGGGACCCGGCGCGCCGGACCACCGGGGCGGAGGCGGGACCGGTGACCGGGGCGGCGGAGTCCGGGCCGGGGGCGGGAGGTCCGGCCGTGGAGAGGGCCGCTCCGGGCAGCCGGGCGGTGGCGCCGTCGGAGCCGTTGGGGCCGCCAGGACCGTTGGGACCGCCGGGGCCGTTGGGGCCGCCCGCGCCGTTCGCGTCCTGGTAGGCGTACCGGGTGTCCTCGGAGAAGCGCTGGGTCGGCACGTGCGCCTGGGCGGCGCGGGGTTCGCGGCCGTCCATGGCGTCCAGCAGCATCTGCTCGGTCTGCGCGGCCGTCGGCCGGTCGTCCGGGTCCTTGCGGAGCAGCGCGGTGATCACGGCGCCGAGCGGACCGGCGTTGACCGGGGCGGGCGGCTCCTCGGTGACGACGGCCTGCATGGTGGAGATCGGGGACGTGCGGCGGAACGGGGAGGTCCCCTCGACCGCCGTGTACAGCGTCGCGCCCAGGGACCAGAGGTCGGAGGCCGGCCCCGGGTCGCCGCCGCGTACCCGTTCCGGCGCCAGGTAGTCGATGGAGCCGACCAGTTCGCCGGTACGGGTGATGGTGGAGTCGCCCTCGATCGCGGCGATCCCGAAGTCGGTCAGCAGCACCTGCCCGTCGCGCGCCAGCAGGACGTTGCCCGGCTTGACGTCGCGGTGCAGCACCCCGGCGCCGTGGGCGGCGCGCAGGGCGCTCAGCACGTGCAGCCCGATGCGGGCCGCCTCGCGCGGGGCGACCTCGCCGCTCTCCTTGGCGGCGTCGGCGAGCGAGGGCCCGTCGACGTACTGCATGACGATCCAGGGGCGGTTGTCGTACTCGATCACGTCGTGGACGGTGACGACGCCGGGGTGCGTGATGCGCGCCGCCGCCCGCGCCTCCTTCTGCGTCCTGGCGTGCAGGACGAGCCGGTCGGCCTCGGCGACGTACAGCCCGGCGGTCAACTCCTTGACGGCGACCGTGCGGTGCAGCACCTCGTCGTGGGCGCGCCAGACCTTGCCCATGCCACCCCGGCCGAGGACCTCGCCCAGCCGGTAGCGCCCCGCCAGCACCAGACCCGTGTCCGTGCCCTGTGATCGATCCACGTGATGTCCCCGCCCCGTTCCTCGAATTGCCAGATTACGGAGGCGAAGCGGTGAGGCGGAACGGGGGATCGCCCACGAGACCGCACTGTGATGGTTGCCGGTACCGCACAACATCCCGGGCGCGGCGGCGGGGATGACGTGTGGTCAGGCGGGAGCACGGGCGCACGCGGCCGGACGACGACCCGCGCGCGGCCGGGTGTGCCCGGGTGTGACCGGTGGTCAGGTGACCCGGTACGAGGCGATGGCCTGCTCGTAGATCTCGGTGACCTTGTCCCGGCCGCTCTCGGGCCCGATGACCTGGATGACGTGGTACCTGCCGTCGACGATCATGGCGAGATTACGGACGAACACCTCGCGCCCGCCGCTCTCCTGCCAGGTGAACTGCCCCTCGGCCATGGCCTGCCGGCCGACGTCGACCCGGCGCAGCCCGGACGAGGAGGACCAGCTGGAGTCCCGGAACGGCTGGAGCTCGGGCTCCTTGTCCCGCTGGTAGTCCAGCGGGTCGCGGCCCCCCGCCTTGACCGTGTCCCGGCCGGGCACCACGAGGAGGGTGAACCCGTCGCTGCCGTAGCGGATCTGCCGGTCCGCGTTGGCGGGGCTGCGCTGCCAGTCCTTCGGTACGCCGACCTCGAAGCCCTCCGCGTCCTTGCGGAGCGCGTAGCCGGGGGCGAGCGCGATGGCCGAGCGGCTCGTCTGCGGCTGCTGGGAGCCGGGATCGGCGGACCCGGTGGACGAGGCGGGCGGCTCGGGCTCCCCCGAGGCGGCGGGCGGTGCGGCGGACCCGGTGGGTGAGGTCCCCGGGGCTCCGCCCTCCTCGCCCGTCTCCTGCTTCGGCAGGAACATCACCGCGTACGCGACGGCGGCGGCCATCAGCAGCAGGATGAGGACGAGCAGCAGGCGGCCCAGACTGCGCGGGGAGGAGGACTTCTCGCCCCGGCGCGGCGGTTCCCGCAGGACCCGGGGGCCCTTGGGCGCACGCGGTGCGCGGGCCGGGCGCTCCTCCTCCCAGGTCTCCACGGGCATGCGCACGGACCGGTCGGGCGGCAGCAGCGAGTCCTGCCGGTCCCGCTGCTTGCCGCCGCCGCGCTGTCCCGGCGGCGGCGGGCGCTTCCCCTGGCGGTGCCTGCCGTGCGCCGCGCCGCCGCCGAAGCGGCCCCAGCGCCGGCGGACCAGCTCGCCCCGGCGGCGTACGACGGGGAGCCGGGCGGCGTCGGACGCGGGCAGCGGCACGACGTCGGCGCCCGCCTCCGGCTCCGGAGCGGAACGCACCAGCGAGCGCAGCCAGCCGCGCAGCTCCTCGAAGTCCGGCCGCTCCGTGGGGTCCTGGCGCAGCAGCGACTCGACGACGGGCCGCAGCGGGCCGCACTCCTCCGCGAAGGCGGGCGGCTCCCCGCACACCATCTGGACGAGTTCGGCCGCGTTCTCCTCGGGGTAGGGGGCGTGGCCCTGGACGGCGCGGTAGAGCAGGGCGCCGAGCGCCCACAGGTCGGTGGAAGGGCCGATCGGGGGCGCGAGCTGCCAGTTCTCGTGGACCGGGCCCGCCTGCTCGGGCGCCCAGCGCTCGGTGACGGCTCCGACGACGGCGATCCGTGTCTGGCGGGCGCGTTCGGCGGCGAGCGGGGTGGCGGGGCCCCGGTAGACGGCGGGCTCGTCGCCGCCCGCGACGGCTTCCTCCCAGGTCCGGGGGGCGGTCCGCCCGTCCCGGGGCGCGGTGCGGGCGAGCTGCTGGGGAGCGGGGGGCTGCGCGCCGGGCCGCCGGGAGTCGGCGCGCAGCGCGTCCTCGCCGGAGCCGCCCGCGGAGACGGGCCGCGCACCGGGCCCGTCGTCCCAGGTCCCGGCGAGGTGGACGCGGCGGCCCGCCGGGCGGGGGCCGTCCTCGTCGTCCTCGTCGTCCTCGTCGTCGTAGGGGTCCTCGGCGGGGATGCCCCAGGGGCCGGCCGGCCGGGGGGCCACGAGGGAATCCGGGGACGGGGCGCCGGGGACGGGGCGCTGCGGCGGGAGGACGCCGGTGTCCCCGTCCTCGTCGGCTCCGCCTTCGGTGCCGCCGTTGGCACCCGGGCGCCCTTCCGGCGGCGACTTCGTGAGGTCGGCGGGGGCGCGGTCGGTCTGCTGCCGGTCCTCGGCGACCCGGGCGGCGGCCCGTGCGCCCGCCCGGTAGGCGGCGATGGCCCCGGCGCGCGCGGCGCGCAGCTGGGCGGCGCTCGCGGCGCCCGGCTCGGCGGGGGGCGGGACGGCGGTGTACGGGACGGCGGGGGCGGCGGGGCGCGGGACGATCTCCTGGCCGGCGTGCGGCCCGAAGGGCTCGGCTTCCCGGCCCTGCGGCAGGTCGTACGGCCCTCCGAACCGGCCGTCGGCCCGGTCACCGTCGCGGTCGTCGGCCCGGTCACCGTCCCGGTCATCGGCCCGGCTGTCGTCCCGGCGCGGCACGTATCCCTCCGGCAGCGACGGGACGGAGAGCCCTCGGCCCGCCCTGCCCCCGCCGTCCTCCCGGACCTCGCCGCCGTCGGCATCGGCGTACTCCTGAACGTCGGCGTACTCCTCGACGTCCGCGTACTCCTCGTCGTCCGCGTAGCGCTCGTCGTCCGCGTAGCGCTCGACGGATCCGTAGCCCTCGTCGGTCGCGTGTTCCGCTTCGCTCCTGGCCGGCGGGAGCGCGTGGAACCCGCCGAACTCGCCCGGCGCGGCATGGTCGACGGCCGGGATGCCGTATGTCGTGGGGCCTGCCACCGGGTCGGTGTCGGGCGCCGGCCCGGGGGCGTATCCGCAGAGCGCCTCCTCGGCGGCGCCCGCCGCGAGACCGGTGAGCATGACGCGGCCGTCGTCGCAGACCAGGACCGTGCGCACGGTGATGTTGCGGTGCGTCCAGCCGTGGGCGTGCAGCACCCGCAGGGCGGTGAGCACGTCGGAGCCGATCTCGGCCGCCCGGTAGGGGGTGAGGGGGCGTTCGGCGAGGAGGGCGGCGAGCGGGCGGGCCGCGACGAGCTCGCTCACTATCCACAGCGAGCCCGCTTCGGCGAACACGTCGAAGACCTGGTCGAGCCGGGGGTGATCGGGCACCTGGGCGGCGGCCTGCGCGGCCTCGATCGCCCTCCGGACCGCCGGGTCCGCTCCGCCGCGGACCGCTCGCCCGGTGGCGCGTCCGGACACGGAGGGCTGTCCGTCGGCGTCGAGCACCTCCGCGTCCACGATCTCCGGCAACGGCACCTGACGGACCAGGACTTCCTGTCCGCTGTACGTATCAAACGCCCGGGTCTCGGCCAGTTCGTACCCATCGGACGGGGGCAGCGGAAGGCGGTAGCGGTCGGCAAGCACCCGACCCGCGTAGTCGTCCACGACGCCTCCCCAGAGCGCGCTGTTCCCCCGGCCATCGGAGGTGCGCGTATCCGTCGGTCACGGTCGCCCGGCGGCCAGTTGACCCGCCGTTCCGGCTGCGCATGGTCTCCAGCCTCTTACGATACGTGGCAACGCGGGCCGACGGGCCGGGTCGTGCCAACCCGGCCCGCACAAACGTTTCCCATCACCCGGTCCGGGGCGTTCCCGGCCGGCCCGCGGGCGTGCGCCGGCCGGTCGGTATCCGGGCGTTCCGGACACCCAGCCCCGGGCATGCCGGGCCGTCAGCCCGTGGTGGGCCGGGCGGTCAGCCCGTGGGCGTGAACGTGGCGAACGCCGTTTCGCGCAGCGTCCGGCACGCGTCGCCCTCCCACTCGTCCACCTTGCAGCTGATCATGATCGAGTAGCCGCGCTTGGCATCCACCTTGAAGCCCCGGTTGAGCACCTTGACCCGGACGCCACTGTGGTTGCGCTCGAACGTCCAGTCCGCGACGGTCGGGTAGCCGTTGTACTCGACCTTCTTGATGCCCCCGTGCTTGTAGCCGTCGCTCAGGACCTTGGCGCTTCCGACGGCCCCGCGCCAGGCGGCCACCGCGTCGTCCTTGGGCGAGCTGTTGAAATCGACCTGGACGCGGGGGAAGGCGCCCTTCTCGTCGTTGTAGATGCCGCCGGAGTTGCTGCCCGCGATGGCGGTGCGCTTGAAGCCCTTGGGCATCGCCATGGTGAAGCGGAAGCGGCTGTCGGAGACCTTCTCGTACCCGGCGGGCAGGGCGTCGCCCGGGTCCGCCCCGTCGTCCTGGGAGTCGTCGGTCCCGGAGTCGTCGGCCCCGGAGTCGTCGGCGTCGTCGCCGGACGGGTCCTCGGAGGCCCGGCCGTGGTCCGAGCCCTGGCCCTCCTTGTGACCGCCGCCCTTCTCACCGGCCGAACCGCCGCCGGTGTCGTCGCCCTTGTCGTCGGCGCCGCCCGCCGAGGATCCGGCCGACGCGGCGCTGCCGTCCTTGCCGCCGCCCTTGTCCGCGTCGTCACCGCCGAGAGTGAGCGCGAGGACCGTGCCGAGAATGGCCAGCGCGACGACGGCCGCGATGATCGCGAGGGTGCGGCGGGGCACCACGTCGGTGATCGAGGCACGCGTGGACGCGGCCGAGGACGGCGGGCGCTGCCCGGGTACGGACGCACTCGTCGCCGCGGACTTCGGCGTCCCGGCGGGCGCCGCGACGGCCCCCTTGGCGGTCGTCGGGCCGGACGCGCCGGCCGCTGCGGGCTTCGCACCCGGGACGGAAGTCCCGGGCGGTGACGGAGGCTTGGGCGGTGCCGCGGGTGAACCGCCGGCCGCGGCGGCCGGGGAGCTCGCCGACGCCGCGGCCGCGCCCGCCGCCGCGCCCGCGGCCACCGCCGGGGTCTTGGCGTTGCGCACGGAGCGCAGCGCTCCGCGCAGCCGGTCGCGGGCGCCCTCGACGGGCTCACCCGATCCGGTGGGCTGCTTCGGGGCCTTGGGCTGCTTCGGCGCCCTCTTGACGAGGGGGTCGACGGCCGGCGCCGGCGGGAGCGCCATGAGCTGGGTGGAGTCCGCGGGGGCCGGCGCGGGTACGTCGGGGGCGTTGATGACGTCGTTGAGCAACGCCCGCGCCCCGGCGTCGTCGAGGCGCTGGTCGGGGTCCCGGGCGAGCAGCCCGTAGATGACCTCGGTGAGCGGGCCGGCGTTCTTCGGCGGGTCGAGCGGTTCGGTCATCACGGCCGTCAGGGTGGCGATGGCCGAGCCCTTGTCGTACGGCGGGCTGCCCTCGACGCTCGCGTACAGCAGTCCGCCGAGCGACCACAGGTCCGCGGGCGGGCCCGGCTTGTGACCGCGGGCCCGCTCCGGCGAGATGTACGAGGGGGCGCCGACGAGCATGCCGGTGGAGGTGACCGACGGGTCGCCCTCGACCTGGGCGATGCCGAAGTCGGTGAGCACGACGCGCCCGTCCTCGGCGATCAGCACGTTGGACGGCTTCACGTCGCGGTGCAGGATGCCCTCGCGGTGCGCCGAGCGCAGCACGTCGAGGATGGCGAGCCCGACCTCGGCGGCCCGTTTCGGCGTCAGCGTGCCGTCCTCGCGGATCGCCTCGGCGAGCGACTTGCCCTCGATCAGCTCCATGACGATCCACGGACGGTCGTCCTCGTCGACCACGTCGTAGACGGTCACCGCGCTGTTGTTGCGGATCCGTGCGATCGCCTTGGCCTCACGCAGGGTGCGCGTGATCAGTCGGCGCTTCTCGTCCTCGTCGATCGCCGAGGGGAACCGCAGTTCCTTGACCGCGACCGTGCGGCCGAGGGTCTCGTCCTCGGCGCGCCAGACCGTACCCATGCCGCCCCGGCCGAGCACCTCACCGAGCCGGTAGCGCCCCGCGAGGAGACGACCGTTCTTGTCCCGTTGGGGCTCCCGTGCCTGCTCCGCCTCCGACATGCGTCCCCTCTGCGATCAACCCGCCCTGGCAGAGCGTTCATTGTCCCTCACCCCGGGACCGGTCCTGGTGCCGGGTCCGGGGTCCATCGAAGAGGGAAGCCCTCACAGCCTCCTACCGACCGGGGCTCCCCGTCCAGGCCGGACCGGGCCGCCGCCGCGGCACCGCTCGGCAGGCGGAGCCCAACTGGCTCGGCGAAGGCGGGCGGTGACGGGGCGCAGGGGCTCGCGGGTCTTCCGGAGGGCGTGTCCTAGATCGGCACAATGTCCGGTGCGCCGAGCCGGGCCGCGTCCGCCGTGAGGTCGTCGGGCTGCCGCTGCGATTCGCGTTCGGCCTCCACCCGCTTCTCGTAGTGCTGGACCTCCCGGTCGATCCGCTCCTCGTCCCAGCCCAGCACCGGCGCCATCAGCTCCGCGCAGAGCCGGGCGCTGCGGGTGCCCCGGTCGAAGGTCTCGATGGAGATCCGGGTGCGCCGGGTCAGTACGTCGTCCAGATGGCGGGCGCCCTCGTGGGAGGCCGCGTAGACGATCTCGGCGCGCAGATAGTCGTCGGCGGCGGGCAGGGGTTCGCCCAGGGCGGGGTCGGCGAGGACCAGTTCCAGAATCTCCTCGGTCATTGAGCCGTACCGGTTGAGCAGATGCTCCACCCGGGCGACATGGAGTCCGGTCCGGGCCGCGATCCGGGCGCGCGCGTTCCACAGGGCCTTGTACCCCTCGGCCCCCAGGAGCGGGGTGTCCTCGGTGACGCAGGCGGCGACCCGCTGGTCGAGTCCGTGCACCGCCTCGTCCACCGCGTCCTTGGCCATGACCCGGTACGTCGTGTACTTGCCGCCCGCGACGACCACCAGGCCGGGGGCGGGGTGGGCCACGGTGTGCTCGCGCGACAGCTTGCTGGTGGCGTCGGACTCGCCGGCCAGCAGAGGTCGCAGCCCGGCGTAGACACCCTGGACGTCGTCCCTGGTCAGCGGGGTGTTCAGGACGGAGTTGACGTGCTGGAGGAGGTAGTCGATATCGGCGCTGGAGGCGGCCGGGTGGGCCTTGTCCAGGTCCCAGTCGGTGTCCGTGGTGCCGATGATCCAGTGCCGTCCCCAGGGGATGACGAAGAGGACGGACTTCTCGGTGCGCAGGATGAGGCCGGTGGAGGAGTGGATGCGGTCCTTGGGGACGACCAGGTGGATGCCCTTGGAGGCCCTGACGTGGAACTGCCCGCGCTCGCCGATGAGCCCCTGGGTGTCGTCGGTCCACACACCGGTCGCGTTGACCACCTGCTTGGCCCGGACCTCGTACTCCGTGCCGCCCTCGACGTCCCTGACGAGCGCGCCCACGACCCGCTCGCCCTCGCGGAGGAAGCCGGTCACCCGGGCCCGGTTCGCCACCTGGGCCCCGTAGGACGCGGCGGTGCGCACCAGCTCGGTGACGAAGCGGGCGTCGTCCATCTGGGCGTCGTAGTACTGGAGGGCGCCGACCAGGGCGTCCTTCTTCAGCGCGGGAGCGACCCGCAGGGCGTGCTTGCGGGAGAGGTGGCGGTGGACGGGGAGGCCCCGGCCGTGGCCGGAGGAGACCGACATCGCGTCGTACAGCGCGACGCCGGAGCCGGCGTAGAGCCGCTCCCAGCCCTTGTGCTGCAAGGGGTAGAGGAAGGGCACGGGCTTCACCAGGTGCGGGGCCAGCCGCTCCAGGAGCAGCCCGCGCTCCTTGAGCGCCTCCCGGACCAGGGCGAAGTCGAGCATCTCCAGATAGCGCAGGCCGCCGTGGATCAGCTTGCTCGACCTGCTGGATGTGCCGGACGCCCAGTCGCGCGCCTCGACCAGGCCGGTCGAGAGGCCTCTGGTGACGGCGTCCAGCGCCGTGCCCGCGCCGACCACGCCCGCCCCCACGACCAGCACGTCCAGTTCGCGCTCGGCCATGGCGGCGAGCGCGACGGTGCGCTCGGCGGGTCCCAGTGTCGCTGTCCTCACTGCTGCCTCCCGGTGGATCGGGGTGGTCGGACACGGGAGCGCCACCCGGCCGAGGGGCCGGACACCCGTGTCCACCCCTCGATTCTGTCCGCGCTCCCCGAGTTCAGCCACCGCCTGTGGACAACACCCGGGCGACCGGAACCACACAATGCGACATATAGGTCATATTTACGCCTAGTCTGACATTGCACTGTCCACAGCAGTTGCGATCTTCGCTCTCCGCACTTAGGGGGTCTTCCTGTATGCCCGCAGACCTCGCCGTCATCGGACTCGGTCACCTCGGCCTGCCCCTCGCCCGGGCCGCCGTGACCGCCGGGATCGACACCGTCGGCTACGACCCCGACCCACGCCCCTACGCGGAACTCGGAGCGGGCCGCAGCCCCGTGGAGGGCACCCTCACCGCGTCCGAGATCCGCCGCATGCTCTCCGGCGGCTTCCGGCCCACCACCGACGCCGCCGAGCTGGGCCGGGTCCGCACCGCCGTGATCTGCTCCCCCACCCCGCTCGGCCCCGACCGGGGCATCGACCTCACCGCGCTCCGCGACGCCGCCCGCGCGCTGGCGGCCCGGCTGCGCCCGCACACCACCGTGCTGCTGGAGTCCGCCGTGCCGCCCGGCACCACCGAGAACGTCCTGCGCCCCCTGCTGGAGGAGGGCTCGGGGCTCGTCGCCGGACGGGATTTCCACCTCGCCTGCTCGCCGAGCCGGCTCGACCCCGGCAACCGCACCCACGTCCTGGCCAACACCCCCAAGGTCATCGGCGGCCTCACCCCCGCCTGCACCGAGTCGGCCGCCGCCTTCTACGGACGGCTCACCGACAAGGTCGTCCGGGCCCGCGGACCGCGCGAGGCGGAGATGACGAAGGTGCTGGAGACCAACTTCCGGCACGTCAACATCGCCCTGGTCAACGAGATGGCGGTGCTCTGCCACGACCTCGGCGTCGACCTCTGGGATGTCATCCGGTGCGCCGAGACCAAGCCGTTCGGCTTCCAGCCCTTCCGGCCGGGGCCCGGCGTCGGCGGACACGGGGTCCCGGTGGACCCGGGCTTCCCGCCCCACAGCCCCCGCACCCCCGGGCACCCGCTGCGGATGGTCTCGCTGGCGCAGGAGATCAACGACCGGATGCCCAGTTACGTCATCCAGCGCTGCGCCACCCTCCTGAACGAGCACGGCAAGTCCGTCCGCGGCGCGCGCGTCCTGCTGCTCGGCGTCACCTACAAGCCGGACAGCGCCGACCAGGAGGCCGCCCCCGCCCGCGAGATCGCGACCCGGCTGATGGACATGGGCGCCCAGATCGGCTACCACGACCCGCACGTCCTGGACTGGCGGGTACGCGAACGCCCGGTCCCGCGCGCCGACTCGCTGTACGAGGCGGCGGCAGCGGCCGACCTGACCGTCCTGCTCCAGCAGCACCGCACCTACGACCTCCAGGGCCTCGCGGTCAAGGCCCAACTGCTCCTGGACACCCGGGGGGCCACTCCAGCGGGAGCCGCGCACCGACTCTGAGACGGGATCGGGAGGCCGAAAAGGATTGCCGGTGACCGAATCCGGTACGTACTGCTACCCTGCGGCGTCACAGCGCGCACAGTTGTGCGCATCCGCACACTCGTGCGCAGCCATCCCAGGGGGAGCCCCACCGTGAGTCAGCCCGTGCAGCCGCCGAACCAGCCCCAGCAGCCCTACGGCGGTCAGCCCGTCGACGGCAACCCGTACGCCGGCCAGCCGGGCCAGCCGGCCCCCGCGCCGCACGGCAACCCGTACGGACAGCCCGCCCCCGCCGCCCCGGGCGGCAACCCCTACGGCCAGCAGCCCCCGGCCCCGGGCGGCAACCCGTTCGCGGGTCAGCAGCCCGGTCAGAGCGCCCCGTTCGGCGGCGGCGCGCCCTTCGCCCCGGCGCCCCCGGCCCGTAACAACAACATCCTGATCGGCGTGCTGGTCGCCCTGGGCGCGGCCGTCGTCGCGGGCATCCTGTACGGCGTGATCGCGGGCTCCATCGAGCGCGAGGTCGGCTACGCGGCGGTCGGCGTCGGCTTCCTGGTCGGCTTCGCGTCGAGCAAGGTCGGCGGCTCCAACCCGGCGGTCATCGGCGCCGCGGCCGTCTTCTCGATCGGCGCCGTCTACCTCGGGCAGCTCGTCGGCATCTCGATGGTCCTCGCGGACCTGGCGCAGATCCCCTTCTCCGAGGTCATCGGCGACCACTTCGGCACCGTGACGGAGGCCTGGTCGCAGGAGGCCGACTTCATGACCTACCTCTTCCTCGCCCTCGGCGCGGCCGCCGCCGTCGGTGGCGCCAAGAAGGCCGGCTGACACCTCGCGGCGTCATGCGGAAGGGCCCGGACCGTCCCACCAGGACGGTCCGGGCCCTTTCGCGTACGTACGGGAGGTCAGCGGCGGTGCTGCGAGTCCGCCACCGTCACCTCGACGCGCTGGAACTCCTTGAGGTCGCTGTAGCCGGTGGTGGCCATCGCGCGACGCAGGGCGCCGAAGATGTTCATCGAGCCGTCCGGGGTGTGCGAAGGCCCGGTGAGGACCTCCTCCGTCGTCCCGACCGAGCCGAGGTCGACCAGCTTGCCGCGCGGCACGTCCTCGTGGACGGCCTCCATGCCCCAGTGGCGGCCACGGCCCGGCGCGTCGGTGGCGCGGGCCAGCGGGGAGCCCATCATCACGGCGTCCGCACCGCAGGCGATCGCCTTCGGCAGGTCGCCGGACCAGCCGACGCCGCCGTCGGCGATGACGTGCACGTACCGGCCGCCGGACTCGTCCATGTAGTCGCGGCGGGCCCCGGCGACATCCGCGACGGCGGTGGCCATCGGGACCTGGATGCCGAAGACGTTGCGCGTGGTGTGCGCCGCGCCGCCGCCGAAGCCGACGAGGACACCGGCCGCGCCGGTCCGCATCAGGTGCAGGGCGGCGGTGTACGTGGCGCAGCCGCCGACGATGACCGGGACGTCCAGCTCGTAGATGAACTGCTTCAGGTTCAGCGGCTCGGCCGCGCCCGAGACGTGCTCGGCGGAGACCGTCGTGCCGCGGATGACGAAGATGTCGACGCCCGCGTCGACGACCGCCTTGGAGAACTGGGCGGTGCGCTGCGGGGAGAGCGCGGCGGCGGTGACGACGCCGGAGTCGCGCACCTCCTTGATGCGCTGCCCGATCAGCTCCTCCTGGATGGGGGCGGAGTAGATCTCCTGGAGCCGGCGGGTCGCGGACTCGACCGGCATCCCGGCGATCTCGTCCAGCAGCGGCTGCGGGTCGGCGTGCCGGGTCCACAGGCCTTCCAGGTTCAGCACGCCCAGACCGCCGAGCTCGCCGATCCGGATGGCGTGCTGCGGGGAGACCACGGAGTCCATGGGAGCGGCCAGGAACGGCAGCTCGAAGCGGTAGGCGTCGATCTGCCAGGCGATCGAGACCTCCTTCGGGTCCCGGGTGCGGCGGCTCGGAACGACAGCGATGTCGTCGAATGCGTAAGCCCGGCGGCCGCGCTTGCCGCGCCCGATCTCGATCTCAGTCACGATGTGTGGCCTTTCCCTCTACGTCTGCGCTGACCAGTATCCCCGACACGTGCCTGAGGGGCGGTACCGGGAACTCCGGTCCGCCCCTCACCTGCGGTGATGTCTTACTTCCTGCTGTAGTTCGGTGCTTCCACCGTCATCTGGATGTCGTGCGGGTGGCTCTCCTTGAGACCCGCCGAGGTGATCCGGACGAACCGGCCCTTGCTCTCCATCTGGTCGACGGACGCGGCGCCGACGTAGCCCATGGTCTGGCGGAGGCCGCCGACGAGCTGGTGGAGGACGTTGGCCAGCGGGCCGCGGTAGGGCACCTGGCCCTCGATGCCCTCGGGGACGAGCTTGTCGTCCGAGGAGACCTCGGCCTGGAAGTAGCGGTCCTTGGAGTAGGACCGGCCCTGCCCGCGCGACTGCATCGCGCCGAGCGAACCCATGCCGCGGTACGACTTGAACTGCTTGCCGTTGATGAACATCAGCTCGCCCGGGGACTCCTCGCAGCCCGCGAGGAGGCTGCCCAGCATCACGCTGTCCGCGCCGGCGGCCAGCGCCTTGCCGATGTCGCCGCTGTACTGGAGGCCGCCGTCGCCGATCACCGGGACGCCCGCGGCACGGGCGGCGAGGGCGGCCTCGTAGATCGCGGTGACCTGCGGGACGCCGATGCCGGCGACCACACGGGTGGTGCAGATCGAGCCGGGTCCGACGCCGACCTTCACGCCGTCGACACCGGCGTCGATCAGCGCCTGGGCGCCGTCGCGGGTGGCGACGTTGCCGCCGATGACGTCGACGCCGACGCTCGACTTGATCTTCGCCATCCAGGCGAGGGCGTTGCTGTTGTGTCCGTGCGAGGTGTCGACGATCAGGAAGTCGACCCCGGCGGACGCGAGCGCCTGCGCGCGCTCCAGAGCCTCGGGGCTGGCGCCGACGGCCGCGCCGACCAACAGGCGGCCTTCGGCGTCCTTGGCGGCGTTCGGGTACTGCTCGGCCTTCTTGAAGTCCTTGACCGTGATGAGGCCCTTGAGGATGCCCGCCTCGTCGACCAGCGGCAGCTTCTCGATCTTGTGGCGGCGCAGCAGCTCCATCGCCTCCACGCCGGAGATCCCGACCCGCCCGGTGACGAGCGGCATCGGCGTCATGACCTCGCGCACCTGGCGCGACCGGTCCGACTCGAAGGCCATGTCGCGGTTGGTGACGATGCCGAGGAGCTTGCCCGCCGGGTCGGTGACCGGCACGCCGCTGATGCGGAACTTCGCGCAGAGCGCGTCCGCCTCGCCGAGCGTGGCGTCGGGGTGCACGGTGATCGGGTCGGTGACCATGCCCGACTCGGAGCGCTTGACCAGGTCGACCTGGTTGACCTGGTCCTCGACCGAGAGATTGCGGTGCAGCACGCCGACGCCGCCCTGACGGGCCATGGCGATCGCCATCCGGGCCTCGGTCACCTTGTCCATGGCGGCCGACAGCAGGGGGATGTTCACCCGTACGTTGCGCGAGATGAGCGACGAGGTGTCGACCGCGTTGGGCAGGACCTCGGACGCGCCGGGCAGCAGCAGCACGTCGTCGTAGGTCAGCCCGAGCGTCGCGAACTTCTCGGGCACTCCGTCGACGTTTGCAGTCATGACACCTTCCCCAAATGGCCTTGATCGGTGCGGATGTCCATGCTAACGGGCTCCACGGGCGTCTCATTCCACGATCAAGATCACTTAGCTGTTCTGTAGCTTCCTACAGCTGCTTCCCGCAGCGTCTCCGGCGAGGCCGGCGCAGGGTGCCCTACTGCTCGGCGAGCGCCCGGAGCCTGCTGAGCGCGCGGTGCTGGGCGACCCGGACCGCACCCGGGGACATCCCGAGCATCTGACCGGTCTCCTCCGCCGTCAGCCCGACCGCGACACGCAGGACCAGCAGCTCGCGCTGGTTGTCCGGGAGGTTGGCGAGGAGCTTCTTGGCCCAGGCGGCGTCGCTGCTGAGCAGGGCGCGTTCCTCCGGGCCGAGGGAGTCGTCGGGCCTCTCCGGCATCTCGTCGGAGGGGACGGCGGTCGACCCCGGGTGGCGCATCGCGGCACGCTGGAGGTCGGCGACCTTGTGCCCGGCGATCGCGAAGACGAAGGCTTCGAAGGGTCTTCCGGTGTCCTTGTAGCGCGGCAGCGCCATCAGCACCGCCACGCAGACCTCCTGCGCCAGGTCCTCCACGAAGTGGCGAGCGTCACCGGGGAGGCGGTTCAGCCGGGAGCGGCAGTAGCGCAGGGCGAGGGGATGGACGTGGGCCAGCAGATCATGGGTGGCCTGCGCGTCGCCGTCGACGGCCCGGTGCACGAGGGCACCGATCACCGTGGTTTCGTCATCGCGCATCGGACCATGGTGCCCTGACGCCGTCCGGTCCGCTCCATCGCGTCCCGAGTTGTGCACCGAAGCGTTATGAGCGGGTGCGCCGGATGTCATGTCCTGCGCCCTCCCCTTCCGCTCGACCGAATCGTTCCTGAGGAACTCCACGACTCAAGGATGCGTCATCGGCCGGGAAGCGTCACACGGCACCGCTGAGCGGGCATCCGGATACGGGGTGCGGAGCCGGTGGCCCGCTCCGTGCCCCCCGTCCGCGGTCCGCGGACGGGGCGCGGCCCGGACCGGTCGTCAGCGGACCAGGCCCCAGCGGAATCCGAGGGCCACCGCATGGGCGCGGTCCGAGGCCCCGAGCTTCTTGAACAGGCGCCGGGCGTGGGTCTTGACCGTGTCCTCGGAGAGAAAAAGCTCACGGCCGATCTCCGCGTTGGAGCGGCCGTGACTCATGCCTTCGAGGACCTGGATCTCCCGCGCGGTGAGCGTGGGGGCCGCCCCCATCTCGGCGGAACGCAGTCGGCGCGGGGCCAGCCGCCACGTCGGGTCGGCCAGCGCCTGGGTGACGGTGGCCCGCAGTTCGGCGCGCGAGGCGTCCTTGTGCAGATAGCCGCGGGCCCCGGCGGCGACCGCGAGCGCGACGCCGTCCAGGTCCTCGGCGACGGTCAGCATGATGATCCGGGCCCCCGGGTCGGCGGAGAGCAGCCGCCGGACGGTCTCCACACCTCCCAGGCCGGGCATGCGTACGTCCATCAGAATCAGATCCGAACGATCGGCACCCCAGCGGCGGAGGACTTCCTCGCCGTTGGCCGCGGTCGTCACGCGTTCGACGCCGGGCACGGTGGCCACCGCGCGACGGAGCGCTTCTCGGGCAAGCGGGGAGTCGTCGCAGACGAGGACGGATGTCATGACCGTCCTCCGCAGCTGATGCGCGTCACCTTGAGCCTCCAGGCTGATACAAGTCGTCACCTGTGCGGTTGACCCCCTCGGACATGTGCCCGAGCCGGATATCCGTCAACCGCATCCGTTCCCTTAACGACGGTCACTCGAAAGAGTTACGGGTCGGGCGGCCGAGTTCGGCACTCTACGTGAAGGGCCGTATACGGAGGAGAACGGCACGGGTGATTCACCCGTCAACCGAATTTTCACTCCTTGGCGTGCCCTTTTCGGCACTATTTCTTCCCTTTCGAGGGTGTCTGTGGCTAGATTCGCAATCAGTCATATTTACATCTACTAGCACCGCAGATGTACGGTCGAGACTCCGGTCACACCGATCACCGACGGTCCGAACACAGCAGGCCGCCGATCACAGACGGTCGAGGATGCCGCTTCCGACGCAGCACAGCTCCGAGGGGACAAGCAATGGCAGATTTCTCCCGCCTTCCCGGACCCAACGCAGACCTGTGGGACTGGCAGCTGCTCGCCGCCTGCCGAGGCGTGGACAGCTCCCTGTTCTTCCACCCCGAGGGTGAGCGCGGCGCGGCCCGGAGCGCCCGCGAGACCTCCGCCAAGGAGGTCTGCATGCGCTGCCCGGTACGGGCCGAGTGCGCGGCGCACGCCCTGGCCGTGAGGGAGCCCTACGGGGTGTGGGGCGGCCTGACGGAGGACGAGCGCGAAGAGCTGATGGGCCGGGCCAGGACCCGACTGATCACCGCGGCGCCCTCCGGCGCTCCCGCCGCCGGCCCGGGCCCCGGCGCCACCTGACACCCGTACGCAGCAATCGAACGCAGAAACGTTTCTCCCGACGCCTTCGGCGATCCGGCCCGCGACCGGCCGCAGCGGGGCCGGACCCCACGCGGCCCGTGGGCCGCGGGACCCGGCGCGCGCCGCGGCCCGCCCGGCCTCAGCGGGCGGCCGTGCGCGACAGCTGGTCCAGGGTGGCCGCCACCGCCGGGACCCGGGCCAGGTCCGGCAGGGTCAGCGCGACGATCTCCCGCTCGATCGCGGGCTCGACCGGCACGGCCCTGGCCCCCTTGGGACGTACCGACTCGACAGCCAGCTCCGGCAGCACCGCCACTCCGAGCCCGGCCCCGACGAGGCCCATCACCGCCGGGTAGTCGTCCGTGGCGAAGTCGATGCGCGGGGTGAAGCCGGACTCCTCGCAGACCTCGACCAGCTGCCGACGGCAGCGCGGACAGCCCGCGATCCACGACTCCTCGGCCAGCTCGCCGATGGACACGCTCGACGCCTCCGCCAGCCGGTGCCCCTCCGGGACCAGGCCGATCAGCCGGTCGGTGAGCAGCGGCCGGACCACCAGGTCGTCCCATTCGCCGCCGGTCGCCCCGTAACGGAACGCCAGCGCGATGTCGCAGTCGCCCTCGCGCAGCAGGTCCACCGAGCGCGGCGGCTCGGCCTCGACGAGCGACACCCGGGTGCCGGGGTGTTCGGCGCGCAGGGCGGCGAGCGCCCCCGGGACCAGGGTGGAGCTGCCGCTGGGGAAGGACACCAGCCGGACCCGGCCGGCCCGCAGTCCGGCGATGGCGGCGACCTCCTCCTCGGCCGCCGTCAGCCCCGCGAGGATGCCGGAGGCGTGCCGTACCAGCGCCTCACCGGCCTGCGTGAGGCGCATCTCCCGGCCGGTGCGGATCAGCAGCGTGGTGCCCGCCGACGACTCCAGGGCCTTCATCTGCTGGCTGACGGCGGGCTGGGTGCAGCCGAGCTCACGGGCTGCGGCGGAGAACGAGCCGGTGGTGGACACGGCGCGCAGGACACGGAGGTGGCGGGCTTCGATCACGCTGCCATCATAAGGAATTCTTGGGGGCGGGGCGAGTTCACGAGAAGGGCCTTTGAGGTCCCGGGGAGGGCGGAGTGGGTCAGGCCCTTCCGTCCGGGTCGACCCCGGCGTGATCCGGAACGAAAGCCCTGCGGGGCAGCCCTTAGCGTGACCGTATGAAACTGCTGACCGTGAACATCGGGAAACCCCGCCCCTCCGCACAGACCGACGGCCCGGGTGGCGTCACCGGGATCGACAAGCGACCGGTGGAGGGCCCGGTCGAGGTCCTCGACCCCGGGCCCAGGGCCGGTGGCGGTGGCAGCGGGCTGGCCGGGGACGCGGTGTGCGACCTGCGCCATCACGGCGGCAGCGACCAGGCGGTGTACGCCTTCGCCCGGGAGGAGCTGGACGCCTGGGAGCGGGAGCTGGGCGGCAGGAAGCTGGCCAACGGAGTCTTCGGCGAGAACTTCACGACCCTCGGTCTGGACGTCAGCGGCGCGCGGATCGGCGAGCGCTGGCGGGTGGGCGCGGACCTCGTCCTGGAGGTGACCTCGGGCCGTATCCCGTGCCGGACCTTCGCCCACCACCTCGGGGAGCGGGGATGGGTCCGGCGGTTCACCCAGCGGGCCGCCACCGGCGCGTACCTGCGGGTGATCGAACCGGGCGCCGTCCGTGCCGGGGACCCCATCGAGATCGTGCACCGGCCGGACCACGAGGTCACCGCCGCCCTGCAGTTCCGGGCGGTGACGACCGAACGCACCCTGTTGCCCGCGCTGCTGGCCGCCGGTGATGCTCTGCATCCCGAGGCGCTGCGCACGGCGCGGGAGTACGCCGCGCGGCAGGGCTGAGGACCGGGCGGGCGGTCGGTCCGGTCCGGGGGAAGCGGCGGCCCGGCCCGGTGACGTGGCGTCATCCGTCGCGGTGCGTGGGGGCCTCGCGGCGGGAACTGGACCGGTGTGCGGTGCGTCCACCACCAGTGACCTGTGCCCGAGGAGAGGTCTTCGGGCCACGTGGCCCGTCTCAGGGGGAAGACCATGCCCGACCCGCAGCAGCCCTGGTACACCCCGGGCCCGCCGCAGCAGCCCGTGCCGGGCAACCCGTACGCCTCGGAGGGCGCCGATCCCGGGGGCGGGCCGCCGCCCGGGCCGGGCTACGGGCAGGGCTACGGGCCACCGCCCGGGCCGGACCTCGGGGCGCCGGCCGAGCCGCCGCCGGGCCGTCGCCGCTTCGGCCCGGGGCCGGTCATCGCCGCGGTCGTGGCGCTGGTGCTCGTGGTCGTGGCGGGCGGGGTGTACGGCCTCACCGACTGGGGACGGGATGATCCCGCGAAGCCCGTGGCGGAGAAGTCGCCCGGCCCTTCCGGTTCGGCGTCCCCGTCCCGTACGCCTGCGGCGGGCGCCCCGAAGCCGGGCCGCATTCCGACGACGGCGGAGGTGTCGGCCGCGCGGAAGCCGGGCGAGTCGTCGGCGTGGATCGCCGACGACCAGGCCGACATCCCCAAGCAGATCAACAAGGTCCACGACCTGTGGATCGTCGGCGACACCGCCGTCCAGGCGCTGTACCGGAAGGTCACGGCCTACCGGCTCTCGGACGGCGCCGAGGTCTGGAACATCGACCTGCCCTCCTCCGTGTGCGAGACACCGGCCAACCCGACGCCCGACGGCAAGGTCGTGGTCTTCCGGCACGAGAGGCCGGACAACGAGCGGGGCAATCTCTGCAACCAGATGCAGATGATCGATCTGAAGACGGGGAAGCAGGGGTGGCACAAGAAGCTCGACGAGCCCGGTGACGAGGACAGTACGTTCATCGTCTACAGCGCCATCAGCGGCGATGTCCTCTCCGTGGCCCGGGGCCAGCGGGCCGTCACCTACCGGATGGACGACGGGAGCAAGCTCCACGAGATCCCCTCGGAGAAGAAGGGGGCGTGCTTCCCCACCGGTGTGGCGGGCGGCGCCGCCCGGCTGCTGGTGAGCTCCGACTGCATGGTCTCCATGGACCGGAGCAAGAACTACGGCCAGTTGCGCGAGTTCGATCCCCGGACCGGCAAGGTCCTGTGGCGCCACCGGACGAAGACCGGCTGGAGCTTCGGCGCCCTGATCTCCATGGACCCGGTCGTCTTCACCACCTACAACAACGAGGACACCGCGAGCGACTGGCGGATCACGGTCCTGGATCCGGGAGGCAAGCACCGCGTGACCTTCGACGCCCGGGACAAGGGGTTCGAGCACTGTGCCGGAAACGGAGGCGGCGATGACATCCAGCCCTGCCGGGGCGCCTCGGTCGACAAGGGCCTCATCATGCTGGGCGGCACCGCACAGGTCGGCGCGTACGACGTGAGGACCGGGAAGTTCCTGTGGGGCATCAAGTCCGACGATCGTCGCCACCTGTACGCGCTGCGCGCCGAGGACGGCACGTCGATGCGCATCTACGAGGCCGCCGGTCCGAGCACCCCCGGCCGGACCTTCCTCATGGGTCCGCGCGGCGCCGGCACGGAGACGGAGGTCGTGAAGCACCCGGCGGCGACCGCCGCGTGGGAGTACGAGATGTTCATGGGGCACACGGCCTACGTCGACGGACGGCTCGTCCTGACGTCGACGACCGTGAGCGGCGACGAGAACCACAAGCCCGTGCGCGAGGCCCGCATGCTGTCCTTCGCCGCCGCGCCCTGACCCGTACTGAGGGATCTCCCCTCCCTGTGCACGACGTGCGGTTCCGGGCCCTGGACGTGGACGGGAAGAGGCCGGAGCCGGCGCCGCGGGGGCGCGGGGCAGCGGGCGGGTGGGCCACCGGAACACGCGGGGCACTAACGTGCCGCGTATGACGACTGCACTGATCACGGGCGCGACGGCGGGCATCGGGGCCGCGTTCGCGCGGCGGCTCGCGGCCCAGGGGCACAACCTGGTGCTGGTGGCGCGGGACACCGCGCGGCTGCGCGAGCAGGCCACCGAACTGCACGACCGGCACGGCATCGAGGCCGAGGTGCTGAGCGCCGACCTGTCCACGGACGGCGGGATCGAGGCGGTCGAGAAGCGGCTCGCGGAGCGCACGCACCCGGTCGACCTGCTGGTCAACAACGCCGGGTTCGGCAACAAGGGGCGCTTCCTGGAGGTGTCCATGGCCGATGAGCTGACGATGCTGAAGGTGCACTGCGAGGCGGTGCTGCGGCTGACCTCGGCCGCCGTCACCGGGATGAGGGAGCGGGGCCGGGGCGGGGTCGTCAACGTGGCGTCGGTGGCGGCGTTCGTGCCGCGCGGTACGTACGGGGCGTCGAAGGCGTGGGTCGTGCAGTTCACCCAGGGCGTGGCGCGGGATCTGGCCGGGTCGGGGGTGCGGCTGATGGTGCTGTGCCCGGGGTTCGTGCGGACGGAGTTCCACGAGCGGGCCGGGATGGGCACGGACAACATCCCGGGCTGGATGTGGCTCGACGCGGACAAGCTGGTGGCGTCCGCGCTGACGGATCTGACGCGGGGGAAGACGGTGTCGATCCCGGACCCGCGCTACAAGGCGCTGATGGGTCTGGTGAAGGTCGCCCCGCGTGGCCTGCTCGGCGGGGTCACCTCACGGACGGGGCGCAAGTACGGCCCGCGGTAGCCGCTTCGACGGTCCGCGGCAGCGGCCTCGCCCGCCTCTCTGCGCGGTCGGGACGGTCGGCGCGGTGCGGTGCGGTGCGGTCGAGTCGGGACGCACCGAGGCCCGGCGCCCCCTCGACGGGAGTGCCGGGCCTCGGGCGTACCGAACGGCGTACCGAGCGGTGCGGCCGTACTAGTGGGAGTGGCCGTGGCCGCCGTGCCCGGCGTCGGCCTCTTCCTCGGCCGGCTTCTCGACGACCAGGGTCTCGGTCGTGAGCAGCAGCGACGCGATGGACGCGGCGTTCTCCAGGGCGGAGCGGGTGACCTTGACCGGGTCGATGACGCCGGCCTTGACCAGGTCGCCGTACTCGCCGGTGGCGGCGTTGAAGCCCTGGCCCTTGTCGAGCTCGGAGACCTTGGAGGTGATGACGTAACCCTCCAGGCCGGCGTTCTCGGCGATCCAGCGCAGCGGCTCGACGGCGGCGCGGCGGACGACCGCGACACCGGTGGCCTCGTCGCCGGTCTTGCCGAGGTTGCCCTCCAGGACCTTCACCGCGTGGACGAGGGAGGAGCCACCGCCGGAGACGATGCCCTCCTCGACCGCGGCGCGGGTGGCGGAGATGGCGTCCTCGAGGCGGTGCTTCTTCTCCTTGAGCTCCACCTCGGTGGCGGCGCCGACACGGATGACGCACACGCCGCCGGCCAGCTTCGCGAGGCGCTCCTGGAGCTTCTCGCGGTCCCAGTCGGAGTCCGTGGACTCGATCTCGGCCTTGATCTGGTTGACGCGGCCCTTGACGTCCTCGGAGTTGCCCCCGCCGTCGACGATGGTCGTGTCGTCCTTGGAGACGGTGACGCGGCGGGCGGTGCCCAGCACGTCGAGACCGGCGCCGTCGAGCTTGAGGCCGACCTCCTCGGCGATGACGGTCGCACCGGTGAGGGTGGCGATGTCACCGAGCATGGCCTTGCGGCGGTCGCCGAAGCCCGGGGCCTTCACCGCGACGGCGTTGAAGGTGCCGCGGATCTTGTTGACGACGAGGGTGGAGAGCGCCTCGCCCTCGACGTCCTCGGCGATGATCAGGAGCGGCTTGGAGGCGCCGGCCTGGATGACCTTCTCCAGGAGCGGGAGCAGCTCCTGGATGGAGCCGATCTTGCCCTGGTGGATCAGGATGTACGGGTCGTCGAGGACGGCCTCCATACGCTCCTGGTCGGACACCATGTACGGGGACAGGTAGCCCTTGTCGAAGGCCATGCCCTCGGTGAACTCCAGGTCCAGGCCGAAGGTGTTGGACTCCTCGACGGTGATGACACCGTCCTTGCCGACCTTGTCCATCGCGTCCGCGATGAGCTCGCCGACCTGCGGGTCCTGCGCGGAGAGCGCGGCCACGGCGGCGATGTCGGCCTTGTCGTCGATCGGGCGGGCGGTCGCGAGGAGCTCCTCGGACACGGCCTTGACCGCGGCGTCGATGCCCTTCTTCAGGGCGGCCGGGGAGGCGCCGGCGGCGACGTTGCGCAGGCCCTCGCGGACGAGCGCCTGGGCCAGGACGGTCGCGGTGGTGGTGCCGTCACCCGCTACGTCGTTGGTCTTGGTCGCCACCTCCTTGACGAGCTGCGCGCCGAGGTTCTCGTACGGGTCGTCGAGCTCGACCTCACGCGCGATGGTGACACCGTCGTTGGTGATGGTCGGAGCGCCGAACTTCTTGTCGATGACGACGTTGCGGCCCTTGGGGCCGATCGTCACCTTGACCGTGTCGGCAAGCTTGTTGACGCCGCGCTCAAGGGCGCGACGGGCGTCCTCGTCGAACTTCAGAATCTTCGCCATGGGCTGTGTTCCCTCTCAAAATGAACTGCGCCCCTCGCCGCCCGGCTAGTTATTTCGCAGGGGGCCAGGGGCGCAGAACACAAGCAAACGTGGGTGAATTACTTCTCGACGATCGCGAGAACGTCGCGGGCCGAGAGGACGAGGTACTCCTCGCCGTTGTACTTCACCTCGGTGCCGCCGTACTTGCTGTACAGGACGACGTCGCCGGTCTTGACGTCGAGCGGAAGCCGCTCGCCGTTCTCGAAGCGGCCCGGGCCCACGGCGAGGACGACGCCCTCCTGGGGCTTCTCCTTCGCGGTGTCCGGAATGACCAGGCCGGAAGCCGTGGTCTGCTCGGCGTCGAGCGGCTGGACCACAATGCGGTCCTCAAGCGGCTTGATCGCAACCTTGGAGCTGGTGGTCGACACGATCCGGTCTCCCCCTTCGGAGATCTCACGGGGTTTAACAGTCTGTGGGCGGCGACCTGACCGGCCCGTCGTCGCGGGTGCCGGACCTGCCCTGTCGCGCAAGGTGGTGCTGGCACTCTCCAGGGGGGAGTGCCAGACCTGAGACTATGACCGCGATTAGCACTCGGTCAAGCGGAGTGCCAATTCACCACCCTCGCGCCGTCTCGATCGCGGCTCCGTCGGATCACCCTTCCGGACAACGTGGGGGCGGAGCGCCGCGTTCCGTACGACGGGGACGGTGCGGAGATGCCGCAGCGGGGGCGACAGCGACGCGTGCGCGCGCGGCGGGGGGCCGGGCGCGCACGCGCGGGTCGGATACGGGGTGGGGCGCGGGTCAGACGTAGTCCTCCAGCTTCGCCACCGCGTACCCCTTGTCGGTAATGGTCTTCATGACCTGGCGGATCATGTCGGGCATCGAGCCCTTCCAGTCGTCCTCGCCCCGGAAATGGGTGAGGACGATGTCGCCGGGGTGCAGGTCCCGGTCCCACTCGCGCCATTCCATGTGGTCGGGGAAGGCCTCGGAGGACCACAGGGGTACGGCGGTGATCCCGCAGGACTTGGCGACGACGAGCGTGTCGCGGTTGTAGTTGCCGTAGGGCGGGCGGAAGAGGGTGGGCCGCTTCCCGAAGTGCTTGAGGATCTTCTCCTGCTGGCCGCAGATCTCCCGCTTCTGCTCCGCGCGGGAGAGGCCGGGCAGATAGCGGTGGTTGAGCGTGTGGTTGCTGATGACCACCCCGCGCTTCTGCATCTTCCTGAAGTAGCCGTAGTCGTCCTTGGTGACGTAGTCGCTGATGAACGCGCTGTACGGGATGTCCAGTTCGGTCATCATCCGCAGCAGTTCGGGATCCTTCTCCGCCCCGTCGTCCATCGTCAGGAAGACGATCTTCTCCTTGGTCGGGACGGTGGTGAAGACGGGCGGCAGCCCGCCGTCGTCCCGGACCTCGAAGCCCTCGCGGGTGGTGAGGCGCGGCTTCGCCTTCGGCGGCTCGGGGGCCGCGAGCGGGGTCTTGGCGAGCCCCCACTTCTTCGCGGCGACCGCTCGTCGGGCCTGCTTCTTCCTGAGCGCCTCGGCGTACGTGTCCAGGGCGCGGGCGGGCCCGGCCTGCGGAGCGGCCTCGCCCGGCTGGCCGGCGGCGGGCTTCGCGGGTCCGCCGGAAGTCCCCGTGCCACTGCCGCCCGTCTCCGCCGCGCACCCGGAGGCGACGGCGGCGGCCAGCAGGGCCGCCAGCACGACGGTGCCCGTCCTGTGCCACTTCATGGCCGATTCTTCTTTTTGTCGTACTAGCTGCATGGCGCCGCATCCTGCCAGCCGTCGGCCCGCCTCCCGCCCCGACACCGCGAGCGGTGCGGCCCCGTCCCCCGGCCGGCCCACAGCGGCCTTCAGCGGTGCGGGGAGCGGCACTCCACGCACCGGCCACAATGGACCGGGTGAACGCAACGACCCCCTCCGCCCCGGCCGACGACCCCGCCCGCGCCGCCTTCGCCGCGCTGCGCACCCCCGAGGGCGAGCAGCTGCTGGCCGAGCTGCGCGACCACGATCCCGCCGACGAGCTGGCCGCCGCGACCCGGCTGCGCCGTACGCACCCGGCGGAGCTGGTGTCGGCGGCCCTGGGTCAGGCCCGGCTGCGGCAGCGGGCGGTGGCCAAGTTCGGGGCCGAGGACGCCTACCGGATGTACTTCACGCCCAACGGGGTCGAGCAGGCCACCCGTACGTCGGTCGCCGCCCACCGTGCCGCGCGGTTCGCCGGGCTCGGCGTGCGGAGCGTGGCCGACCTGTGCTGCGGCATCGGCGGCGACGCCCTCGCCCTGGCCCGCGCCGGGATCTCCGTCCTGGCCGTGGACCGCGACCCGCTGACCGCCGAGGTGGCCCGCGCCAACGCCGAAGCGCTCGGCCTGGAAGGGCTGATCGAGGTGCGGTGCGCCGATGTCACGGAGATCGACACCGCCCCGTACGACGCGGTGTTCGTGGACCCGGCCCGGCGCGGCGGACGCGGCCGCATCTTCGATCCGGAGGCGTACTCACCGCCGCTGTCGTGGGCGGCGGCCGCCGCGCTGAAGGCCCCGAGGGCGGCGCTGAAGATCGCCCCGGGCGTGCCGCACGAGGCGATCGGCCCGGAGGCGGAGGCCGAGTGGATCTCGGACGGCGGCGAGGTGAAGGAGGCGGTGCTCTGGTACGGGGAGGGCTTCGCACCCGGCGCGTTCCGGGCCACGCTGCTGCCCTCCGGGGCGACCCTGACCGCCCCGGCACCGCTGCCCGCCCCGCCGGTGGGCCCGGTCGGGCGCTATCTGTACGAGCCGGACGGCGCGGTGATCCGGGCGCATCTGGTCGCCGACATCGTGGAGCGGTGCGGAGGGCGGCTGGTGGACGAGACGATCGCGTACGTCACGAGCGATACGCGGTACTCCGCCCCGTACGTCTCCGGGTACGAGATCACCGACCGGCTGCCGTTCAACATGAAGAAGCTGAAGGCGCTGCTCCGGGAGCGGGAGGTCGGCGTACTGACCGTCAAGAAGCGCGGCTCGGCGGTGGAGCCGGAGGAGCTGCGTCGCCGGATGAAGCTGAGCGGTCCGCACGCGGCGACGGTGTTCCTGACCCGGGTGGCGGGGGCTCCGACGATGCTGATCGGCCATCCGCTGGGCTGACCCGCCCGGCGGGACCCGTCAGGATGCCCACCACCCGGCGACGGTGCGCCAGGGAGGCCGGGGTCCGTTCAGGCGTCGCGCAGTGCCTGGATGTCCAGCTTGCCCATGCCGAGCATCGCCTTCATGGTCCGATCCGCCTTCGCCGGGTCCGGGTCGGCCAGCAGGCGCGGCAGCTCGTTCGGCACGATCTGCCAGGAGACCCCGTACTTGTCCTTGAGCCAGCCGCACTGGCCTTCCTCGCCGCCCTCGGAGAGCGCGTCCCAGAACCGGTCCACCTCGGCCTGGTCGGCGCAGTCCACGGAGAGCGAGATCGCCTCGGTGAAGGGGAACTGCGGGCCTCCGTTGAGACCGATGTAGTCCTGGCCCGCGAGCCGGAATCCGACGGTGAGCACGGAGCCCGTCTCGCCCGGGGCGGACTCGCCGTAGTGGGTGACGTCCAGGATGCGGGAGTCACCGCCGAAGATCGCGACGTAGTGTTCGGCCGCCTCCTCGGCCTTGCCGTCGTACCAGAGACAGGGGGTGATCTTCTGCATGGTCTTCTCCTCGTCGGACCGTCCCACGCGTCCGGGCCGGGCGGTCCGGACGTCGTGGAAGGTAGACCCGGCCCGCCGCCCGAACTCATCGGACCGGACACGCCCGCCCCCTCCCTCACCCGCGCGGGCTCAGCGGGAGGCCTCGTCCGTACGGGCTCAGCGGGAGGCCGCGTCTCCCTCCCGCCCGACGCCCCGGCCCCGCCCGACGCCCCGCCCGACGCCCCGGTCCGCGCCCGGCGGCCCGCCGAGGGCCCTCCGCTCCGCCGGCAACAGGACGTACGCCGCCAGCGCGGCCGCCGCCAGGAGTCCCGCCGCGGCCCAGAACGCGGCCGCGTACCCCGAGGACAGCCCGGTGGGGCCGGTGGAGCCGCCGGTGACCCGGGCGGCGACGGTCACCAGGACCGCGAGGCCGAGCGAGCCGCCGACCTGGCGCGAGCTGTTGAGCAGCCCCGAGGCCATGCCGGTCTCGCCCGGGGCCACGTCGGTCGTCGCGGCCGTGCCGAGCGGGACGAAACAGAGCCCGATGCCGAAGGAGCAGAGCAGCGACGGGCCGAGGATGGAGACGAGGAAGCCGCCGTCGACCGTGGCGTTCGCCGCGAACCAGGCCATGCCGAGCGCCGCCAGCGTCGCGCCCACCGCCATCAGCCGCCGGATGCCGAGCGCGGCGACCGCCCGGGTGGCGAGGACCGAGCCGGCGACGACGCCCACGCAGAACGGCAGGAACGCGAACCCGGCGGCCGTCGGCCCGAACCCGAGGATCAGCTGCATGTAGAGCGAGACGAAGTAGAACGCGCCGAACTGGGCCGAGGCCAGCAGCAGGCAGAACAGGTTCGCGGTCAGCACCGGCCGCCCCCTCAGCAGGCCGGGCCGGAGCAGCGGGGAGGCGGTCCGCAGTTCGACGGCGACGAAGGCGGCCAGCAGGATCACCGCGGCGCCGAGGGAGGCAAGCGTGGTCGCCGAGGACCAGCCGTGTTCCGAGGTCCGCACCAGGCCGAGGACCAGCAGCGTCGTCCCGGCCGTGACCAGCAGCGCCCCGGCCACGTCCGGCCGCGCCCCGGCCCGGCGCCCGCCGCCGACGGGCCCGGTGCGCGCGGCGGCGGCCAGCGCGAAGGCGACGATCGGCACGTTGACCAGCATCACGGACCGCCACCCCGTCGCGTCGGTGAGCACTCCGCCCGCCAGCACCCCGACCGCGCCGCCCGCCGCGCCCGCCATGCCCCACAGCCCGAGCGCCCGGGAACGGGCGGGCCCGGCCGGGAAGGCGAGGGTGATCAGGGCGAACGCCACCGGGGCGAGGGCCGCCGCACCGACGCCCTGCACGGCCCGCGCCGCCACCAGCGACCCGGGCGACCAGGCAAGCCCGCCGGCCAGGCCGGCCAGGCCGAAGAGCACCAGGCCCGCCGTCAGGACGCGGCGCGGACCGGCCAGATCGGCGAGCCGGCCGCCGAGCATGAGGAGACCGCCGAAGGCGAGGGCGTACGCGTTCACGACCCACAGCAGCCCCTCCCCGCCGAAGCCGAGGTCGCTGCGGATGTCGGGCAGCGCGACGTTCACCACGGACACGTCCAGCGACACCAGGAACTGCACCGTGAGCGCCACCACCAGCAGCCACCGCGCGGGCCGCTCCCCCGCGCCCGGCACACCCGCCGCCCCGCCCTCGGGGCCTCTCGCCGTTCCGCTCTCTCCCGCGCCGCCCATGGCGTCCCCTTCCCCTCACGCTTCCCTCGACCGGGAATTACCTACACGTACAGAAAATTGGCGCCGAAGCATCGGGAGGGTCCCGCGGCGGACCGGAACAGAGCCCCGGAAGGAGAGAATGCCCAGGTGTCGGCCACCGAGAAGAGCGAGACGACGAAGAAGATGAGAAATCCGGCGGCGGGCGGCAAACCGGGCGTTCCCGGGCGGCCTGCCGGGCGGCCCGTGGGGCGGCCCCGCCGGCTGGACCCGGAGGTGATGGTCGCCACCGCGCGCCGCATCGTCGAGGAGGAGGGCGTGGCCGCCCTGTCCATGCGCCGGGTGGCGAAGGAGCTGGGCAGCACGCCCATGGCCCTCTACCACTACGTGCGGGACAAGGACGAGCTGCTGATGCTCACCCTGTCCGGTACGGCGGCGGCCTTCCCGCGCCCGCAACTGCCCGAGGACCCGCGCGAGCGGCTGGTGGCGGTGGCCGCGCACATGCACGACGTCGTCGGCCGGATCCCCTGGGTGCTGGACGTGCTGGCGCTGGGCGGGCTGACCGACCGCGACGCGCTGTGGATGGTGGAGGAGATCATCGACTGCGCGCTCGCCTGCGGCCTCTCCCCGGCCCGCTCGGTGCGGGCGTACCGGACGATCTGGAGTTACGTCTACGGGGACCTGGTCTCCCGCAGGGCGGCGGCCCGCCGGGCGGAGAACCCGTCGCGCCGGGAGTTCTTCCCGGAGATGGTCACCGAGCAGGACGCGGCGGAGCTTCCCCGGCTCACCGAGGTCAGGGACCGCTGGCGGGAGTACGCCGCCGACTACGAGACCGTCGAGGAGCTGGACGCGATCGTGGACGGCCTGATCCGGCGCGGCACCCGGGGCCCGGAGGCCTGAAGCCTCCGGCGGAGGTGCGGCTCAGCCCACCGCCTCGAAGCGCCACCGGTGCACCGGGCGGGTGATCAGGGCGGCGTCGGGCTCGGGGAGTTCGGGGAGGTCGTCGCCGTACGAGGCGTCACGCCACCACGTCATCACCAGTACCCGGTCCTGCGGGGCGCGCAGCAGTTCGCGGCGGTGCGGCTCGCGGGCCAGCTCGGCGGAGCGCGCCCGCGCCCACTCCAGGAGTTCGCCGCCGAGGCCCTCGGCGGCGCGGGCCTCCCACATCAGGACGATGGTCGCGGCGCTCATGAGTACAGGTTGTCCTTGCTGATCTCGTGCACATGGTCGTGATCGTGGGAGTGGCCGTGCCCGGGGCCGGCGCCCGGCACATGCGGCTCGGTCACCGGCAGCGAGGAGTCCGCGGAGAGTTCCAGGTCGGAGGGGCGGCGGTTGCGGGCGACCATCTCCGCGCCGAGCGCCGCGACCATCGCGCCGTTGTCGGTGCAGAGCCCGGGGCGCGGCACCCGCAGCCGGACGCCGGCCCGCTCGCACCGTTCCTCGGCCAGGGCGCGCAGCCGGGAGTTGGCCGCGACGCCGCCGCCGATCATCAGGTGGTCGACGCCCTCGTCCTTGCAGGCCCGGACCGCCTTGCGGGTGAGCACGTCCACCACGGCCTCCTGGAAGGACGCCGCCACATCCCGTACCGGCACCTCCTCGCCCGCCGCGCGCTTCGCCTCGATCCAGCGGGCCACCGACGTCTTCAGGCCGGAGAAGGAGAAGTCGTACGGGGCGTCGCGCGGGCCGGTCAGACCGCGCGGGAACGCGATCGACGTCGGGTCGCCCTCCTTCGCGAGCCGGTCGATGACCGGACCGCCGGGGAAGCCGAGGTTCAGCACGCGGGCGATCTTGTCGAACGCCTCGCCCGCCGCGTCGTCGATCGTCGCGCCGAGCGGGCGGACGTCGCTGGTGATGTCGGGGGCCAGGAGCAGCGAGGAGTGGCCACCGCTGACCAGGAGGGCCATCGTCGGCTCGGGCAGCGGCCCGTGCTCCAGCTGGTCGACGCAGATGTGCGAGGCGAGGTGGTTGACCCCGTACAGCGGCTTGCCGAGCGCGTACGCGTACGCCTTCGCGGCCGAGACGCCGACGAGCAGGGCTCCGGCGAGCCCGGGACCCGAGGTGACGGCGATGCCGTCGAGGTCGCGGGCGCTGACGCCCGCCTCCTTCAGGGCGCGCTCGATGGTGGGCACCATCGCCTCCAGGTGGGCCCGGGAGGCGATCTCCGGGACGACGCCGCCGAAGCGGGCGTGGGTGTCGACGCTGGAGGCGACGGCGTCGGCCAGCAGGGTCGTGCCGCGCACGATGCCCACGCCGGTCTCGTCGCAGGAGGTCTCGATGCCGAGTACGAGGGGTTCGTCGGCAGCCATCATTCAGTCCCGGTTTCTGGTGCGTGCTCGTGCACTGCTTGCTCTTGCGTGGTGAGGCGCATGACCAGGGCGTCGATGTTCCCCGGCTGGTAGTAGCCGCGCCGGAAGCCGATCGGCTCGAAGCCGAAGCGCTCGTACAGTCTCTGCGCCCGCGTGTTGTCGACCCGGACCTCCAGGAGGACCGCGGGGCACTCGAAGTCGGTGGCGGCCTTCAGCAGATCGGCGAGGAGTTCGGAGCCGAGGCCGGTGCCCCACGCCTCGCGGCTGACCGCGATCGTCTGGACGTCGGCCAGGTCGCCGAGGGCGGCGAGCCCGGCGTAGCCGACGACCCGCCCGGTGGCGGGGTCCTCGGCGACGACGTAGTGGCGGGTGGCGCCGGGGCCGCGGGCGTGGGCCAGCTCGGACCAGAACATGCCGGGCGACCAGGCGTCGTCCGGGAACAGCGCGTGTTCGAGGTCGAGCACCGGTGCGATGTCCCACCAGCGCATCTCGCGCAGTACGGCGGCGGTGGCGGCGCTCACGTGGGGGTGACCACCTTGTAGTTCTTCGGGACCTGCGCGTCGGGCCTGCGCAGGTAGAGCGGCCGGGGCTCCGGGAGCGGCTCTCCCGCGGCGAGGCGTTCGGCGGCGAGCCCGGCGAGCGCCCCGGCGGCGACGTGCTCGGGGCCGCGCGCGTCCGGGAAGGCGTCCGGGTAGAGCGCCGCGCCCGCGCCGACCACGGGGAGCCCGGCCAGCGTCCCGGCGATGTCGGCGGGCCGGTCGACGGCGGGTTCGCCCGAACGGGTGCGGGCGTCCTCGTACCGCGCCCAGTAGACCTCCTTGCGGCGCGCGTCCGTCGCCACGGCGAACGGCCCCTGGAGGCCTTGCAGACCGGCGGCGTACGCGAGGCCGTCCAGGGTGCACAGGCCGTGGACCGGCACGGAGAGGGCGGAGCCGAAGGTGGCGGCGGTGACCAGGCCGACCCGCAGGCCGGTGTACGGGCCGGGGCCGACGCCCACGACCACGTGCGTCACGGCGTCGAGTCCCGTCCCGGCCTCGGCGAGGACCCGGTCGACGGCGGGGAGCAGCAGCTCCCCGTGCCTGCGGGCGTCGACCTGTCCAAAGGAGGCGATGACGGACGTGCCGTCGTGCAGGGCGACGGTGACGGCGGGCGTGGCGGTATCCATGGCGAGCAAGAGCACGCGAACAGCCTACGGCTCCGCCGACGGCGTTACGGCGTCCGTACGGCGTCCCGGTCCGCCCCTTCCCTGCTGCTACCGTCACCGGGTATCCGCGGGTACGACGTAAACGCTTGTACGACATGCGGCAGCGGCAGCCGAAAGGGGAGTTCACGGTGGCAAGGGCAAGTTCGGGATTCGTGGCCGGGCTCACTGCCGCGGCGGTCGCCGCGGTCGCCTTCCTCGCTTACCAGGCCTCGGCGAACGCCCCCGCGTCGGTGGCGTCCACGCCCGGCCCGAAGGCCTCCGCCTCGGCCTCGGCCCAGCCCTCCGCCGCACCGGAGCCCGAGGCCGACCCGCTGGCGGTCCCGGCGGCGTCCGGCAGGGGCGAGCGCGTCGTGTACGCGCTGAAGGACCGACGGGTGTGGCTGGTCGACGAGGGCGACGCGGCGATCCGTACCTTCACCGTGATGCCGAGCCCCGTGAGCCCGCCGCCCGGGACGTACGAGGTCTCCTCGCGGTCGGGCAAGATCAAGGGCTCGGACGGCATCCCGATCGAGCACGTCGTGCGCTTCGCGGACGTGGACGGGGTGGTGATCGGCTTCAGCGCGGCGCAGGACGGCTCGATGGCGAGCCCGGACCCGACGTCGAAGACCGGCGGGGTCCGGATGAAGCGTGCGGACGGCAACGCCATGTGGACCTTCGCGACGGTCGGCGCGAAGATCGTCGTCGTCCCGTAGCCCAGGGGTCCTGCCGCGCCCGTGGGGCGTCCTACGCCGCCCGGCGCCGGGCGGTGTTCCCGTGGACGCTCTCCTCGTCCCGGTCCGCCGCGCCGGACGCTTCCGGCGCGTCGCCCGGCGGGGTGGAGACGGCGGTGGCCGCGGCGCAGGAGGCCAGCAGGTCCTTCATCGACAGGGCGGACGGAGTCGGTCGCGGCTGCGGTCGCGCTGCGCGCTCGGGCGTCGGCATGGATGCCTCCTTGGTGCTCCGATGGAGGGCGTGGTTAGGTAGACCTAACTACGTCTCGTACCCATGTGACCACGCCCACGGGCCCTCGCGCAACAGTTTACCGACGTACTGTCGGGAAGGTCGCGTGAAGGACGGCCCGGGAGGACGGACGGCGTCACGCCAGGTCCGCCCGCAGCCCCGCCCAGCGTGCCCCGATGCCGACCAGGGTCACCTCGCGCCGCTCGTCGTCGGTGTCGCCGGTCGCGCGGTCGATCAGGACCCGCAGCCGGTCGTCGGCCAGCTCCTCGACCTTGCCGTCGCCCCACTCCACGACGACCACGGACTCCGGCAGCGACACGTCCAGGTCCAGGTCCTCCATCTCGTCGAGCCCGCCGCCCAGGCGGTACGCGTCGACGTGGACCAGGGCGGGGCCCCCGGTCAGCGAGGGGTGGACGCGGGCGATGACGAAGGTGGGCGAGGTGACCGCGCCGCGCACGCCGAGGCCCTCGCCGAGGCCCCGGGTCAGCGTCGTCTTGCCGGCGCCCAGCTCCCCGGTGAGCATGACCAGGTCGCCGGGGGCCAGCACCCGGGCGAGGCGCCGGCCCAGGTCCCGCATCTGTTCGGGGGAGGTGACGGTGAGCGTCACCGTCACGGCCTCGGGTACGGCCCCGGCGGGCTCGGGAGCGGTCGTTCCCGCTGTCTCCGTGACGGTCTCAGCGGCCGGGCCGCGGTGCGGTGCTTCCATGTCCGCCAACGTTAGCGTCCGGCACCGTGCCGCTGCGTACGAGCAGGTCGGCCAGCCGGTCGGTGACCGTCTCCGGATGCTCCAGCATCACCAGGTGCCCGGCGTCCGGCACGATCACCAGCTCGGCGTCGGGCAGCGCGTCCGCGATGGCCTCGCTGTGCGAGCTGGGGGTGACCAGGTCCTTCTCCCCGGCCAGGATCAGCACGGGCACGTCCCGGAAGGCGGACAGCGCGCCGCTCTTGTCGTGCTCGGTGAAGGCCGGGTAGAATTCGGCGACCACATCGATCGGGGTCGACTCGATCAGCCGTTCCGCGAACCGGGCGACCGCCGGGTCCACGTCCCGCGAACCGAACGAATACCGTTTGATCAGCCCGGCGAAGAGGTCCGCCGTGGCCCGCCGCCCCTTCTCCACCAGCTCCGCCTGCGAGCCGAGCGCCTTCAGCACCCCGGGCAGCACCCGGCGTACCGCGTTCACGCCCGCCACCGGCAGCCCGAAGTCGACCTCGCCGAGCTTGCCGCCGGAGGTGCCGACCAGGGCGACGGCGGCGACCCGGTCGCGGATCAGGGCCGGGTACCGGTCGGCCAGAGCCATCATCGTCATGCCGCCCATGGAGTGCCCGACCAGCACCAGCGGGCCCTCGGGGGCCGCCGCTTCGATGACCGCGCTCAGGTCGCGGCCGAGCTGGTCGATGCCGACCGGCACCCCGTCCGCCTGGGCCCGGCCCCGCCCGGAGCGTCCGTGGCTGCGCTGGTCCCAGTAGACGGCGCGTACGAGGCCGCGCAGGGCGGCCCGCTGGAAGTGCCAGGAGTCCTGGCCGAGGCAGTAGCCGTGGCTGAAGACGACGGTGACCGGGGCGGGGGCCTTGCTCCCGAAGAGCCGGCGACGGCGGGTTCCGGTGGCGTTTCCCTCGGAAACGCCGGGCGCCTCGTCCTCCACCTCGTCGATCTCGTAGTACAGCTCGGTGCCGTCGTCGGCGACGGCCCGGCCCGGCGTGCCGCGCAGCGAGCCGTAGGGCCCGGTGGCGTCCAGCGCGAGGCGGGCCTTCTTGCGCATGCCGCGCCCGACGGTGAGCCGCTCGACGGCGACCCCGGCGGCCGCGCCTGCGGCGAGCACCCCTATGGCGGCCCCGGCGATCCCGGCGCGGCGCCAGCCGGCCGCCGTGGCGGTGGTCACGGCGGCGGTCGCGTCGGCGGCGGCCCCCGCGCTGCTCCCGCTCACCGCCGCACGCCCCCGGCCGGACCGCTCGGGCCGGCCGTCCCGTTCACATGCACCCTCGGCACCCGGGAGCCGATGCGGGTGACGATCTCGTACGCGATGGTGCCGGCGGCATCCGCCCAGTCCTGCGCGGTCGGCTCACCCCGGTCGCCCGGCCCGAACAGCACCGCTTCCGCGCCCGCCTCCGGCCGGTCGCCGCCGAGGTCGACGACGAACTGGTCCATGGCGACCCGGCCCGCGACCGTGCGCACCTTCCCGCCGACCAGGACGGGGCCCGTGCCCGACGCGTGGCGCGGGACGCCGTCCGCGTAGCCGACGGGGATCAGGCCGAGGGTGGTCTCGGCGGGAGTCGTGTAGTGGTGGCCGTAGCTGACGCCGTGCCCGGCCGGGGCGTCCTTGACCAGGGCGACGGAGGCGGCGAGCGTCATCACGGGCCGCAGCCCCAGCTCGGCGGATGTGCCCAGCTCGGGGGCGGGCGAGATGCCGTACATCGCGATGCCGGTCCGCACGAGGTCGAAGTGGGCCTCGGGGAGCGTGAGCGTGGCCGGGGAGTTGGCCAGATGCCGCACCTCGGGCTCCACACCCTCCTTCTCGGCGTACGCGATCATGTCGCGGTAGACGTCGAGCTGGGCGGCGATCGAGGGGTGGCCGGGCTCGTCGGCACAGGCGAAGTGGGACCAGAGGCCGGTGACCTTGACCCGTCCGTCCCGCTCGGCGGCCAGCGCCCCGGTGACCAGCTCGGGCCAGTCGGCGGGCTGACAGCCGCCCCGGCCGAGTCCGGTGTCGGCCTTGAGCTGGATCCTGGCGGGGCGGCCGGCCCCGGCGGCGGCCTCGACGACCTCGCGCAGCGCCCACAGGGAGCTGACCGACACGTCGATGTCGGCGTCGATCGCCTCGCGCCAGGGGCCCCCGGGCGTCCACAGCCAGCACATGATCCGGCCGTCGAGTCCGGCCGCGCGCAGGGCGAGTGCCTCCTGCGGGGTCGCGGTGCCGAGCCAGGTGGCCCCGGCCTCGCGGGCGGCCCGCGCGCAGGGCACGGCCCCGTGCCCGTAACCGTCGGACTTCACCACGGCCATGAGCTGCGCCCCGGCCGCACGCTCGCGCAGGACGCGCACGTTGGCGCGCAGCGCGGCGAGGTCGATCTCGGCACGGGCTCTCAGGGACGCTGTCTCGTTCATCGCGCCCAGTCTCTCAGAGGCGTCGGTCGCCTCCCCGGCGGTGCACGCCGATATGCAGCCTTATGTACGTTACGTACGTTTCATCACATGGGTCAGGTGGTCGACCAGGACCGGGACATGGCTGTCGGCCACGTCCTTGACGGCGGTGATCAGCGTGACCGGACCGCCCTCGCGCACCAGCCCGACGAGCCGCTCGACGGCCTCCGTGTGCGCCGGGTCGTCCAGCTCGGTGCGGTAGCGCTCGACGAAGGTGTCGTGGCGTGCGCCGGAGCGGTCCTGGTGGTACCAGGAGCGCAGTTCGTCCGAGGGGGTGATGTCCTTCAGCCAGACGTCGATCGCCGCCCGCTCCTTGGAGACGCCCCGGGGCCAGAGCCGGTCGACGAGGACCCGGGTGCCGTCGCCGTCCTCCGGCGGGTCGTAGACCCTGCGTACGCGTACGGGTTCGCTGCCGCTCGCCATGTCCGGCCGCCCTTCCACTCCGGGCCTCCACCATCGCCCGTGCTCAGCCCGCCCGCACGTCGCGCCAGGCGGCCCGGATGCCGTCCGCCACGTCCTGCGCGGAGACCGGGGCCCCGTCGGAGCCGTGCCGGGCGGCGAGCCCGTGCAGGTAGGCGCCCACGGACGCGGCGTCGCGCGGGGCGAGTCCGGCCGCGAGCAGGGAGCCCGCGAGACCGGAGAGCACGTCACCGCTGCCCGCCGTGGCGAGCCAGGACGTGCCGGTCGGGTTGACCCGTACGGGGGTGTCGCGGGCCTCCGCGATCAGGGTCGTGGAGCCCTTGAGGAGCACGGTGGCGCGGTAGCGGGCGGCCAGTTCGCGCACCGCGGCGAGCCGCCCGGCCTCGACCTCCTCGCGGGCCGTGCCGAGCAGGGCGGCGGCCTCCCCCGCGTGCGGGGTCAGGACGGTGGGGGCGGTCCGGGTCCGCACGGTGTCCGCGTCCAGCAGCCGCAGCCCGTCCGCGTCGACGAGCACGGGGACGTCGGCGGCCAGGACATCGGCGACGGCCGCCTCGGCGCTCCGCCCGTCGCCGAGCCCGGGCCCGACCACCCAGGCCTGCACCCGCCCGGCCTTCGACGGCGGCCCGGCGTGCACCAGCGCCTCGGGGAAGCGGGCGATCACCGCGTCCGCGCCCGGTCCGACGTACCGCACGGCGCCGGCCCCGCCGCGCAGCGCGCCCGCGACCGCGAGGACGGCCGCGCCCGGGTAGCGCTCGGACCCGGCGACGACGCCGACGACCCCGCGCCGGTACTTGTCGCTCTCCGGGCCCGGCGACGGCAGCAGCGCGGCGACGTCCGCGTACTGGAGGGCCTCCAGGTCCGGCGGCTCGGGCAGTTCCGGGCCGAGCCCGATGTCCACCAGCCGCAGGGCGCCGGCGTGTTCGGCGGCCGGGTCGATCAGGAGGCCGGGCTTGTAGGTGCCGAAGGTGACGGTCGCGTCCGCCCGGACCGCGTCGCCGTGCACCTCCCCGGTGTCGGCCTCCACCCCGCTCGGCAGGTCGACGGCCAGGACCGGAGTACGGTCCCGGGTCACGGTGTGCAGCAGACCGGTGGCGTCCTCGCGCAGCCCGCCGCGCCCGCCGATGCCGGTGATGCCGTCCACGACGAGGTCGAGCACGCCGAGCCCGTCCGGCCCGTCGACGACCTGTCCCCCGGCCGCCAGCAGCGCGGCGAGGCCGCCGGGGTGGGCCCGGTCGGGGGCGAGCAGCAGGGCCCGGACGCCCGCGCCCCGGCGGGCCAGGCGGGCGCCCGCGTACAGCGCGTCGCCCCCGTTGTCGCCGCTGCCGACGAGGAGCAGGACCCGGGACCCGTACACGCGGCCGTTGCGCCGCAGCAGATCGCCGCAGGCCACGGCGAGCCCGGCGGCGGCGCGCTGCATCAGGGCGCCCTCCGGCAGGCGCTGCATGAGGGCGGCCTCGGCGGCCCGTACGGTCTCCACGCTGTAGGCACGTCGCATGGGTCCCACCCTCCGCGATCACGGGGACCGACGCCACCCCCGGTGGGACGTGGCGGGGGCTCACCCCTCGGCGATGACCACGGCCGACGCCACCCCCGCGTCGTGGCTGAGCGAGACGTGCCAGCCTCGTACGCCCAGTTCGGCGGCGCGGGCGGCGACCGTGCCGCGTACCCGCAGCCGGGGCTGCCCGCTCTCCTCGACCCAGACCTCCGCGTCGCTCCAGAGCAGCCCGCCGGGTGCGCCGAGCGCCTTGGCCAGGGCCTCCTTCGCGGCGAACCGGGCGGCGAGCGAGGCGGTTCCGCGCCGCTCGCCGCTGGGCAACGTCAGCTCGCTGTCGACGAACAGCCGGTCGGCCAACTGGGGCGTACGCTCCAGCGCCGCGCCGAACCGCTCGATCTCGGCCACGTCGATGCCGACCCCAATGATCACGAACCCACCCTTGTCCCCTCGTTCCCCGGGCGCGTCCCGGGGTCACTCCACGGTCAC
This sequence comes from Streptomyces sp. MMBL 11-1, assembly GCF_028622875.1. Lineage (NCBI taxonomy): Bacteria > Bacillati > Actinomycetota > Actinomycetes > Kitasatosporales > Streptomycetaceae > Streptomyces > Streptomyces sp. MMBL 11-1. The sequence continues at coordinate 4,887,217 of NZ_CP117709.1, read as the reverse complement.
GGACTTCGCCAGGTTGCGCGGCTGGTCCACTTCGTTGCCGCGGGCCGTCGCGAGCTCGCAGGCGAAGACCTGGAGCGGCACGGTGGCGACCAGCGGCTGAAGCAGCGTAGGCGTTGCGGGGACCGTGATGAGGTGGTCGGCGTACGGGACGACGGCCTCGTCGCCCTCCTCGGCGACGACGATGGTGCGCGCGCCCCGGGCCCGGATCTCCTGGATGTTGGACACGATCTTGTCGTGGAGCACCGAACGTCCGCGCGGCGAGGGGACGATGACGACGACCGGGAGGCCCTCCTCGATGAGTGCGATCGGCCCGTGCTTCAGCTCGCCGGCCGCGAAGCCCTCGGCGTGCATGTAGGCGAGTTCCTTGAGCTTGAGCGCGCCTTCGAGGGCGACCGGGTAGCCGACGTGGCGGCCGACGAACAGGACGGTGTCGTGGTGGGCGAGGGACCGGGCCAGCTCGCGCACGGGCTCCATCGTCTCCAGGACCCGGTCGACCTCGCCGGAGATCGCGGAGAGCTGGCGCACCACCGTACGGATCTCGTCGCCCCACTTCGTGCCGCGCACCTGGCCGAGATAGAGCGCCACGAGGTAGCAGGCGACGAGCTGGGTGAGGAAGGCCTTGGTGGAGGCGACGGCGACCTCGGGCCCGGCGTGCGTGTAGAGGACGGCGTCGGACTCGCGCGGGATCGTCGAGCCGTTCGTGTTGCAGATGGCGAGCACCTTCGCGCCCTGTTCGCGGGCGTGCCGCACCGCCATCAGGGTGTCCATGGTCTCGCCGGACTGCGAGATGGCGACGACGAGGGTGCGCTGGTCCAGGATCGGGTCCCGGTAGCGGAACTCGCTGGCCAGTTCGGTCTCGCAGGGCAGCCGGGTCCAGTGCTCGATGGCGTACTTCGCGATCATTCCGGCGTGGAAGGCGGTTCCGCAGGCGACGATGACGACCTTGTCGGCCTCCCGCAGGTCGGCGGCCGGGATGCGCACCTCGTCGAGGTGGAGCGCGCCCTCCCCGTCGACCCGGCCGAGCAGGGTGTCGGCGACGGCCCGGGGCTGGTCGGCGATCTCCTTGAGCATGAAGGAGGCGTGGCCGCCCTTCTCGGCGGCGGACGCGTCCCAGTCGACGTGGTACTCGCGCACCTCGGCGAACTCCCCGTCGAACCCGGTGACGACGACGCCCTCGCGGCTCAGCTCGACGACCTGGTCCTGGCCCAGCTCGACGGCGGACCGGGTGTGCGCGATGAAGGCGGCGACGTCCGAGGCGAGGAACCACTCGTCCTGCCCCACCCCCACGACGAGCGGTGAGTTGCGCCGGGCGCCGACCACGACGTCCGGCTGGTCCGCGTGCACGGCGACCAGGGTGAACGCCCCCTCCAGCCGCCGGCACACCTGGCGCATGGCCTCCGCGAGGTCGCCGCCGGCCGAGAACGCCTCGGCCAGCAGATGCGCGACGACCTCGGTGTCCGTCTCCGACTCCAGGGCGTGGCCGCGTCCGGTCAGCTCGCGGCGCAGGGCCGCGAAGTTCTCGATGATCCCGTTGTGCACGACGGCGACCCGGCCCGCGTTGTCCAGGTGCGGGTGGGCGTTGGTGTCGGTGGGCGCTCCGTGCGTCGCCCAGCGGGTGTGCCCGATGCCGGTCCGTCCGGCCGGCAGCGGCCGGTCCCCCAGCTCCTTCTCCAGATTGACGAGCTTGCCCGCCTTCTTCGCGGCGGCGAGCCCGCCGTCCGCGAGAACGGCGACGCCCGCCGAGTCGTAGCCCCGGTATTCGAGGCGCTTGAGTCCTGCGACGACGACGTCCTGCGCCGACTGCATCCCGACATAACCCACGATTCCGCACATAGCGGCACCTTAAGGCCGGAAGTGCCTCGCACGGGAAATGTTGGTCGCATACGATTTTTTGTACATGACCCACATGACCCACATGCCCCGCACGAAGGGTGGCCGGACATGTCCGTGACCCGGATCGACATGGACGATGAAGCCCTGGAACGGGCGAGGGCCCTGTCCAAGGCCCGGACGAAGAAGGAAACCGTCAACATCGCCCTGCGCTTCTACGCCGAGCAGCAGGTGCGAGCGGCACGCGTCAGCCGCCACTTCGAGCGTGCACGCACCTGGGGTGCGGTCGAGGACGCGGAGCGGCGGCACCGAGCGGAGAAGGACGGGCAGTGATCTACCTGCTCGACACGTCGGGTCTCGTACGACTGCTCTCCGACAGCGCTCTCCGGTCTGCGTGGTCCGGCGCGCCGGGCAGCATCGCAGCGCCTCCGCGGTGGACCTGGTCATCGCCGCCACGGCGGCCCATCACGGCCTGACGGTCCTTCATGACGACCTCGACTACCGGACAATCGCCCGGCACGCTCCCGATCTGGGCCGGCACAGCGTTCACGACGTGGCCTGAGGCTCCGGTGCGGCCTCGTGGCGGAGTGCCGGGCACCGGAGCGGGTTCAGCCGGTCAGGAGCAGTACTGCGCCTCCTTGCCGATCGACCGGTACATGCAGTCCGCGTTCTCGATCAGCTGGAGCACCGCGTCCCGGTTGCGGGAGGTCTCGCGCTCGATGACCTCGTCGGGCGGGTAGAAGCCGCCGCCCGAGGCCGAGCGGGGGTACATCTCGAAGGTGTAGCCGAAGATCTTCTGCGAGCCCCACAGCCAGTCGTCGATGGACCCGTCGGTGATGTACAGGTCGCTGGACTGCTCGGCGGTGTATCCGTTGCTCGCGGCCATCTTGCGGCCCACGGCGGCGAACGCGTCACGGTCGTCGGCGGTCATGCCGGGGGCGGTGTCGCTGTACGTGTAGCCGAAGGGCCACAGCACCAGTTCGCTGTACGTGTGGAAGTCGATGGCCGCCGTGATCTGCTGCTTCCCGCCGATCACCCGGCTGCGCACGAAGTCCGCCACGACCTTGGTCTCGGGCGCGGACTCGGCGGCCCGGCCGCGGTAGGTCTCCGAGGACGGGCTGGAGGATGAGCCGCCGCAGCAGCCCCACTTGTAGGCCCAGTTGCGGTTGAGGTCGGTGCCGACCGCGGTGGAGCCGGAGTTGGGCTGCCGGTTCTTGCGCCAGCTGCGGTAGGAGCCCGAGGCGATGTCGTACTCGCCGCCGTCCGGGTTCATGTCCGGCACGATCCACAGCTCCCGGCCGTCGACCGCCTTCGTGATCCGGGAGTCGGAGCCGTAGCCCTGGCCCAGTTCGCGGAGAAGGTAGAGCGCCATCTCGACGGTCAGGTGCTCGCGGGCGTGCTGGTGGGCGGTGAACAGGACCTCGGGTTCGGCCTCGTCGGCGGCGACGTTGTCGCTGACCTTGACCGCGATGATGTCGCGGCCCTGGTAGGTCTTGCCGATGACGCGCTTGCTCATGATCGAGGGGTTCGCGGCGATGCGGGCGTCGATCGCCGCGTTCATCTCGGCGTAGTTGTGGTAGCGGGAGTCGGCGGGCGGGAAGTCCAGGGCGCTCACGCCGTCCGCCGCGTGCGGCTCGGCGGCCGGGGCGGGCAGGGCCTCCAGTACGTGGCCGCGCGCCCGGAGCTTCCGGGCCTGGGCGGCGTCCGCGGTGACCACGACGCCGTGGTCGTGGACCTCGTCGATCGAGACGCCCGCGCGGGCGATGTCGGTGCGGGCGACGGGGGTGGTGCGCCCGGGGATCTCGTACTGGAGCGTCCGCTCGTCCGCGGCGACGGCCGCGTCCGGGGCCGAGGCCCCGGCGGTCGCCACGGCGGTGGCGGGGGCCGCGAGGGCGAGGGCGAGCAGGATGGTCAGGGCGGCGTTGCGCCGGGTCTTCGTCGGCCGGGGTCTCCGTGCGGTGACGAGTCGCATTCTGCATCTCCTGGGTCCGTCGGGTGGGGGGGTGGAGCTGTGCGACGGACACAGGATGAACTTATGTCATGACCGGGTCAAGATGATGGTTCCGGCCATCCCCGCCACCCCCCTGTTCGGGCGACCGGGGGTCGGGGGTCGGGCCCGGGGGGCCGGGGGGCGGCGGGCGAGCCCCGGGGGGCTGGGGGTCGGGGGCCGGGGGCCGGGGGCCGGCAGGACAATGGCTCCGAATCCGCTTCGATGCGAGGCGGGTCACGAACGGCGGGGAGGACACAGGGTGTCGGCGGAGAGTCTGACGACGGGTCAGTGGTGGATCGTGGCGGTGGCCGCGTCCGCGGCGCTCCTGGCAGCGGTCCACTTCTGCTTCAGGAACCGCAGGGCGACGGTCTACTCATTGATCGCGCCCGCCCTCGGAGCTGTCGCCGTCCTGGGGTTCCGCGGCGCCCACGACCACTCGGAGGTGGAGGCGCTGGTCATCTTCTCGGTCTCCCTGCTCTCCTTGGCTCTGCTGATCGTGGCCATGAGGCCGGACATGGAGAAGATCAGGGCGAGGGCCCTGATCGGCGAGACGTACGAGGTCCCGAAGTGGAGGATCAACCTCTACGGGGTGCTGGTGGTGGCGTTCGCGGTGGTCGTGGTGTTCCTGCTGCTGTAGAGGCGGGAGCCCTGCCGCTGCTACGGAAGAGCGGACAGCTGTGCGGCTGCCGTGGAAGCGGACCGCTGTGCCGCTGCCGTGGAAGCGGATAGCTGTGCGGCTGCCGTGGAAGAGCGGACCGCTGTGCCGGTGCCGCTGCCGTGGAAGAGCGGGAGGCCCTGCCGGAGAAGCAGAAGCCCCGTACTCCCCGTACTCCCCCTACTCCCCCAGCTTCCGCCGCAGCGCGGCCCGCTCCGGCTCGGTGCCCGCGAGCTCCAGCGCCTCCCGGTACGCGGCAGCCGCCTCCCCGTCGCGCCCCAGCCGGCCGAGCAGATCCCCCCGCGCCACGACGTACGGCGGGTACGCCCGCAGCCGGGGCTCCCCCGCCAACGCGTCGAGCAGCGCGAGACCGGCCCCCGGCCCGTCCCGCATCGCCACCGCCACGGCGCGGTTCAGCGCCACCACGGGGGACGGGGTGAGCGTGAGGAGCACGTCGTACAGGGCCACGATCTGCGGCCAGTCCGTGGCCGCCACGTCCGCCGCCTCGTCGTGCAGGGCGGCGATGGCGGCCTGCACCCCATAGGGCCCGGCCGGCCCGCCGGTCAGCGCCCGGACGACCAGGGCGCGGCCCTCCTCGATCATCGGCCGGTCCCAGCGCCCCCGGTCCTGGTCCTCCAGGAGCACCGGCTCGCCCTGCGGCCCGGTCCGCGCGTCGCGCCGGGCGTGGACGAGGAGCAGCAGCGCGAGGAGCCCGGCGCTCTCCCGCTCGGCGGGCAGCAGGCGGTGCAGTATCCGGGCCAGCCGGATCGCCTCCTCGGCCAGGTCGAGCCGCTGGAGACGGGGGCCCGAGCTGGCCGCGTACCCCTCCGTGAAGACCGAGTAGACGACCTGGAGCACCCCGGGCAGCCGCTGGGGCAGCTCGTCGGGGCCGGGCACCCGGAACGGGATCCGGGCCTCGCGGATCTTCTTCTTGGCCCGCACGATGCGCTGGGCCATGGTCGCCGTCGGCACGAGGAACGCCCGCGCCACCTCCGGCGTGGTGAGCCCGGCGAGGCACCGCAGGGTCAGTGCGGCGCGGTCCTCGGCGGCGAGGGCGGGGTGGGTGCAGGTGAAGAACAACTGGAGCCGGTCGTCGGGAAGTTCACCGGCCGCGGTTACGTCGGCCGCGGGGACGACGGCCTCGGCTCGCTCCGCGTCGGCGGCGAGGACGGCGAGCCGGGCGGCGTACGCCTGGTCGCGCCGCAGCCGGTCCACCGCCCGGCGCCGGGCGGTCGTCAGCAGCCAGGCCCCGGGCCGGGCGGGGACGCCCTCGGCGGGCCAGTGCCGCAGCGCGGCCTCGATCGCCTCGGACGTCACCTCCTCGGCCAGGTCGAGGTCCCCGAACCGGCGGACGAGGGAGGCGAGCAGCAGCCCGCGCTCCTCCCGGAAGACCGCCTCGACGGCCTCGGCGGCCACGCGGCCCTCGCGCGGGGACACGCCCTCCCCCAGGGACTCGCCCTCCCCCGGGGGCTCCTCGCCCGGGGACACGCCCTCGCCCGGCACGGCTCTCAGGCCCCGAAGTCCGCGACCGGCCGGACGACGACCGAGCCGCCGTCCCGCGAGCCGGGGCAGCGTGCGGCCCAGTCGAGGGCGGCGTCGAGGTCGGGCACGTCGATCACGAGGAACCCGCCCAGCAGCTCCCGTGTCTCGGCGAACGGCCCGTCCGTCACGGTCCGCTCACCGGTCGGCGAGACCCGCACGGTGGTAGCGGTCACCAGATCGGCCAGCGACTCCCCGGAGACGTGGATGCCCGCGTCGCGTACGTCCTTGTCGTAGGCCATCCAGTCCTCGACGGTGCACTGGGGCGCGCCGCCCTGCTCGTCGACGGCCCCACTGTGGATCAGCAGCATGTACTTCATGGTCGGCTCCTTCTCGCCTGCAACGTGTCGCGCCCGCCGTGCGGGTCGCCCTACACGATGACGACGAACGGGACCGGCGCGGATCGACACGCCGCCGAATCTTTTTCACGACGTGTTTCACGAGGTGCTTCACGAGGTGTCTCATGAGGTGTTTCACGAGGTGCATCACGACGTGTTTCACGAGGTGTTTCACGACGGCTGCCCGTCCACATCACGACGGGAGCCGGCGTCCCGCCGCGCCCTGTTCCTCCACTTCCTCCTCGTTCTCCTCGTCCTCCTCGTTCTCCTCGTCCTCCACTGTCTCCTCGTCCTCCACATCCTCCGCGCCCGCCCCCGCACGCCCGCAGACGCCCATGCTGCACCAGCGGCGCCGGCCGCCCGCGTCGAGGAAGAGCCACCCGCAGCCCTCCCCCGGGCAGACGCGGACGGTGAGGCGGCGGGGGTCGGCGAGCAGGTCCGCGGCGCGCTGGGCCACGGCGTACAGCGGGAGCCGGGGCCCGGATGCCGGGTCCGGGCTCCAGCGCCCGAGGCCGTCCTCGCCCCGGACGAAGACCGCGTGGCGCATCGCTTCCTGGACCACCTCGGCGACCCGGGCGAACGCCCCGCCGTCGCCCCGGCCCCGCTCCTCCGTCAGACAGGCGTACAGCGCGCCCCGGAACTCCCGCGCTTCCGCCAGTACGGCGCTCGCCTCCTCGGGCCGTTTCTCCGCCCGCCGCAGCAGCCGGGAGACCGTACCGTCGTCGAGGAGGTCCAGGTGCCCGGCCCAGACCGCGAGTGTGCGGTAGCCGCGCAGCCACTCCGAGCCGGGCCGCCGCTCGCCGCCCCACCCCGCGTAGGTGTTGCAGAACTCCAGGGCCGGGTCCCCGCTGGTGTTCCACGGCAGCCACTGCCCCCGCACCCGGACGGCGTACACGGGTGGCGGAGGCCGCCGCAGGGCCGGGTCGTCCCGGCGTACCCGGTCGTACAGCAACCGCAGTCCCCGCCCCGGCTCGGCGTCGAAGACGGACCGCAGGGCGTCGCGCGTGGCCCGGTAGAGCCCGAGCGCGTCCGCCGACCGCCCGCTGCGGTGCAGGGCGACCATGCTGTCCGCGACGAGGCGTTCGCGCTCGGGGTGTTCCTCCGCGAGCGGGGGCAGCTCGGCGGCCACGCGCTCGTGCCGCCCCAGCGAGAGAAGAAGCCGGGCGCGCTCCTCCGCCGCCGACAGCCGCAGCGCGGCGAGCGGCCGGCCGATCCGGTCGCGCAGGGCCTCGTCCGCGACGTCCGCGAGCGGTTCCCCCCGCCACAGCTCCAGCGCCCGGTCGTAGCGGAGCACCCGCTCCTCGTCGTCCACGGCCGCCGAGGCGTCACGCACGGCGGCCTCGAAGGCGCGGGCGTCGATCTCGTGACCGTCGGGGTGGAGGAGGTAGCCGTCGTTCCGCGTCTCCAGCTGTACGCCGCCGGGTCCGAGGGCGGCGCGCAGCCTGCCGATGTAGGTGTGCACGGTGGACCGGGCCCCGGCCGGGGCCTCGCCGTTCCAGAGCAGGTCGATGAGCCTGCCGGTCGGAACGGTCCGGCCCGCCTCCCAAGCGAGGACGGCCAGCAGGCACCGCTCCTGACGGCGCAGCCCCGCGAGCACGGTCCGCCCCCGGTGGAGGACGACGAAGGGCCCGAGCAGGTGGAATTCCATCGGGAAAGCATCCAGCCGCCCCGACGCGCGGGGCCACCCCTCCGACGTCTCCGACGCCCCGACGCCCCGACGCCCCGACGCCCCGACAGTGCCTGCGCGATGCCTGCGCGATGCCTGCGCGAGGCGAACGAGGAAGTAGCCCTGCCGCCACGCGAGACGGTTACGCGAGACGGTTGAGGAAGAAGTCCCGGACGTCCTCGGCGAACAGCTCCGGCACCTCCATCGCCGCGAAGTGACCGCCGCGCTCGAATTCCGACCAGTGCCTGATGTCGTACAGCCGCTCGGCCAGTGGCCGCACCGACTGCGTGATGTCGTACGCGAACACCGCCACGCCGACCGGCACCGGGCACGGCTCGGTCCGCCGCGCCGCCTCGCGGTGCAGCCGCGCCGAGGAAGCCGCGGTGGCGGTCAGCCAGTACAGCGACACGTCGGTGAGCATCCGCTCGTCGCTGATCGGCGTACGGGGGTCGGTCCACTGGGCGAAGCGCTCGGCGATCCAGGCGAGCTGGCCGACCGGCGAGTCGGTCAGCGCGTAGCCGATGGTCTGCGGGGTGGCGGCCTGTAGGGCCTGGTACGGCGGACGGTTCGCCATCATCCGCCGCACCGTGTCCAGCCGGGCCTCGTCCGCCTCGGACAGGTCGACGCCGGCGTCCGGGTCCGGCCGGGTCGGCAGGTAGTTGACGTGCACGCCCGCCACCTGTTCGGGCGCCACCGCGCCGAGCGCCAAGGAGATACCCGAGCCGAAGTCGCCCCCCTGTGCACCGTAGCGCTCGTACCCGAGCCGCCGCATGAGCTCCGCCCAGGCCCGTGCGATCCGGACCATGTCCCAGCCGCGCTCGCGGGTCGGCCCGGAGAAGCCGTAGCCCGGGATGGACGGGATCACCAGGTGGAAGTCGCGCGTCAGCGGCTCGATCACGTCGCGGAACTCCAGGAAGGACCCGGGCCAGCCATGGGTGAGCAGCAGCGCGAGCGCGTCCGGTCTCGGGGACCGGATATGGACGAAATGGATGTTCTGGTCGTCGATCTCGGTGGTGAAGTGCGGAAGTCCGTTGAGCGCGGCTTCGTGTTCCCGCCAGCCGTACCCGGTGCGCCAGAGGTCGGCCAGCTCCTTGAGCCGCGCCAGCGGGAATCCGTAGTCCCACCCGGCGTCGGCGATCTCGTTGGGCCATCGGGTGCGGGAGAGCCGGTCGTTCAGGTCGTCGAGGTCGCCCTGGGGAATGTCGATGCGGAACGGCTTGATCATGGTGGCGCCTCCAGAAATATGGTTGGCTGAGCCAACGTTGGCTCAACCCACCATATGCTTCATCGTGGGTTCGGCCAACGACTTGTTACATTGCGTCCGTGGACACGGAACATGGGACGCCGCAGCGGCTGCGCGCACTGTCGAGCAGGCTGGTCAACCAGGCCGCGCTGGCCGCCAACCGGATCGTGGACCAGGAGCTGGCCCGGGCCGGCGCCCGGCGCTACCACTACGCCGTGCTGGCGGCGGCGGAGGAGTGCGGCCCGTCCAGTCAGGCAGACCTCGGCCGCCGCACCGGCATCGACCGCAGCGACATGGTGGCGACGGTCAACGACCTCGCCGACAGGCGGCTCCTGGAGCGGGCGCCCGACCCGGCGGACCGCCGGCGCAACGTCATCACCCTCACCCCGGCGGGCCGGAGGGAACTCACCCATCTCGACGGGCTGCTCGCCGCCGCCCAGGACGAGTTCCTCGCCCCGCTGCCCGCGGCCGACCGTCGGATCCTGATCGACCTGCTCACCCGCCTCGTGGATCACCACCGCGGCGACCACGGCTGAACGCACTGCGGCACGCCGCAACGCACGCGGGGGAACAGGGGGCGCACGGACCTCCCCCGCTCGCAGGTCTCCGGGCCCGGCCCGGCCCACGTCGTGGTGAGCCTTTGGTGAGCCACGCGGTCCACACTTCGGCTTCAGGCGATCCCGCCCTCTGACTCTGGGGAGTTCTCATGCGCAGCATTGCTCTCGGCACTCTCGGCACCCTCGGCGCTTTCGGCACGGCCTGTGTGGCCGTGGTGGCACTCGGCACGGTCCCAGCGGCGGCGGCCCCGGCCGGCACCGCTGCGCAGCGGCCCGACTGGAAACCGGCCCCCTCGGCCCCGTGGGACGTCGCGGCGGGCGAGCGGTGCGCGTTCGCCATCCACGGCGAGCCGATCGTGGACGAGGTCGTCCGGCGCGAACTGCCCCCGCCCGCCGAAGGCGTCACGCGCAGCGCGTACAAGGGCGATCTCGTGGTCCGGGTGACGAACAAGGAGACCGGGGCCCACTACGACGCCGACGTGAGCGGCTCCGCCCTGGTGGACGTGTACGCCTCCGGGGCCCAGTTCTGGCGGGTGGTGGGCCCGGTGCTGCTGGGCGTCGGGGACGGCAACCTCGCGCGGGGGATGTACGTCGTCGACGGCGTCTACACGATCGGCATCAGCCCGACGGGCAGCAAGACCGTTACGGGCCCGGTGGTCGCCACGGACAGCATCTGCGCGCACATCGACTGATCACGCGACTGATCACGCGACTGATCACGCGCCGAGCAGGCACGGCTCGTCGTCCGCGTACGCCCGGACATCGCGGCATTCCCCGCAGGACCCGGGCACGGACGACCGGAAGGCCCGGTCGCAGGCGTCGCAGTTCTGGAGGGGGACGACGGGCGCGGCGGCGGGCAGGCGCGGGGGAAGGAGCGCGATGAGCCGGTGCCGTACCAGCTTCGCCGGGTGCCGGAGGGGTACGGGCGGGTCATCGGTGAGCGCGACCCGCACGGCGTCCGGCCGCACGCCCCGCTCCAGCCAGGCGGCGACCCCGGGGGTGAGCCCCTCCACGTCCGCCTCGGTGAGGACGAACCGGGGCGCGGTGGCCTGGAGCCCGGCGAGCAGGCGGGCGGCCTCGGCGAACAACGCGGCGGTGGGCCGGTGGGGGAAGGGCAGCGGCGGGGGCAGCGGCTTGGGCGCGGTGGGCGGCGGCACGAGCCGGGGCGGGGACGCCGGTACGCGTCCGGGCGCGGGCGCGGCTACGGGTACGGGTGCCGGTTCGCGCTCCGGTACGGGAGCGGGTGCCGCCTCCCGTACGGGCGACTCCGGGGCAGGAGCCGGGGCGGGGGCGGGGACAGGGACAGGAGCAGAAGCGGGAGCGGGAGCAGGTGCGGGAGCAGGTGCGGGAGCAGGTGCGGGAGCAGGTGCGGGAGCAGGTGCGGGAGCAGGGACAGCAGCTGAAGTCCCGACAGCCCCGGCCCCTGCCCCGGCCCCTGCCCCTGCCCCGGCCCCTGCCACAGCGCCAGTCCCCGCCCCCGTCCGAGTCCCCGTCCGCCGTGTCGCCGCCTCCGGGTGGTTGTACGACTCCGTACGCGTGGCCATCCGACCGCCCTGAACGCGTTCGCGGATGCGGCGCAGGAACCCGTGGTGCTCCAACTCCCGCAGCGCGGCGGCGATGCGCGCCTCACTCTCCGGGAAGATCGCGGCGAGGACCTTGCCGCCGACGCGCCTCCCGGCGGGGAGCGACTGGATGTGCGTGCCGAGGCCGATGGCCAGCAGGGACATGCCGCGATGCTGGGAGAGCCGGTTGGAGATGATCGAGTAGCCGTCGGTCAGCCGGATGTTGATGTGTACAACACCGGAGGACGGGGCGCGCGGGGGCGCGCTAACCTGCTGGGTATCCATCGGGAAGCGTCTTCTTCCTCGTTGGTCAGGCCTTCGGTCGGGATGCCAGTCCCGGCCGGGGGCCGTCTCATGTCTGGGATGGTGGTCAGCGTGAGCATATGCCCGCCAACAGGTCATAAATCCAGCCCGGTTGGCACACTTCACCCATGTGAGTGACGGCGCGTACGCGCGCTCACGTGCCCGCGCGCCCTGGCGTAGCAACTGGCCCGGCCAGGGTCGGGTTGGGTTATTTCTCCAGTGCTCAAAGACACGTACTCAAAAGCTTTTACGTCGCGGGCGACCGCGACGCGGTCCACCACGTCGCGGCCAAGCGCGTCCCGGCCCACCGGATCGCGGTGCACCGGGTCGCGGCAGTCACGATCCGGTGAGCGCCACCTCCGCAGGCGGAGAAGCACGCGGGTCTCGGCGGTTCACACCGGATCCTTAAGCTCAAGGACAGAAAGACGGTCGGGCACGACGAGGTCCAGCGCATCAGCGGGCTGATCACCAACCCGCGCGAGGTGCAGATCCTGGAGATGCGGTACCACCTGCTCCGGTCACAGGCCCTCACGCCCCGGCTGTCACGGGAGTTCATCGAAAAACTGCTGGGAGAGACATGAACAGCACCGAGCTGACTTGGTTCAAGAGCAGCTACAGCACCAACGACGGCCCTCAGTGCGTCGAGATCGCCACCGCCCCCGCCACCATCCACGTGCGCGACTCCAAGCAGCTCCCCGGCGGCCCGCACCTCGGCTTCACCCCGGCCGCCTGGGCGGACTTCGTCACGTACGCGTCGGAGGCCTGAACATGCCCGTACGCGTCAAGGACTTCGACCACCTCGTCCTCAACGTCGGGGACGTCGAGCGGGCCATCGCGTTCTACTGCGGGCCGCTGGGCCTGGAGCCGGTACGGGTCGAGGAGTGGCGGGCGGGGAAGGTGCCGTTCCCCTCGGTCCGGGTCAGCCCGACCACCATCATCGACCTGCTCGACCGTCCGCGCGGCGAGTCGAACGTGGACCACATCTGCCTCGTCGTCGACCCGCTCGACTGGCAGGAGGTCATCGACTCCGGGGTGTTCACGGTGAAGGAGGGCCCGGTCCCCCGCTTCGGGGCCCGGGGCTCGGCCACCTCGGTCTACGTACTCGACCCGGACGGCAACACGGTCGAGCTGCGCTGGTATCCGCAGGACGCCTAGAGCGAGCGGAACGGACGGGCGGTGAAACGTCTCACGTGACACTTCACCGCCCGTGAACCTTTCCGGCCGCTGCGGGCAACAGGGGTGACAGCCACACCGACCGACGCACCCCCCGGGAGGCGCAGTGACCGGACCACCTCCGGCCCGCCCCGACAACGAACGCGAGCACGAGAACGAGGACGACGCCGAGGTCATCACGCAATCCCTCGACGAACCCGAACTGTTCGCCGGGCTGTACGACCGGCACGCCCCGGACATCCACCGCTACGCCGCCCGCCGCCTCGGGGAGGGCGCGGCGGACGACATCACGGCGGAGACGTTCCTCATCGCGTTCCGCACGCGGGACCGCTACGACACCGCGCACCGGCTGGCCCGGCCCTGGCTGTACGGCATCGCCGCCAACCTGATCGGCAAGCACCGCCGTACCGAGGTCCGCGCGCTGAAGGCACTGGCCCGGACGGGCCACGACCCGGTGGCCGCGTCCTGGAGCGACCGCTCGGACGACCGGCTGGCCGTCCAGGCCCCCCTCGCCGGTGCGCTCGCCTCGCTCTCCCCCGGCGACCGGCACGTCCTGCTGCTCGTCGCCTGGGCGGACCTCGGCTACCAGGAGGTGGCCGACGCGCTGCGGATACCGCTGGGCACGGTCCGATCCCGGCTGAACCGGGCCCGCCGCAAGGTCCGCGAGTCCCTGAGCACCGACCCCGCGTTCACCTCGGCCGAACAGGAGCTGACCCCGTCATGGACGAAATGAACCGGCTGCGGGAGCTGCGCGCCGATGCCCCCGTGCCCGACCGCGCCGCGCTCGCCCCCGGCCGCGAGCGGCTGACCGACGCCATCGCGGGCAGGAACCGCCGTACCCGCGGGCTGCGGGCCGACTGGCGAATCGCCTCGCTCGGCGCGGTGGTGGCGATCACCGCGGCGGCGCTGTTCATCACCCAGGTGGTGGACACGTCGGCCCCCCGGCAGTCGGCCCCGGCGACCGTGGCCGGCGACCTCGACCTGTCCGGCCCGGAGGCCGCCCTGGGGCGGGCCGCCGACTTCCTGGAGCGGCAGGCGGCCCCGCCGGAGCCGCGCCCCGACCAGTGGATCTACCTCCGGCAGGTCGGCGGAGAGCCGGCCCAGCCGACCAGGAAGGACGGGTCGGACTCCGGGATGAAGGTCTCCGTGGAGAAGGCGGATCCCGACTCCTGGATCCCGTACGACGACGAGGCCGCGGAGAACGACGCGTCCGACACCGACCACCGGACCGCGCGTGAGTCCTACAAGATCGCCGCGAATCTCCCGGAGGACCCCGGCGCCCTCCTCGCGGAACTGCGGAAGGTCTTCCCCACCGGCAGCGGACCCGACGGACCCCCCGAAGCCAAGGACGAACACAGCTTCCGCGCCCTGTCCGTCCTGCTGGAGTCGTACCCCCTCCCGCCCGACGCGCTGGCCCGCATCTACCGGGCGATGGCCACGGTCGACGGCGTCGAGGTGACCGACCACCTGATCCGGGACGCCTCCGGCCGCCAGGTCATCGCGGTGACCCGCAAGTACGACCAGCAGGACATTCGGCGCGAAATCCTCGTCGACCCGGTGGACTACAGCTACGCGGGACAACGCGACGTCGTCACCAGGACACACGAGGTCCCCGGCCCTGCCGCCCTCGAACCCATGGTCTACCAGCGCGGCGACGTCCTGATCGACATCGCGAGGACCAGGGCGGCCGTCGTCGACGCCAAGGGCCAGAAGCCCTGACCGTACGGCTCGCACGAAACCGGGCGCGGGCCAGGTGTCCGGCACAGGGGAGCGGACACCGGGCCCGTGGCCGTCCGCGCCGAGGGCAATCTCTGGCGCCTGGCCCGGTGGGGTGATCTCGGTACCTCGGTGTGGGTAACGGAGCAACAAGTCGAAGTGGTCAGGGATGAGCGCTGCGCCGCCGGTGCCGCCGGTGCCGCACGTACAGAACTGGAGGCTGGAACGTACTCGACCCTAAGCAGTAATCACACAGTGGTTACAGGTTGTCCTTTCACCTTGATCTCTCAACTTGGCTCTCTCATGCACCCGCTCACACGGACGGGGGGCGAGGGGCTGAACTGGTTGTTCTGCCGACGGCAGTTCGTCTAACTTCGGCGGCATGAAGACGACTTCGCTCAGCGAGCGGGATGTACAGGCGGTGAAGGCGACTGGCCGTGACACCCGCACGGAAATCCTCCGCCGCTCGATCCGCGCCAATGTGCCCCTGCGCAAGGCGTTCGTCCAGGCCCCCAGAACCGCTGCAAGCCGACACGGACCGCTCAGCGGGTTCGTAACCGGGCGGGACCTGCGCGGGCTGAAGGCGTATCTCCTCATCGTGGCCGCATGCAGCAACGGCACCGCCGGCTGGACGACCAGGCACGACAGCGCCGTGTGGGCACGAATGATGGACATCGACCGAACCGCCACCGAGCAGGCCGCCCGCACGGGCGCCTGGCGGGCTCTGCGTCGGCTCCAGCAGCGGAGCCTGATCAGCTGCAGCCGTTCCGGCACGATGATCACGGTCACTCTGCTGCGCGAGGACGGAAGCAACTCCCCCTACGAGCGGCCGCTGGGCACGACAGAGGCGGACCTGTATCTGCAGATCCCCTCCGCCTTCTGGTCCAAGGGCTACGACGAGCGGGTCGACCTCCCGTCCCTTGCGTTGCTCCTGGTGATTCTGCGCGAGAAGAATTGGTCGAAGTTCCCCGCCGAGATGGCTCCGCAGTGGTACGGATGGTCGGCCGACACCCACGAGCGCGGTTTGAAGGGACTGCTTGAACTCGGTCTCGTCGAGCGCCGAAAAGAGTTCAGGAAAGCCCCGCTGTCGCCCAGCGGCTTCACCATGGCCTACCAGTACCAGCGCGCTGCCATCATGCGTCCCCGCAAGCCCCGTAAGCAGGCCGTCCCGGGCCTCGCCGCCAGCGCGACCGAAAGGGCGGAGCGCAACGGCCGCAAGGAATCTGCGGCTGCGACCACCCGGCGGGGGAGGTAACCTCATCGGCACTTTCAGGGGGGAACGTCCGCGTACCCACACCGGCAACGATGAGGTGAGGACCGCCTGGCTGGACGAGTCCTTCCGCGAGCACGAGTCCGACGGCTTCTACATCATCGCTGGCACGATTCTCGATCCCGGCTCCGAAGCCGACGCCCGACTGGCCATGCGGAGTCTGAAGGGACCGCGTCACACGGCGAAGCCGCACTGGACCGAGATGGACCGCGCCGAGCGCAAGGACGCCACTCAGATCGTGGCTGCCCAGAAAGGGCTCCACGTCGTCTCGATCGGCGCACCCGTTCCCCAGCGCAAGCAGGAGAGAGCTCGTAGCAAGTGTCTGAGTGCGCTCGCCGTGGAGCTTCACGGCTTCGGCATCTCTCATCTCTGCCTGGAAGCGCGACAGGAGGAACTGAACGCCCGGGACATTCGCACCATGGCCGCGGTCCGGCAGACCGTGCTCCCCAGGGGCACCGTCATGCGAGCAGAACACATTCCCGGTGCCAAGGAACCGTTGCTGTGGATCTCGGACATCGTCGCGGGAGCCGTACGCACCCAGCGGCTGGGGGACAGCTGCTACACGAATCTCCTGGGCGAGACACTGATCGACTTCGACGTGCCCACCGACTGCTGAGAGAGGGAGCTCAGAAAGACGCCGAGCCAGGCTCCCGGTCTGCCCCAGGTCACCTGGCTCCACTTCCAGTCGCCCGCGGCGACCAGCTTGTCTTCACGGTACCGCTCGGTGTATGGCACTGCAAGATGATTCACGGTCGACCGGCTTCTGGTGTCCATCACCGCGTAGACGGTTGCTGGCCGGGACGGCTTGCGTCCTCCGGTGGGGTCGCCACCCACGTGACCGAGCCCACCCCCCACTCCGTTCGAAGTCCCGCGACAATGAACAGGTGATCACCTCACCCGCACGGAGCCCCCACCGTCGCACCGAGCACGCGCCGACCCCCTACGTCGACCTCTCGCGCGACGAGTGGAGCGCGCTGCGGGACAAGACGCCGTTGCCGCTGACCGCCGACGAGGTGGAGCGGCTGCGGGGGCTCGGGGACGTCATCGACCTGGACGAGGTGCGGGACGTCTATCTGCCCCTCTCCCGGCTGCTCAACCTGTACGTCCAGGCCACCTCGGGGCTGCGCGGTGCGCTGAACACCTTCCTCGGGGACGCCGGGAACGGGCACGGGGCGCAGCGCGGCACCCCGTTCGTCATAGGGGTCGCGGGCAGTGTCGCCGTCGGCAAGTCCACCAGCGCCCGTATCCTCCAGGCGCTGCTGGCCCGCTGGCCCGAGCACCCGAGCGTCGAGCTGGTGACCACGGACGGGTTCCTGCTGCCGATGAAGGAGCTGAAGGCGCGCGGGCTGACCTCCCGCAAAGGGTTTCCGGAGTCCTACGACCGGCGCGCCCTGACCCGCTTCGTCGCCGACATCAAGGCGGGCAAGGACGAGGTGACCGCGCCCGTCTACTCGCACCTGATCTACGACATCGTCCCCGGCGAGCGGCTCACCGTGCGCCGCCCCGACATCCTCATCGTCGAGGGCCTCAACGTCCTCCAGCCCGCACTGCCCGGCAGCGACGGCCGCACCAGGGTCGGGCTCGCCGACTACTTCGACTTCAGCGTGTACGTGGACGCGCGCGCCGAGGACATCGAGACCTGGTACCTGAACCGCTTCCGCAAGCTGCGCGCCACGGCGTTCCAGGACCCGTCCTCGTACTTCCGCAAGTACACCCAGGTCTCCGAGGAAGAGGCGCTGGACTACGCGCGCACCATGTGGCGGACCATCAACAAGCCGAATCTGCTGGAGAACGTCGCTCCGACGCGTGGCCGGGCCACGCTGGTGCTCCGCAAGGGTCCGGACCACAAGGTCCAGAAGCTGTCCCTGCGCAAGCTCTGACCGCTTCGGGGCGAGCGGCGGCAGCCGGTGCGTCCCTCGCCCGGCGGCGCCGGTAATACGCGACGGTGAGGATCGCCAGGAGCGGGCCCCAGGCGAGGAGCGGGGCGTATGTCGCCCACAGCGCCCAGGCGGCCGGACCGCTGGTGGGGAAACCGTCGCCGTTCTCGTTCATCGGCTCCACGAAACCGAAGATCTGGTTCAGCACGCCGTACGCGCAGAGCATCATGATCAGCGTCGCCCCGAGTGCGGCCGGAATGACCACCGCCGGGATCGGGATCTGTCTGCCGCGCAGCCCCGGCGCCCACCGCGGCACGACTTCGCCCCACGGCCGCACCAGCCCGAGGGCGAGCAGCGCGAGCCCTTCGGAGACCACGGACAGCCCGATCACGTACGGGCGTTCCCACACCGCCCAGTGGTAGTCCGCGTCGTGGCCGGCCAGACCCAGCACCAGCGCGACACGCCACAACCCGGACGGCAGGACACACAGCGGGATGGCATGGGCCACCCGGACCGCCCAGCGGGGAACGGGCTCGACGGGTTCGCGGACGGCAGGCGCGTCGGCCGATGTGTCGGCTGCCTTCGCTGCTGCCGTGGCTCTGGCCCGCGTGGTCATATGCGCCCTCCCCGACGAGATCCGACGTCGTCGATCTTCGCGTGCGAAGTGGGAGCTCGGCATCCGCCGCCGGGTCGAGCGGCGCTCGCCCGCGCGGCGGACGCCGGGGGCGACCACGGGAGGATGCCATCGGCGCTCAGGGCGCCCGGCGGGCACAGACCAGCGGGCACAGACCAGCGGGTGCCCTGCTCCGTCCTCCGAGCCGGGCCGCGGCCGCTGAACGTGGTTCTTCCGCGAGAACGCACCGGGGCCCGGGGAAGGTCCGGCGCGTGCGGAGGCCCCCGGCGAACGCACCGGGGGCCTCTGTACGCGCGTGACCCGTGCTCCGGGCCCTTGAAGCGGCGGCTCAGCCCAGCGCGGACTTCACCACGTCGGCCAGCCGGCCGGCGACGGCCCGCGCCTGTTCGATGTCGGCGGCCTCGACCATGACCCTCACCAGCGGCTCCGTGCCCGACTGGCGCAGCAGTACGCGCCCGGTCTCGCCCAGCTCGCGCTCCGCCTCGACGACCGCGGCGGCCAGCTCGGACGAGGTGTTCACCCGGGTCTTGTCGACGTCGGGGACGTTGATGAGGACCTGCGGCAGGCGCTGCATGACCCCGGCCAGCTCGGCGAGGCTCCGGCCGGTGGCGGCGACGCGGGCCGCCAGCATCAGGCCGGTCAGCGTGCCGTCACCGGTCGTGGCGTGGTCCAGGACGATGACGTGCCCGGACTGCTCGCCGCCGAGCGCGAAGCCCTCGGCCTTCATCGACTCCAGGACGTACCGGTCGCCGACCGCAGTCTGGACGAGCCGGATGTTCTCGCGCTCCATGGCCAGCTTGAAGCCGAGGTTCGACATCACGGTGCCGACGACGGTGTCCTTGCGCAGCGAGCCGGCGTCCCGCATCGCGAGGGCCAGCACGGCGAGGATCTGGTCGCCGTCGACCTCCTCGCCCGCCGCGTCCACGGCGAGGCAGCGGTCGGCGTCGCCGTCGTGCGCGATGCCGAGGTCGGCCCCGTGCTCGACGACGGCGGCGCGCAGCAGCTCCAGGTGGGTGGAGCCGCAGCCGTCGTTGATGTTCAGGCCGTCCGGGTCCGCCCCGATGGTGACGACCTCGGCCCCGGCCCGCGCGAACGCCTCGGGAGAGACCCGGGCGGCGGCGCCGTGCGCCTCGTCCAGGACGACCTTGAGACCGTCGAGCCGGTTGGGCAGGACGCCGATGAGGTGGGCGACGTACCGGTCGAAGCCCTCCGTGTAGTCGGTGACCCGGCCGACGCCGGCGCCGGTCGGGCGGCTCCACGGCTCACCGGTGCGGTGCTGCTCGTAGACCGTCTCGATCCGGTCCTCCAGCTCGTCGGCCAGCTTGTGGCCGCCGCGCGCGAAGAACTTGACGCCGTTGTCGGGCATCGCGTTGTGACTGGCGGAGAGCATCACGCCGATGTCCGCGCCGAGCGAGCCGGTCAGATACGCCACGGCGGGCGTCGGCAGGACGCCGACACGCAGCACGTCCACACCGGCGCTGGCCAGGCCCGCCACGACGGCGGCCTCCAGGAACTCTCCGGAGGCCCGCGGATCACGTCCGACCACGGCGGTCGGGCGATGGCCCGCGAAGGTGCCCGCCTCGGCGAGTACGTGCGCCGCCGCGACCGAGAGGCCGAGCGCGAGCTCGGCCGTCAGATCGGCGTTGGCGACACCGCGTACTCCGTCCGTACCGAAGAGTCGTCCCACTGGTGTCCTCCGAAGTGCTCCGAAACCACAAACAACCACTGCACAGCAAACGAACTGAGCAACGAAACAACGAAAGCAAAGAAAAAACGCAAAAAGGCACGTCGGACGGCATGGCGCGACCGACCTGCCGGATGCGCGACGGCGCTCACCGGGCCACGATCCCGTCCGGTCCGATGAACGTCTTATGCCGTTATACGCCCGCGAGGGCTGATAAACGAACGCCCCAGCAGCACAGAGTGTGCCGCCGGGGCGAACGTGACAGTCGAGCAGGCGAGATTAGCGCTTGCTGTACTGCGGGGCCTTACGGGCCTTCTTGAGACCGGCCTTCTTGCGCTCGACCGCACGGTCGTCGCGGGAGAGGAAGCCGTTCTTCTTCAGAATGGCGCGGTTGTTGTCCACGTCCGCCTCGTTCAGCGAGCGGGCCACACCGAGGCGCAGGGCACCGGCCTGGCCGGAGACACCGCCACCCGAGATGCGGGCCACGACGTCGTAGCGACCGTCGAGCTCGAGAACCTTGAAGGGCTCGTTGACTTCCTGCTGGTGCACCTTGTTGGGGAAGTAGTCCTCAAGGGTGCGACCGTTGATCTTCCACTTGCCGGTGCCCGGGATGATCCGGACGCGGGCGATGGCGTTCTTGCGACGGCCAAGGCCGGCCGCGGGCTGCGGGTCGCCGAAGCGGCCCGCGAGCGACTCGGAGGTGTACTCACCCTCGACGGGGACCTCGGACTCGAAGGTGGTCACCTCGGCGAAGGTCTCCTCGCCCTCGGTGCCCTCGACGGGGGTCTCAACAGTGGTCTCGGCCACGATTCTCCTCAGATCTTTCTGTATGTCTTAGGGGTGGCCGGAACTACTGCGCGACCTGGGTGATCTCGAACGGGACCGGCTGCTGCGCAGCGTGCGGGTGCTGGTCGCCCGCGTAGACCTTGAGCTTCGAGAGCATCTGACGGCCCAGGGTGTTCTTGGGGATCATGCCCCTGATGGCCTTCTCGACGGCCTTCTCGGGGTTCTTCGAGAGCAGCTCGTCGTAACGCACCGAACGGAGACCGCCCGGGAAACCCGAGTGGCGGTACGCCATCTTCTGGGTCTTCTTGTTGCCGGACAGGTGAACCTTGTCGGCGTTGATGATGATGACGAAGTCGCCCATGTCCATGTGGGGGGCGTAGATCGCCTTGTGCTTGCCTCGGAGGAGGTTCGCAGCCGTCGTGGCCAGACGTCCCAGGACGATGTCCTGAGCGTCAATGATGTGCCACTGGCGCGTGACATCGCCGGGCTTGGGGCTGTACGTACGCACTTCGCAGCCTTCGCTTCTTCAGTGGATGGGATCCAGACACACGGCACCCCTGAAGCGATATGCAGCTGGGGCTCACAATGCCGGGGACGCTGCCCGTATGCGAGCCACTGGTAACTGCTCCAGGGAACCTACGTAAGGCCCTTCGCGTGAGAACGACGAAGCCAATACGTATAACAAACCGGAAGCCTACCGGGGAGCCCCCGCCCGGGTCAAAACGCCCCTGCCGGACCAGCCCCGCCACCGCCGACCGCCAAGGTCACCGCGCCCGCTCCACCCTCCGCTCGTCCCACACCGGCTCCGCCGTCTCCCGCACGACCCCGTCCGAGCCGAAGACCAGATACCGGTCGAAGGACTTCGCGAACCACCGGTCGTGCGTGACGGCCATCACCGTCCCGTCGTACACCTCAAGACCGTCCTGCAGCGCCTCCGCGGACTCCAGGTCCAGGTTGTCCGTGGGCTCGTCCAGCAGCAGCGCCGTGGTGCCGGCCAGCTCCAGGAGCAGGATCTGGAACCGCGCCTGCTGCCCGCCGGACAGCTTCTCGAACGGCTGGTCCCCCTGCCGCTCCAGCTCGTAACGCCGCAGCACCGACATCGCCCCGCCCCGGTCCTTGGCGTGCTCGGACCAGAGGATCTCCACCAGCGTCCTGCCGAGCAGCT
Source organism: Streptomyces sp. MMBL 11-1 (assembly GCF_028622875.1). NCBI lineage: Bacteria > Bacillati > Actinomycetota > Actinomycetes > Kitasatosporales > Streptomycetaceae > Streptomyces > Streptomyces sp. MMBL 11-1. Next base: position 4,865,229 of record NZ_CP117709.1, on the reverse strand, counting down.
CCGGATGCGCGTGGGTCTGGGCGAAGTGCCCGGGCACGACCCGCGCCCCCAGCTTCCACTCCCCCGTGTGCGCCACCGGCTCCCCCGCCAGCAGCCGCAGGAAGTGCGACTTGCCCGACCCGTTGGAGCCGAGGACCGCGACCCGCTCCCCGTAGTAGATCTCCAGGTCGAACGGCTTCATCAGCCCGGTCAGCTCCAGGTTCTTGCAGGTCACCGCCCGCACCCCGGTCCGTCCGCCGCGCAGCCGCATCGTGATGTCCTGCTCGCGCGGCGGCTCCGGCGGCGGGCCCGCCTCCTCGAACTTCTTGAACCGGGTCTGCATCGCCCGGTAGCGCGAGGCCATGTCATGGCTGATCGACGCCTGCTGCCGCAGTCGCAGGACGAGCGCCTTCAGCCGGGCGTGCTCCTCCTGCCAGCGCCGCAGCAGCTCCTCGAAGCGGGCGAACCGTTCCTTGCGCGCCTCGTGGTAGGTGTCGAAGCTCCCGCCGTGCACCCATACGTCGCTGCCCGCCGGGCTCGGCTCGACGCTGACGATCTTCTCGGCGGCACGGGACAGCAGCTCCCGGTCGTGGGAGACGAAGAGGACCGTCTTACGGGTCTCCTTCAGCTTCCCCTCCAGCCACCGCTTTCCCGGCACGTCCAGATAGTTGTCCGGCTCGTCCAGCAGCAGGACCTCGTCGGGCCCGCGCAGCAGCGCCTCCAGCACCAGCCGCTTCTGCTCACCGCCGCTGAGCGTGCGGACCTCGCGCCACTGCGCCTTCTCGTACGGGACGCCCAGCGCGGCCATGGTGCACATGTCCCAGACCGTCTCGGCCTCGTAGCCGCGCGCCTCCGCCCAGTCGCTGAGCGCCTGCGCGTACGCCATCTGCGCGGCCTCGTCGTCGACGGTGAGGATCTTCTCCTCGGCCGCGTCGACCGCCTTCGCCGCCTCCCGGATACGCGGCTGCGCCACGGACACCAGGAGGTCCCGCACCGTCCGCTCGTCCCGCACCGAGCCCACGAACTGCGGCATCACACCGAGCCCGCCGCTCACCGACACGGAGCCGCCGTGCGGCTGGAGCTCACCGGCGAGCAGCCGCAGCAAGGTCGTCTTGCCCGCCCCGTTCGCCCCGACGAGCGCGACGACGGCCCCGTCGGCCACCCGGAACGAGGCGTCGCCGAGCAGCACCCGCCCGTCCGGTAGGTAGTACTCCAGGTGGCCTGCTTCGAGATGTCCCATACAGAGCATTGTCACGGTCGGCGAACTCCTGGCCCAACCGGTTTACGTCTCCCTCTAAACTGCGCGCATGAGCTTTGGGCAAGGGGGGGCCTCCTGGGGGCCCGGGGGCGACGGGACTCCGGACTGGGCGGCGCTGGCGGAGGAATCCGCGGCGCGTGCCCGCCGGAAGAAGCTGATGGTGATCGGCGGTGGCGCTCTGGCCACCGTGGCGATCGGCGCGGTCGTGGCCACGGCAGTGGTCACGTCGAACGGCGGCGGGGGCACGGCGGACAAGAACGCGAGCCAACTGCCCGCACCCGCCGAACTCCCCGAGGACACCTCCGCGCCCGCGCCCTCGTTCTCCTCGGTCGCACCGCCGCCCCCGCCGGACCCCAAGGACTACATCTCCAGCGCCAAGAAGGACAAGGCGCCCATCACCGCCGACGGGTTCTTCCCCGGCAAGAAGCTCACCATGGGCGACCGCGTCCACCTCAAGGGCGCGACGAGCGACACCGCGAAGTGCGCGACGGGCACCCAGGGCGCCCTCGGCGCGGTCCTCACGAACAACGGCTGCGAGCAGCTCGTCCGGGCCACCTACCGCAAGGACGGGGTGGCCGTCACCGTCGGCATCGCCGTCTTCGAGACGGAGGCCCGCGCGAAGAAGGCCGTCGACCAGAGCTCCGGCGGCCTCGCCTCGCTCAGCGGCGGCGGCGTCGACACCTTCTGCCGGGGCGGCACGGTCTGCCTGCGCACCGCCAACTCCTACGGCCGGTACGCCTACTTCACCGTCGGCGGCTTCCTGAACGGCAAGCGGGTCACCACCGCAGACAAGGACGTCTACGCGGTCAACAAGGACCTGACGAACTTCGCCTTCCGCCAGATCCACCGCCGGGGCCAGCTCCAGGCCTCCGAGGCCGCCGCCGACCCCAACGGCTGACGGGGACGACGCCCCCGGCGCCGAACTCCTGGCCGTACGACCGGGAGTTCGGCGGCGGAGCGACGTTCAGCAGCAGCCCGCCCCCGGCAACGTCCGTACGTTCCGCGCCTCCACGGCACGGGCCGCCAGCAACGCGTCCGCCGGGTACGCCACTTCCTCCAGCGTGAGCCCGTGCGGGCGCACCACGTGCACCCCGGGGTCGCGCACCTTCGCGGCGAGCACCTCGGCGGGCCAGCCGGCCGGCCGCCGCCCGTCGCCGACGAACAGCGCCGCCCCGATCAGCGCCCGCACCATGTTGTGGCAGAACGCGTCCGCCTGCACCGTCGCCGTCAGGACCCCGGAGCCGGGGTCCCGTACCCAGCCGAACCGCTGGAGCGTCCGGATGGTCGTCGCGCCCTCGCGCTTCTTGCAGTACGCGGCGAAGTCGTGCTCCCCCACCATCGGCGCGGCCGCTTCGTTCATCGCGTCCACGTCCAACGGCCGGTCGTGCCACAGCACATGACCCCGGGTCAGTGGATCGACGCCGCCGGGCCGGTCGCCCACCCGGTACGCGTACCGCCGCCACAGCGCGGAGAACCGGGCGTTGAACCCGGCGGGTGCGGGAGCCGCGCGCCAGATCCGTACGTCCAGCGGCAGCCGGCCGGCCAGCCTCCGCAGCAGCTTCTCCTCGTGCTCGGCCCAGACCGCTTCCGGCAGGTCCACGTGGGCCACCTGGCCGCGCGCGTGCACCCCGGCGTCCGTCCGGCCGGCCACCGTCAGGTCGTACGTCACGGCGGAGCGGGTCACGGTCCTCAGCGCGTCCTCGATCTCTCCCTGCACCGTGCGCCGGCTGGTCTGCTTCGCCCAGCCGGAGAAGTCCTTGCCGTCGTAGGACAGGTCCAGCCGCACCCGTACGAAACCGGGCTCCGCGTCGTCACTCACCGCGTCATCCTCTCCACTGCCCTGGTCAGCAGAACGGGCCCGCACCGCCCCGAAGGGTGATGCGGGCCCGTCCCGTGGTCCGTCTCAGAACGCTCAGGCGTCCTTGGACTCCGCGTCGTCGGCCGGCTTGGCGTCCTCGACGGACTCAGCCGCGGGGGCCTCGTCCTTCTTGAGGGCGTCTTCCTTGACCGCACGCTTCGTCGCGGCCTCGGCCTCACCGGTGGCCTGCTGGGCCACGGTCAGCGCCTCGACCAGCTCGATGACCGCCATCGGGGCGTTGTCGCCACGACGGTTGCCGATCTTGGTGATACGGGTGTAACCACCGGGGCGGTTCTCGTACCGGGGAGCGATCTCGGTGAAGAGCGTGTGGACGACGCTCTTGTCCGTGATCGTCTGGAGCACCAGGCGACGGTTGTGGATGTCGCCCTTCTTCGCCTTGGTGACGAGGCGCTCGGCGACGGGGCGCAGGCGGCGGGCCTTGGCCTCGGTCGTCGTGATGCGGCCGTGCTCGAACAGCGACTTCGCCAGGTTGGCGAGGAGCAGACGCTCGTGCGCGGCGCTGCCGCCCAGACGGGCACCCTTTGCGGGACGCGGCATGGTGATTCTCCTTGTGTGCTGCACCGGCCGTATCAGGTACCGGTGTCAGTTCCCGCGAGGCGGACGCCTCACGGAAGTCATGGCTGCCGTTCGGGCTTGATACATCAAGCCCGTCCGGCGATTGAGGACGAAGCCTCAGCCCGGCACGGGGGCACCCAGCAAACCGGGCACCCCCAGCCGGGAGGCGATCAGTACTGCTCGGTCTCCACGAAACCGGCGTCCGCGTCGTCGTCCGCGCCGAAGGCGTCGGCGGCGGCGGTCGGGTCGAAGCCGGGAGGCGAGTCCTTGAGCGCGAGGCCCATACCGGCCAGCTTCGCCTTGACCTCGTCGATCGACTTGGCGCCGAAGTTGCGGATGTCGAGCAGGTCCGCCTCGGAACGGGCCACGAGCTCACCCACGGAGTGGATGCCCTCGCGCTTGAGGCAGTTGTACGAACGGACCGTGAGCTCCAGCTCCTCGATCGGCAGAGCCAGATCGGCGGCGAGAGCGGCGTCCGTCGGGGACGGGCCCATGTCGATGCCCTCGGCGTCGATGTTGAGCTCGCGCGCCAGACCGAACAGCTCGACCAGGGTCTTACCGGCCGACGCCATGGCGTCACGGGGACGCATGGCCTGCTTGGTCTCGACGTCGACGATCAGCTTGTCGAAGTCGGTGCGCTGCTCGACACGGGTCGCCTCGACCTTGTACGTGACCTTGAGCACCGGCGAGTAGATGGAGTCGACCGGGATCCGGCCGATCTCCTGGCCGACCTGCTTGTTCTGGACGGCGGAGACGTAGCCGCGACCGCGCTCGACGGTCAGCTCCATCTCCAGCTTGCCCTTGCCGTTGAGCGTGGCGAGAACGAGGTCGGGGTTGTGCACCTCGACACCGGCCGGGGGCGCGATGTCGGCGGCGGTGACCAGACCCGGGCCCTGCTTGCGCAGGTACATCACGACGGGCTCGTCGTGCTCCGAGGAGACGACCAGCTGCTTGATGTTGAGGATGAGGTCGGTCACGTCCTCCTTGACGCCCGGCACGGTGGTGAACTCGTGCAGGACCCCGTCGATCCGGATGCTGGTGACAGCGGCACCGGGGATCGAGGAGAGGAGGGTGCGGCGGAGGGAGTTGCCGAGGGTGTAACCGAAGCCCGGCTCCAGCGGCTCGATCACGAACCGGGAGCGGAACTCGTCGACGACCTCTTCGGTCAGCGACGGACGCTGAGCGATAAGCATGCGGTGATCCTTCAGTCGTGGGCACCCACTATTTGATGCCCGACAGATGTAACAAGGGTACGGGCGGTACGCCCCGTAAGAGGTGTACCGCCCGGACCCGGCGCTACTGACGCACGGCCGTCACCGGCCGTGACGGGTCAGACGCGGCGACGCTTCGGCGGACGGCAGCCGTTGTGCGGCGTCGGGGTGACGTCCTGGATCGAACCGACCTCGAGGCCCGTGGCCTGGAGGGAGCGGATCGCGGTCTCACGGCCGGAGCCGGGACCCTTGACGAAGACATCGACCTTGCGCATGCCGTGCTCCTGCGCGCGACGGGCGGCCGACTCGGCGGCCATCTGCGCGGCGAAGGGGGTGGACTTGCGCGAGCCCTTGAAGCCGACGTGGCCGGCGGAGGCCCAGGAGATCACGTTGCCCGAGGGGTCCGTGATCGAGACGATGGTGTTGTTGAACGTGCTCTTGATGTGCGCGTGGCCGTGAGCGACGTTCTTCTTTTCCTTGCGACGCACCTTCTTGGCTGCGCCCTGACGACCCTTGGGGGGCATGTCTTTACTCCAGATGGAGAGGGGAGGTGATCGGTCCTACAGCGAAGACCGCTGGTTGCTGCGGGTCCCGGAGGTCCGCAGTGCGTCCGCTGAGGACTACTTCTTGCCCGGCTTCTTCTTACCGGCGATGGCGCGACGCGGGCCCTTGCGGGTACGCGCGTTCGTGCTGGTGCGCTGACCGTGGACCGGCAGACCGCGGCGGTGACGAATGCCCTGGTAGCAGCCGATCTCGATCTTGCGGCGAATGTCGCCCTGGACCTCGCGGCGGAGGTCACCCTCGGTGCGGAGGTTGGCGTCCACGTACTCGCGGATCTTGACGAGGTCTTCCTCGGCAAGGTCGCGGACGCGGGCGTCGGGGTTCACGCCGGTCGAGGCGAGGATCTCCTTGGACCGGGTGCGCCCGATACCGAAGACGTAGGTGAGGGCAACCTCCACGCGCTTTTCGCGCGGGATGTCAACACCTGAAACGCGTGCCATTCAATGGCTCCAGTTGTTATATCGGGGGTCTTCCGCAGGGCCACTCCCGACCGCCGACCGCTCACGAGGAGCGATGGTACGTCCGGGTCCCCGGCCCCCGCCGGAGGTGTCGTCAGCCGTGGCTTGGACGGGCTCTGCGTATGTACGAATTACGTGCGTCGCGCGAAGAACTGCGAGATGCAGGCGGTCGTGCGTCAGCCCTGGCGCTGCTTGTGGCGCAGGTTGTCGCAGATGACCATGACCCGACCGTGACGGCGGATCACCTTGCACTTGTCGCAGATCTTCTTGACGCTCGGCTTGACCTTCATGGGATGTCAGGTTCTCCGGGTCAGTGCCATCACCCGCCGAAACGGGGTGCCGGCAAGATCTACTTGTAGCGGTAGACGATCCGGCCACGCGTCAGGTCGTACGGAGAGAGCTCCACCACGACCCGGTCATCCGGGAGGATGCGGATGTAGTGCATCCGCATCTTGCCGCTGATGTGCGCCAGGACCTTGTGACCGTTCTGGAGCTCCACCTTGAACATTGCGTTCGGGAGGGACTCGATCACGGTGCCCTCAATCTCGATGGCACCTTGCTTCTTGGCCACGCTTCGCCTTTCGAATCGGCTACCTTGATCGGCTCTTGGTCAGCGGTGTGCTGATATGCGGGCACACTGATGCACGAGAGCCGACGAGTCAGTCTACGTCAGCGGACTCCAAAAGACGAATCCGTCAAGTTTGCCCAGCCGGGGTGATCCTTAGACCTCCCCGGGGGGTCACATCACCCGAGAGGGTCGGGAGCCGCCTCGACCCCGGCCCCTCCTCCACGCAGCCCTCGCGGGCTCGGCGCCGAGGGCGCCTCACATGCTTCGGGCCGCTGCGCCGGACTCCGTCCGTCGGGTCACATCACCCGAGAGGGTCGGGAGCCGCCTCGACCCCGTACTCCGCGAGCTTCGCCCTGCCGCAGTCCGGGGCGGTCAGGACCAGCGGGCCCTGCTCGGTCAGCGCGATGGAGTGCTCCCAGTGCGAGGACCAGGTGCCGTCCGTCGTGATGACCGTCCAGTCATCGCTCAGGGTCTCCGTCCGCGCCGTGCCGAGCGAGACCATGGGCTCGATCGCCAGGCAGACGCCCGGGACCAGCTTGATGCCCTTGCCGCGCTTGCGGGAGACGTAGTTCAGCAGGTGCGGGTCCATGTGCATCTCGGTGCCGATGCCATGACCGCCGAAGTCCTCGATGATCCCGTACTTCCCGGTCGCCGGGCGGGGCTGGCGGCGGATGTAGGACTCGATCGCCCGGGAGATGTCGACGAGGCGGTTGTTCACCTTCATCGCGGCGATCCCGGCCCACATGGACTCCTCGGTCACCCGGGACAGCTCGACCAGCTCCGGAGCGTGACCGGTGCCCACGAAGGCCGTGTACGCCGCGTCGCCGTGCCAGCCGTCGACGATCGCGCCGGCGTCGATCGAGATGATGTCGCCGTCCTTGAGGACCGTCTTCTCGTCCGGGATGCCGTGGACGACGACCTCGTTGACCGAGGTGCAGATGGTCGCGGGGAACCCGCCGTAGCCGAGGAAGTTCGACTTCGCGCCGTGATCGGCGATCACCTTGCGGGCGACCTGGTCCAGGTCGTGCGTGGTGGCCCCGGGAACGGCGGCCTCACGGGTGGCGGCGTGCATGGCAGCGACCACCAGGCCCGCCTCGCGCATCTTCGCGATCTGCTCGGGGGTCTTGATCTGCACCATTGCTCGGCGCCTCTCTGCATCGACGGTGGAGGGTACGGCTCGGCGTGTTCAACGATACGGGGGCAAGCAGTCGGCCGCGGCGCCCTGGGGCGCCGCGGCCGGCTTGCACTACGGGTGGTGCGGGGGTGACGCTCAGCCCTCGTCGGAGGCCTTCAGCGCCTCCATGGCGCGGGCGGTCACGTCAGCGACCTTGCCCAGCGCGGAGATGGTCACCACCAGGCCCTGGGCCCGGTAGTAGTCGATGATCGGCTCGGTCTGCGTGTGGTAGACCTCCAGCCGGGTACGGACCGTCTCCTCGCTGTCGTCGTCCCGCTGGTACAGCTCGCCGCCGCAGACGTCGCAGACGCCCTCGGTCTTCGGCGGGTTGTACGTCAGGTGGAAGACGTGCGCGCTGTCGTTGCGGCAGACGCGGCGGCCCGCGATCCGCTTCACGACCTCGTCCTCGGGGACCTCCAGGTCGAGGACCGCGTCGAGCTTCACGTCCTCGTCCTTGAGCATCACGTCAAGGGCTTCGGCCTGACCGACATTCCGCGGGAAGCCGTCCAGCAGGAAGCCGCCCGCGGCGTCCGACTGGGCCATACGGTCCTTGGCCATCCCGATGGTGACCTCGTCCGGCACCAGCTGGCCCGCGTCCATGAAGGCACGGGCCTGCTTGCCAAGGTCGGTGCCCTGGCTGATGTTGGCGCGGAAGAGGTCGCCCGTGGCGATGTGCGGAATCGAGAGGTTGTGAGCAAGGTACGCAGCCTGCGTTCCCTTGCCGGCACCCGGAGGCCCGACGAGGACGATTCGCATCAGCGGAGGAACCCTTCGTAATTGCGCTGCTGGAGCTGACTCTCGATCTGCTTCACGGTTTCCAGACCCACACCCACGATGATGAGGATGCTCGTCCCGCCGAACGGGAAGTTCGCGTTCGCACCGCCGAAGCCCGCCAACGCCATCGTCGGCACAAGAGCGATCAGGGCCAGGTACAGCGAGCCTGGCCAAGTGATCCGGTTGAGCACGTAGCTCAGGTATTCGGCAGTAGGACGACCCGCGCGGATACCCGGAATGAAGCCACCATACTTCTTCATGTTGTCGGCGACCTCGTCGGGGTTGAACGAGATGGCCACATAGAAGAAGGCGAAGAAGACGATCAGCAGGAAGTACGCCACCATGTAGTACGGCTCGTTCTGCCCGACGAAGTTGTCCGTGATCCAGGTCGCCCAGGCGGCCTGCGAGTTCGAGAACTGGACGATCAGCGCGGGAATGTAGAGCAGCGACGAGGCGAAGATGACCGGGATCACACCCGCCTGGTTCACCTTCAGCGGGATGTACGTGGACGTACCGCCGTAGGACCTGCGTCCGATCATGCGCTTCGCGTACTGCACCGGGATCCGGCGCTGGGCCTGCTCGACGAAGACGACGAGGCCGACCATCACGAAGCCGATGAGGATGACCGTGCCGAACTCGATCCAGCCGTCGGCCAGCTTGCCGCTCTCCTTGATGGCCCACAGGGCGCCGGGGAACGTGGCGGCGATCGAGATGAACATCAGGATCGACATGCCGTTGCCGATGCCGCGGTCGGTGATCAGCTCACCGAGCCACATGACGGCGGCCGTACCGGCGGTCATCGTGATGACCATGATGACCGTGGTGAAGATCGATTTGTCGGGGACGATCTGGCCGGCCACGGAGCAGTTCTGGAAGAGCGCGCCGCTGCGGGCGGTGGCCACCAGGCCGGTGCCCTGGAGGATGGCCAGCGCGACCGTCAGATAACGCGTGTACTGCGTGATCTTCGCCGTGCCGGACTGCCCCTCCTTCTTCAGGGCTTCCAGGCGTGGAATCACCACGGTCAGCAGCTGGAGAATGATGCTCGCCGTGATGTACGGCATGATGCCGAGCGCGAAGATGGTGATCTGCAGCAGGGCGCCACCGCTGAACATCTGCATCAGACCGAGGAGACCACCCGAGTCGGCCTGGTCGATGCACTGCTGCACCTTCGTGTAGTCGACGCCGGGGGCCGGGACGTGAGCCCCGAGCCGATAGATCACGATGATGCCGAGCGTGAAGAGCAGCTTCTTGCGCAGGTCGGGCGTCTTGAACGCTCGGGCGAACGCGGTGAACACGGTGCCTCCTGCGACCCCCGCGCTATGCGTCAGAGGCGACGGGTCTGGATGGGACTGGATGGGATCGGATACAAGGCAGCCCTACATCGTAAGGAGGCCACAAAAGATTAACGGCGCCACCCTACCCGGCCGGGGACTGGGCGGGAAACACGCACCGCGCACCGGTGCACGGCACGCCTCCCGGCCCGCGCCGCGAAAGACCGGCCAAGCCACACCATTTGGGACGTGAACGCCCCTCCGCTCCCCCACCGCCGGTGCGGTGGACACCCGTTCAACCTTTCCCGAGCCTTTACGGTTCCCGTACAGCGGCACAAACACGAAAAAGGCCTGGCCGGCCACCTCCGAAGAGGCGGCCGGCCAGGCCCAGTTCTGTCCCGCGGCTCAGACGAGCTCGGTGACCGTACCGCCGGCGGCGGTGATCTTCTCCTTGGCGGAGCCGGAGACGGCGTCAACCGAAACCTGCAGCGCCACGGAGATCTCGCCCTGTCCGAGGACCTTGACGAGGTGGTTGTTGCGCACAGCGCCCTTGGCGACCAGGTCGGCCACCGTGACCTCTCCACCCTCGGGGTAGAGCGTCGCGAGCTTGTCCAGGTTCACGACCTGGTACTCCGTGCGGAACGGGTTCTTGAAGCCCTTGAGCTTCGGGAGACGCATGTGGAGGGGCATCTGGCCACCCTCGAAGCGCTCCGGAACCTGGTAACGAGCCTTCGTACCCTTGGTACCACGGCCTGCGGTCTTACCCTTGGACGCCTCACCACGACCCACACGGGTCTTGGCGGTCTTGGCGCCCGGGGCAGGCCGGAGGTTGTGGGCCTTCAGCGGGCTGTTCTCCGCCATGTCAGTCAACCTCCTCAACCGTCACGAGGTGGCGGACGGTCTGCACCATTCCGCGGAACTCGGGGCGGTCCTCCTTGACAACCGAGTCGTTCAGGCGCTTGAGCCCGAGCGAACGCAGGGTGTCGCGGTGGTTCTGCTTGCTGCCGATGTACGACTTCGTCTGCGTGATCTTGAGGCGAGCCATTACGCACCCGCTCCCGCACGTGCACGCAGCAGGGCCGCGGGGGCGACGTCCTCGAGGGGCAGACCGCGGCGGGCCGCGATCTCCTCGGGACGCTGCAGGCCCTTCAGGGCCTCCACGGTCGCGTGCACGATGTTGATCGCGTTGGACGAGCCAAGCGACTTCGACAGGATGTCGTGAACGCCGGCGCACTCGAGCACGGCACGCACCGGGCCACCGGCGATAACGCCGGTACCGGGGGAAGCCGGCTTGAGCAGGACGACGCCCGCGGCCTTCTCGCCCGTGATCGGGTGAGGGATGGTGCCCTGGATGCGCGGGACCTTGAAGAAGCTCTTCTTGGCCTCTTCGACACCCTTGGCGATGGCCGCGGGAACTTCCTTGGCCTTGCCGTATCCGACACCGACGGTGCCGTCACCATCGCCCACCACGACCAGCGCGGTGAAGCTGAAGCGACGACCACCCTTCACAACCTTGGCGACACGGTTGATCGCGACGACACGCTCGACGTACGCGGTCTTCTCGGCGGCAGCGCCACCGTCACGGCCCTTCCGGTCCCGCCGCTCGCCGCCACCGGCACCGCTTCCGCGGCGCTGGGGTCCAGCCATTGGAATTACCTCTCTCTGTTACGGACGCTGTGCGTAGGAACCGGGGCTTAGAACTTCAGCCCGGCTTCACGGGCGGCGTCAGCCAGAGCGGCAATCCGCCCGGCGTACTGGTTACCACCGCGGTCAAACACGACGGCCTCGACGCCTGCAGCCTTCGCACGCTCGGCGACCAGGGCGCCGACCTGCTGGGCCTGGGCGCTCTTGTCACCCTCGCCACCACGGATCGAGGTGTCCAGGGTCGACGCCGACGCGAGCGTGTGGCCCGCGATGTCGTCGATGACCTGGGCCACGATGTGGCGGTTGGAACGCGTCACGACCAAGCGAGGACGCTCCGGCGAGCCGGAGATGTGCTTGCGGACGCGGATGTGGCGGCGCTTGAGGGCGGCACGCTTGTACGCGTCGCCCTTGGCGATCTTCACACCGTATGCCATGGCTACTTACCAGCCTTTCCGACCTTGCGGCGGATGACCTCGCCCGCGTACTTGACGCCCTTGGCCTTGTACGGGTCGGGCTTCCGCAGCTTGCGGATGTTGGCGGCTACCTCGCCGACCTTCTGCTTGTCGATGCCCTCGACGCTGAGCTTCGTGGGCGACTCGACCTTGAAGGTGATGCCTTCCGGAGCCTCGATGAGGATCGGGTGGCTGTAGCCCAGGGCGAACTCCAGGTTGGAGCCCTTCGCCTGGACGCGGTAACCGACACCGCTGATCTCGAGCGCCTTGCTGTAACCCGTGGTCACACCGGTGATCATGTTCGCCACCAGCGTGCGGGACAGGCCGTGGAGGGCCTTGTTCTGACGCTCGTCGTTCGGGCGGGAGACGTTGAGCACGCCGTCCTCACCCTTGGAGACCTCGATCGGCGCGGCAACGGTGTGCGTGAGGGAACCCTTGGGGCCCTTCACGGCGACCGTACGGCCATCGATGGTGACGTCCACACCGGCGGGAACCTGGATGGGGAGCTTGCCGATTCGCGACATGAGCTTTCCTTCCTTTCCCGACTACCAGACGTAGGCGAGGACTTCCCCACCTACGCCCTTCTTGCCTGCCTGCTGGCCGGTCAGGAGGCCGTGGGACGTGGAGATGATCGCCACGCCCAGACCGCCGAGGACCTTCGGCAGGTTGGTGGACTTTGCGTATACACGCAGACCCGGCTTCGAAATCCGCTTGATGCCGGCGATCGAGCGCTCGCGGTTCGGGCCGAACTTCAGCTCGAGGACGAGGTTCTTGCCGACCTCGGCGTCCTCGACCTTCCAGCCGGTGATGAAGCCCTCCTGCTGGAGGATCTCCGCGATGTGCGACTTGATCTTGCTGTGCGGCATCGAGACATCGTCGTGATATGCCGAGTTCGCGTTACGCAGACGCGTGAGCATGTCTGCGATGGGATCAGTCATGGTCATGAGTTGGCCTTCGGCCTCTCTCGCCGGGGTTTCCTGTATGCGCCATCCCTCTCCCCACTCAGTGGCGGGACGGGTGCGGTGCGGGGACCTACGGCGTAGTAAGTCGGTCGTGGGCGGCAGGCGCCCAACCCTTCAAGCCTACGGCATGAAAGGACGGGCTCCTGCCGACCCAGATGCTTACCGAGAGTCTCCGGAACTTCCCTTTGCCCGAGGGCAGAGGGGAGTTACCAGGAGCTCTTGGTCACGCCCGGCAGCTCGCCACGGTGAGCCATCTCACGAAGGCACACGCGGCACAGGCCGAACTTGCGGTAGACGGAGTGGGGCCGGCCGCAGCGCTGGCAGCGGGTGTACCCGCGCACGCCGAACTTCGGCTTACGGGCGGCCTTAGCGATCAGAGCCTTCTTCGCCACGGTCAGTTCTCCTTGAACGGGAAGCCGAGGTGACGAAGGAGGGCACGACCCTCGTCGTCGTTGGTCGCCGTGGTGACCACGGTGATGTCCATGCCCCGGACCCGGTCGATCTTGTCCTGGTCGATCTCGTGGAACATGACCTGCTCCGTGAGACCGAAGGTGTAGTTGCCACGGCCGTCGAACTGCTTCGGCGACAGGCCACGGAAGTCACGGATACGCGGAAGCGCGAGCGACAGCGTACGGTCCAGGAACTCCCACATCCGGTCACCGCGGAGGGTGACGTGGCAGCCGATCGGCTGGCCCTCGCGCAGCTTGAACTGCGCGATGGACTTGCGGGCCTTCGTGACGGCCGGCTTCTGGCCGGTGATCGTGGTGAGGTCCTTGACGGCACCGTCGATCAGCTTGGAGTCGCGGGCGGCGTCGCCCACACCCATGTTGACCACGATCTTGACCAGACCGGGAACCTGCATGACGTTCTCGTACGAGAACTCCTCACGCAGCTTGCCGGCGATTTCCTCGCGGTAGCGCGTCTTGAGACGCGGCGCAGTGGTGGCAGTCATCAGATGTCCTCACCGGTCCGCTTGGCAACGCGGATCTTGTTGCCCTCGTCGTCAAAGCGGTAGCCGACGCGGGTGACAACCTTGTTGCCGTCCTTCTCCACGACCAGCTGAACGTTGCTGATGTGGATCGGGGCCTCGGTGGTGACAATGCCACCCGTCTGCGAACCGCGAGCCGTCTGACCGGCCTTGGTGTGCTTCTTGACCCGGTTGACACCCTCGACGAGGACGCGGTCCTGGGCGGGGTAGGCCACGATGACCTTGCCCTGCTTGCCCTTGTCCTTACCGGTGATGACCTGAACCAGGTCGCCCTTCTTGATCTTCATGCTTACAGCACCTCCGGCGCGAGCGAGATGATCTTCATGAACTTCTTCTCGCGCAGCTCCCGGCCCACCGGGCCGAAGATGCGGGTGCCGCGGGGGTCGCCGTCGTTCTTCAGAATGACGGCGGCGTTCTCGTCGAAGCGGATGTACGAGCCATCCTGACGACGACGCTCCTTGACGGTGCGAACGATGACGGCCTTGACGACGTCACCCTTCTTCACGTTGCCACCGGGGATCGCGTCCTTGACGGTGGCGACGATGACGTCACCGATACCCGCGTAGCGGCGACCCGAGCCACCGAGAACACGAATGGTGAGAATTTCCTTCGCACCCGTGTTGTCGGCGACGCGCAGTCGCGACTCCTGCTGGATCACGTCTATCTCCTGATCGTCTGCCGGTTCCCGGCGGGTGCCTCTCCGTTACCGGGGAGGCACCCCACCGAGCCTGGCGGAACTGACCCGAGGGGAGAATCCCTCAGGAATTACTTGGCCTTCTCGAGGATCTCGACGATGCGCCAGCGCTTCGAGGCGGACAGCGGACGCGTCTCCATGATGATGACGCGGTCGCCGACGCCGGCACTGTTCTGCTCGTCGTGGGCCTTGAGCTTGTTCGTACGGCGGATGACCTTGCCGTACAGCGCGTGCTTCACGCGGTCCTCGACAGCGACGACGACGGTCTTGTCCATCTTGTCGCTGACGACCAGACCCTCACGGGTCTTGCGGAAACCGCGGTCGGTGTTCGTCTCAGTCACAGTCTTCTCGCTCATCAGGCGCTCTCCACCGTCTCGATGCCCAGCTCGCGCTCACGCATCAGGGTGTAGATCCGGGCGATGTCCTTACGGACGGACTTGAGCCGGCCGTGGTTCTCGAGCTGACCCGTCGCCGCCTGGAAGCGGAGGTTGAACAGCTCTTCCTTGGCTTCGCGGAGCTTGTTGAGGAGCTCCTCGTCGCCCAGCTCGCGCAGCTCGGACGCCTTGGTACCGGCCGACATCACGACTCACCTGCCTCGCGCCGAACGATCCGGCACTTCATCGGAAGCTTGTGAGCAGCGCGGGTGAGCGCCTCACGAGCAATCTTCTCGTTCGGGTAGGACAGCTCGAACATCACCCGACCCGGCTTGACGTTCGCGATCCACCACTCGGGAGAACCCTTACCGGAACCCATGCGGGTCTCGGCGGGCTTCTTCGTGAGGGGGCGGTCCGGGTAGATGTTGATCCAGACCTTGCCGCCACGCTTGATGTGACGGGTCATCGCGATACGAGCGGACTCGATCTGACGGTTCGTCACGTACGCCGGGGTCAGCGCCTGGATGCCGTACTCGCCGAACGCAACCTGCGTGCCACCCTTGGACATACCGCTGCGCTTCGGGTGGTGCTGCTTGCGGTGCTTGACCCTACGGGGGATCAGCATTTCGGTCAGGCCTCCGTTCCGGTGCTCTCAGCCGCCGGAGCAGCGGCGGCGGGGGCGTCGGCCTTGGGGGCCTCGGCTGCCGGCGACTGCTGCGGCTTACGACCGCGACCGCCACGCTCGCCACCACGGCCGCCACCACGGCCGGCCGGGCGGTCGGTGCCGCCACGAGCCGGACGGTTGCCGGCACGGGCCGCGGCGTTCTCGGCGCGAACCTCGGCGATGTTCTTGACGTCGCCCTTGTAGATCCAGACCTTCACGCCGATGCGGCCGAAGGTCGTCTTGGCCTCGAAGAAGCCGTAGTCCACGTTCGCGCGGAGGGTGTGCAGGGGCACACGGCCCTCGCGGTAGAACTCCGAGCGGGACATCTCGGCGCCGCCGAGGCGACCGCCGCACTGGATCTTGATGCCCTTGGCGCCGGCCTTCATCGAGCTCTGCATGCTCTTGCGCATGGCACGACGGAAGGAGACGCGGGAGGAGAGCTGCTCGGCGACGGCCTGGGCCACCAGCTGAGCGTCCACCTCGGGGTTCTTGACCTCGAGGATGTTCAGCTGGACCTGCTTGCCGGTCAGCTTCTCCAGCTCGCCGCGGATGCGATCGGCCTCGGCGCCGCGGCGACCGATGACGATGCCCGGGCGGGCGGTGTGGATGTCAACGCGGACGCGGTCGCGGGTGCGCTCGATCTCGACCTTCGAGATGCCGGCCCGCTCCATGCCCTTCGTCATCATGCGACGAATGGCGACGTCTTCCTTGACGTAGTCCTTGTACAGCTTGTCGGCGTACCAGCGGGACTTGAAGTCCGTGGTGATGCCGAGCCGGAACCCGTGCGGGTTTACCTTCTGGCCCATTACCGGGTTCCTTCCTTGCTGCTGACGACCACGGTGATGTGGCTGGTCCGCTTACGGATCCGGTAGGCACGGCCCTGAGCACGCGGACGGAACCGCTTCAGGGTCGGGCCCTCGTCCACGTACGCCTCGCTGATGACCAGCGAAGAGGCGTCGGTGTGGTCGTAGTTGTGTGCAGCGTTGGCGATGGCGCTGTCCAGCACCTTGCCAACCGGCACGCTCGCGGCCTGCGGGGCGAAACGCAGGACCGCCTGAGCCTCCGTGGCATCCATGCCACGGATGAGGTCCACCACTCGGCGGGCCTTCATGGGCGTGACGCGGATGTACCGCGCCTGGGCCCTGGCTTCCATGGTTGTCCCTTCGGTGTAAGTCATAGTCGTTTCCACCCCGCGCTAGCGGCGCTTCGACTTCCGGTCGTCCTTGACGTGGCCGCGGAAGGTGCGAGTCGGCGAGAACTCGCCGAGCTTGTGGCCGACCATCGACTCGGTGACGAACACCGGGACGTGGATCTTGCCGTTGTGCACCGCGATGGTGTGACCCAGCATGGCCGGGACGATCATCGAGCGACGGGACCAGGTCTTGATGACGTTCTTGGTGCCTGCCTCGTTCTGTACGTCCACCTTCTTGATGAGGTGGCCGTCGACGAAGGGCCCCTTCTTGAGACTGCGCGGCATCTAAACCCGCTCCTAGCGCTTCTTGTTCGTCTTGCGGCGGCGGACGATGTACTTGTTGCTCGCCTTCTTGGGAGAACGAGTACGACCCTCCTTCTGACCCCACGGCGAGACCGGGTGACGACCACCGGAGGTCTTGCCTTCACCACCACCGTGCGGGTGGTCAACCGGGTTCATCGCGACACCGCGGACGGTCGGGCGAACGCCCTTCCAGCGCATGCGGCCGGCCTTGCCCCAGTTGATGTTCGACTGCTCGGCGTTGCCGACCTCACCGATCGTCGCGCGGCAGCGCGCGTCGACCAGGCGGATCTCACCCGACGGCATACGAAGGTGGGCCATGGTGCCCTCCTTCGCCAGCAGCTGCACGGAGGCACCCGCGGAACGGGCGAACTTCGCGCCGCCGCCGGGCCGCAGCTCGATGGCGTGGATGGTCGTACCGACCGGGATGTTGCGCAGCGCCAGGTTGTTGCCGGGCTTGATGTCGGCGCCCGGACCGTTCTCGACACGGTCACCCTGCGACAGGCCACGGGGAGCGACGATGTAACGCTTCTCGCCGTCCGCGTAGTGCAGCAGCGCGATGCGCGCGGTGCGGTTCGGGTCGTACTCGATGTGCGCGACCTTGGCCGGCACGCCGTCCTTGTCGTGACGACGGAAGTCGATCACGCGGTAGGCGCGCTTGTGGCCACCACCCTGGTGGCGAACGGTCACACGACCGGCGTTGTTACGGCCGCCCTTGCTGTGCAGGGGGCGGACCAGCGACTTCTCCGGCGTGGACCGCGTGATCTCGACAAAGTCGGCGACGCTGGAGCCACGACGGCCCGGGGTCGTCGGCTTGTACTTGCGGATACCCATTTCTCAGTCCTCGTCCGATTCCGGACGACTCGACCTCACTTAAGAGGTCGGGCCGCCGAAGATGTCGATACGGTCGCCCTCGGCGAGGGTCACGATGGCGCGCTTCGTGTCGGCGCGCTTGCCGAAGCCGGTCTTGGTGCGCTTGCGCTTACCCTGCCGGTTGATCGTGTTGACCCCGGTGACCTTGACCGAGAAGACCGCTTCCACGGCCTGCTTGATCTGGGTCTTGTTGGAGCCGGGCGCGACGATGAACGTGTACTTGTTCTCGTCGAGCAGCGCGTAGCTCTTCTCGGAGACCACGGGCTTGACGAGAACGTCACGCGGGTCCGAGTACGTCTTGCTGGTTACGGTCGCCTCGCTCATCAGGCGTCGCTCCCTTCGGTCTCAGCGGTCTGGGGGCCAGACACGAAGGACTCGAAGGCGGCCTGGGTGAAGACCACGTCGTCAGAGACGATCACGTCGTACGTGTTGAGCTGGCCCGGCTCCAGGATGTGCACCTGGGGCAGGTTGCGCGCGGACAGCCACGCGGCCTCGTCGGCGCGGTCGACGACCAGGAGCAGGTTCTGGCGCTCCGAGATCTTGCCGAGCAGCGTCTTGGCGGCCTTCGTGGAGGCGGCACCCTCGACCACGCCGGTGACGACGTGGATACGGGAGTGACGGGCCCGGTCCGAGAGGGCACCGCGCAGGGCGGCGGCCTTCATCTTCTTCGGGGTCCGCTGCGAGTAGTCACGCGGCTGCGGGCCGTGGACGACGCCACCGCCGGCGAACTGCGGGGCGCGGGTCGAACCCTGACGGGCGCGGCCGGTGCCCTTCTGGCGGTAAGGCTTCTTGCCACCACCGCGGACTTCACCGCGGCGCTTGGTCTTGTGCGTGCCCTGACGGGCAGCCGCCAGCTGAGCGACAACGACCTGGTGGATCAGCGGAACGCTGGTCTTCGCGTCGAAGATCTCCGCGGGGAGGTCGACGGTACCGGCCTTGTCGCCTGCCGGCGAAAGGATGTCAATGGTGCTCATTACCTCAAGCCCCCTTGGCCGCGGTACGGACCAGGACGAGGCCGCCGTTCGGACCGGGGACCGCGCCCTTGATGAGGAGCAGACCCTTCTCCGCGTCAACCGCGTGGATGGTCAGGTTCTGGGTGGTGACGCGCTCGTTACCCATGCGGCCCGCCATGCGCATGCCCTTGAAGACACGCCCAGGGGTGGCGCAGCCACCGATGGAACCGGGGGAACGGTGCTTGCGCTGGGTGCCGTGCCCGGCGCCGAGGCCCTTGAAGTTGTGACGCTTCATGACACCGGCGAAGCCCTTGCCCTTGCTCTTGCCCGTGACGTCGACCTTGACGCCGGACTCGAACACCTCGGCGGTGACCTCCTGGCCCAGCGTGTACTCGCTGGCGTCAGGGGTGCGGAGCTCGACCAGGTGGCGGCGCGGGGTGACGTCGGCCTTGGCGAAGTGACCCTTGAGGGGCTTGTTCACCTTGCGCGGGTCGATCTCGCCGAAGGCGATCTGCACCGCTTCGTAGCCGTCGCTGTCGTTCGTACGGACCTGCGTCACGACGCACGGACCGGCCTTGACGACGGTCACCGGGACGACCCGGTTGTTCTCGTCCCAGACCTGGGTCATGCCGAGCTTCTCGCCCAGGACGCCCTTGATGTTCTTGCTCATCTCGGCCCGTCCCCTCAGAGCTTGATCTCGATGTCGACGCCCGCCGGGAGGTCGAGGCGCATCAGCGAGTCAACCGTCTTCGGCGTGGGGTCGAGGATGTCGATGAGGCGCTTGTGGGTGCGCATCTCGAAGTGCTCGCGAGAGTCCTTGTACTTGTGCGGCGACTTGATGACGCAGTACACGTTCTTCTCAGTGGGCAGCGGCACCGGGCCCGCGACCGACGCACCAGTGCGGGTCACCGTCTCGACGATCTTCTTCGCCGAGGAGTCGATGACCTCGTGGTCGTAGGCCTTGAGCCGGATGCGGATCTTCTGTCCCGCCATGGCTACTAGTAGTCCTGTCTCTCGTAACGCTCTGGAACCCGGGGGTTCTCTGGACTCCCCCTCCGACCCACGCGGTCGGGCGTGTCGCATCCCCTCTACGAAAATCTCCCGAAGGAAATCCCAACCAAGGGGGTGCGGGCCCTGGGACCGCGGAACCGGGGGCGGAACACCCACCGGGTGCCTGGCCGGCGCCCTGCGTTGCTTCCCGAAAGATTCCCGTACGTCCGGCCCTGGGGGCCGACGAGTACTGTGGGACTCGCTTCCGGTCCTCCCGGCGGGAGGCGCGCAGCATTGACACTCAACCGAGCAACCTGGTCAGTGTGCCATACGGGGCGCGGGCCTGGCCAATCGAGTCGGGAATCCTACCCCGAGCGAGCGAGTGCTCAAACGCGGGCGCGGATCCGGCGGGGCCGCGGGGCGCGCTCCGTGCGCGGTACGCGTGCGTGAGGGCGCGTGCACGCGGGGTGGCGAGGCCGTACGCGTGGGGACGGAACGGGGGCCGGCGCGTTCCCCCGGTCGCGGGCAGGGGCGGCCCGGCGGTGGCGGACGGCTCGGGGGCCATGCCTCTCCCGGTACGTGCCCGAAGAGGGCCGGAGACGAGGTCAGCGGGGATTCCACTTCGCGCCGGGGCGGGCCGGGTGCGCCGCTTCGCCCTTCCTCGGGCGCACCGCGAACTCAACTCCCTTCGGGAGCAGCGCTGTTCCACGGACACGGCCTGGCGCGGGAAACCCAGGGGCCCGCCGTCGGCCGCCGCTTCCCGCGGCACCACGGCGTCGGCGTCAGTAACGATTCCGATTCGGAACACTCAAATGATGTCCACGAGGAACAACGGACACCTTCCGCTTCATAGGATCTGCCCGTGCTCGCAGGGCACTTGAGACTGATTTCGCGGCTCTCCCACCACATACCTCGTGTGGCGCGCGCGTTTGTCGCGCCCTTGAGGACGAGCCGCGCCGGAGGGGACTTCTGTGTTTTCAGCCTTTTCATCCTCAGCCGCGCCCGGGCGGAGAAACACCGGTCGCCGGATAGCCGCGGTGGCCGCCACGGTCGGTCTGCTGACCCTGGGCTCCGTGGCCGGGGCCGGCAGCGCAGCGGCCGACGGGGACGACACCCATCACCAGGGAGGCGCCACCGCCACCCTGAACGGATTGAAGACGTTCGACTCGGCCCGCATCGACCTGGGCAACGGCAAGTCGAAGAACATCTCCGCGGGGCTGTTCGAGATGACCGTCGACGGCGGCGGCCAGCTGCAGACGTACTGCATCGACATCCACAACCCGACCCAGAACAAGGCCAAGTACCTCGAAACCCCCTGGGGCCAGACGTCGCTCGGCACCAACAAGGACGCCGGGAAGATCCTCTGGATCCTCAAGAACTCCTACCCGCAGGCCGGTGACCTCGCGGCGCTCGCCCAGAAGGCGGGCGCCGGAGAGCTGTCGGCCAAGACGGCTGCCGCCGGCACGCAGGTCGCCATCTGGCGCATCTCGGACGGCGCGAAGGTCGAGGCGAAGAACGAGCAGGCCGAGAAGCTCGCGGACTGGCTGGAGGCCCAGGCTCAGAACCTCCAGGAGCCGAAGACCTCCCTGACGCTGGACCCGAACGTGGTGTCCGGCAAGTCGGGCAGCAAGCTCGGCCCGGTGACCGTGCACACCGACGCCGGCCAGGTGTCCGTCGCCGCCAACGCCACCGCCGCGGCGGCCGGCGTCAAGGTGACCGACAAGGACGGCAAGCCCGTCACCTCCGCCGTCAACGGCACCGAGCTGTACTTCGACGTGCCCGCGGGCGCCGCCGACGGCACGGCCTCGCTCACGACCAAGGCGACCACGCAGGTTCCGGTCGGCCGCGCGTTCGCGAGCCCGAGCAAGAGCCAGACCCAGATCCTGGCCGGCTCCACCGAGTCCACGATCACCGCGGACGCGACCGCGAACTGGGCCACGAAGGGCGCCATCCCCGCGGTCACCGCGGAGAAGAACTGCGACAAGAACGGCGTCGACGTCACGGCGTCCAACGAGGGCGACTCCCCCTTCACCTTCAAGCTGGCCGGAGCCGAGCACACGGTCGGTGCGGGCGAGTCCAAGACCGTGACCGTCCCGGTCGGCGAGGACGAGGCCTACGACATCACCGTGACCGGCCCCAACGGCTTCTCGGAGCGTTTCCAGGGCGTCCTGGACTGCGAGACCCAGGGCACGCCCGCCCCGGGCACGAGCGGTGGCGGGGAGACCCCGTCCACCAGCCCGAGCCCCAGCGAGGACGGCGGCACGACCGGTGGCACGACCGGCGACACCACGACCGGCGGCACGTCCGGCGACACGACCGGCGGCGGTGACCTCGCGGCGACCGGCGGTTCCAGCGCCACTCCGGTGATCGCCGGCATCGCGGTGGCCCTCGTGGCCGCGGGCGGCGCGGCCGTGTTCATCCTGCGCAAGAAGAAGACCGCAGGTCACTGACCTGTAGGCACGTGAAGGAGGGGCCCGGTACGCGCCATGCGTACCGGGCCCCTCCGCGTCCGGCGCTCGGCGTCCGGCGTCCGGCGCGGACGCGTTCGGCCCAACTGCCGCCCCATAACGCCGCGTTATGACCAAACGTTAGTACCCGGCCTCGTCGCGCTCCGGCACCCTGTTGCCCATCATCCCCCACGGACACGCACACCCCAGCGTGTCGCGCGAAACGAGGAATCATGCGTATATCCAGGCTCGTGCCCGCTGCCGCCGCCGCAGCGGCCTGCGTCCTCGCCCTCTTCGCACCGTCCGCCTCGGCCGCCCCCGAGGCCCCGCTCCAGGACGCCCCGCCCCCGACCACCCAGATCATCGGCGGCGGCTACGCGCAGAACGCGCCCTGGGCGGCCCGCCTCTTCTCGAACGGCAGAGAGACCTGTTCGGCGACGATCATCGCGCCGACCTGGATTCTCACCGCGAAGCACTGCGTCACCGGTGGCGGTCTGTCGTTCCGTATCGGCAGCCTGGACCAGCACAGCGGCGGCACGGTGGCCAACGGCGTCCAGACGTACACCCACAGCTCGGACCTGGCGCTCGTCCGGCTGGACCGCTCGGTGCAGGCCACCTACTCCCGCCTCGGCCAGCCGGGCTCGGTCCGCGTCGGGCAGGGCGTGCAGGTCTGGGGCTGGGGCGCCACCTCCCAGTGCGGCTCCGAGGCCAACTGCCAGTCCCGCTACCTGAAGGTGGCCAACGTGACGGTCACCGGCGGCTGCGGTGACGCGTACGGCGGCTCAGCGATCTGCGCCCGCCGGGGCAACGGCATCACCGCCGGCGGCGACTCCGGCGGTCCGATGACGGCGAACGGCATCCAGGTCGGCGTCGCCTCCACCAGCGACCGGCAGACCACGACCGCGTACACGAACGTCACCGCGTACCGGTCCTGGATCCAGTCGGTCGCGGGCGTCTGACCGGCCCCACCGCCCGGGACGGCGGGCCACCTGACCGGCCCGCCGTCCCCGTGAAGCCGTAGGGCCCCCGTACCTCTCCGCCCTGAGGTACCGGGGCCCTACACCCATCCCTGCTCCCTCGCTATCCGCACGGCGTCGACGAGGGTACGGGCGTGGAGCTTCCCGACCGCCGACGAGAGCCGGTTACGGACGGTCCCCACGCTGAGGAACAGGTCGGCCGCGATCTCCCGGGAGTGCGCCCCGCCGGCGGCAAGCCGGAGGGCCTCGGCCTCCTTGTCGGTGAGCGGGCCGGGGCCGGCCCACTCCTCCCCGCGCATCCGGGGGTCGATGACCCGGCCGCCCGCGGCGATCCGCCGGATGGCGTCGGCGGTGCGCGCCGGGGTGGTGCTCTTGAGCAGATACCCGGCGGCCCCGGCGGCCAGGGCCCGGCGCAGATGCCCCGGGCGGTCGAGCGCGGTGAGCATCAGCACCTGGCAGGCGGGCAGCCGTTCCACGAGCCCGGCGGCGACCGTGATCCCGTCCTCCCCGGGCAGATCGATGTCGAGCAGCACGACGTCCGGGCCCAGTCGCTCCGCCTCGGCGTACGCGGCCGGACCGTCCGCGGCCTGGCCGACCACCTCGATGCCCAGTTCGGCCGTCAGGAGCACCGTCAGTCCTGACCTCACCACGTCATGGTCGTCGACCACCAGCACCTTGATCACAGGCCCGATTGTCGCAGGCCACCCGTGCTGTCCGGGCGGTTCGGATCCCGGTGCACCCGTGCGCGGGCGTCCGGCGGTGTGCTGCCGATCCGGGCGCGCGATCCGCAGCACACCGCAGGTCAGGCGGCGGTCAAGGCCCTCTCCCAGGGAGCCAGCTCACCGTCCGGCCTGGCGTCCCGCCCCGCTGAGTAGGTGGACGAGCCCACCCGGACCTCCAGCAGGTGGGAGGAGGAGAAGAAGAGGAACTTCTGCCTGCTGAGCCGCGCCTGCCCGGAGAAGACCCGCGTGAGGAGCGAGCCGACATCGCCGGCCGCCACCTGCTCGAAGGTCCAGTCGTCCAGGAGGATCCGCACCGCTTCCGCTTTCGGCGCCCCTCCCATGAGGCCGATGTACACATCGGACCCGGCGAGCGTCCCGTCCCAGTCCGCGAACCAGCTGCCGTGCTCGACCTCGCGCTCCTCGAACGCGGCGGGCCGCGCGCCGCAGGAGGTCAGGGCCTCCTCGGCCAGGGCCACCGGAAGGGGCTTGTGTCCATGGTGGAGCGTCACTACAGGAACCTCCCCACTCTCCAGTCCCAGTGCCGTTTCTTGCCGAACTTCACGCGGAAGACCGTGCGGGCCTTCTTGACGCCGAGCATCTTCTTGAACCCGACGGCGCTCCAGCCGACCCCGTAGTTCTTCCGGTTGAAGATTCCCTGGCGTCCGCGGTGGACGTCCCCGAAGAGCCTGCTGCGCTCTCCGAAGAACCTGTTGTTGTTCCAGGATGCCCCGCGCGCCCGGTGCTGGAAGACGGCCTTCACGTACTTCTTCTTCTTCTTGTACGCCTTGTAGGCCCGGTATCCGGTCTTCGCGGCGCGGTAGGCCTTTCCGCAGTGGCGGTAGCAGGCCCACCCGACCCGGACGGCGGCGACGACCAGGGGCACCCATCGCCCGTCGAGGTCGTACTTGTTGACCGGGTCTCCGTACGCGTACTCGTACCGGTTCGCGCTGCCACCGGTGACGGGGTCGGTCTGGAGGAACCGGCCGGTCCCGGAGTCGTACAGGCGCACACCCATGAGCGTGAGCCCGGTCGGCGTCTCGCTGGAGCGCTGCTTGCCGCCCAGCCAGCCGTAGCGGGCCGGCGCCTGTCCGGTGCGCGGGTTGCCGTACTCGTCGCTCTCCAGCGCGACCGGCGCCTGCCCGGCGTCCAGGGGCAGTTGCAGGGCCACTCCCCCGTGGACGGAGGTGAGGTGGAGGACGGTCCCGCCGGTCTTGGCAGTGGTGGCCGCGAGGTCCCCGGAGGCGGAGTCGACGTTGCGGGTCACCGCTCCTTGGGCGGTGTCCTCGACGATCCAGCGGGGGTTGTCGCCGTCACTGTCGTAGTGGTTGCGCTTCGAGGCCGTCTGGGTCCAGGTGGAGCCGCTGCCGGTCTCGGTCCGCCAGGAGCGCGGACGCAGCCCCGCGTCGAGCAGCCAGGTCTGGCGCTGACCGGCCGCCGTCTGCTGGTGGACCAGGTCGTTGGCGTAGTAGCGCAGGGCGCCGTGGGCCGGGGTGGCCGTGGTCCGGGCGAACGCGTCGTAGGTGTAGCCGCTGTCGACCAGGCGGTCCGCGGTGTCGTAGGTGTGGCCGGTGGTGCTGCCTCCCGTGGTGGGGCAGTCCGCGCCGGGCGCCCCGCTCGCCGTGGTGAGCGCGGTGCGGTTGGAGCGGACGTCGAAGGTGTAGGCACGCCGGGTGCAGACCGTGTCCGCGGTGTCCAGCACCGTGGTCAGCCGGCCCGTGGCGTCGTAGCGATAGGTCTGGTCCGACCAGCCGGTGTGGCTGGTGACCTGGCCGTGGGCGGACTCGGTCACGGTGTCGGAGTAGACGATCGTGCCGTCGCTGTCCCGGGTGTAGGTGCGGTCGACGGTCGCCCCCGTGGTGTCCTCCAGGGTGGTGAGGGTGTAACCGCCGGGCAGCTTCTCGGCGGCCACGGACTCGTCCGCGTCGTAGGTCGCCCGGAAGGTGCCGGCGACGGAGTCGGTGGTGGCGGTGGCCAGCCCGCGCGGCTCGGCGGCGTGGTCGTAGGTGTAGGTGACCGTCGAGGGGACGCTGTCCGTGCTCTTGACGGGACGGTCGAGCAGGTCGAACTCGGTGACCGTCCTGCCGCCGTCCGCGTCCGTGTACGCGATCTGCCGGCCGAGCTTGTCGAACTCCCGGACGATGGTGCCGCCGGTCGGGGAGACCGTCCGCAGGGCGCGGCCCGTCACCGGGTCGTACTCCGTCGTGGTCTCCGGGACGGCCTCGCCGACGCCGCCGGTGACGGTCACCCGCTCCGTACGGCCGGCCGCGTCACGGGTGGTGGTGGTCGTCCGGGTGACCCCGTTGGCCGTCTCCACGACCTTGGCCGGGTTGCCCCACCAGTCGTACTCGGTGGTGGTGACCGGCAGCGCCGTGGGGTTGGTCCCGCCACCGGTGACGGCTCCGGCGGGCCCGGTGGAGCAGACGAGGTCGGCCCACTCCGGGCGGCCGGCGCAGGCGCCGGTGCCGGACGCCGACCAGTAGGTGGTGACGCTGGTGGCGGCGTCGGATCCGGTGGAGTTCGGGGGAACGGTCTTCGTCTCCCGGCCCTGGCCGTCGTAGACCTTGGCGGTGGTCAGGGCGAGCCCGCCGGGGTCCTGGACGGTGCTGGTGGGCAGGCCCTTGGTCCAGTCGTGGACCGTACGCGAGACGCGGGGCTCCGCGAGGACGGTGGGGTGTTCGCGGACCTGGGCGCCCAGGGTGACCGTGCCGGCCTGGTCCTTCACCTTCGCCGTGCCGTCGGTCGGGCGTCCCTCGTCGTACGCCGTGGTCTTCCAGGACCTGGCGAGGACCGAGGTGCCGGACGGGACCAGCGTGCTGGAGCCCGACTTCAGGTCGGCGGTGAGGTCGATCCGCCGCAGCGGGCCGAACTCCTCCAGCTCCCGGGTGCCGTCGGCGTTGTAGACGCTCCGCGTGGCGAGCAGGTCGGCGCGCTCCGCGGAGGTGAGCCGGCCGATGCCCAGGTCGGCCTGGGCGGCACGGTCGGCGGCGCTCAGGCCGAGGGCGACCGCGCGGTTGGCCGCGGTCAGCTCGCGGACGGTGGAGCCGAAGCGGTCGTGCTCGGTCGTGCTGATGTGGCCGCCGGGCGCCGCGGTGTTGGTCTCACGGCCGGAGACGCCCAGGTAGTGCAGCTGGGCCCGCCGGTAGTCGGCGGCGCCGAGCGACCCGCCGGAGTGGGTGGCGGGCACCGAGTCGGCGGGGAAGACCGCGGTGGCGTCCGTGGGCGCGTCGGTCTGCCCCCAGGCCCGGACGTCCGCCGCCCCCATCGCGTACGGTGCGGCCGTGCCGGTCAGCGGCACGTCGTAGACCACGCTGGTGGTCGCCGTGCCCTCCTCGACGTCCGTGGTCCCCCGCTTGAGGCCGGCCCGCGACGTCTTCAGCAGCATCCCCTCACCGGCGGCGTCGGACCCGCCGGCCTTGCCGTACGTGAAGGTCCACGGAAGCTCGGACTGCTGCCGCAGCCCGGTGACGCGGCCCGCGGAGTCGTAGGTGTACTGGGTCTGCGTGCTCTGGGCCAGGTTGGGGTTCCACTGCTGGCGGAGCTGGCCGTCCGCGTCGTACCGGTAGGTGGCGATCGCCTTGGAGGTGGCCGCGGCAGCACCCGGCTGGGTGGACCAGAGCCGGAGCTCCTTGACCTGCCCGGTGTAGTCGCCGAGGCCGGTTCCGGTCGCGGTGGTGGCGGTGGCGTACACGAACTCCAGGACCCGGCAGCCCTTGGCCGGGGTGGCGGTGGCGCAGGCGGCGGCGGTGGCCGCGGAGGTGGGTGCGATGACGCGCTTGGGGCGCGCGAGCTTCTTGCCGTCCACGGTCACGGTCTCGGAGACCGTGGTGGTCGTGGAGTTGGCCAGTCCGTCGAGCAGTGTGCTGGAGGCCTGCCACGTCTCCGCCGCGGCGTCCGGCTTGGTGAACTCGGTGACGGTGCCTTCCGTGTCGGAGAGCGTGAAGGAGGAGCTCACACTGCCCCGGAGCGTCAGGTCCTCCGACCCGGCCTCCGGGATCCAGCCGTTCCTGGCGGCGTTCGCGGTGAAGTGGACCGCCTCTCCGTCGTCCATCATCACGGCGACCGCGGTGTCGGAGACCCGGCGCAGATGGGTGTAGTCGGTCTCCGTCATCTCCGCGGTGGTGCCCGCGACCCACTCCTTGCCGAAGATCGGCGCCTGTCCCTCCTGGTCGCCGCCCTTGCGGGGGGTCCGGGAGGACGCGGTGCGGGTGACCGCCAGGTCGAAGACGGAGGCGTCCGTGGCGGACAGCGTGTAGTCGCCGGTGAGCAGGTTCAGCGCGCCGGGTCCGACCTCTTCGGTGGCCGCGCCCTCGGCGGCGCGGTCGACGACCACCCCGAGGGGTTCGGTGGCACCGGCGGCGGAGCCGGGACCGGTGAAGTCGGCCTTGATCTGGATGGCGCCGTCCGGATCGACCGTGGAGGTCGTGTTCCACACGAGCGGGGCGTTCCTGCCATCCGTCAGCGGCACGGGCCAGGCGGAGAGCGGCGTACCGCCGGATGTGACGTGGGCGGCCGGGACGCGCACCCAGGGGTCGGCCTCGGAGCGGCGCCAGGAGAACGCGACGGCGTTGTACGCGGCCCCGTCGGCCTCGGCGACCAGGGGCAGCCGGCGGGCGGTCCGCTCCCCCTCGGACGGCTGGACGAAGCCGCCGGGCCCGGCGTGGAAGGTGTACTCGGCGGCCTCGGACTTGTTGTCCGCCTTGTCGACCGCGCGGACCTGGAGGGTGTGGGTGCCGTCCTTCGGCGGGGCGACGCTGATGGCCTTGGGCCCGGTCGCGCCGCCGGTGGCGGTCTTGGTCCAGGTCACTCCGTCCAGCGACCATTCGAGCCAGTGGTGGTCGGTCCCGGCGGGCGGCGTCACCGTGAAGACGCCCGCCTTGCCCGCGCCCTTGACCCACTGGCCGGCCGGGTAGTCCGTGGACGTGATCCCCGTGGGGGCCGAAGGCGCCTTCGAGTCGACCGTGAAGGTCTTCCACGCGGACCAGCCGGTGTTGTAGTGCGCCCCGTCGTAGGGGCTCGTACGGAACTTGTACGTCCTGCCCTCGGCGAGCAGGCCCGCCGGGACGGTCACCGACGCGACCTGCCCCGAGGGGACGGACTTCGACACGATGGGCTTGCCGACCTCGGCGCCGGTGGCGTTGTCGAAGATCTGGAAGGTGCCGTTGACCTTGTCGCCGTCGGCGTCGACGAAGGTGTCGCGCAGGACCGGCGTCAGCGTGTTGACCACGTACGCGCCGCCGTAGGAGAAGAACGGCGGGCCGGCCTCCTGCTTGGTGCCGGTGCGGGGCCGGTAGTTGTAGGTCACCGTGAGCTTGGGCGGGTTCTTCGCGGCGTTGGCGGAGTTGACGCGCTTCCACTGGGCGACGGTGGTCTCGCTCTTGGCCCGGATGCCCAGGTGCCCGCGGCTCGTCTTCGCC
Source organism: Streptomyces sp. MMBL 11-1 (assembly GCF_028622875.1). Classification (NCBI taxonomy): domain Bacteria; kingdom Bacillati; phylum Actinomycetota; class Actinomycetes; order Kitasatosporales; family Streptomycetaceae; genus Streptomyces; species Streptomyces sp. MMBL 11-1. The sequence goes on along the minus strand of NZ_CP117709.1, from coordinate 4,835,895 downwards.
GAGGCCCATTCCTGGGCCAGCGTCGTGATGTCGGCGTTGATCCAGCCATCGGGCTGCGTGGTGCAGTCGGCGTTGCCGCGGGTCTCGGTGGACTCCGCCCTCATCGCGGTCATCGTCGGCCGGTTGGTCCACCGGCTGGCCGTCGTCGCGGCCGGCGAGGACCAGACCTGCCAGGGCTGGGCCGCGCAGGTGGTGTTGGCCGAGTGGAAGTTCCACAGGCTCAGCCGGGCGCTGGTGACCAGCGCGTCGGAGATGGGCGCGGTGTTCCAGGTGATGAAGGACTGGGCGGTGCGGGGCGTGCCGTTCGCGTTCGTCGTGCCGGGGTTGCCGAAGTCCAGTTCGACGTCGGTCGACCAGTCGCGGGTCTCGCCCTGCTGGACATAGGCGTCGAAGACGTTCGACAGCGAGGAGGTCGAGGGGTCGACCGTGACCGGGTACCGGGTCTCGGGGTCGGCGAGGAAGCCGGCGTCCGGAGTGACGACCAGATCGACGGCGCCCTTCCTCTTCACCACCTTCATCGCCACCGGTACCCGGCGGGTGTGCTCGCCGGAGACCTTGTCGACGGTGGAGTCCCACATCACCGGCGCGGGCATCAGCGCCCGCTTCTTTTCCTTCCGGTCGGTGAACAGCACGCTGCCGTCGGGCTGCTCCTTCGCCGTCAGGCCCTTGGCCTTGAGCGGCAGGGTGTACGTGTATCCGGCGGACGGGCGCTTCTTGATCTCGACGTACTGCTCGAAGCCGGTACGGGTCGCCTCGACGATCACGTCGGCGCCGGGCAGGGCCTCGGGGTAGGTGGCACGGGTGCCGTCCAGCTCCGGGGCGGGCAGGCCGCCCTTCCACTGGAGGGTGATCCGCTCGTCGCCCTCGCCGAGGGTCACCAGGTCACGGGCGGGGGCCTGGGCCGCCTCCCGCGCGGAGCGCGGCAGCGCGCCGCCCCTGCCCGCCAGGCTCAGCCCGGTCGGATGCGCCTTGGCCTCGACACCGGTCGCCGTCTCCCGGAGCTCGACGTCGACGTCGGACCAGGAGCCGTCCTCCTCCTCGAAGCGGACCGGGCCTGCGGCCAGCTCCGTGGTGAGCGAACCGTTCTTGTTCACCCAGGTCGTGGAGGTCTCGGTGCGTTCGGAGAGAGCCTCCACGCGCTTGCCGTACAGCTTGGCCGCGACCTTGGCGGACAGAAGGTCCGCCGCCTCCCGCGGCCCCTCGGCGACGGGCTCCGCTGCGGCCGGCGCTTCCGGCGCCCGCAGCGTATGGGCCACAGCCTGCCCACTCTGGGTGACCAGCGCCATCTCGACCGCGAGCACCATGGCCGCGCCGAGGGCGATCCGGGGAAGAAGCCGTCTTCGGCGCTGCAGCGCCAGCGACGAACCTTCCCAGGGTTGATCGGACGATATCTGCTCGGGCACGGTTGGCCACTCTCTGTTGTCGGACATGAACAGAGGTGATCCAAGCAAGCGGGCCGGGGCGGGAGAAGTGAAGATTTCACGTAGGCGCGGGAGTTCACTTGCCCTCCCTCTCGGCGGCATGGGGCCGTCGGCCTCCCGTACTCCCCGGTGCGGGACAATGGCCCGTACACGGATGGTGACGGGGAGAGAGGACCACGGGGGCGGATGAGCCGGCGCGCACGCGTGGGCGCGGGGGCGCCGCAGGGTTTCGGAGTGGCCGTCGGCGCACTGGCGGTCCTGGTGGTCGGGTCACTCGCGCTCGTCGCCCTGGAGGTGGCGTCCTCGCCGCTCGGCCGACGTACGGTGGTCGCCGGCCTGACGGTGCTGGTGCTGATGCCCGCGGTGATGCTGGGCCAGTACGCCCCGCCGCCGTACCGGCTGCCCTACCGCCGGCGGTGGGGGCTGCTGCTGGTCCAGGCGGCGCTGACCTACCTGCCGCTGCTGCTCTTCCACCACCGGTGGCTGAGCCTGCTGGGCTTTCTCGCCGGGGCCGTCCTGCTGACCCTGCCGCCGAACGCTTCCGTGCCGATCGCCCTGGCGGTGGGCCTCAGCGGCCCGGTGCTCTCCACGAGCGGTCTCATCACCACCGACCGCAGCCCGTTCAGCATCCTGCTCAGTACGGCGATCACCGCCAGCACCGTCTTCGCGGTCGCCCATCTGGCACTCCTCACGGCCCGGCTGGGCGCCAGCAGGGAGCACACCGCGCATCTGGCGGAGCAGCGGGAGCGGGCCCGGATGCGGCGGGACCTGCATGATCTGGTCGGCTCGTCACTGACGGCGATCGTGCTCCAGGGCGAGGTGGCGCTGCGCGGCGGTACGCCGGACTCCTCGTCGCCCGGACGCGAACGCGGTGCGCTGACCGAGATCATCGCCCTGGCCCGGCGGCTCCACGACGACGTGCGGTCGATCAGCCGACCGGACGGCGGTAACCCCTCCCTCTCCGACGAGCTCGCCCACGCCCAGCGGGTCCTGGCCGCCTCCGGAGTGGAGGTGCGGACCGTGCTGCCGCCGTGGGCCGAGCCCGATCCGGCGGTCGTGGGCTGTCTGCGCTTCGTGCTGCGCGAGGCGGTGGGCAATGTGCTCCAGCACAGCCGGGCCTCCTCCTGCGAGATCGCCCTGCGGGCGGAGGGCGGGGCGATCTCGCTCACCGTCCGCAACGACGGGGCCGCCGGGGCCGGGACAGCCGCCGTCGCCCCGGGGCGGCACGGCACAGGGCTGGCGGGGCTGGCCGGCCGGGTCCTCGCGCTGGGCGGCGCGTTCACCACCGCGTCCGAGGACGGGGTGTTCACGCTGACAGCGACCGTGCCGAGCGCCACGTCCGTGACGTACGCGCCCCACGCGTAGCCCACGAGTGGCCCGGGGCGCGGCCCCGCGGGCCCGGCGGTTCCGCGCAGGGTGGCAGACGGCGGCACACGGCGAAGGGCCCCGCACCTCCGAGGAGGTGCGGGGCCCTTCTGTGCGACTCAGTGAGCCACCAGGTCCAAGGACCAAGCAGAAACTACTTGATGATCTTGGTGACCTGGCCGGCGCCCACGGTCCGGCCACCCTCACGGATGGCGAACTTCAGGCCCTCTTCCATGGCGACCGGCTGGATCAGCGCGACGTCCATGAGGGTGTTGTCACCCGGCATGACCATCTCGGTGCCCTCGGGAAGGGTCACAACGCCCGTCACGTCCGTGGTACGGAAGTAGAACTGCGGGCGGTAGTTGTTGAAGAACGGGGTGTGACGGCCACCCTCGTCCTTCGACAGGATGTAGGACTGCGCCTGGAACTCGGTGTGCGGCGTGACCGAGCCGGGCTTGATGATGACCTGGCCGCGCTCGACGTCCTCGCGCTTGATGCCACGGAGGAGCAGACCGACGTTCTCACCGGCCTGGCCCTCGTCGAGCAGCTTGCGGAACATCTCGATGCCGGTGACCGTGGTGGTGGTCTTCTCGGTCTTGATACCGACGATGTCGACGGTCTCGTTGACCTTCAGGACACCACGCTCGATGCGGCCGGTGACGACCGTACCGCGACCGGTGATCGTGAAGACGTCCTCGATCGGCATGAGGAACGGCTTCTCGACGTCACGCTCGGGCTGCGGGATGGACTCGTCGACGGCCTTCATCAGGTCGAGGACGGTCTGGCCCCACTCCTTGTCGCCCTCGAGCGCCTTGAGCGCCGAGACCTTGACGACCGGAAGGTCGTCGCCCGGGAACTCGTACTCGGAGAGGAGCTCACGGACCTCGAGCTCGACGAGCTCCAGGATCTCCTCGTCGTCCACCATGTCGGCCTTGTTCAGGGCGACGACGATGTAGGGGACGCCGACCTGGCGGGCCAGGAGGACGTGCTCCTTGGTCTGCGGCATCGGGCCGTCGGTGGCGGCGACCACGAGGATGGCGCCGTCCATCTGCGCGGCACCCGTGATCATGTTCTTGATGTAGTCCGCGTGACCGGGGCAGTCGACGTGCGCGTAGTGACGCGACTCCGTCTGGTACTCGACGTGCGCGATGGAGATGGTGATACCGCGCTGGCGCTCTTCGGGAGCCTTGTCGATCTGGTCGAAGGCCGAGGCCTCGTTCAGCTCCGGGTACGCGTCGTGCAGCACCTTGGTAATGGCGGCCGTGAGGGTCGTCTTACCGTGGTCGATGTGACCGATGGTGCCGATGTTGACGTGCGGCTTAGTCCGCTCGAACTTTGCCTTCGCCACTGGGGTCCTCCTGAGTGGTTCTGTACGCCTTGCTTCATCGGCGCCAGGTGATCTTTGCTGGGGTGCCGGCGCCGGGGGCATTCCGCACAGTGCTGACGCGCTGTGCGGAATGCCCGCCCGGCTCCGGTGACAAGCCTAAAGCGTGAGCTCGGGAGAGTTACTCGCCCTTGGCCTTCGCGATGATCTCCTCGGCGACGTTCCGCGGAACCTCGGCGTAGGAGTCGAACTGCATCGAGTAGCTTGCGCGACCCGAGGTCTTGCTGCGGAGGTCTCCGACGTAGCCGAACATCTCCGAGAGGGGCACGAGGCCCTTCACGACGCGAGCGCCGCTGCGCTCCTCCATGGCCTGGATCTGGCCACGGCGGGAGTTGAGGTCGCCGATGACATCGCCCATGTAGTCCTCGGGCGTGGTGACCTCGACGGCCATCATCGGCTCGAGGAGCACGGGAGAGGCCTTGCGGGCACCCTCCTTGAACGCCTGCGAACCGGCGATCTTGAAGGCGAGCTCCGAGGAGTCGACCTCGTGGTAACCACCGTCGAGAAGGGTGACGCGGACGCCGACCATCTCGTAACCGGCCAGGATGCCGAACTGCATGGCTTCCTGAGCACCCGCGTCCACCGAGGGAATGTACTCACGGGGGATGCGGCCACCGGTGACCTTGTTGACGAACTCGTAGGAGGCGTCGCCACCCTCGATGGGCTCAAGGGCGATCTGCACCTTCGCGAACTGGCCGGTACCACCAGTCTGCTTCTTGTGCGTGAAGTCGATGCGCTCGACGGCCTTGCGGATCGTCTCGCGGTACGCGACCTGGGGCTTGCCGACGTTCGCCTCGACGCGGAACTCGCGCTTCATGCGGTCGACGAGCACCTCGAGGTGAAGCTCGCCCATACCACCGATGATGGTCTGGCCGGTCTCCTCGTCGGAGTGCACCTGGAAGGAGGGGTCCTCCTCCGAGAGGCGCTGGATGGCGACACCCAGCTTCTCCTGGTCGCCCTTGGACTTCGGCTCGATGGCGACCTGAATGACCGGCGCCGGGAAGTCCATGGACTCCAGGATGACCGGGTTCTTGTCGTCGCAGAGCGTCTCACCGGTGGTGGTCTGCTTGAGACCCATGACGGCGATGATGTCGCCGGCGCCCACCGATGCGATCTCCTCACGCTTGTTCGCGTGCATGCGGTAGATCTTGCCGATGCGCTCCTTCTTGCCCTTGACGGAGTTCAGCACCGCGGTGCCGGCCTCCAGGCGACCGGAGTAGATCCGGACGAAGGTGAGCTTGCCGAGGTGCGGGTCGCTCGCGATCTTGAACGCCAGGCCGGAGAACGGCTCGTCGTCCGAGGGCTTGCGCGCGATGACCTTCTCCGGGTCCTTCACGTCGTGGCCCTCGATGGCCTCGACGTCCAGGGGGGAAGGCAGGTAGCGCACGACCGCGTCGAGCAGGGGCTGGACGCCCTTGTTCTTGAACGCGGTGCCACAGAACACCGGGGTGACGGTGACGGAGTCGGCACTGCCCTTCGACGCCAGGGTGATGCGGCGGATCGCCTCGTGCAGCTGCTCCTGGGTGGGCTCGGTGCCCTCCAGGTACAGCTCCATCATGGCGTCGTCGTTCTCGGCCACGGCCTCCAGGAGCTTCCCGCGCCACTCGGCGGCGGACTCCTTGAGGTCGTCCGGGATCTCGACGGTGTTGTACATCTCGCCCTTGGCGGCCTCTTCGGGGTACACGAAGGCCTTCATCGACACGAGGTCGACGACGCCGGTGAAGTCCGCCTCGGCGCCGATGGGGAGCTGCATGACGATCGGGGTCGCGCCGAGGCGCTCCACGATCATGTCGACGCAACGGAAGAAGTCCGCACCGGTGCGGTCGAGCTTGTTGACGAAGCAGATACGCGGCACGCCGTAGCGGTCCGCCTGACGCCAGACGGTCTCGGACTGCGGCTCGACGCCGGCCACACCGTCGAACACGGTGACGGCGCCGTCGAGGACGCGGAGCGAACGCTCCACCTCGACGGTGAAGTCGACGTGACCCGGGGTGTCGATGATGTTGATGGTGTGGTCAACATCGTTGAGCGGCCAGTGGCAGGTCGTCGCGGCGGACGTGATCGTGATGCCGCGCTCCTGCTCCTGCTCCATCCAGTCCATCGTGGCAGCGCCGTCGTGGACTTCACCGATCTTGTAGCTCACACCGGTGTAGAAGAGGATCCGCTCAGTGGTGGTCGTCTTCCCCGCGTCGATGTGGGCCATGATCCCAATGTTGCGGACCTTGGCCAGGTCAAGCGAAGTGGTGGCCATGAGGCTCAATCTTCTCTCGGTCTCGATGGGGGTAGCGACTACCAGCGGTAGTGCGCGAAGGCCTTGTTGGACTCGGCCATCTTGTGGGTGTCCTCACGCTTCTTGACCGAAGCGCCGAGGCCGTTGGAGGCGTCGAGCAGTTCGTTCATGAGGCGCTCGGTCATGGTCTTCTCGCGGCGGGCGCGGGAGTAACCGACGAGCCAGCGCAGGGCGAGGGTGGAGGCGCGGCCGGGCTTGACCTCGATCGGCACCTGGTAGGTGGCGCCACCGACACGGCGGGACTTGACCTCGAGCGAGGGCTTGACGTTCTCAAGCGCGCGCTTCAGCGTGATGACCGGGTCGTTGCCGGTCTTCTCGCGGAGGCCTTCCATGGCGCCGTACACGATCCGCTCGGCGGTGGAACGCTTGCCGTCGAGGAGGATCTTGTTGATCAGCGAGGTGACAAGAGGAGAGCTGTAGACCGGGTCGATGATGACCGGGCGCTTCGGGGCGGGGCCCTTACGAGGCATTCTTACTTCTCCTTCTTGGCGCCGTAGCGGCTGCGGGCCTGCTTGCGGTTCTTGACACCCTGGGTGTCAAGGGAGCCGCGGATGATCTTGTAACGAACACCCGGCAGGTCCTTCACACGGCCACCACGCACGAGCACGATGGAGTGCTCCTGCAGGTTGTGTCCCTCACCCGGGATGTAGGCCGTGACCTCGATGCCCGAGGTCAGACGCACACGCGCGACCTTACGGAGCGCCGAGTTCGGCTTCTTCGGGGTGGTCGTGAACACACGCGTGCAGACGCCACGCCGCTGGGGCGAACCCTCGAGCGCGGGCGTCTTGTTCTTCTCGACCTTGTCCTGCCGGCCCTTCCGGACCAGCTGCTGGATCGTAGGCACTACTTCTCCGGTTTCTGTGTGCCGTTCGTGAAACTAACCTGGAACATCACCGACCCACGCGGTCGGGTGTGTCGAATACTGCGGACTCCCGCCCGAGGGGCGGCAGGGCACAGATTGCGGTGGCCAATGACGGACTCGCGGTGCGGTTGAGGACACACACCCGAGCCCAGGCACACCCCAGGCACAAGGCTTGAGCGTACCTACCTCACGGAGCTGGGTCAAAACAAATGCTGTCCACCCCCACGGGCCGGTGCCGCCCCGGCCGGCGGGGTGACCGGCGGCCGGGCCCGCCCACGCCGTCAGCGGGCTCCGTCGTCCGGCGGGACGGAGCCCCCGCCCTCGGCCGGCGGCCTGGCCGGCAGCCGCAGCCGCGACGCCGGGAGGGTGGGGATCGTCGGCACCCGGGAGTTGCGGCTCTTGGGTACGAGAGCGGGCTCGGGCCCGGCGCCGGCGCGCGGCGGGCGGGACGGCCGGGGTGCGGAGCCGGAACGCCGGTCGCTCTGGGGCCGGTCGGTCTGGGGCCGGTCGCGGCGCGGCTGCTCCTCGGCATCGCTCCGGCCGCCGTCCCGCACGGCGTCGCCGCGGCGCTCGCGCTCGCCGTCCCGGGGGAGGCCGCCCCCGCGGGCGCCAGGCGGTTCGCCCGCCCGGCCCTCCGACCGGAAGGGGATCACCGCCGCCCGCCCCGGCGCGCCGCCCACCAGCCGTAAGGTGCGCAGGCTCGCGGCCCTCGCCGCCTCGACGGCGGGCTCGAAGTGGTCGGCGGCGTCGCGCCAGCCGTGGGAGTACGCGCGCAGCTCGCGCCGCTCCAGCTCCGCCCGCAGCAGGACCACGACCTCGTGCGGTTCATGGGCGTCGAGGAGCCCGCCGAGTTCGGCCAGGAGGGCCGCGTACGTCTCCGGCGCCGGGCCTCCGGGCGGGGCGACACCGGCCGTCCCGGGTTCCGGGGGCGGGGCGGGGTCCTGAGCCGCGGACCGGGAGCGGTCTTCCCGCTCGGCCATGTGCCCCTCCTTGCCGTCCGCGCGAGACGCTCCGGACCGGGCAGGGCACCAAACGCGTTCACCGCGATCGCGCGATCGCTCCGCCCGGCGCACACCTGGCGGGGTACGTCCGCGCTGACTGTTCTTGGGCCTGCAGGGGCGGGGGGACAGGCCACGACATCTTACGGGCCGGAAGCGGAGGCGGGCTTCCCGGGCCGTCAGGACCGCCGGCCCCGCCCCGTCGGCCCCGCCCGACGGGGGCGGGCGGCGGAGCGCGGGCGTCAGTCGGACGCGAGCGGCGCCCGGCGCCCGGCGGCGACGGTGGCGGCCGCCACCGGATCGGGGAGGAACTGACCCGCGACCCGGACGAACATCTCGCGCTGGTCCGCCGGTACGCCCAGGGCCACAGCGGCCTCTTCCAGGGTGAGGGGACGGCCTCCGGCCGGGGGCGACCCCGCCGGGGCGGACGGCAGCGGCAGGTCCTCCTCGGTCAGGCGCCCGGAGCGGATGAGCATGTCGCGCACCGGGACCTGGAGCACCTGGGCGAGCCGCCGGGTGGTCTCCAGGTCGGGCATGCTCTGCCGCTGGAGAAGGCGGGTGATGGCGGCCCGGTGGACCCCGGCCTCGTCGGCGAGGCGGGACTTGCCGCCGCCGCGTGGACTGTCGATGTCGAAGCCGCGCCGACGGATCAGTTCCTCGATCCAGGTCGCGAAGCTGTCGAGTTCGCCCGTGGTCATGGGGCACTCGCCTCCCTCCGAAGCGGTGACCAGACTATCGCGCTTGCGCGCAAGGAATTACCCCGCATACCCATACCGTTTGGGCAAAATCTGTGGAGATAAGGGCCGCGGAGTCCTTGATTCCCCCTTGCGTGCGAGCGCGCAACATGCCAGTGTGCGGACCCGCAACACCTCTGCGTGGGGAGAAGGGATCGCCATGACCACACCGAACGCATCCACACCGATCACGCCGCAGCCCTCCGGGGCGCACACCACCGCACCGGGCCACGGGCCCGGCAACGGCAAGAGCGACAGCAACGGCAAGAGCGCCGGCACGGTCGCGGACGCCGCGCTCTGGATCGAGTTGCTGCTGCGTCAGTTTCCGGAACTGCTCGTCGAACTCGCCCCCGCCTACCGCTCCCCCTCCGCCCCGCGGGCGGCCTCCTCCGGCGCGCGGCCGGCCGCGGCGGGCCCGACCCGCGCCGAGCGCGAGGAGGCCCTGCGGGCCGAGCAGGCGCACGGGCTCACCCCGACCGGCTCCCGCACCTCCCCCGTACGGCTCCACATCTCCGACGCCGTACGCGACATCACGGATGGCGTGATCGAGCTGGACGAGGCCGTGCACGACCGGCTCCGGATGCCCCGCCCCCGCCGCGAGCAGGTCTCCGGGCGGCTGCTGCGTGTCGCGGGTCTGCTCGACCGGGCCGCCGCCGACGACGTGCTCCTCGAACACATCAGGGACGAGGCCCGCCGGATGGCCCGCCGCTGCACCCGGGCCCTGGGCGGCGCCGAACCGGTGGTGCGGGTGGGCGGCCGCTGCCCCTGGTGCGACTCGGTCTCGCTGCGGGCCTTCCCCGCGCGCCGGGCGGTGCTCTGCGTCAACCCGGCCTGCCGCTGCACGGACCGCGCCTGCGACTGCCGTACGGATCCGGCGCACCGGCACGCGTGGAGCGAGGGCGCCTGGGCGCGGCTCGCGGCGGAGTCCGGCGGTGAGCTCGACGAGCTCACCGCCTCGGCCGAGGACTCCGCGCGGCGGGAGGGGGCGCGATGACGGGCGCGACGCTGCTGACGGCCGAACTCGCCGCGCACGAGGCGGGGGTGAAGCCCGCGACGATCCGCAAGTGGGTCCAGCTGGGACACCTCGGCCCCGCCGGCCGACAGGGCCGGGCGCACGTGTTCCGTCTGGAGGACGTCTTCGCGGCGGAACGGGCGGCCCGGCGGAAGGGACCGGGGGCGCGTCGCCGGCCATGAGGCGCGCGAACGGAAAGGGAGGGGCGGCCCGTTACGGGCCGCCCCTCCCTTTCCGTTCGCGGCTACTCCTCGGGCGCGGTCGCCATGCGGAAGACCTGAGCCCCGCCCTCCGCTCCCCCGGACGCCAGCGCCACCGCCTCGCCCCAGCCGCTGCGGAACCCCCGCGTCTCCGCCTCGACGGCGATTCTCGCTCCGACCTTGCCGACGACGGCGGTGAGCGTGCGGGCGACGTCCGCGGTGTACGTACCCGCCTCTCCCGACTCCGCGGCCACCTCGACCGCCGCGGTCACGACATCGGCCAGCCGCTCCTGGGCACTGATCACCGGCTCACTCCCGTCCACCCGCTCCCCCGTTCCCTCGCTCCGCACGCTCGTCAGGGCGCTTCCTTCCGCAGAACCGCCGTCTCTCGAATGCCTGTTCGATAACCGCAGACTAACGCACCGCGTACGGGAGTGCGGGAGGTCGGAACAGGCCCACCTGCGCGTCGCCGGAGCGCGGACGACCCCGGAAGCGGAATCCGCAAAGTTGCGACTTCGCACTAAGAGGTTGCGCGCTCGCACGATCTCAGTCACGATAGATGCAGCGGCGGAGCTGCGCCCACCCTCCGGGCGCGGCTCCGCCGTCCGCGTTCTCCGACCTCACTTCCGCGAACAGGAGTGATCGCCCTGTCATGACCTCACCTCCGAGCACCTTCCCCGACGTGGAGGCCATCGTCGTGGAGCTCCTCTCCGACCGCGCCGATCTGGCGGACGCGGTGGTGGACGAGACTCCGCCGCCCGGCTTCGACGGCACGCAGAAGGCGGTGATCGTCTCCCGGCGCGGTGGCGCCTGGGTCGACGACCTCCACCTCGACCAGCCGCTCATCGAACTGGAGGCCTACGGGCCGGACAAGGCGACGGCGCACCGCCTGGCCAACTCCGCCCGGGCCGAACTGCTCGCCGCGGTGGGACGGCGGTACGGGACGGACATCGTGATCAGCGATGTCGTCGAGGCCGACGGCCCGCGCTGGCTGCCCGAGTACCTGCACCCCGCGGCCAACCGCTACCTCTGCGTCCTGCGCGTCTCCCTGCGGATCGGCTGACGCCGCAGACCCGCCGCCGTACACCTCCGAGGCCTACGCGCCCACCGTCGTACACCTCCGCGGCCGTACGCGCCCACCGCCGTACACCTCCGAGGCCGTACGCGCCCACCGCCGTACGGGCACCTCCCGTACGCCCCACAGACCAGGCCCTGCCGTCCGGCGGGGCCTTTGCCGTACCCGTGACGGCACGCACCACCCAGCCACCCATCCGCCCAGTCACCCACTCAGGGACCAACCACCTCAAGGAGTCATCCATGGCAGGCAACAACGCCTCCGAGATCCGCGTGGCCGGAACCGGCCGCATCCTCGTCGCCGAGATCGGCGCTCCTCTTCCGGACGCCTTCTCCGACAACCCGGCGGCCGACTGGGGGTCCGCCTGGACCGACCTCGGCTACACCTCCACCGATGGCGTGACCTTCGCGAAGAAGGACAAGCTGGACCCGGTCGAGACGTGGCAGTCCATCAGCCCGGCCCGGTTCGTCTACGCGGACCGCGACCTGACGCTGAAGTTCGCGATGCTCCAGTTCAACGAGGACACCCTGCCGTTCTTCCTCGGCGGCAAGTCCGCGGACATCCGCAAGGACGCCGCCGCGAGCGTCTTCCAGTTCGACGTCCCGGACGGGCCGACCTTCGACGAGCGGGCCCTCGGGCTGGAGTTCACGGACGGCGCGGAGGTCACGTACCGCTTCGTCATCCCGCGCGGCCAGGTGACCGCCACCGACGACATCAAGCTCGCCCGGAAGGCCGCCGCGATGCTCGGCGTCACCTTCACCGCGCTCTCGCCGGGTGACGGCTCGGCGCTCGCCACCTTCGTCATGAAGGACGCGGCCTACACGGTGCCGACGGTCCCGGCCCCGTGACACCCCCGGGGCGGGGCCGGTCGACACCGGCCCCGCCCCGGCTCCCGCCTTCCCCCCATACCTGAACGGAGAAACCCGCATGGCAACCTTCGACGTGAACGCGGCACGCGCCCAGCGCCTGGAGGCGCTCGGCCGCACCTGGTCCTTCGAGCTGGACGACGACACCTTCGAACTGCCCACCGAGCTGACGCGCGCCACCGCCACCGCGCTGCGCTCGCTGGACGACAACGACGTGGACGGACTGCTGCGACTCCTGCTCGGCGAGGAGCAGTTCGGCCGCTTCGAGCAGCACGAGATCACCATGCAGGACATCGCCGCGCTCCTGGAGGCGTACGGCAAGGAGACCGGGCTCGGCCTGGGGGAAGGCTGAGCCTCGACGCGTTCGTCACCGAACACGCCGAGGCCCTCGAAGCCGACCTGCTGCGGCATTACGGCGTGGACCTGCTGGACTGGCACCGCGGCCGGCTGACCTCACGCCGGCTCGCGGTGCTGGTCAAGCACATGCCGCGCGACAGTGCCGTCTCCCGGGAACTCGACGGCGACGGCGCGGAGTGGACCGTGTCCGACTATCTGCTCGCCGCGGCGGTGGACCATCTCGCCGCCGCCAACTGGATGTTCGCCTCGGTCAACACGGACGAGGACTCCGATCCGCCGGAAGCGCCGGTGCCGGTGCCGAGGCCGGGGGACGCGGCAGCCGCTCCCGAGGAACCAGTGGCGCCCAGCCCGGGAGACCTCCTGCGGTTCTTCGCGTGAGCGGGGCACCCGCCCGTCACCGGCACGGCAGACGGCGCCGGACCCGGGCGGACCGGGCCCGTGGTCAGAAGAAGCCGACCAGCCGGACGGCTGCCCACACGACCGCGGTGACGAGGAACACGACCAGGACGCCGCACGCCACGAGCATGGCGGGCCGGAGGCCGTACCGCGCGTCGTTCCGACGGGGCTTGCGGGGGTCGTAGACGATCGGCCCGGCCCCCCCTTCGTTGCCGCGCCAGTCCTCGGGGCCGAGGTGCGCGTTACACCGGTACTGCTTCCCGTCCACCGTGAACGTCGCGCCGGACCGTTGCTCCGGATCGTCCCCGACGACGGCCACTCCTCGCAGGGAGAGCACCGCCAGCCGGTAGGCGTTCCAGAGCAGCGCCAGAGCGACCGGCGAACAGAGCACCACGATCAAGAGATACGGCAAAGGGTGCGACTGGTAATAGGAGTGGCCTATCACGCTTTGCTCCTCCGGAACTCATTGCCCATCAGAAAGGGGACATCATGGCCATTCCGCCGGAACCGTCCGGAGCGTCGGAGGCCCCTCTGTCAGCCGCCAGTATGACGGCCATCATCAACCGCCATACGGAAGAGATCGCGGCGCTCAAGGCCCCGCTCACCTTCTCCGGTCTTCCGCAGTCCATCGACCCCACGGAGAACTGGAAAGACCTCACATCATCTCATCAGAAACTCTACTGGAGCCTCCAGGGCGTCAAGGTGGATGTGGAGGTCCTGGCCCTGAGCCTGGCCGGGCTCAGCATCGCGGGCACGCAGGTGCTGAGGCTCAGCTGGTTCACCGACACCGTTCTCAGCTCACTGTGGCAACGGATCCTGAACTCCGTCGAGCGACGACGCCGCCTGGGGCCCGTGGTGAGAGCCCTCGCGCCCAACTCCGAGATCCAGCAGCACGCCATCACCCGGCTGACGGAGAGGACCGGCCGGCACGAAACCCGCATCGGGGGGCACACGGAAACCCTTCGGACACTCGGCCGCACGTCCGAGACGCTGCGGGACACCGTGGGCCGGGCCCGGCGTCTCGCCGAGAGCGCCGTGACCAAGGCCGACCGCACCAGCACCGCCGTGGGCCGGCAGGTCGGCGCCCTGCGCGGTGATCTCGGCCGGGCGCGCCAGGTCGCCGACAGGGCGCTCGTCCGGGCGGACTCCGCCCACCGGCGGATCGACGGTGCCGACACGGGACGCCGGAACCGGCGCGCGGACGTCGCGGCCGTCGGTACGTCGCGGACGGACGGCCCGGACCCGCGCAGGCTCAGGGAGGCCGGCGAGCAGATCCGGCAGCTGGAGGCGCGGGTCAACGGCCTTGTCCGCGCGCTGAGCTGAGACACGGCCGGTGAACACGGGCCCCGGCCGACGCCCTTCGCACGTCGTGCGACCGGGCCCGGGGTCCACCTCTTCCACCATCAGCGAGAAACGCGAGAAAGGAGAAGCCCACCATGTCTCTTGTGCAGTCCCTGGGTCGGGCCGGCGGCTCCCTCAAAGGCTTCAAGACCCAGACGGAGAGCGCAGCCCGGGCCGCCGGCGGCCTTTCCTCCAAGGCGCTCGCCGGAGACCGCGGGCTCAAGAGGATCCGGGCCTCCGCCCAGTCCTCCGCCCGCGAGCTGACCTCCGTCCAGCGCGCCGCCGACAAGGCCGGGCGGTCCCTCGCCAAGACCGGCACCACCGCGAAGAAGAGCGGTACACAGATCGGCACGTTCAAGTCCGGCGCCGACAAGGCGTCCAAGGGCATGAACGGTCTCAACAAGTCGATGAGGGGGAACATCGTCGGGCAGCTGCTCTCGCTGCTCGCCCCGCTCATCGAGAAGGTCGTCGACATGGCGGCCCGTTCAAAGACCCTGCAGAAGGTGCTGAAGGTCGCCTTCGGCGCGATCAAGAAGGTCATCAGCGCGGTCATGAAGGCGGTCGGGCCGATCATGTCCAAGGCAGGCGCCCTGATGAAGTCGGTCTGGAACGGCATCAAGAAGGCCGTGACCGTGGTCATCAAGGCCGTCGCCGGCGTCATCACGAAGAACTTCAACGCCTGGCGCAAGATCATCACGACGGTGATGAACGCGGTCCGGGGCGTGATCTCCAGCGTCTGGAACGGGATCAAGAGAGTCATCACCCCGGTCGTCAACTGGATCCGGAACACCGTTCCCCAGGCCTTCAGCCGGGTCAAGGAACGGCTCTCCAGCATCTGGGGCGGGCTCCAGTCCATCGCGAGCCGGGCCTTCGGCCGGATCACGGGGGCGGTGAAGGGCCCCATCAACGCGGTGATCCGTCTGATCAACTCAGCGATCGGCAGCCTCAACCGCATCAAGGTCTCCATCCCCGGCTGGGTTCCGGGCGTCGGCGGCAAGAGCTTCGGCATCAGCCTGCCGAGGATCCCGCAGCTCGCGGCGGGCGGCATCGTGCAGCCGCGCAACGGCGGGGTGCACGCCATCGTCGCCGAGGCCGGTGAGGCCGAGGCCGTCCTGCCGCTCTCCAAGCTGGACCGGCTGCTGCGCCACACCGCGCGCCGCTCCCGGGCGGACGCCTTGAACGCCACGGCCGGTGCGGTCGCCGGCTTCCAGATCGAGAACTACTACGAGGCGTCCTCCGCCGACCTCCAGGAGACCGCCACCGCCCTGCTGTTCCTCTCCAAGGCCCGCGGATGAGCGCCGCGGCGATCAGGCCGGGCGCCGACCCTCTCGCGGGGGTGACCGGCGCGCTCGCCTCCTTCCGCACCCAGCTCGTCGCGGCGGGCACGTCGCTCCGGGCGGCGCTGCGCGCGGTCGACCGGGCCGCAGCCGCCGCCCTCGGGATCAGGTCCGGTGCGTCCGCCGCCGCCCCGGCCGCACGACGGTTGACGACCGGGGCGGACGCGGCGGGCACGTCGTTGTCCGGCACCGGCCGCACCGCCGGGGTCACGGCGACCCGGCTCCGCGCCGGCGGCGGCAAGGTCCGCCCCGTCGCCGCCTCGCTCGGTTCCGTCTCCGCCGGCACCGCCGCCTTCGGAGGGGTCGCCGGGACCCTGGGCAAGGGCGCCGGCACGGTCTCCAAGCTGATGGGGTTCTTCGGCGGCGCCCTCACCGTCGGCGCCGGCGCGATGATGGCCGTCAATGTGGCGATGCGAGCCAACCCGTTCGGGTTCGTTCTCGGTCTGATCATGCCGCTCGCGGGTTTCCTCATCGAGTACGCGCTCAGCTCACAGACCGGCCAGAAGATCATGAAGCAGGTCTTCGACCAGGTGCTGAAGGTCTTCCGGACGATCGGCACGTTCCTCGGGCCGGTCCTGCAGGCCTACCTCGCCGTGATCTCCGCGCAGTTCAGGGCCGTACGCACGATCATCACGGCGGTCGTCGGGGGCGTCGGCGCGGCCCTGTCCCGCGGCTTCCACGGCACCCGCACCGCCGTCACCTCGGCGACCCGCGCGGTCACCGGGCTGATCAGCCGGACCTGGAACGGCTTCCGCAGGGCGATCCAGCCCACCCTGGACTGGATCACCAAGCGGATCCCCGCGATGTTCACCCGGGTCAGGAACGCCACCTCCTCGGCCCTGGGCGCCATCGGCGGTTTCCTGTCCACCGGCATGCAGGGCGTCATGGCCGCCGTCACCGGTCCGGTCAAGGCCCTGATCGCGTTCGCCAACTGGGTCATCGACGGCCTCAACAGGCTGAGCTTCTCCATCCTCGGCAAGAAGTTCGGCGTGGACCTGCCCAAGATCCCGCAGCTCGCCGAGGGAGGCGTGGTCCAGCCGGGCGGGGGCCCCTCGCCCGTACGGCCGCTGTCGGCGCTGGACCGGCTGCGCCCCGCCGAGGAGGCCCCGGCGGCCGGTCTCCGGTCCGGCCCGCCCGCTCCGGGGCGGGCCCGGCTGCACACCTATCACGCGGCCGGACGGGGCGGCCCCCTCGCCATCGCCTCCGACCTGCTGTTCCTGCGCGGAGCGGCGGCATGAGCCCCCATCCACCCCATGAATGAAGCGAGGTGACGGCCCCTCATGGCCGCGACCACAACCGCATACGCGTATGAGACCGCACCCGGCTCACTGATCACCCGCGACGGGCAGATCCAGTGGGCCGGACTGCTGATGGGCCCCGGTACCCCGTACGAGATCGACCGCACCGGCGTCACGGGCTGGGACGACCTGCCGGTGCTCGACACCGGTGACGTCTCCCGCCCCGACCGGCACGGCGCCTGGCCCGGCTCGCAGTGGGCGCAGCCCCGGCTCGTCGGGGCGACCGTCTGGCTGCTGCCCCGCACCACCGAGGACGCCCGGGGCGTGGCCGCCGGCTTCCGGGACGCGACCGGCGCGGACGCCGGCGAGGACTGGCTGGCGGTGCGGCTGCACGGGGAGACCCTCGCCGTACGGGCCCGGGTCAGTCGGCGGGTCGTCCCGCAGGACCGTTCCTTCGTGGTGCACGGCACCTCGAAGGCCAGCCTCCAGTGGACCGCGACCGACCCCCGCCGCTTCGGCTCCGTGCTCCGGCAGGCCCGCGCCTTCCTGCCGGTGGCCGAACCGGGGCTGCTCTGGCCCCAGGCCGCCGACGCCGGACTCGGCCTGCGGTGGCCGCTGGACTGGGGCGCCCCGGACCCGGCGGACGGCGGTGCCAACGCCACGGGAACCTGCACCGCCCTCAACGAGGGATCGGCGACGGCCCACCCGCTGATCGAGTTCCGCGGGCCGGTCCGGCGCCCGACCCTGACCCGGCTCACCGACGGCAAGCAGCTCCAGTACGACATCGTGCTCGGCCCCCAGGACGTCCTGGGCGTCGACACCGAGGCCGGCACCGTCCTGCTCAACCAGAACGCCTCCCGCCTCTACACCGCGGCCCCGGCCTCCGCCCCCGAGCAGCTGTTCGGGCTGGCTCCGGGCACGACGGAGCTGGCGTTCCGCTCCCACGACGCCACCCCCGACCCGCGGGCCTCCGTCACCGTCCGGTGGCGCGACGCCCACTGGTGAGACCACGGGGCTCCGGCCCCGCCGAGACATCCCACCCGCTCCGCTCCCAGGAGGACTTCCATGCCCGTACGCAGCGCCTGGCTGATCAACCGCACCGAGACCGAATCCGGCCAGTCCCGGGCCGACACCCGCCTCGCACCGGTCGGAACCATGGCCCCGACCGGGGCCCTCACCAGCGCCGGGGGCGTGATCCCCGGCTCCGAGAACGGCGCGCACCTGATGTCCGCGCTGTACGTGTACGGCGAGGTCGCGGGCATGCGGGCCACCGTCGCCCCGGGCCGCGCCGTGATCCAGGGCCGGGGGCCGGCCGGGGCCTACCCGGTCGTCCTCACCGACTACACCGAGGTCGCCTTCGACGACGGCAACGCCTCCAACCCCCGGATCGACGTGGTGGTCCTGCGGGTCCTCGACGCCCAGTTCGACGACGAGGACGGCCGTACCGAGGCCGTTCTGGAGGTCGTCCAGGGCGCGCCGGCCGCGTCGCCGGAGCCGCCGCGCCTCCCGCCCACCTCCCTCCCCCTCGCCCAGGTCCGGATCCCGGCCGGTGCCTCCGCCGGGACCGGCGGCATCGACTGGGCCAACGCCGTCTACGACCTGCGGGTCCCCACGGTGGCCGTCGGCGGCATCCTCGCGGAGTCCTGGGCCCGCGACGTCCCCGGCGGATACGTCGGCCAGTACCGGGACACCGTCACGGATTACCAGCGCTGGGACGGCACCCGCTGGGTCGGCTACCCGCGCCAGATCGGCGGCATCGCCCCGCAGGGCGCGCTCGCGACCGGGGAGTACACCGGCCAGTACCGCGACGAGGGCGGGCGGCTCCAGCGCTGGGACGGCACCGTCTGGCGGCCCGCCGTCACCGCGTCCGCCTGGGCGAACAACACCGACGGCGGGTACTGCGACTCCACCGCCTGGGTGGAGGCGGTCAGCGACACCACCGGCCCCACCATCACGGCGACGTTCACCGTCCCGGTCTCCGGCGCGGTCTTCGTGACGCTGGGCTTCCTGGGGAACACCGGGGTCGATGGCCAGTGGTGCCGGATGAGCGCCAACATCCGCAAGGACGGGGTCCTGGTCTCCCCGGCCCACGAGACCCGTTCGGCGGGCGTCGGGTCCAAGGCGCCGACCTCGGTGTCGGCCACCTTCCGCGTCACGGGTCTCCAGCCGGGCGCCGTCCACACGGCCGTCTCCGCCTACTGCACCTCCGCCACCAGCAACCGGGGCTGGTTCGACAACCGCTTCATCCGCGTCGACCCGGTCCTGTGAGGCAGCCGATGAGCCCTGCCTCCCCCGCCCCCGTCTACCGGGCCCTCTTCTGCGACCTGCGCACCGACCGCCTGCTGGACGTCCTGCCCCTGACGGAGACCAAGTTCGACGACTTCATCGGCAAACCGGGCTCCCTCACCGCCACCGTCCCGCTCCCCCAGGGGGCGCTCGCGGCCCGGGCCCGGGCCGCGCTCCAGCCCGGCCGCACCGCGGTCTGGCTGGAGCGGGACGGGGACATCTGGTGGGGCGGCGTCCTGTGGACCTGCACCCCGGCCTCCGACGAACAGGGCCGGCTCACCGTGCAGTTCCAGGCCGGAACGTTCGACTCCTACCTGGACCACCGCATTCTGAGCCAGGACCTGACCGGCACCGGGCTGGACCAGTTCGACATCGCCCGCACGCTCGTCGCCCACGCCCAGGAGCAGCCGGGCGGCGACATCGGCATCAGCCTCGGCCACGAGCGGTCGGGCGTCGTACGGGACTACGCCCACGCCTACTCGGCGCTCGCCCGGGTCCGCGAACTGCTCGACAAGCTCGGGCAGTTGAACGACGGCTTCGAGTGGCGCATCCACTGCTACCGGGACGCCGCGGGCAACCGGGTCAAACGTCTCCAGCTCGGCCACCCGCAGATCAGGACCGGCCACAACGACATCGTGCTGGACCACCCCGGGCCCGTCCTCACCTACAGCCTGCCCACCGACTCGACCGTCCAGGCGAACGTCTGGGTGGCCCGCGGCGAATCGGCCAACACCGACCAGTCCCAGGGGTCCGAGCCGCTGACGGTCGCCGAGGAACTCCCCGGCGAACTCGCCCAGGGCTGGCCCCGGCTGGAGCTCACCTCCGACCACGGCGGGGTGAGCGACGGGGCGACCCTGCGCTCACTGGCCCGCGCCGAGCTGTCCCGGCAGCGCCGGCCCGAGGTCATCCCGGAGCTGACCGTACGGCTCGACGGGCGGATCACCCCCGCCCTGCTCGGCGCCCGCATCCGGCTGCGCGTCCACGACCTGTGGCACCACGAGGGGCTCGACGCGCACTACCGGATCGTCGGCATGGCCGTCACCCCGCCGCAGCGCACCAAGCAGGAGACAGCCGTTCTCTACCTGGAAGGAGCCTGACCGTGGCGATCATCCCCACCGACCTGCTCGACCGCATCCGCGCCCTGGAACGCCAGGTCAGGGAGCTGATGGGCAGCGCCAACACCACCCCGGCGCAGAACAGCATCGTGGGCGGCGAGGTCGTCATCGGTGAGCGCGGCCGGCTGCGGGTACGCACCGCGGGCGACCAGGACCTCCTGTACCTGGGCCGGGTCCATCCCGACCGGGACGAGGACACCCCGCAGCAGGGGCTGGTCGTCCGCCGCGACGACGGCTCGCTGGCGCTGACCGTCTGGACCGGGGCGCCCGACACCCTGCCGGTCCAGGCGGTGCAGATCCTGGACCGCCGGGGCAACGCCGTCGTCGCCGACGACACCGTACGGGGAGGTCTCGCCCGCCCCTACATCCCGTTCGCGCTCCCGGCCCCCGTGGACACGGCCCGCTGGGAGTCCACCGGCGCCACCGCCTGGACCACGCTCCACCGGGGCCCCGGCCTCGTCCAGCATCCCCGGCTGCACTGCCGGATAGCCGCGGAGGGCGACGCGGGCGGCGAGGTACGGCTCCTCGTGGACGGCGACCAGGTGGGCCCGGTCGGCGGCCCCGGGGCGGGGCTGGTGCTCACGGAGCGGATGGCGGCGGACTACGGGGCGACGGTGACGTTCGAGATCCAGGCCCGGGTCACGACCCCCGGCACGACGATCCGCTGCCGCCCGCTGACGCTGTACGGCCTGGAGTCCTGACCCCTCCCCGAACCGCATCCGCCCCACCGAACCACGCCCGTCCGGCCGGACCCCCTCACGCCCGGCCGGACGGGCCGCCCACCTCACCCAAGGAGTTTTCGTGCTGCCACCGAGCATCCCGACCGTCACCCTCACCGCCCGCTACCTCACCCCCGACGGCCGCCCCATGAGCGGCACCGTCGACTTCCGCCCGCCCGCGCTGCTCACCCACGCCGGGGAGGACCTCTTCCTGGGCGGCCCCACGCGCGCCACGCTCGACGCCGAGGGCCGGCTCCAGGTCGTCCTGCCCGCCACCGACGGCCCGGGCTGGAACCCGGCGGTGTGGACGTACACCGTCACCGAGCGGCTCTCCGGCCTCGGCCGCGGCAGCCGCAGCTACCAGATCGCGCTGAGCGCCGGCCACCCCACCGTCGACCTCGCCGACATCGCCCCGGCCGACCCGGCCACCCCGCAGTACGTCGCCGTACCCGGCCCGGCGGGCCCGCCGGGCGAGCTCGGCCCGCAGGGGCCGGCCGGCCCGGCCGGAACCGTGCACTCGGTCAACGGGAAGTCCGACCCGGACATCGTCCTGAGCGCCGCCGACGTCTCCGCGGTCGCCGCCGACCGCGTCGGCGCCCCCGGCGGTGTCGCCTCCCTCGGCGCCGACGGCCTGGTCCCGTCCGCCCAGCTCCCGGCCGGCGGCGGCGCCGTGGCCTCGGTCAACGGCCAGACCGGCGACGTGCTCCTCGCCGCCTCCGATGTGGGGGCCCTGTCCCAGGCGGCGGGCGACGCCCGCTACCTGGCCATCGACGGCTCCCCCGTCACCTCGGTCAACGGCCGCACCGGCCCGGTCGTCCTGACCGCGTCCGACGTCTCCGCCGTGGCGAGCGGCGACGCGGTGCTGCTCACCGGCAACCAGACCATCGACGGCACGAAGACCTTCACCGCACCGCCGGTCACGACCGCTTCCCCCGCCACCGCCGACCACCTCGCCCGCCGGGGCTACGTGGACGCGGTCTCCTCGGCGGGGACCTGGTCCCCGTCCGCCGTCGGGTTCGCCGGGTGGGCCTTCGACCCGGCGTGCGGTTCCGCCTCGACCCCGCAGTACTGCATCAACGGCTGGGTCTACCTCATCGGCATCCCGCTGCACGCACCCAAGCTCGTGAAGAACATCGCCTTCTACGTCCCGGGGTACGGGGGCGGCACCCTGGGCGCCGCCTCCTACGCGGGGCTCTACACGAGCGCCGGGGCCCGCGTCGGGGTGACCGCCTCGCTGAACACGCTGATCCCCAAGACCGAGGGCCAGACGGTGATCTGCCCGCTCACCGTCCAGTACAACGCGGCCCCGGGCAACTACTGGGTGGGCCTGGTGATCAACGGCCCCAACCCCACCAACGGCGGCCCCGCCTTCCTGCGCGGCTCCAGCGTGGGCCAGGCCCCGGGCGGCAGCGCCCGGATGCCGGGGTACTTCGTCCGCCACGGCCGCCTCGGCGTCACCGGCCAGACCTCCCTGCCCACCAGCTTCAACCCGAGCGTGCAGAACACCGTCGTCGCCGACTCCAACGCCATCTGGGCCGCGCTGTCCTGACCCCACCCCCCCGGGCCCGCACGCCGAGCCCCGTACCCACCACGCCCCACCGGGTACGGGGCTCCGCCGGGCCCTGTACCCGTACACCGGAAGGACCGCCACCCGTGGCCACACCACTCACCGCCGGCCGACTGCTCGCCGCGCTGCACGCCGAAGGCGTCACCGTCGTCGAGCATCCGGGCTGGCGCACCCACGACCGCAACCACAAAGGTGCCTGGGGCCCCGTGAACGGGGTGATGATCCACCACACCGTCAGCAGCGGAAGCGCCGCCTCCGTCGCCCTCTGCCGCGACGGCTACGCCTCCCTCCCCGGCCCGCTCTGCCACGGCGTCATCGACAAGGCCGGCACCGTCCACCTGATCTCGGCCGGCCGCGCCAACCACGCGGGCGGCGGCGACCCGGAGGTGCTCCGGCGCGTCGTCGCGGAGGACTACGGCGACCGGCCGCCCGCCCCGCGCGCCCACGACGGCAGCGCCGGAGCGGTCGACGGCAACGCCCGCTTCTACGGATTCGAGTGCGTGAACCTCGGCGACGGCAAGGACCCCTGGCCCGCCGCCCAGCTCGACGCGATCGAACGCGCGTCGGCCGCGATCTGCCGGGCCCACGGCTGGAGCGCCCGCTCCGTCATCGGCCACGCGGAGTGGTCGGCGGCCAAGATCGACCCGCGCGGCTTCACCATGCCGTCGATGCGCACCCGCGTCACCAACCGCCTGGCCGCCCCGGCCCGGCCGCCCGCCCGGCCCTCGAAGCCCGGCACCCCCACCACCCCCCGCTACCAGCCCTTCCCCGGGGCCGCCTTCTTCACCTCCCGCCCCACCTCCCCCGTCGTCACCGCGATGGGCCGGCGGCTGGCTGCCGAGGGGTGCGCCTCGTACGCCGTCGGCCCCGGCCCCCGCTGGACCGAGGCCGACCGCCGCTCCTACGCCGCCTGGCAGCGCAAGCTCGGCTTCCGGGGCGCCGAGGCCGACGGCTGGCCGGGCCGCACGTCCTGGAACGCGCTGAAGGTCCCGTACACCGCGAAGAAGCCGTAGCCGAGTTGAGGAGCCTGCCATGTCCGACGCCGCCCGGCGTACCGCCCGTACCGTCCTGCAGACGGCCCTCGCCCTTGCCGTGCTCCTGCCCGCACTCGTGGACGCGTCCGGCGTCCCCGCGACCCTGCCCCGGGTCGCCGGGGCCCTGGCCGTCGCGGGGGCGGTGACGCGGGTGATGGCCCTGCCGGGCGTCCAGATCCTGCTGCCGCCCTGGCTGCGCACCGACCCGCCGGAGGGCCGCCCATGACCGACACCGACCCGAACAACCCGGTGGCCGTCGCCCTGGAGCTGGAGCGGATGCGCGGCAGCCTGGAGGCCGGCTTCGCCCGCGCCGACGGCCAGCTGGCGCTGCTGGTGCAGCGCAGCGACCAGACCGACAAGCAGCTCGCCGACCACGAGGCCCGGCTGGATCTGCTGGAGCGGTCCCGGTGGCCGCTGGCGAGCATCGCCGCGCTCACCGCGACCGCCGGGGTCGCCATCGCCGTGTGGGAGACGCTCCGCTGAGCGGCCGGCCCCGCACACGCCGGAGGGCGGCCACCCCGTTGCGTACGGGATGACCGCCCTCCGGTCGTTCAGGCGAAAGCCACTCGCCTACTGGTTGTACGGACCGTAGTCGTAGTCCTCCAGCGGGACGGCCTGGCCGGAGCCGGTGCCGAACGGCGAGTAGTCGATGTCGTCGTAGCCGACGGCCGAGTACATCGCGGCCTTGGCCTCCTCGGTCGGCTCGACCCGGATGTTGCGGTAGCGGGACAGACCCGTACCGGCCGGGATGAGCTTACCGATGATGACGTTCTCCTTGAGGCCGATCAGGGAGTCCGACTTGGCGTTGATCGCCGCGTCGGTGAGGACCCTGGTCGTCTCCTGGAAGGACGCCGCCGACAGCCACGACTCGGTGGCGAGCGAGGCCTTGGTGATACCCATCAGCTGCGGACGGCCGGAGGCGGGGTGACCGCCCTCGGTGACCACACGACGGTTCTCGGTCTCGAACTTCGACCGCTCGACCAGCTCGCCCGGAAGCAGCTCCGCGTCGCCGGACTCGATGATCGTCACGCGGCGGAGCATCTGCCGGATGATGATCTCGATGTGCTTGTCGTGGATCGACACGCCCTGCGAGTTGTAGACCTTCTGGACTTCGCCGACCAGGTGGACCTGGACCGCACGCTGGCCGAGGATGCGCAGCACGTCGTGCGGGTTGGTCGCACCGACGGTGAGCTTCTGGCCCACCTCGACCGGGTCGCCCTCGCCCACGAGCAGACGGGCACGCTTCGAGATCGGGAACGCCGTCTCGTCGCTGCCGTCGTCCGGGGTGACGACGAGCTTCTTGGTCTTCTCGGTCTCCTCGATCCGCACGCGGCCCTTGGCCTCGGAGATCGGGGCGACACCCTTGGGCGTACGGGCCTCGAAGAGCTCGACGACTCGGGGCAGACCCTGGGTGATGTCGTCACCGGCCACACCACCGGTGTGGAAGGTACGCATCGTCAGCTGGGTGCCGGGCTCACCGATGGACTGGGCGGCGATGATGCCGACCGCCTCACCGATGTCGACCAGCTTGCCGGTGGCGAGCGAGCGTCCGTAGCAGAAGGCACAGGTGCCGACCGCGGACTCACAGGTCAGGACCGAGCGGGTCTTGACCTCCTCGACGCCGGCGCCCACCAGGGCGTCGATCAGGACGTCACCGAGGTCGACGTTGGCAGGCGCGATGACCTTGCCGTCCACCACGACGTCCTCGGCGAGCATGCGGGCGTAGACCGAGGTCTCGACGTCCTCCGTCTTGCGGAGCACGCCGTCGGCGCCCTTGACCGCGATCTTCAGCTTGAGGCCGCGGTCGGTGCCGCAGTCCTCCTCGCGAATGATCACGTCCTGCGAGACGTCCACCAGACGACGGGTCAGGTAACCCGAGTCGGCGGTACGCAGGGCGGTGTCCGCCAGACCCTTACGGGCACCGTGCGTGGAGATGAAGTACTCCAGAACGGTGAGGCCCTCGCGGAAGGACGCCTTGATGGGACGGGGGATCGTCTCGTTCTTGGCGTTCGACACCAGACCACGCATACCCGCGATCTGACGCATCTGCATCATGTTTCCTCGGGCACCCGAGTCGACCATCATGAAGATGGGGTTCGTCTTCGGGAAGTTCGCGTTCATCGCCTCGGCGACCTCGTTGGTCGCCTTGGTCCAGATCGCGATGAGCTCCTGCGTGCGCTCGTCCTTGGTGATCAGACCGCGCTCGTACTGCTTCTGGACCTTCTCGTCCTGCTCCTCGTAGCCCTTGACGATGGCCTTCTTGGCCTCGGGCACGACGATGTCGGAGACGGCCACGGTGACGCCCGAACGGGTCGCCCAGTGGAAGCCCGCCGCCTTCAGGTTGTCGAGCGTCGCCGCCACGATGACCTTGGGGTAGCGCTCGGCCAGGTCGTTGACGATCTCGGAGAGCTGCTTCTTGCCCACCGAGTAGTCGACGAACGGGTAGTCCTCGGGCAGCAGCTCGTTGAAGAGCGCGCGGCCCAGGGTGGTCCGCAGCCGGAAGGTGTCGCCGGGCTGGTACTCCGGCTCGCCCTCCTCGGCGACCGGCGGCACCCAGCCACGCGGCGGCATGGTGCCGACCGGGAAGCGGATGTCTACCTTCGCCTGGAGCGACAGCTCGCGGGCGTCGAAGGCCATGGTGGCCTCGGCCGTGGAGCCGAACGCGCGGTCCGCGCCCTTGACGTCGCGGCCCTCGTCGTCCGTGGTGAGGAAGAAGAGGCCCAGCACCATGTCCTGGGTCGGCATGGTGACGGGACGGCCGTCGGCCGGCTTCAGGATGTTGTTCGAGGACAGCATCAGGATGCGGGCCTCGGCCTGCGCCTCCGCGGAGAGCGGCAGGTGCACGGCCATCTGGTCACCGTCGAAGTCCGCGTTGAACGCGGTGCAGACGAGCGGGTGGATCTGGATGGCCTTGCCCTCGACCAGCTGCGGCTCGAAGGCCTGGATGCCGAGGCGGTGCAGGGTGGGCGCACGGTTCAGCAGCACCGGGTGCTCGGCGATGACCTCTTCGAGGACGTCGTACACGACGGTGCGGCCACGCTCGACCATGCGCTTGGCCGACTTGATGTTCTGCGCGTGGTTCAGGTCCACCAGGCGCTTCATCACGAACGGCTTGAAGAGCTCCAGCGCCATCGCCTTCGGCAGACCGCACTGGTGCAGCTTGAGCTGCGGACCGACGACGATCACGGAACGCGCGGAGTAGTCCACGCGCTTGCCGAGGAGGTTCTGACGGAAACGGCCCTGCTTGCCCTTGAGCATGTCGCTCAGGGACTTCAGGGGCCGGTTGCCGGGACCGGTGACCGGGCGACCGCGGCGGCCGTTGTCGAACAGCGCGTCGACGGCCTCCTGCAGCATCCGCTTCTCGTTGTTCACGATGATCTCGGGGGCGCCGAGGTCGAGGAGACGCTTGAGGCGGTTGTTGCGGTTGATCACACGGCGGTACAGGTCGTTCAGGTCGGAGGTCGCGAAGCGGCCACCGTCCAGCTGCACCATCGGACGCAGGTCCGGCGGGATGACCGGCACGCAGTCGAGCACCATGCCCTTGGGCTTGTTGCTGGTCTGCAGGAACGCGGAGACGACCTTGAGGCGCTTGAGCGCGCGGGTCTTCTTCTGGCCCTTGCCGGTGCGGATGATCTCGCGGAGGCGCTCGGCCTCCTCGTCGAGGTCGAAGGACTCCAGGCGCTTCTGGAGCGCCGCGGCGCCCATGCAGCCGTCGAAGTACGTGCCGAAGCGGTCACGCAGCTCGCGGTAGAGCAGCTCGTCGCCCTCCAGGTCCTGGACCTTGAGGTTCTTGAAGCGGCTCCACACCTCGTCGAGGCGGTCGATCTCGCGCTGCGCACGGTCGCGCAGCTGCTTCATCTCCCGCTCGGCGCCTTC
Source organism: Streptomyces sp. MMBL 11-1 (assembly GCF_028622875.1). Lineage (NCBI taxonomy): Bacteria > Bacillati > Actinomycetota > Actinomycetes > Kitasatosporales > Streptomycetaceae > Streptomyces > Streptomyces sp. MMBL 11-1. The sequence goes on along the minus strand of NZ_CP117709.1, from coordinate 4,808,422 downwards.
GCGCACCTTGCGGCGCACGTCCGCCTTGGCGCCCTCGGCCTCCAGCTCGGCCAGGTCGGTCTCGAGCTTCTTGGCGCGGGCCTCCAGGTCGGAGTCGCGGCGGTTCTCGGTCTGCTGGCGCTCGACGGAGACGTGGGCCTCCAGGGACGGCAGGTCGCGGGTACGACGCTCCTCGTCCACGAACGTGATCATGTACGCGGCGAAGTAGATGACCTTTTCCAGGTCCTTCGGCGCGAGGTCCAGCAGGTACCCGAGGCGCGAGGGAACGCCCTTGAAGTACCAGATGTGGGTGACGGGAGCGGCAAGCTCGATGTGGCCCATCCGCTCACGACGCACCTTGGCGCGCGTGACCTCGACGCCGCAGCGCTCACAGATGATGCCCTTGAAGCGGACACGCTTGTACTTGCCGCAGTAGCACTCCCAGTCCCGGGTCGGACCGAAGATCTTCTCGCAGAAGAGTCCGTCCTTCTCGGGCTTGAGCGTGCGGTAGTTGATGGTCTCCGGCTTCTTCACTTCGCCGTGCGACCAGGTCCGGATGTCGTCCGCGGTGGCAAGGCCGATCCGCAGCTCGTCGAAGAAGTTGACGTCGAGCACTTGTCGTCAATCCCTCTTTCGGGGTCTCGTCAAAATCAATGGTCTGAACGGGTCCGGGGAGGGCCGGCCGCCTCGGGGTGAGGCGGCCGGCCGGCCCGTCAGACCTCTTCGACGCTGCTCGGCTCGCGCCGGGACAGGTCGATACCGAGTTCCTCCGCCGCGCGGAAGACGTCCTCGTCCGTGTCGCGCATCTCGATGGACATGCCGTCCGAGGACAGCACCTCCACGTTGAGGCAGAGCGACTGCATTTCCTTGATGAGCACCTTGAAGGACTCGGGAATGCCGGGCTCGGGGATGTTCTCGCCCTTGACGATGGCCTCGTAGACCTTCACGCGGCCGGTCACGTCGTCGGACTTGATCGTCAGGAGCTCCTGGAGGGCGTATGCGGCGCCGTAAGCCTCAAGGGCCCACACCTCCATCTCACCGAAGCGCTGACCACCGAACTGTGCCTTACCACCCAGCGGCTGCTGGGTGATCATGGAGTACGGACCGGTCGAACGCGCGTGCAGCTTGTCGTCGACCAGGTGGTGCAGCTTGAGGATGTACATGAACCCGACCGAGACCGGGTCCGGGAACGGCTCGCCGGAGCGGCCGTCGAAGAGCTGGGCCTTGCCGGAGGGCTGGACCAGCCGGTCGCCGTCGCGGTTGGGGATCGTGGCCTGGAAGAGGCCGGTGATCTCGTCCTCGCGCGCACCGTCGAAGACGGGCGTGGCGACGTTGGTGCCGGGGGCGACCTGGTCGGCGCCGATGGCCTGCAGGCGCTGGGCCCACTCGTCACCGAGGCCGGAGACGTCCCAGCCGCGGCTGGCGAGCCAGCCGAGGTGGATCTCCAGGACCTGTCCCGGGTTCATTCGGGACGGGACACCCAGCGGGTTGAGGATGATGTCGACCGGGGTGCCGTCCTCCAGGAACGGCATGTCCTCGATCGGCAGGATCTTGGAGATGACGCCCTTGTTGCCGTGACGGCCGGCGAGCTTGTCACCATCGGTGATCTTGCGCTTCTGCGCGACGTAGACGCGGACCAGCTGGTTCACGCCCGGCGGCAGCTCGTCGCCCTCTTCGCGGTCGAAGACGCGGACGCCGATGACCTTGCCGATCTCACCGTGCGGCACCTTCAGCGAGGTGTCGCGCACCTCGCGCGCCTTCTCACCGAAGATCGCGCGGAGCAGACGCTCCTCGGGGGTCAGCTCGGTCTCGCCCTTGGGCGTGACCTTGCCGACGAGGATGTCGCCGGCGACGACCTCGGCACCGATCCGGATGATGCCGCGCTCGTCGAGGTCGGCGAGGACCTCTTCGGAGACGTTCGGGATGTCCCGGGTGATCTCCTCCGGGCCGAGCTTGGTGTCACGGGCGTCGACCTCGTGCTCCTCGATGTGGATCGAGGAGAGGACGTCGTCCTGCACGAGGCGCTGCGACAGGATGATCGCGTCCTCGTAGTTGTGACCCTCCCACGGCATGAACGCCACGAGCAGGTTCTTGCCGAGGGCCATCTCACCGTTCTCGGTGGCCGGTCCGTCGGCGAGTACCTGGTCGGCCACGATCCGGTCGCCCTCGGCGACGACGACCTTCTGGTTGACCGAGGTGCCCTGGTTGGAGCGCATGAACTTGGCGATGCGGTACGTGGTGTACGTGCCGTCGTCGTTCGTGACGGTGATGTAGTCCGCGGAGACCTCCTGGACCACACCGTCCTTCTCCGCCTTGAGGACGTCACCGGCGTCGGTGGCGCAGCGGTACTCCATGCCGGTGCCGACGAGCGGGGCCTCCGACTTGATGAGCGGCACCGCCTGCCGCATCATGTTCGCGCCCATGAGGGCACGGTTGGCGTCGTCGTGCTCCAGGAAGGGGATCATCGCGGTGGCGACGGACACCATCTGGCGCGGCGAGACGTCCATGTAGTCGACGTCCGTGCCGGGCACGTAGTCGACCTCTCCGCCACGGCGGCGGACCAGGACGCGGGGCTCGGTGAAGCGCAGCTCCTCGGAGAGGGTCGCGTTCGCCTGGGCGATGACGAAGCGGTCCTCCTCGTCGGCCGTGATGTAGTCGACGTCGTCGGTGACCTGGCCGTCGACGACCTTGCGGTACGGCGTCTCGATGAAGCCGAACGCGTTGACGCGGCCGTACGAGGCGAGCGAACCGATCAGACCGATGTTCGGGCCTTCGGGGGTCTCGATCGGGCACATGCGTCCGTAGTGGGACGGGTGCACGTCGCGGACCTCGAAGCCGGCCCGCTCACGGGAGAGACCACCCGGGCCAAGAGCCGACAGGCGGCGCTTGTGGGTGAGACCCGACAGCGGGTTGTTCTGGTCCATGAACTGCGACAGCTGGCTGGTGCCGAAGAACTCCTTGATGGAGGCGACGACCGGCCGGATGTTGATCAGGGTCTGCGGCGTGATCGCCTCGACGTCCTGGGTGGTCATGCGCTCACGCACGACGCGCTCCATCCGCGCCAGGCCCGTACGGACCTGGTTCTGGATGAGCTCGCCGACGTTGCGCAGACGACGGTTGCCGAAGTGGTCGATGTCGTCGGTCTCGACGACGATCTCGCGACCCGACTCACCGGTCGTCTCGGTCTCACCGGCGTGCAGCTTGACCAGGTACTTGATGGTCGCGATGACGTCGTCGGTGGTGAGCACCCCGGCGTCCAGCGGCTCATCGGCGCCGAGCTTCTTGTTCACCTTGTAGCGGCCGACCTTCGCGAGGTCGTAGCGCTTCGGGTTGAAGTAGAGGTTCTCGAGCAGCGTCTGAGCGGCCTCGCGCGTCGGCGGCTCGCCCGGACGCAGCTTGCGGTAGATGTCGAGCAGTGCGTCGTCCTGGCCCTGGGTGTGGTCCTTCTCCAGGGTGGCGCGCATCGACTCGTACTCGCCGAACTCCTCCAGGATCTGCTCGGTGCTCCAGCCGAGCGCCTTGAGGAGGACGGTGACGGACTGCTTGCGCTTGCGGTCGATGCGGACACCGACCATGTCGCGCTTGTCGATCTCCATCTCCAGCCAGGCACCCCGGGACGGGATGATCTTGGCGGAGAAGATGTCCTTGTCGGACGTCTTGTCGATGGAGGAGTCGAAGTAGACACCCGGCGAGCGGACCAGCTGCGACACGACGACACGCTCGGTGCCGTTGATGACGAAGGTGCCCTTGTTGGTCATGAGCGGGAAGTCGCCCATGAAGACCGTCTGGGACTTGATCTCGCCGGTCTCGTTGTTGGTGAACTCGGCCGTGACGAAGAGCGGCGCGGCGAACGTGAAGTCGCGCTCCTTGCACTCGTCGATCGAGTTCTTCGGGGGCTCGAAGCGGTGGTCGCGGAACGTAAGCGACATCGACCCGGAGAAGTCCTCGATCGGTGAGATCTCCTCGAAGATCTCCTCCAGGCCGGACTTGGTGGGGACGTCTTGTCCACTGTCCAGAGCAGCCTCGACGCGAGCCTTCCAGGCGGCGTTGCCCAGGAGCCAGTCAAAGCTCTCGGTCTGCAGCGCGAGGAGGTTCGGAACCTCGAGGGGCTCCTTGATCTTTGCAAAGGAGATGCGCAGCGGGGCGGTGCTGGCACCGTTGTTCGTATTCGCGGTCGAGGCGTTGCGCGAGGCGGCCAAGAGGGGGTCCTTCCGAGGGCTCGGACTCACTACGCGCGTACCGGTCCCACCCTGGACACATAGACAGACCGTTCCGAATCGGTCGCAATACGACCAGGTCGGAGGGGGTCGGCCATCGGTGCTTCAGCGTGGGCATGCCTCTGGTGACGGGCAGGAGGCAGCTAACAGGCAGCGCAAAGGGTCAGTGTAGCCAAGCGGCACACTGATGTCCAGTCGGGGTTCTCAGAGACCCACGTTGCTCTCAACAGCTGTTCTCAACACCTATGTCTAGCCCTAGCCCTCGCGCGGGGTGCGCTCTTCTTTACTGCCCTCTTCACTCTCGATCCATGCCTCGGATACGGATCGAAGTGATGACGCGTCCTGAGAATTGCGCGCCGCGTCCGGTTCGTCAAGGCCCACCGGTCCCATCGGACCCTGAGGGGCCCTGGCCGGTCACCTCCGGGATGCCCGCAGGGCGCCCCCGAGGGGCCCGCGAGAGGCGCACGGCGAAGATCACCCTACTCGTCGTCGGCGGAAGAGCAAGGCACCCTCCACGGGCACGCCGAAGGGCGACCACCCGGATGGGTGATCGCCCTTCGGTGAGGAGATGTCATCGCCTTACGGCGAGGACGGCCTCGGGAGAGTCAGGAGACTCTCGAAGTCACTTGACCTCGACGGAAGCGCCGGCGGCCTTGAGGGACTCGGCAGCCTTCTCGGCGGCCTCCTTGGCGACCTTCTCGAGGACCGGCTTCGGGGTGCCGTCGACGAGGTCCTTGGCCTCCTTGAGACCCAGCGAGGTCAGCTCACGCACGACCTTGATGACCTGGATCTTCTTCTCGCCGGCACCGGTGAGGATGACGTCGAACTCGTCCTGCTCCTCAGCGGCCTCGGCGACGGCGCCCGGGCCGGCCGGACCGGCGACGGCGACGGCCGCGGCCGCGGTGACGTCGAACTTCTCCTCGAAGGCCTTCACGAACTCGGAGAGCTCGATGAGGGTCATCTCTTCGAACTGCGCGAGCAGGTCGTCCTGGGACAGCTTCGCCATGATAGGCGTCCTTCCACTATTCGGCAGGTGCCGGATGTATATGTCGGCGGGCGTACGTGGAGCCCGCTGGACCGCTGAGCGAAATTACTCGGCGGCCTCGGCGGGAGCCGGAGTACCGGCACCGCCCTGCTCTTCCTTCTTGGCGCGAAGAGCTTCCGCGGTGCGGACGAACTTGGAGGGCAGGGCCTGGAAGACCTGCGCCGCCTGCGTCTGCTTGCCCTTGAAAGCACCGGCCAGCTTGGAGAGCAGAACCTCGCGGGACTCGAGGTCCGCGAGCTTCTTGAACTCATCGGCGGACAGCGCCTTACCGTCAAGGACACCGCCCTTGATGATGAGGTTGGGGTTGTCCTTGGCGAAGTCACGAAGACCCTTCGCCGACTCCACCGGGTCACCGGTGACGAAGGCAACCGCCGTCGGACCCGAGAACAGGTCGTCCAGCGTGTCGATCCCGGCCTCGTTGGCCGCAATCTTGGTCAGCGTGTTCTTCACCACGGCGTACTGGGCGTTCTCACCGAGCGAACGGCGCAGCTCCTTGAGCTGTGCCACGGTGAGACCCCGGTACTCGGTCAGCACGGCGGCGTTCGAGCTGCGGAACTGGTCCGTCAGCTCGGCTACCGCGGCAGCCTTGTCGGGCCTTGCCATGAGCGTCGGCCTCCTTCCGGGTGATGAGGACCGCTCAGAAGGGGCCGGGAAAGACGAAACGCCCCAGCACAAGTGCCAGGGCGCGGCTCGACCGAACAGAGTCCGGGAGCGTTCCACAGTCACCTGCGCAGGTCGTCCGGTCTAGCGGAACCTTCGGTCACCGTCCCTCTGACGAGGCACAGCGACGACCAGCGGTCTTTGGCTTCTTGGTGAGAGTACGCGACCGGACGCGGGACGAGCAAATCCGTCCCCGTTCGTCCCGTGCGGGAGGTGTCAGGAGGCGCCGCCCGGGGTAGCGCCACCCTGCTTCAGCATCTCCTTGAAGTCCACGGTGTCCGAGGCCGACGGCTTCTCGGAGGGGACCTCGGTGCCGTAGTCGCTGTAGAAGAGCGTCGAGTTGAACGCGCCGGTCTTCATCTCGCCGCGCTCGGTCTTCTTCACCAGCAGGTCGTTCTTGTCGACCCAGATGTCGACGGTCTGGGTGGTCACCCCGGCCAGGGCGAGCTGCTCCTTGAACGCGGCCAGCTGCTTCGCGTCCAGGTTGCTGTTCTTCGCGGTCAGGTCGGCCACGTCGACCGTGCCGGAGTAGTGCGTCGCGGGAACCCCGCGGACGTCCTCCTGGCCGACCTTCTTCACGTCACCGGAGGCCAGGAGTGCCTTCACGCCCTGCTCGGGCGTGCTGTTCTGGATCTGGTCCTTCATGACGTCGCCGGAGGCGCCGCCCAGCTCGGCGAGGTCCTTGTAGGAATAGCGGATCCAGTGCTTCCCGCCGGTGTTGGCCGCCATGGCCTCGCCCATGTTGGCGTAGTACTCGTCCTTGAAGTAGCGCGCCTTGACCGTTCCGTCGCCGCCGGCCTGCTTCAGGGCGTCGCCCATGGTGCCGCCGGTGTACGTGATGGCCAGCTCGCCCGAGAGTCCGTCGGCCCAGCCGATGGCCCCGGACTGCTTCATGGACATGACGCTGCCTATCTCCGTGGTGCCCTCGACCTTCGCCGACTGGGCGCCTCCGGTCTTCTGCCGCACCTGCTTCAGCGCGGCCACGGGGCTCACCTTGGAGACGGCGCCCGCCTTGTCCTTGGCGGCGCCGTCGGCGCCCTTGGAGCCGTCGGAGCCGTCGGAGCCACTGCAGGCCGCTATCGACGTCAGTGCCGCCGCGGCGGCCAGAGCCGTGCCCATGCGTCGTGCCGTGCTCGTCCTCATTACCCGGTCCACCCCTCGTATCGTCTGTCGTCCCCCGCACCACAGTGGCACAGGGCACTGACAGACATGGGTCCTTACGGATACGAGGACGGGCCCCGCACCTCGAAAGGTTGCGGGGCCCGTCCACACAGTGCACGCGTACGACGCGGCTACCGGGTGAGCACGGAAGCTCAGACGGCGGCCGGGTCCTCCTCGACGAGGAGGTTGCGGGTGCGGTTGGCGTCCAGCGGGATGCCGGGGCCCATCGTGGTGGCCAGCGTGGCCTTCTTGATGTAACGGCCCTTGGCGGCAGACGGCTTCAGACGGAGGATCTCGTCCAGCGCCGCTGCGTAGTTCTCCACCAGCTTGGTCTCGTCGAACGAGGTCTTGCCGATGATGAAGTGCAGGTTCGAGTGCTTGTCGACGCGGAACTCGATCTTGCCGCCCTTGATGTCGTTGACAGCCTTCACGACATCGGGGGTGACGGTGCCGGTCTTCGGGTTCGGCATCAGACCACGCGGACCGAGCACGCGGCCGAGACGGCCGACCTTGCCCATGAGGTCCGGGGTCGCGACGACGGCGTCGAAGTCCAGACGGCCCTTCGCCACCTCGTCGATGAGCTCGTCGGCGCCGACGATGTCGGCTCCGGCGGCTTCCGCGGCCGCAGCACGGTCACCGGTCGCGAAGACCAGGACCCGGGCGGTCTTGCCGGTGCCGTGCGGGAGGTTCACGGTGCCGCGGACCATCTGGTCGGCCTTGCGCGGGTCGACACCCAGGGCAAAGGCGACCTCGACGGTGCCGTCGAACTTCGTGGTGGACGTTTCCTTGGCGAGACGGACGGCCTCGAGCGGGGCGTAGGTGCGCTCCCGGTCGATCTTGGCGTCCGCAGCGCGGAGGTTCTTGCTGCGCTTCACTTCTACTCCTGTGTTTTCAGAGTGTGGAGTCGTGGTGCGGACCAGCGCTTGGTCCTACCACTGGGGCTACGGGGCTGAATCAGCCTTCAACCGTGATGCCCATGGAACGGGCGGTGCCGGCAATGATCTTCGACGCGGCGTCGAGGTCATTGGCGTTCAGGTCGGGGAGCTTCGTCGTGGCGATCTCGCGGACCTGGGCGGCCGTCAGCTTGGCAACCTTGGTCTTGTGCGGCTCGCCGGAGCCCTTGTCCACACCCGCGGCCTTGAGGATCAGCTTGGCGGCCGGCGGAGTCTTCGTGATGAAGGTGAAGGAGCGGTCCTCGTAGACCGTGATCTCCACCGGCACGACCATGCCACGCTGCGACTCGGTCGCGGCGTTGTAGGCCTTGCAGAACTCCATGATGTTGACGCCGTGCTGACCGAGCGCGGGGCCGACCGGCGGGGCCGGGTTCGCCGCACCGGCGTTGATCTGGAGCTTGATAAGCCCCGTGACCTTCTTCTTCTTGGGAGGCATTGCTCTCTCCGGGTCCTATGAGAGTGTTTCGCCGCCGATTCCGGTCATCCGGATGGAGGCATACCGCACAACGATAACGGGTATAGCTGTGCGACCAAAAACCCAGCAGGTCAGATGGGCTGTAGAGCCCCTCTGACCTGCTGGGTAGGCATGGGTCCAGAAACCGGCGGTAAGCGCTAGTTCTTCTGGATCTGGTCGAAGCTGAGCTCGACCGGGGTCTCGCGGCCGAAGATCTCGACGAGGCCCTTGACCTTCTTCGAGTCGGCGTTGATCTCGTTGATCGTGGCCTGCAGCGTGGCGAACGGGCCGTCCGTGACGGTGACCGAGTCGCCGACCTCGAAGTCCAGCACCTGGACCTCGACCTTGCGGGACGGAGCCGGCTTGCCCTCGGCCTCGGCGGCCTCGCGGGCGGCCTTCTCCTCGGCCTCCGGGGCGAGCATCTTGACGATCTCGTCCAGGGTCAGCGGGTACGGGTCGTAGGCGTTGCCCACGAAGCCGGTGACGCCCGGCGTGTTCCGCACGACGCCCCAGGACTCGTTCGTCAGGTCCATGCGCACCAGCACATAGCCGGGAAGCTTGTTCTGCCGGACGTTCTTGCGCTCGCCGTTCTTGATCTGGACGATTTCCTCTTCAGGCACCTCGGCCTGATAGATGAACTCCTCCACGTTCAGCGAGACGGCTCGCTGCTCCAGGTTGGCCTTCACACGCTTCTCGTAACCGGCGTACGTGTGGATGACGTACCACTCGCCGGGAAGCGTGCGGAGCTCGTCGCGCAGGGCGGCGACGGGGTCGACGGGGGCGGCCGGCTCGGCCTCTTCCTCGTCGGCGCTCTCGTCGTCGGCCTCGGCGGCTTCGCCCTCGGCGGCCGCGTCCTCGTCGGGCGTCTCCGCCTCGACGTCCACGGCGGCCTGCTCGGCGGGCTCGCCCGCGGCGAGGTCTGCGGCCTCGGCCTGGTCCGGGTCCGGGTCCACGGAGTCAGCAGCCTCAACGATGTCGAGCTCGTCCTTGGCGGACTCGAAGGCGCCAGCCTCGGGCTCGACGGCGTCGTTCAGGTTCGGGTCAGACACGATGGCTGCTTCTTCCTGGATACAAAGGGTGGAACGTGCGAAAGGGACGCCGGGTCCGACGCCTTCCGCGTGATCAGCCGAAGACGTACTTGACGATCCGGGCGAAGCCCATGTCGAGAACGGTAACAAGACCGATCATGACGACGACGAACACGATCACCACGGAGGTGTACGTCGTCAGCTGGCTACGGGTCGGCCAGACAACCTTACGGAGTTCGGCGACGATCTGGCGGTAGAACAGCGCGAGCCGACCCAGAGGGCCCTTCTTGCCGCGCTTGCCGCCCTTCCGAGTCTTCTTCTTCGACTCGGGAGCTTCATCCTCAGCATCAGGCATGTCGATGGAGCCCACGGCGTCCGTCACGCTACTCACCTGATTCCGGGTCGTGGCCGTGCCGCGCCCGGTGGAGCCGCACGGCTGTGCAATGAAGTACGTACATGCGCACACATCCTGGCGAAGGAGTGTGTAGCAGGGCCGGAGGGACTTGAACCCCCAACCGCTGGTTTTGGAGACCAGTGCTCTACCAATTGAGCTACGACCCTTTGTGGTTTCCACCAACCTACCGCATCTTTCCCGGTGACCGGGTGCAGGAACAGTGCGGCTGGTGAAGGCCAACGACAGGTGAGTGTACGTGTTCATGGCCGCCGCGTCGAACAGACGGCTCCCGACCGCTCCTGTCCGCGTGCGGTCCGGGACCTGTCCGGGTCCTGTCCGGTCCCTGAAACCCCTGTGCCGACGGCTTTCGCGGTCTGGGAGCATGGGGCCATGAGCGCTGCAACTTCACCGTCCGAGCGCCGGGTTTCCGCCCGCATCGGTGCGATCTCCGAGTCCGCGACCCTCGCCGTCGACGCCAAGGCCAAGGCCCTCAAGGCCGCCGGGCGTCCGGTGATCGGCTTCGGGGCCGGCGAGCCCGACTTCCCGACGCCCGACTACATCGTCGACGCCGCGGTCGAGGCCTGCCGCAACCCGAAGTACCACCGCTACACCCCCGCAGGCGGGCTCCCCGAGCTCAAGGCCGCCATCGCAGAGAAGACGCTGCGTGACTCCGGCTACGAGGTCGACGCCAGCCAGATCCTGGTGACCAACGGCGGCAAGCAGGCCATCTACGAGGCCTTCGCCGCGATCCTCGACCCGGGCGACGAGGTCATCGTCCCCGCCCCGTACTGGACCACCTACCCCGAGTCGATCCGGCTCGCCGGCGGTGTCCCGGTCGAGGTCGTGGCCGACGAGACCACCGGCTACCGGGTCTCCGTCGAGCAGCTGGAGGCCGCGCGCACCGAGAAGACCAAGGTCGTCCTGTTCGTCTCGCCGTCGAACCCGACCGGCGCCGTCTACAGCGAGGCCGACGCCGAGGCCATCGGCCGCTGGGCCGTCGAGCACGGCCTGTGGGTCATGACCGACGAGATCTACGAGCACCTCGTCTACGGTGACGCCACCTTCACCTCGCTCCCGGCGATCGTCCCCGAGCTGCGCGACAAGTGCGTCGTGGTCAACGGCGTCGCCAAGACGTACGCGATGACCGGCTGGCGGGTGGGGTGGATCATCGGCCCGCGGGACGTGGTGAAGGCCGCGACCAACCTCCAGTCGCACGCCACCTCCAACGTCTCCAACGTCGCCCAGATCGCCGCGCTCGCGGCCGTCTCCGGCCCGCTGGACGCCGTCGCCGAGATGCGCACCGCCTTCGACCGCCGCCGCGGGATCATCGTGCGGATGCTCAACGAGATCGACGGTGTGTTCTGCCCCGAGCCCGAGGGCGCCTTCTACGCCTACCCGGCGGTGAAGGACCTCCTCGGCAAGGAGATCCGCGGCAAGCGTCCGGCCACCACCGTCGAGCTGGCCGCGCTCATCCTGGACGAGGCCGAGGTCGCCGTCGTCCCCGGCGAGGCCTTCGGCACCCCGGGCTACCTGCGCCTTTCCTACGCCCTGGGCGACGAGGACCTGATCGAGGGCGTCTCGCGGATCCAGAAGCTGCTGGGCGAGGCCAAGGCCTGACCGGTCGCTCCACCGCTCGAACAGAAGCGCCCCCGGCCGTTGGAGGACTCCACCGGCCGGGGGCGCTTTTGTTCGAGCGGCACCCCTGATAGGGAAAGCGGCTACCGCTCCGGCCCGCCCGTGCGGCAGGATCTTCCGATGGAGCGTGATGTACGTCTGTTGCCCAAGGCCCACCTGCACCTGCACTTCACCGGGTCGATGCGGCCAACCACCCTGCTCGAACTCGCCGACAAGTACGGGGTCCACCTCCCCGACGCGCTGACCGGGGGCGAGCCGCCCAGACTGCGGGCGACCGACGAGCGCGGCTGGTTCCGTTTCCAGCGGCTCTACGACATCGCCCGGTCGTGTCTGCGGTCCCCGGAGGACATTCACCGCCTGGTGCGCGAGAGCGCCCAGGAGGACGTCGCGGACGGCTCCGGCTGGCTGGAGATCCAGGTCGACCCCACCTCGTACGCCCCCCTGCTCGGCGGGCTGATCCCGGCCATCGAGATCATCCTCGACGCCGTGGACAGCGCCGCCCGGGACACCGGTCTCGGGATGCGCGTGGTGATCGCCGCCAACCGGATGAAGCACCCGCTGGACGCGCGCACGCTGGCGCGGCTCGCCGTGCGGTACGCGGACCGGGGCGTCGTCGGCTTCGGGCTCTCCAACGACGAGCGGCGCGGTATGGCCCGCGACTTCGACCGGGCTTTCGCCATCGCGCGGGAGGGCGGCCTGCTGGCGGCCCCGCACGGCGGGGAGCTCGCGGGCCCCTCCAGCGTCCGCGACTGCCTGGACGACCTGGACGCCTCGCGGATCGGCCACGGCGTCCGGGCCGCCGAGGACCCCCGGCTGCTGCGCAAGCTCGCCGAGCGCGGGGTCACCTGCGAGGTCTGCCCGTCGTCCAATGTGGCGCTCGGTGTCTACGAGAAGCCCGCCGACGTCCCCCTGCGCACGCTGTTCGACGCGGGCGTGCCGATGGCGCTGGGGGCGGACGACCCGCTGCTGTTCGGTTCACGGCTGGCCGCCCAGTACGAGCTGGTGCGCCGCCACCACGGCTTCACCGACGAGGAGCTGGCCGAGTTGGCCCGCCAGTCGGTCCGTGGGTCTGCGGCGCCCGTGGACGTACGGGAGAAGCTGCTCTCCGGGATCGACGGCTGGCTGGCTAGCTGATCCCGCCCAGCAGTGTGCGGGCCAGGGAGGCGGCGAATTCGTCCAGGGGCTGCGGGGGCGTGCCACCGGGGAGCGCGGCGTAGGCGAAGGCCCGTTGGGCGCAGGCGCCCAACAGCAGGGAGGCGGCCGCGTAGGTGTCCGCGTCGGCACGGACCCGGCCCGTGCCCTGTTCGGCGCGCAGATAGGCGTCGAGTTGCCGGATCGGCAGATGGGGCCCGGCTTCCAGCGCCTCCATGCCCTGCTCGTGGCGGCGCTTGAGCTGGGGTTCGGCGTACAGGGAGGCGGCCATGGGGAAGGTCTGCTCGTAGAACAGGGCGGCCACGCGGGCGATGTCGGTGAGGTTGCCCTCGACGCTGCCCTCGCCCGCGCGCAGGTCCCCGAGGAGGTTCCCGAGCCGGGGCAGCCGCTCCGCGAGAACGGTGACGAACAGCTCCTCCTTGCCGGAGAAGTGCTTGTAGAGCGCGGCCTCCGAGCAGCCGGCCGCCTTGGCGATCTCCTTGGTGGTGGTCCTGGCGAGCCCGATGGAGAGCATCAGCTCGTGTGCCGCGTCGAGGATCCGGACGCGGGCGGGCTTCTGGTCCATGCGTGCTCCAACGGGCCGTGACCCGGAGATCTTGACGCCCGGGCGGGGGCCACCCACCCTAGTGGTTAGTGAATACTCACCCACCGAGGGGCGCACCATGAGAATCAGCGTGTTCGGAGCGACCGGCGGCGTCGGTCGGGAGATCGTCGGGCAGGCCCTCGCGGCGGGCCATGAGGTGACGGTCGTGGTCCGCGATCCGGAGCGGCTTCCGGAGCCGCTGGTTCGCGCGGCGCCGCACGCCGTCGTCCGGCTGGACGATCCGGCGGCGGTCCGGGCGGCGGTGGCGGGGCGGGACGCGGTCCTCTCGGGGCTGGGCTCGCGCGGCCGGAAGGCGAACGGCGTCGCCGAGCGGCTGACCGGGCAGATCCTGACGGCGATGGAGGCCGAGGGCGTCCGGCGGCTGCTGGTGGTGAGCGCGGTGCCCGTGGGGCCGGCGCCGGAGGGCGATCCCCTGGTCGACCGGCTGATGCGCAGGGCGATCGGGGCGGTCCTGGCGGAGCTGTACGCCGATCTCGCCCGGATGGAGGCGGCGCTGGCCCGCAGTGCGACGGACTGGACCGCGGTGCGGCCGCCGAAGCTGACGGACGGGCCGCGTACGGGGGTCTACCGGCAGGTCGTGGGCGGCACGCCGCGCAGCAGCCGGTCCATCTCCCGGGCCGATGTGGCACACGCGATGCTCGCGTCGATCGACGATCCGGCGACTGTGGGGCAGGGCGTGGGCATCGCGTACTGAGCCCCTGCCGACGCCGGGAGGCCGTACGGCTCAGAGGCCGACGCCCACCGTCACGGGCTCGTTGACCAGCGTGACGCCGAAGGCCGCGTGCACCCCGGCGACGACCTCGCGGGCCAGGGCGAGCAGGTCCTCGGTGGTGGCCGTGCCCCGGTTGGTGAGGGCGAGGGTGTGCTTGGTGGAGATCCGGGCGGGGCCGCTGCCGTAGCCCTTGGTGAATCCGGCCCGGTCGATCAGCCAGGCCGCCGAGGTCTTGGTGCGTCCGTCCCCGGCGGGGAAGGCCGGAGGCGTCACGTCCGGACCGAGGCGCTCGCCGACCCGGGTGAGGAAGTCCTGGAACGCGGCCGGGCCGAGGATCGGGTTGGTGAAGAAGGACCCCGCCGACCAGGTGTCGTGGTCCTCCGGATCCAGCACCATGCCCTTGCCGGCGCGCAGCCGCAGTACGGTCTCGCGGGCGGCCGTCAGCGGGACGCGGTCGCCCTGCTCGACGCCCATGGCCCTGGCCGTTTCGGGGTACTTGAGGGGCGCGGAGAGTCCGGCCGCCTCTTCCAGCGCGAATCGGACGCGCAGCACCACGAAGCGGTCGGGTTCGGCCTTGAAGCGACTGTGGCGGTACGAGAACGCGCACTCCGCGTTCGGAATCGTCACTGTCTCCTCGGTGCGCCGGTCGTAGGCGACGACCTCCGTGATGGTGGTGGACACCTCCTGTCCGTACGCGCCGACGTTCTGAATGGGGGTCGCGCCCGCGGATCCGGGGATGCCGGCCAGGCACTCGATGCCCGCGAGGCCCGCCTCGACGGTCCGGGCGACGGCGTCGGTCCACACCTCGCCGGCCGCCAGCTCCAGGGAGGTCCCCGAGAGCGCGAAGCCCTTCGTGGCGATCCGCAGGGCGGTGCCGTCGAAGCCCTTGTCCCCGATGACCAGGTTGGAACCGCCGCCGATCACCAGCAGCGGGGTGCCGCTCGTGTCGGCCTCGCGCACGGCGCCGATCACCTCGGCGTCGGTCGTGGCGGTCAGCAGCCGGGCGGCGGGGCCGCCGAGCCGGAAGGTGGTCAGGGGGGCGAGGGGGGCGTCGTGGAGTTCCTGCACGGGGACAAGAGTACGGTCCGCGCCCCGCCGCTCGTGCGGGGCGCGGACCGTGCACCGGGGCCGGGGCGCGTCCGGCGGGCCGGTCAGGGATCCGCAGGACACGCCGCGCAGGCGGGCTCAGACGGTCAGCGGCTCCGGCCCCGGCTTCGGCTTTGGCCTCGGCTCCGGCTTTGGCCCCGGCTCCGGCTCCGGCTCCGGCTCCGGCTCCGGCTCCACGGCATCCCGGCCCGCCTTTTCCGCGGCGGGGCGGCCCGGGTGGCCGACGCCGCGGCGGCCCGGGATCAGGAGCGCGACGAGGGCGCCCAGCGCCACCGACCCGGCCCCGATCCAGACGGCGGGCGCCGTCCCGTCGGCGAACAGCCTCGGTGAGCCGTAGCCGCCCTGGGCGGCGAACACGGCGGCGAGCACCGCGACCCCGAGGGCCCCGCCGACCTCCCGCAACGCGTTGTTGGCTCCGGAGGCGATGCCCTGCTCCCCTGGCCGGACGCTGGAGAGCACGAGACTGGCGGCGGGCGCGAAGTACATGGCCATGCCGACTCCGCCGATGACCAGGGCGGGGAGCTGGGCGGTGTAGCTCACCCCGGGCTCGATGACCAGGGCGAACAGGCCGAGCCCGACGGCCTGGAGCGCGAGCCCGGTGACCACCACCGGGCGGCCCCCGAAGCGGTCGGAGAGGTAGCCGGCGAAGGGCGCCACGAGGATCGGCATCCCCGTCCAGGGCAGCATCCGCAATCCGGCCTCGGTGGGCGAGTGCCCGAGGCCGTTCTGCAGGAACTGGCTGAGCAGGAAGATCGATCCGAACATCCCGAGGAACATCAGCAGGCTCGCGGCGTTGATCCCGAGGAAGGCCCGGCCGCGGAACAGCCGCATCGGCAGCATCGGGTTCTCCGCCCGGAGGCCGTGGCGGACGAACAGGGCGAGCAGCACCGTGCCCACGGTCAGCCCGGTCAGGACGACCGGATCGGTCCACCCATGGCTCGCGGTGTTGACCAGGGCGTAGACGATGCCGAAGAGGCCCGCGCTGACCAGGACCGTGCCACGGATGTCCAGGGGCGCCTTCGGCGCGTAGGACTCGGTGAGCCGCAGCCGGGCCAGCGGCAGCAGCACCAGGCCTGTCGGCACGTTCAGCCAGAAGATCCACTGCCAGGAGATGTGCTCGGTGAGCGCCCCGCCGACCAACGGGCCGCTGGCGACCGCGACCCCGGTCACCGCTCCGAAGACACCCAGTGCCGCTCCCCGCCGCTCGGCCGGGACGGCGGCGCCGATCAGCGTGAGCGTCAGCGGCATCATGATCGCCGCCCCCACGCCCTGGACCGCCCGGAAGGCGATGAGCTCCCCGATGCCCGGGGAGAGCGCGGCGGCGGAGGAGGCGGCCGTGAAGACGGCGAGTCCGGTCATGAACAGCCGCCGTCTGCCGAACCGGTCCCCGAGCGCGGCCCCGAGCATCAGCAGCACCGCGAAGGTCAGGGTGTAGGCGTTCACCGTCCATTCCAGGTCCTCCAGGCCGCCGCCGAGGCTCTCGCGGATGGAGGGGAGGGCCGTAGTGACGACGAGGTTGTCGAGGGCCGCCATGAATCCGGCGACGCTCGTGATGACCAGGACCCAGACCGCTCCCCCGCGGCCGGTCCTGCCGTGCTGTGCGTCCACTTCTCCCCCTACTGATTAGTTATTGATGACTAACTTCTGCGGACATAAAACCGGGCCGGGCCCGGGGCGCGCTTGTTCACTCGACGGGCAGCGCCGAGTCGTAGAACCCCGACCAGGCGCGATGATCGGCCGGGAAGCCCAGCGAGGCGAGGGTGTTGACGAGCATGCCGAACGCCAGGAACGTCGTCGTCTCACTCTCGTCGGCCCCGAGCGCGAGGTGGATGTCGTCCCTCATCCGCGCCCAGGCCGCCCGCAGGGTCTCACCGAACTCGTGGTTCCCGGCGGCCTCCGCCGCGGCGACGGCCGCGTAGATCTGCATCTGCATCATCAGCTTCTCGCCGTCGTGGACGATCAGCCGCTGGTACGCACTGGCCATGGCGTGCAGGGCCTCCTCCCCCTCCAGCCCCTCGGCGGCCGTCAGGAAGACCCCGCGGGTGTCCTCCAGGCAGCGCTCGGCGGCGGCGATGAAGATGGCCTGCTTGTTGGGGAAGAGCCGGAAGAGATACGGCTGCGAGACGCCGACCCGCCGGGCGATCACCTCGGTGGACGTCCCGTGGTAGCCGCCGCGGGCGAACTCGGTGATCGCCGCCCGGACGACGCTCTCGCGCCGCTCCTCCGCACTCATCCTTGCCATGCACGTAAGTTATTACTCAATAACTATCGTGGCAAGGGCCCGGCGGGGAGGAGCGCAAGTGAGGGGCGCCCCTCCGCAGGAGGAACGCCCCTCACCTCTCGCTGCCCCGCCGGTACGTCTCAGGCGAGCCGGACCACGGCCCGGGACATCCCCAGCACCTTCTTGCCGTCACACAGGGCGACCAGGTCAACCCGGACGAGGTTGTCGTCCAGCTTCGCCGCGACCTTGCCGCTGACCTCGATCAGCGCGCCCTCGTCGTCGTTGGGCACGACGACCGGCTTCGTGAAGCGCACCCCGTAGTCGACGACCGCGCCCGGGTCGCCGGCCCAGTCCGTGACCACCCGGATCGCCTCGGCCATCGTGAACATGCCGTGCGCGATCACGTCCGGCAGCCCGACCTCGCGCGCGAACTTCTCGTTCCAGTGGATGGGGTTGAAGTCGCCCGACGCACCGGCGTACTGCACGAGCGTGGCCCGCGTCACCGGGAACGACTGTGCGGGCAGCTCCGTGCCGACCTCGACCGACCCGTAAGAGACCTTCGCCGTCATCACGCCTCCTCGGCGGCGCGCGCCACCAGCTTCGTGAGCGCCGTGACCACCAGTTCGCCGGCC
Source organism: Streptomyces sp. MMBL 11-1 (assembly GCF_028622875.1). Taxonomy (NCBI): domain Bacteria; kingdom Bacillati; phylum Actinomycetota; class Actinomycetes; order Kitasatosporales; family Streptomycetaceae; genus Streptomyces; species Streptomyces sp. MMBL 11-1. Next base: position 4,790,468 of record NZ_CP117709.1, on the reverse strand, counting down.
TCGTCGCGCACATCCCCGCGGATGTCCACAATGTCGTTGCCCGCGAGGGACTTGATGGCCTCGATCGTGGACGTGACCGTCAGCCGGTCCCCCGCCCGCACCGGACGCACGTAACTGAACTTCTGGTCGCCGTGGACGACCCGGCTGTAGTCCAGGCCCAGCCGCGGGTCCCGCACCACCTCTCCGGCGGCCCGGTAGGTGATCGAGAAGACGAACGTGGGCGGCGCGATCACATCGGCGTGACCGAGGGCACGGGCGGCCTCCGCGTCGACGTACGCCGGATGGGTGTCACCCACCGCCTCGGCGAACTCGCGGATCTTCTCCCGGCCGACCTCGTACGCCGGAGTGGGCGGATAGGTCCGCCCCACGAAGGACTGGTCGAGCGCCATGGGCTCGCTACCTCCTGAGAAACCTGGTGAAAGACGAATAAGGGCACGCCCCTGTGCGGGAACGGCCCCCTACAACGACACGAGGCCGCCCCCAGAGGGGACGGCCTCGTGTACGAGCCTGATTCAGCGCGTTTCGCGGTGCGCGGTGTGCGAGTTGCAGCGCGGGCAGTGCTTCTTCATCTCAAGACGGTCCGGGTTGTTACGCCGGTTCTTCTTGGTGATGTAGTTCCGCTCCTTGCACTCCACGCAGGCCAGCGTGATCTTCGGGCGGACGTCGGTGGCAGCCACGTGAGTGCTCCTTGGACGGACGATGGACGGATGAACGCATAAAAGGGTAGCCGATCGAAGGACCGACCCAGCAATCGGCTACCGTTAGTAGCGGTGACCGGACTTGAACCGGTGACACAGCGATTATGAGCCGCTTGCTCTACCGACTGAGCTACACCGCTTTGATGATGAGTCACCCCGCCGAAGCGGGGTTTCCCGGTCACCAGAGCCCCAATGCGGAATCGAACCGCAGACCTTCTCCTTACCATGGAGACGCTCTACCGACTGAGCTATTGGGGCGAGCGATGAAGACATTACACGGTCCCCCGCCGGTTGCCCAAATCCGTTTGTGCCGCCCTCCCCGACCCTCCGTCCGGGGCCGCTCACACCCCCTGATCAGGCCTTGATCCAGGCCGCTCCCGACTCCGGAACCGGACCGGCCGACGGCCGCCACGGGCGCACCGATATGACTATTCCGCTCCTCCCGGACGCCGCCCCCGCGCACCCCTAGGGTGTGGTCACTCCGTGTGACCTCGCACCCCTCCCAGGAGCGCGATGCCTGACAGCCAGCCACGGCGGCCCGACGACAACGCGCCCGACAGCGCCGACGCGGCCACCACCGCCGACCACCCCGCACTCGTCCTCGGCGGCGCCCGCCTCGCCGACGGCCGCGCCGTCGACGTACGTGTGAGCGGCAGCCGGATCGAGGCCGTCGGCACCGCGGGCAGCCTCACCGCTCGCGGCCCCCGCGTCGACCTCCGCGGCTACCTCCTGCTCCCCGCCCCGGCCGAACCCCACGCCCACAGCGACACCGCCCTCACCGCCGACAGCGCCGGCCCCGGCCCCGCCTCCCACCGCGCCGAGGACATCCAGCGCCGCGCCACCGAGGCCGCACTCCTCCAGCTCGGCCACGGCGCCACGGCGCTGCGCACCCACGTCCGCGTCGGCGACGTCCAGGGCCTCGCCCCTCTCGAAGCCGTCCTGCAGACCCGGCGCGCCCTGCGCGGCATCGCCGACGTCATGCCCGTCGCGGTCCCCCGGCTCCTCACCGGCGTCGCCGGGGCGGACAGCCTCGCGATGCTCCGGGACGCGGTCGGGATGGGCGCGGCCGTCGTCGGCGGCTGCCCCGACCTCGACCCCGACCCGACGGGCTACACCGAGGCCGTCCTGGAGATCGCCGCCGAGCACGGCTGCCCCGTGGACCTGCACACCGACGGCGACGACCCCGCCCGTCTGGCCCGGCTCGCCGCGATGGCCGCAGGCCTGCGCCCCGGCGTCACCCTGGGCCCCTGCGGCGGCCTGGCCCACCTGCCCCTGGAGGCCGCGACCCGCGCCGCCGACCAGCTCGCCGCCGCGGGGATCGCGGTGGTCTGCCTGCCCCAGGGCGGCTGCGCCGGCGCCGAACGCCGTACCACCGCCCCCGTACGGCTGCTGCGCTCCGCCGGTGTGCGCGTCGCGGCGGGCAGCGGTGCGGTGCGGGACACGGCCAACCCGGTCGGTCGCGGCGATCCGCTCGAAGCCGCCTACCTCCTCGCCTCGCAGGCGGGGCTACGTGCCGAACAGGCGTACGCGTCGGTCTCCACGGCCGCCCGCGCGGCGCTCGGCCTCCCCTGCGTGCGCGTCGAGGCGGGTTTCCCCGCCGAACTCCTCGCCGTACGCGGTGAACGCCTCTCCGCGGCGCTCTCCCTCGGCTACAGCCGCATCGTCATCCACGGCGGCCGGATCGTCGCCCGTACCAGCGCCGTGCGCGAGTACTGCGACTCCGACGCCGACGCCGACGCCATCGCGGGGCTCGGCGGGCTTCCGCGCCAGGGGCGGCCCGACTCCGGCGCCGGGCCGAGGAACTGAGCACGACCGGGCCCCCGGGCGTACGGTCGGGGATATGCGCATTGTCATCGCAGGTGGACACGGACAGATCGCACTACGGCTGGAGCGGCTGCTCGCCGCACGCGGGGATGAAGCCGTAGGGATCATCCGCAACCCCCAACAGAGCCAGGACCTGACCGACGCCGGTGCCCGACCCGCCGTGCTGGACCTCGAAACGGCCACCGTGGAGCAGACCGCGGAGGTGCTGCGCGGCGCGGACGCGGCCGTCTTCGCCGCGGGCGCGGGGCCCAACAGCAGCGTCGCCCGCAAGGACACCGTCGACCGTGACGCGGCCGTGCTGTTCGCCGACGCGGCCGAGGCGGCGGGCGTCCGCCGCTATCTCGTCGTCTCCTCGATGGGCGCCGACCCCGACCACCCCGGCGACGAGGTCTTCGACGTGTATCTGAGGGCCAAGGGCGCCGCCGACGCCGACGTACGCTCGCGCACCGCGCTGGACTGGACGATCCTGCGCCCCGGCATGCTGACCAACGACGCGGGTACCGGGCAGGTCCTCCTGGCCGCCTCGACGGGCCGCGGCCCGATCCCTCGCGACGACGTGGCGGCCACGCTGCTGGAGCTGCTGGACACCCCGGCTACGGCGGGTCTGACCCTGGAGGCGATCTCCGGGAACGTGCCGGTGACGGTGGCCGTGAAGGGCGTCGCGGGCAACTGATCCGCAGCGGACCCCTCGGCGGAACTCCGCGCCCGGACAACGAGGAAGCCCCCGACCGGAAGAACCGGTCGGGGGCTTCGTTCGCGTGGCGGCGCCAGGGTTCGAACCTGGGTAGGCTGAGCCGGCAGATTTACAGTCTGCTCCCTTTGGCCACTCGGGCACACCGCCTCGAACGACGCGTTGGATCTCGTGGTGAGCTCCTTGGCGACGACGTAAACAATACCTGATGGCCGGGGGTGCTCCGCCACCTGATTGATCAGCGGCCACGGGGGGCGGCGGTGGCTAGGCTTGCGCTGTATCCCCAGCATTCGACGCAAGGAGCCACACGTCATGGCCGACTCCAGTTTCGACATCGTCTCGAAGGTCGAGCGGCAGGAGGTCGACAACGCCCTCAACCAGGCCGCCAAGGAGATCTCCCAGCGTTACGACTTCAAGGGCACGGGCGCCTCGATCTCGTGGTCGGGCGAGAAGATTCTGATGGAGGCGAACGGCGAGGAGCGGGTCAAGGCCATCCTCGACATCTTCCAGTCCAAGCTGATCAAGCGCGGCATCTCGCTGAAGTCGCTGGACGCCGGTGAGCCGCAGCTCTCCGGCAAGGAGTACAAGATCTTCGCCACGATCGAGGAAGGCATCTCCCAGGACAACGCCAAGAAGGTGGCGAAGATCATCCGCGACGAGGGCCCGAAGGGCGTCAAGGCGCAGGTCCAGGGTGACGAGCTGCGGGTCAGCTCGAAGAGCCGGGATGATCTGCAGGCCGTGCAAGCGCTGCTCAAGGGGCAGGACTTCGACTTCGCGGTGCAGTTCGTCAACTACCGGTGACGAACTGTCGCGATCCGTACGGGCGTTGCCGGATCGCCTCAGCCTGACCGGACCGAGCCGAACTGGACTGGACTGGACTGAGCTGAGCCGAACTGAACCGAACTGAGCTGAGCTGAGCTGTGCACAACGGGGGCACACCGCCGGGGCCGACCTCGACGGCGTGCCTCTTCGTGTGCCAGGCCCCGGGGCGCGGGCGCGATGTCCGAATACCGCCGGTGGGGGCACCGCGGGCGAGCGCAGACTGGCCGTACCGACCGGGGAAGTGAGAAGGCATGACGACGACGGTGTACGCGCGGGTGGAGAGCCCGCTGGGCGAGTTGCTGCTGGTCGGCGAGGTGGTGGCGGACAGGCCGGACACAGCCGGTGTGCCCGCGACGGCCGGGGTCGAGCTGCGTTCGTTGTCGATGCCCGGCCAGAAGGGCGGCGCGGTCGTCCAGGACGGCTGGCGGCACGCCCCCGAGGCGTTCGCGGAGGTCGCCCGGCAGTTGGAGGCGTACTTCGCGGGGCGCTCGACACGGTTCGACGTGCCGCTGGCGGAGGGTACGGGCACGGAGTTCCAGCGGCGGGTCTGGGCGGTGCTGGAGTCGATCCCGTACGGGAGCACGGTGTCGTACGGGGAGGTCGCGGCGCTGGTCGGGGCCTCGGGCGCGGGGGTGCGCGCGGTGGGCACGGCGATCGGGCGCAACCCGTTGCTGGTCGTGCGGCCGTGCCACCGGGTGATCGGGGCGGACGGGGCGCTGCGGGGGTACGCGGGCGGGCTGGAGCGGAAGAAGCTGCTGCTGGGGATCGAGGGCGGGGCGGGCTGAGCCGTGGCGCCAGGGCTTCCGCCGTCCTCGGACGGCCTCTTCCGGCGGGAGCGGAGGGTGGTCGCGCCGGGGGCCGTCCATGTGCCGGAGTGGCTGTCGGTGGAGCAGCGTGCGGAGTTGGTGGCGGCGTGCCGTCAGTGGGCGCGGGGGCCGGTCCCGTTGCGGCATACGGTGCTGCCGGGCGGCGGGGTGATGTCGGTGCGGACGGTGTGCCTGGGGTGGCACTGGCAGCCGTACCGGTACGCGCGTACGGCTGACGACGTGAACGGTGCCCGGGTGGCCGCGTTCCCGGACTGGCTGGGCGATCTGGGGCGGGCGGCGGTGGCCGAGGCGTACGGGGACGAGGGCGCGGCGGAGACGTTTGCACCGGATACCGCGCTGATCAACTTCTACGACGCCACCGCGCGGATGGGGATGCATCAGGACAAGGAGGAGCGGTCGAGCGCTCCTGTGGTGTCGTTGAGCATCGGGGCGCGGTGTGTGTTCCGCTTCGGGAACACGGAGGGGCGCGGGCAGCCCTACACGGATGTGGAGTTGCGGTCCGGGGATCTGTTCGTCTTCGGCGGGCCGTCGCGTTTCGCGTTCCACGGGGTGCCGAAGGTGTATGCGGGACCGGCCGACCCGGCCGCGGGGCTGCGGGCCGGCCGGTTGAACCTGACGTTGCGGGAGACCGGGATGACGTCACGGGGCTCGCGGTAGGGCGAGGTGCGCCGCCGGCCGCTCACGGGCCCGGGTGCCCGCCCCCGGGGTCAGCGGCGTTCGCGGGAGTTGCCGAACAGCAGCCGGTAGGCGATGAGCAGGACCAGGGAACCGGCGATGGCGGCGATCCAGGTCGCGGTGTCGTAGAAGTCGTTGCTGATGGGGCGGTCGAGGAATTTGCTGGAGAGCCAGCCCCCGACGAAGGCCCCGGCGATACCGATGAGCGTGGTGCCGACGATGCCTCCCGGGTCGCGTCCCGGGAGGAGGATTTTCGCTATGACTCCGGCGAGCAGCCCGAGAATGATCCAACTGATGATGCCCATGTGGCTGCACCTACCCCTTGCTTCGTCCTGGAACCCAAGACGCCGCAGCCATGCCTTCGGTTGCCCGGGGGGTGTCCGTCGAGGTCGGGACGGGTGCCCGGCCGGTGGGCGGCGGGGCGGGCTACCGGGCGGCGAAGGGCTGGTCCGTGCGGACGATCTCCTTGCCGAAGGGCATGAGGGAGACGGGGATCAGTTTGAAGTTGGCGATGCCCAGAGGGATGCCGATGATCGTGATGCACAGCGCGATGCCGGTGGTGATGTGGCCGAGGGCGAGCCACCAGCCGGCGAGGACCAGCCAGAGGACGTTCCCCACGCAGGAGGGCGAGCCGGCGTCCCGGCGGTCGACGACGGTGTGGCCGAACGGCCAGAGGGCGTAGACGCCGATCCTGAAGGCGGCGAGCCCGAAGGGGATGCCGATGATGGTGATGCAGAGCAGGAGGCCCGCGAGCAGGTAGCCGAGGAACATCCAGAATCCGCAGAGGATCAGCCAGATGACGTTCAGGATGGTTTTCACGGGCGATGACCTGCCATCTCTTCTAGTCGGGCGATCCGCTCCGCCATCGGCGGGTGGGTGGAGAACATCTTCGCCATTCCCTGGCCGGGACGGAACGGGTTCGCGATCATCATGTGGCTCGCGGTCTCGATCCTGGGCTCGGGCGGCAGCGGGAGCTGTTTCGTACCGGCGTCGAGCTTGCGCAAGGCGCTGGCGAGGGCCAGGGGGTCGCCGGTGAGCTGGGCCCCGGAGGCGTCGGCCTCGTACTCCCGGGAGCGGCTGACGGCGAGCTGGATGACGGAGGCGGCGAGCGGTCCCAGGATCATGATCAGGAGCATGCCGAGGAGGCCGGGCCCCTCGTCGTCGTTGGAGCGGCCCACCGGGATGAGCCAGGCGAAGTTGACCAGGAACATCACGACGGAGGCGAGGGCTCCGGCGACGGACGAGATGAGGATGTCCCGGTTGTAGACATGGCTCAGCTCGTGGCCGAGGACGCCGCGCAGCTCGCGTTCGTCGAGGATCTGGAGGATGCCCTCGGTACAGCAGACGGCGGCGTTGCGCGGGTTACGGCCGGTGGCGAACGCGTTGGGCGCCTGCGTCGGGGAGATGTAGAGGCGCGGCATGGGCTGGCGGGCCGCCGTGGAGAGCTCGCGGACGATGCGGTAGAGCTGAGGCGCCTCGAACTCGCTGACGGGCCGGGCGCGCATGGCCCGCAGCGCCAGCTTGTCGCTGTTCCAGTAGGCGTAGGCGTTGGTGCCGACGGCTACCAGGAGTGCGACGACGAGTCCCGTACGTCCGAAGAAGCTGCCGATGACGATGATGAGAGCGGACAGTCCCCCGAGGAGTACGGCGGTCTTCAGCCCGTTGTGCCGGCGGTGCACGGTACGCCCTCCAAGTGGTGCAGCAGGGGAACCCTTTGCATGGTGGTGCTCCACTCCCCAGTGGAGCCTCCTGTACTGGTCAACGCCAGGCGGGAGGAGCTAGTTCCCTTGTGCGTGCGGCCGGAGGGCGGGGCTGTGCCGCGTGTTCGCGCCGGTCGGGCGCCCGGCCCCGTACGGAGGGGCGCTGGGCCGTACGGGTGGCGGGCTTCCTCGTGGTGCGGGGGTCCTTCGGGTATGCGTGCGGCGCCGCGTTCGGGGCTGGCTGCTGTTCCGATCAGTGCTGCTGTCCGGTCAGGGTTGCCGTTCCGGTCCGGGCGACTGTTCCGGTCAGTGCCGCTGTCCGTTCAGTGCTGCTGTTCCGTTCAGTGCCGCTGTCCGTTCAGTGCTGCTGCGCGGGGAGCTTGGCGAGGGAGAGCGCCTCGGGGTCGGGCTCGACCTCGCTGGTGCAGTGGCCGCAGCGGGAGGCGACGGAGGGGATCTCGCTGAAGCAGCGCGGGCAGTCGCGGAGGGCGGCCTTGATGTCGACGGCCTCCTCCTCTTCCTCCTTGGTGAAGCGGTTCTGCACCTTGGCCATGGGGACCACGACGCAGAAGTACAGCACCGCGGCGGTGATCAGGAAGGCGATCGCGGCGCTGATGAAGAGGCCGTAGGGGAACACGACGCCGTCGACCTCGTAGGAGGCCTTGCTGAAGTCTCCGGTGCCGCGGGTGGCGAGACCGATCAGCGGTGTGATGAAAGCGTTGCTGAAGCCCGTGACGACGGCGGTGAAGGCGGCCCCGACAGCGAGACCGATCGCCATCGAGATGACGTTCCCGCGCAGGATGAAGTCCTTGAACCCGTTCAGCACTGCTCTCTCTTTCCTCTTGCTCCCGACACGTCCACGCCGATTACGTGACGTATGCAGCCAAGACCATGCCCTGCGGCGGGGGCCGCGGGCAAACCGATCTTGCGGGGTCGGAACGCCTCAGAAAAGGCTGCCGGAGGCGAAGCGCAGGACGGCCTGCGGGGCCCCGGAGAGCAGGATTCCGGCGGTGGCGGTCAGCACGATCGCCGTGGTGAGCGGGGTGGGGATCGCGAATCGGCGTGGTGGAACGGAGGCCGTGGATCCGGTGGCGGCCCCAGTGGTTTCCGGGGCGCCCTCGGGCGTACGGAAGAGGATCGCGGTCCACTGAAGGTAGTAGTAGAGAGCGATCACCACGTTGACGGCCATGACCACGGCGAGCCAGCCGAGGCCCGCGTCGACGGCCGCGGAGAAGACGGTGACCTTCGCGAAGAGCCCGATGATGCCGGGTGGCAGTCCGGCCAGGCAGAGCAGGAAGAATCCGAGGGCCAGGGCCGCGAGCGGACGGGTGGCGTAGAGGCCCCGGTAGTCGGCGAGCCGGTTGCCGGGGTGGGTGCGGGCGACGACGGCGGCGACCGCGAACGCCCCCAGGTTCACGACGGCGTACATGAGGGCGTACGCCACGGTGGAGCCGATCCGGTCGTCGCCGGAGTACGCGGCGGCGGCGATCGGGACCAGGAGGTAGCCGGCCTGGGCGACCGATGACCAGGCGAGGAGGCGGACGGCGCTGCGGGCGCGGTCGGCGTTCTGGCGGAGGGCCGCGACGTTGCCGACGGTCATGGTGAGGGCGGCGAGGACGGCGATCGCGGGCCCCCACACGTCGGCGTAGGAGGGGAACGCGATGACGGTGACCAGAATGAGCCCCGAGAACCCGACGGCCTTCCCGACGACGGAGAGATAGGCGGCGATGGGGAGCGGCGCGCCGACGTAGGTGTCGGGGACCCAGAAGTGGAAGGGCGCGGCGGCGGTCTTGAAGGCGAAGCCGACGAGGGTGAGGGCGACGCCGGCCTTGGCGAGGGTGTCGAGGACCGGGGGCACGTCGTCGAGGCGGGCGGCGATCTCGGTGAGGTGCAGGGTGCCGGTGGTCGCGTACACGAAGCTGACGCCGAGCAGCATGACGGCGGTGGCGACGACGGAGGACAGGAAGAACTTCAGCGCGGCCTCGGAGGAGCGGCGGTCGCCGCGCACGATGCCGACGAGCGCGAACGCGGGCAGCGAGGCGACTTCGAGGGCGACGACGAGCGTGGCGAGGTCGCGGGAGGCGGGCAGCAGGGCGGCCCCGGATGCGGAGGCCAGGAGCAGGAACCAGAACTCCCCCGCCGGTAGTTTCCGGGTGTCGTCGAGCGAGAGCAGGACGGTGAGGAACGCGCCGCCGAGGACGAGGGCCTGGATGACGAGGGCGAAGTGGTCGGCGGTGTAGCTGCAGGCCTGGGCGCCGGTGGTGACGCAGAAGGTGGCCCGGTCCCCGGCGCGCAGGGGGACCAGGAGCGCCAGGGCGGCGGCGAGGGCGGTGAGGGCGCCGTAGCCGAGGAGCTGTTTGCGGTGCGCGGGCAGGAACAGGTCGGCGACCAGGACGATCAGGGCGGCGAGCGCGGTGAGGGTGGGGGGCGCGATGGCGAGCCAGTCGATGGACTGGACGACGCTGGGGGTGTCGGCGGCGAGGAGGCTTCCGGCGGCGTCGCCGGTGCCGGGGGCGGTCAGGCCCGGGGCGGTGCTGAGGTCCGCGGTCACGACTTGCCTCCTGCGAGGAGCTTCTGCACGGCCGGGTCGGTGAGGCCGAGGAGGACGGCGGGCCAGAGACCGGCGAGGACGGTGAACGCGGCGAGCGGGGTCCAGGTGGCGGCTTCGTACGCCTGGATGTCCGCGAGCTGCGGGGTGGTGGAGGGGGCGGGCCGGGCTCCGGTGGCCTCGGACGGCTGAGGGCCGGGCTGCTGAGGGCCGGGCTGCTGAGGACCGGCGGGCTGGGGGCCTGACGGCTGGGCCTCGGACGGCTGGGGGCCTGACGGCTGGGCCTCGGACGGCTGGGGGCGTGACACTGCTTGCGGGCCGCCCGCCAGTTGCGAGGCCCGGTCGTCGGGCGACAGCCGGGAGTGGGGCGAGTGCTCGCCCATGCAGACGCGGCGGACGACGATGAGCATGTACGCGGCGGTGAGCAGGGTGCCGAACGCCCCGATGGCCATGAAGGTGCGGAACGCGGGGCGGCTGAGGCCTTCGGCGGGGCTGTACGCGCCGAACAGGGTGAGCATCTCGCCCCAGAATCCGGCGAGTCCGGGGAGGCCGAGCGAGGCGATGGCGGCGAAGGCGAGCAGCGCGCCGAGGCGGGGCGCCCGGCCGTAGAGGGCGGCCCCGGTCGCTCCGGCGAGGGCGTCGAGGTCGGCGGTGCCGTAGCGGTCCTTGACGGCGCCGACCAGGAAGAACAGCAGACCGGTGATGAGGCCGTGGGCGATGTTGGCGAAGAGCGCGCCGTTGACTCCGGTGGGGGTCATGGTGGCGATGCCGAGCAGGACGAAGCCCATGTGTCCGACGGACGAGTAGGCGATGAGCCGCTTGAGATCGCCCTTGGCGCCGGTACGGGCCAGCGCCAGGCAGGCGAGGGAGCCGTAGACGATGCCGACGACGGCGAACGCCGCGAGGTAGGGCGCGAAGGTCCGCATGCCGTCGGGGGCGATGGGGAGCAGGATCCGGACGAATCCGTACGTTCCCATCTTCAGCAGGACACCCGCGAGGAGCACCGACCCGACGGTGGGGGCGGCGGTGTGGGCGTCGGGGAGCCAGCTGTGCAGGGGCCACATCGGGGTCTTCACAGCGAGGCCGACACCGATCGCGATGACGGCGATGACCTGCACGGACGTGGTGAGGCCCCGGCCGTTGTCAGTGGCGAGTGCCACCATGTCGAAGGTGCCGCTCTTCAGCCCGATGAGGAGGATGCCCAGGAGCATGACGACCGAGCCGAGCAGGGTGTAGAGGATGAACTTCCAGGCGGCCGCCTGCCGCCTGCCGCCGCCCCAGCGGGCGATGAGGAAGTACATCGGGATGAGGACCATCTCGAAGGCGAGGAAGAAGAGCAGCAGGTCGAGGACGGCGAAGGTGGCGAGGGTGCCGGACTCCAGGACGAGGACGAGGGCGACGAAAGCCTTCGGTGAGGGGCCCGCGGGCAGCTTGAAGTAGCTGTACAGCGCGCAGAGGAAGGTCAGCAGCGCGGTCAGGACCAGGAGGGGGAGGGAGATGCCGTCGATGCCGAGGTGGATGCGGACGTCGAGCGCCGGGATCCAGCTGATGTCGGTGGTCGCCTGCATCGTGGCGGGGTGGTCGTGGTCGAAGCCGACGGCCAGGACGATCGCGGCGATGAGGACGGCGCCGGTGACCGTCACGCCGTGGCGGAGCACGGCCTGGTCGGGGTTCTTCCCCTTGAGCCCGGGCGGGGCGGGGAGCAGGGCCGCGACGGCGCCGAGGAGCGGGGCGACGACGAGGAACGCCAGAAGGAACTGCATCACGGACGCACTGATATCGATCACGGTCACGACCCCGCGTTGACGTTGGCGAAGACGACGGCGGCGATCGCCAGGACGAGGGATCCGGCGAGCAGGGCGCCGGCGTAGGTCTGCACGTTGCCGGTCTGGGCCCGGCGGACGGCGGTGCCGAGGAGGCGCGTGACGGCGCCCGATCCGCTGACGTAGGTGTCGACGACCTCGCGGTCCAGGAAGCGGACGAGGCGGGCGGCTCCCTGGACGGGCCGGACGAAGAGCACCGTGTACAGGGCGTCGAGGTGGAAGCCGGTGGCCGCGTGGCGGTGCAGGGGCCCGAGGAGGATCCTGCCGGGGTCGGCCGGGTCGGGGGCGCCCGCGATGGTGCCGTAGACGGCGGTGTGGGACGTCATGGCCTCGGCTTCGACGAGGGCGGGTTCGACGCCGGGGTGGGCGGCGACGGCGCCGATGGGGGTGCGGGCGGCGATGGCGGTGGTGTGCCGCCACGCGCCGTAGGTGACGAGGCCGCCGACGAGCGTGACGCCGGTGGAGAGGACGGCGGTGGTGAGGGACGGGGTGAGGCCGTGCCCGTCGAACCAGTCGCCGATCATGCCGACGGTGAGGCCGAAGCCGATGGTGGGGACGGCCAGGATCCACAGGACGGAGGTCATGGCGGCGGGCTGCCCGCCGTGGTCGGGGGCTTCCGCGCCGCGCCCGCGGAAGGCCAGGAGCCAGAGGCGTACGGCGTAGGCGGCGGTCAGGACGGCGGCGAGGAGCCCGGCGATCAGGATCGTCCACCCTGCGGCGGCCGGGGCGACGCTCCGGTCTCCGAGGGCGGTGTGCTCGGCGGCGACGAGGACGGCTTCCTTGGAGAAGAAGCCGGCGAACGGCGGGATGGCGGCCAGGGCGAGGAGCGCGACGGTCATCGTCCAGAAGGCGTCCGGGATACGGCGGGCAAGCCCTCCCATCCGGGACATGGCGGCGAGCGAGTTGGTGCCCGCGGCGTGGATGACGACGCCCGCGGCGAGGAAGAGGACCGCTTTGAACGCACCGTGCGAGATCAGGTGGAAGACCGCCGCACCCCGGTCGCCGACGGCCAGGGCGCCCGACATGTAGCCGAGCTGGCCGATGGTCGAGTAGGCGAGGACGCGTTTGATGTCGTCCTGGGCGAGGGCGGCGAGCCCGGACCCGATCATCGTGACGGCGGCCATCACGGCGAGGACGACGAGCGCCGCGCCGGAGGCCGCGAAGACGGGCAGCAGCCGGGCCACGAAGTAGATGCCGGCGGCGACCATCGTCGCGGCGTGGATGAGCGCGGAGACGGGGGTGGGGCCGGCCATCGCGTCGGGCAGCCAGGTGTGCAGGGGGAACTGGGCCGACTTGCCCGCGACGCCCGCGAGGAGCAGCAGGGCGATGACGGTGGGGTGGTCGAGCCCACCGTTGCCGACGGCGGCGAGGATCTTGGTGATCCGGAAGCTGCCGGTGTCGGCGGCGAGTGCGAACAGACCGATCAGGAAGGGGACATCGCCGAGCTTGGTGACCAGGAAGGCCTTGAGGGAGGCGGCCCGGGCCTCGGGCGTCTCCCAGTAGTGGCCGACGAGGAAGTACGAGCAGATGCCCATGATCTCCCAGCCGACCAGGAGCACCATCAGGTCGCCTGAGTAGACGACCAGGAGCATCGCGGAGGTGAAGAGGGAGACGAGGGCCGCGTAGGAGGGGTAGCGGGCGTCGTCGCGGAGGTAGGCGGTGGAGTAGAGCTGTACGCAGGTGGCGACGACTGTCACGAGGACGGCGACCAGAACGGCGAAGCCGTCGAGGTGCAGCGCCAGGTCGATCGGGACCGATCCGGTGGGCGTGAGCTGGGTCGCGGCGTCGACGGCCCGGCCGCCGCCCTGGCGGACGGCGACGATCACGGCGAGTACGGCCGCGGTGAGGGTCGGGAGGATCGCCAGCGGGCGGACGAAGCCGGGGGCGGTACGGCCGACGGCGAGCCCGGCGAGGGCCCCGAGGAACGGGAGGAGGGGGACGAGGGCGGCGAGGGTCGTGATGGTCACGTGGTGGCCTCTGCCTTCTTCGCTTTCCCTGTCTTCCCTGTCCCTGTCCCTGTTCCTGTCCCTGTCTTCCCTGTTCTCCCGTCCGCCCCGCCCGGGGGCGGCTCCGTGCCGTCGACGGCGTCGGGAAGCGTCTCGGCGTCGTCGGTCTCGGCGGTGTCGCGGAGCCGGTCGATGGCGGAGGTGCCCCGGTTGCGGTAGACGGCCAGGACGATCGCGAGGCCGATGCCGATCTCGGCGGCGGCGATGGCGATGGTGAAGAGCGTGAGTGCCTGGCCGGAGTGGAGGGTGTCGCGGAGCCAGACGTCGAAGGCGACGAGGTTGAGGTTGACGGCGTTGAGCATGAGCTCGACGGACATCAGGACCAGGATCGCGTTGCGGCGGGCGAGGACGCCGTAGAGGCCGATGCAGAAGAGGAGGGCGGCGAGCACGGCGGGATAGGCGAGGTGCATCAGCTCTGCTCCTCGTGGCCAGGTGTGCCGGGCGAGGCGGGCGCGCCGGGTGAGGAGGGCGGGCGCTGCTTCACGGTCCCGGGCCTGGTCGTCCCCTTGGTCCCGGGCCTGGTGGTCCCCTTGGTGCCGGGGCGGACCGTGGTGTCCGTGTCGTGTTTGCGGGACAGGACGATCGCGCCGACGAGAGCGGCGAGCAACAGGACGGAGAGCGCCTCGAAGGGCAGCACCCAGTTCCGGAACAGGAAGGCGCCGGTGACCTCGGTGGAGCCCTGGGCCGGGCCGTCGAGGTCGATCCAGGTGGTACGGAAGGCGTCGACCACGACCCAGACGAGGGCAGCCGCCGCCGCGGCGGCCACCCCGAGGGCGACCCACCGATGGCCCGAATCGGCGTCCGGGGAGCGGCCGATGGGGGCCCGGGTGAGCATCAGGCCGAAGAGGAGGAGGACGACGACGGAACCAACGTAGATCAGCACCTGGACCCAGGCGATGAACTCGGCGGTGAGCAGGAGGTACTCGACGGCCAGTCCGCCGAGCGCCACGACGAGCCAGAGGGCGGCGTGCACCAGTTGCCTGGTCGTGACGGTGACGACGGCGGCGCCGAGGGTGACAAGGCCGACGAGGAGAAACGCGACCTCGACGCCGGACGGGGAGAGGAAGCCGGGATGGTCGCCTGCGGCGGTGGAGGTGGCGGAGGCGGAGGCGGCGGCGGCGGCGAGCAAGGAGGGTGCGGTGTGCAGCATCAGGGGGTCCCTCCCTTCTCGTCTGCCTGGTCCCGCTGTTCCTGCGCGCGTTGGGCGGCGAGCTTGTCAGCGGCCTTGCGGGCGGCGGCGATCTCCTTCGGCTCCTCGGCCCCGGGGTCGAGGGCGGGCGGCTCCGGCACGGTCCACATCCACTCGCGGAGCTTGTCGCGCTCATGGGTGAGTTCGTGGATGTCCGTCTCCGCGTACTCGAACTCGGGCGACCAGAACAGCGCGTCGAAGGGGCACACCTCGATGCAGATACCGCAGTACATGCAGAGGGAGAAGTCGATGGCGAAACGGTCGAGGACGTTCCGGCTGCGCTCACGGCCGCCGGGGGCGGCGGGCGGCGACGTCTCCTTGTGGGAGTCGATGTAGATGCACCAGTCGGGGCACTCACGGGCGCAGAGCATGCAGACCGTGCAGTTCTCCTCGAACAGCCCGATGACGCCGCGGGAGCGGGGCGGGAGTTCGGGCTGGGTGTCCGGGTACTGCGCGGTGACGGTCTTCCTCGTCATCGTGCGCAGGGTGACGGCGAGGCCCTTGGCCAGGCCTGATCCGGGGATCGGGGGCATCAGTTGATCGCCACCTTCACGATGCCGGTGAGCGCGATCTGCGCGAGGGCGAGCGGGACGAGGGTGGTCCAGGCGAGCTTCTGCAACTGGTCCTCACGCAGGCGCGGGTAGCTGACGCGCAGCCAGATGACGACGAACGCGAGGAGGGCGGTCTTGAGGACGGTCCAGAGCCAGCCGAGTCCGTCGGCGCCGAACGGGCCGTGCCAACCACCGAGGAACAGGACGGTGGTCAGCGCGCACAGGACGACGATGCCCGCGTACTCGGCGAGGAGGAACAGGGCGAAGCGCAGACCGGTGTACTCGGTGTACGCGCCGAAGATGATCTCGGAGTCGGCCACCGGCATGTCGAACGGCGGGCGCTGCAACTCGGCGAGACCGGCGACGAAGAAGACCAGCGCGCCGACGATCTGCCAGGGCAGCCACCACCACGCGAACGCGTCGAGGATGCCGGTGAGCGAGACCGTCCCGGCCGCCATCGCCACGGAGGCGGCGGTCAGGAGCATCGGCAGCTCGTAGGACAGGAGCTGCGCGGCGGTGCGGAGACCGCCGAGGAGGGAGAACTTGTTGGCGGAGGCCCAGCCCGCCATGAGCGAGCCGAGGACGCCGATGCCCATGACGGCGAGGACGAAGAAGATGCCCGCGTCGACGGCCTGGCCGACCGCGCCGTCGCCGGGGCCGACGGGGATGACCACGAGGACGAGGAGGTACGGGAGGAGGGCGACGGCGGGGGCGAGCTGGAAGACGCGGCGGTCGGCGGCGGCCGGGACCACGTCCTCCTTCTGCGCGAACTTCACGCCGTCCGCGACGAGCTGGGCCCAGCCGTGGAAGCCGCCGGCGTACATGGGGCCCAGGCGGCCCTGCATGTGGGCCATCACCTTGTGTTCCGTCTGCCCCACGAGGAGGGGGGCGACCAGGAACACGGCGAAGACGATGGCCAGGCGGAGGGCGACGTCGAACACGTCGTTCACTCGGGATCGCCTCCGGCGGGATGGTCTGGGGTGGACTTGTCTGGGGTGGACTTGTCGGGGGTGGACTTGTCGGGGACGGGCTTGTCTGGGGTGGGCCTGTCGGGGGCAACTTCGCCGGGGATGGCTTCGTCAGCTGTGGGGGCCGGGGCGGGGGTGGCTTCGTCGGCGGTGGCTCCGTTGCCCTCCCCTTCCCGAACCGAGGGCTCTGCCGCCGTACCCCCGCTCCTCGCACGCCGGAGGGGCTGAGAGGACCCGGCCGCCGGTGCCTCCGGTTCATCGTCGAAGGCCGGTCGGGCGTCGTGCCACGGGGCGTCCGTGCTGCGCACCCGGGGCGGCGGCCCGGGTGCGTCCCCGGACGCCTTGGACGCCGCACGCTGACTGGCCGAACCTCCCGAGGCCGACCGGGAACGGCGCGCCGGGGCGGGCGGGGTCGCGGCAGGGGCGTCCGGGGGCGGCTGCTGGCTTGCCGAGCCCTCGGACGCCGACCGGGAGCGGCGCCCCCGGGTCGCCGGGGGCGCCTCCGGGGGCGCGGATGCGTCCGGCGTCGCGGGGGCCTCCGTACGGGCCACCGTGGGGGCGGCCTCCACACCGGTAAACGCAGGGGACTCCGCGCCGGCCTCCGCGCCGGACTTCGCGGGGGTCTCCATGCCGCTCGCCGTGGGGCGTTGTGCCGCTGAGCCCTCGCTCGCGGTGCGGGTGCGGCGGGGCGGGCGGTCGGCCGAGGGGCGGGCTGATCGGCCCGGGCGTGCGGCGGCCGGGGGAAGTTGGCCCTTCAGCGGGCCCCATTCGTTCGGGTCGGGGACCCCGGGCGGGAGCATCGCGCGACGCTTGGGGCCGGTGTGGCCCTCCGCCGGCTCCCCCGGTTCCTTCGCCCCGGGCCAGGCCTTGGCGACGCGCGCGGCCAGGACGAAGTCCTTGCGCAGCGGGTGGCCCTCGAACCCTTCCGGCAGGAGCAGCGGTACGAGGTGGGGGTGGCCGTCGAACGCGACGCCGAACATCTCGTGGGTCTCGCGCTCGTGCCACGCGGCGCCCGCGTAGACGTCGATGGCGCTGGGCAGGACCGCCGCTTCGTGCGGCACGGTCGTGCGTACCATCAGCCGCCGCACCGTACCCGTGCCCAGGGCCGCGACATGGGCGCAGACGCGGAAGCCCGTGCCCGGTTCGTCCACGGCGCTGAGCCAGTCGAAGTAGGTGCACCCGAGTTCGTCGCGGGCGGTCCGCAGCGCGGTGAGCCACGCGGCGGCGGGGACGTCGACGGTCAGCAGGTCGTACGCGGACTCCGCCGTGGCCCGGTCGCCGAACAGGTCGGTGACCGCGTCCGGCAGCCGGTCGTAGGCCTCGGCGGCGGATGGTGTGTGCTGGTCGCTGTCGCTCATCACCGCTCCTCCCCCGGCGTCGGGGCAGGGGCCGTCGGGGCGGGGGCCGTCGGCGCGGCCACCAGGCCGCTGCGGAGGGCCTCGGTGGACGGGCCGCCGCCCGTGGAACCGGCGCCCCCGGTGCTCCCGGTGCCCCCGGAGGCGTACCGCTCGGCGAGGGATTCGCGCGCGATCTTCTCCTGGAGCTTGAGAATGCCCTGGAGCAGCGCCTCGGGCCGGGGCGGGCAGCCGGGTACGTACACATCGACGGGGATGATCTGGTCGACGCCCTTGGTCACGGAGTACGAGTCCCAGTAGGGGCCGCCGCAGTTGGAGCAGGCGCCGAAGGAGATGACGTACTTCGGTTCGGGCATCTGCTCGTACAGCCGCTTCACGGCCGGGGCCATCTTGTCCGTCACCGTGCCGGAGACGATCATGAGGTCGGCCTGACGGGGGCCGGGGGCGAACGGGATCACGCCGAGCCGGATGAAGTCGTGGCGCGCCATGGACGCGGCGATGAACTCGATGGCGCAACAGGCGAGTCCGAAGTTGAAGACCCAGAGGCTGTAGCGGCGGCCCCAGTTGAGGACGACCTTCATCGGCTCGGGGGCGAGCCGGGAGAGCACGCCGAGCCGTTTGGGCTCGGGCAGGAGGACCGGATCGGACGGGGGCGCGGGCTGCTGCGACGCGGGGGTCGGCCGACTCGTCAGGCCCATGCGAGGACGCCCTTCTTCCATGCGTAGAGCAGTCCCACGGCCAGGAAGCCGAGGAAGACGAACATTTCGACCAGGGTCGTCGCGCCGTATCCGGGCGCCGCGAACACCGTGGCCCACGGGAACAGGAAGATGGAGTCGACGGCGAAGATCACGTACAGGAACGCGTAGACGTAGTAGCGGACCTGGGTGTGCGCCCAGCCCTCGCCGACCGGGTCGACGCCGCATTCGTAGGTGAGCAGCTTCTCCGGGGTGGGGACGACGGGGCGCAGCAGTCGCCCGGCCCCGAAGGCCACGGCGACGAACAGGACGCCGACCAGGGCGAGCAGACCGATGACCGAATAGCTCTGGAAGTACTCCGAGGCGAGCGCGGTGGACCCGTCCAGCGGAACGCCGGACCCGCCGGACCCGCCGACCCCGCCCATCGCGTGCGTGACGCCGGTCACGTCCATCACGTCAGCCACGCCGGTCATGCCCACCGCGTCCGCCACGCCGGTCACGTCCGTAACGTCGGCCACGTCCGCCCCTCGCTCCCTCGTCGTCCGCATCTGTCCCGTGGTACCTGTACCTGTTTGTACGCACGGGAGTCTAGGGCCTGCTAAACGGAGCGTAAGCAGCCGCGTCGGGCATCAGGTGGGGTTATCCCTACTTCACCCCACCCATGAGCCCCATGGTGTGCGCGGGAGCGGCCCGGCAGGCTGTGGGTATGACCATGAGCCCTTCCGTGCCGGATCCCGACCGGCTGCCGCCCGCCCGCTTCGCCCTCGACCGGTGGGCCTGGCGGGAGGTCGCGTATCTGCTCGCCAATCTGCCGTTGGCCGTCGTCGGGTTCGTCTACACCGTGGTCGT
The DNA here is from genome assembly GCF_028622875.1 of Streptomyces sp. MMBL 11-1. NCBI lineage: Bacteria > Bacillati > Actinomycetota > Actinomycetes > Kitasatosporales > Streptomycetaceae > Streptomyces > Streptomyces sp. MMBL 11-1. The sequence continues at coordinate 4,771,247 of NZ_CP117709.1, read as the reverse complement.
GATCGCCGTGGGCGCCGGGCTCTCCGTCACCGTGATCGGTCTGCCGTTGCTGGTCGGCGGGCTCCAGGGCTCCCGGCTGCTGGGCCGGCTGGAGCGGTGGCGGGCGCGGCGGATGCTCGGCGTCCGGGTCGAGGAGCCGAGCCCGCTGGCGCGCGGCCATCGGGATCAGGGGTTCTTCACCCGGCTGTGGGCGGGGCTCAAGGACCCGGTGGGCTGGCGGGCGTTGCTGTACGGGTTCATCCGACTGCCGTGGGGCGTGCTGACGTTCGCGGTGACGCTGGCGAGCCTGTTCGTCCTGTGGCCGGTGCTGCCGTTCATCGCGCGGGGGCTGACGACGGTGGACCGGGCGATGGCGCGCGGGCTGCTGTCGCCCTCGGACGAGCTGGAGCGGCGTATCGCCGAGCTGGAGTCGGACCGGGGCGTGGTCGTGGACACCGCCGCCGCCGACCTCCGCCGCATCGAGCGCGACCTGCACGACGGCGCCCAGGCCCGCCTGGTCGCCCTCGCCATGGGGCTCGGTCTGGCGAAGGAGAAGCTCACCGACGACCCCGAGGCCGCCGCCCGCATGGTCGACGAGGCCCACGGCGAGATCAAGGTGGCCCTTCAGGAGCTGCGCGACCTGGCCCGCGGCATCCACCCCGCCGTCCTCACCGACCGGGGCCTGGACGCCGCGCTCTCCGCCATCGCCTCCCGCTGCACGGTTCCGGTCAAGGTGTCGGTGGGCCTCCGGGCACGTCCGGCGGAGGCCATCGAGGGCATCGCGTATTTCACCGTCTCGGAGCTGCTCCAGAACGTCAGCAAGCACAGTGGAGCGCGGTCGGCCTCCGTCGACGTGTGGCGTTCGGGGGACCGGCTGATGCTCCAGGTCACGGACGACGGCGGGGGCGGGGCCCGGATGGACGGCGGCGGTACGGGTCTCGCGGGGCTCGCCGAGCGGCTCGACGCGGTCGACGGGGTGTTCGTCCTGGACTCGCCGGAGGGCGGGCCGACGACCGTCACCGCCGAGCTGCCCTGGCGTGACCGGACCGCCGGCCGGCCGGCCGCCTGACCGCCCGGCCGGCGGGGGTGGGGAAAACCCCCGGGCGGATACGGAGAGGGACCTCATGGTGCGGAAGGCCGCCGGCCAGCACCCTTGAGGGAGAACGGTCCCGGGTGGCGGGCCGCCTCCGGCGCCACCGCGGCGCGCGCCCCACGCACAGCCCACTGAAAGACTTCGGACAGAGACGGAACGGACGGGACTCATGGCCACGGCATACGGACCGGACACGCGGGACCGGGAGCATCAGGGTTCCGGCCCCGGCTTCGGGGCGAAGACCCCTGCGACGCACTTCCTCCCCGCCCCGCTGCGTGCGCCGCTGGAGGCCCGCGCCTGGCGCGAGCTGCTCTACACGCTGCTGAGCTTCCCGCTCAGCACGGCGATGTTCGTCTTCGCGGTCACCATGACGTCGATGAGCGCGGGGCTGCTGGTCACCTTCATCGGGATACCGGTCCTCGCGGCCGGACTCGCCGTCTGCCGGGGCTTCGGCGCGCTGGAGCGGCACCGGGCGCGCGGACTGCTGCGGGTGGAGGTGGCGGACCCGGAGCGGGTGCGGGGGAAGACCGGCGGCCCGATGTCCTGGATGGGCGCGGTCCTCAAGAGCGGGGTGTCCTGGCGGCACCTGTTGTACACGCTGCTGCACTTCCCGTGGGCCGTGTTCACGTTCGTCGTCGCGATCACCTTCTGGACGTACGGCCTGGCGGCGCTGACGTACCCGCTGTGGTTCTGGCTCTTCCCGGTGTTCGGGGGGCAGGACGGTCTCCAGCTGTACGGGGACCGCACCCACCAGGAGTATCTGGACTCGCCGGCCGAGCTGGCGGTGACCGGGGCGGTGGGCCTGGCACTCGTGCTGGCGGCGCCGTGGATCGTGCGGGGTCTGCTCACGGTGGACCGGCTGATGGTCACCGGCCTGCTGGGGCCGTCCAGGCTGGCCACGCGGGTCTCGGAGCTGGAGTCGGACCGGGGCGTGGTCGTGGATACCGCCGCCGCCGACCTCCGCCGCATCGAGCGGGACCTGCACGACGGCGCCCAGGCCCGCCTGGTCGCGCTCGCCATGGATCTGGGCCTGGCGAAGGAGAAGCTCATCGACGACCCCGAGGCCGCCGCCCGCATGGTCGACGAGGCCCACGGCGAGGTGAAGGTGGCCCTTCAGGAGCTGCGCGACCTGGCCCGGGGGATCCACCCCGCCGTCCTCACCGACCGGGGTCTGGACGCCGCGCTCTCCGCGATAGCCTCCCGCTGCACGGTTCCCGTGACGGTCGAGGTGGACCTGGACTCGCGGCCCGCGCAGGCGATCGAGGGCATCGCGTATTTCACCGTCTCGGAGCTGCTCCAGAACATCAGCAAGCACGCCCGTGCGACCCGGGCCACGGTCGACGTGTGGCGGGCGGCCGACCGGCTGATGCTCCAGGTCA